>JAGZIN010000017.1 GCA_018366195.1 Butyricicoccus pullicaecorum | reverse complement strand
AGCAGACAACTCTAATATTATGCGTGTCATATTGCTTGAGAAACTATAATCATTTCTTTGAATCAGCTAAATCGTCCATATCCGGCAGTTTCATTCTCTAAATATATCTTTTTCTTTTCTTTCTATCTTCTGCCGGTTTGGAATATATTCAGACACACCAGAGTCCATAGCGCTTTGGTGTGTCTGTTTTGATTCGATGATGTTGCATGCCGTATATCTGTGTGATAATATACAGATAGATTCTTCGAAGGAACAAAAAATTAAAGAGGTCAAAATTATGAAACAGCCCGTAAAAAAGATTCTGAGTGTTATGTTTGTAGGTTGTATGCTGACGTCGGCTGGCATAATCTATGCGAGTGCTGTAAGTTCTATTACAACAAATTTTGATATGCCTCATTTGCTGCATCATGATTATGCAGTTTCACGTTTTGTACCTGATATACCCAATGCCCCAACGCAAATCAGTCTCTTTGACGATTTTGCTGGTGTATCACCAGATGATTACCAGAACGTATTTGTACCTGATGTGCCAGATGCTCCGATTCAAATCACAACGATATGGAATGAAGAAGATGACCCAATCACTCCGTTCAGTAGTGAAGATATTCTTCCGATAGACAACGTGAACTACAAGGGCAAACGAGCTTACGTAAATTCATTTACTTGCAAAAAAGCAGACGGTAATGCCCTAAATATCTGGCTTAAAAATACAGGTGATGCCCCTGTTATTGTCAATATTACATGGAAGAACGGCTGGAAAGAGGTCAAATATGATGCTGTTACCCTAAAAAAGGGAGAACGTATTAGAAATGTATATACAGATAACATCAGTGGTACGTGGGAAATCAACATACCTTCTGAAAGCGGTGGCGTAGTAGATATCAATGTTACAGCAAGACAATATCAGTCAAATTAAAAATTTCGCATATTGCTTTGATAGATAATTGCAGAAAACAGAAAAACTGCATCAAAAAATCCTGTATTTCTCCACTGCGTTTTGATTCCATACCAATCGTCTATACAATGAACAGTTTTTGTGCAACTTTTATGTTCAAACAAGTGCTAATGGACTGTCAGATAAAGGAGACTTTGCAATGAAACGATTGTTGCTCTTGAGCGAATTGAGTATTATGAATGGAAAAATGGTGCGTATCAGATGATTTATGGAGAAGATTCATGAGAAAGAGTGGAATACTTTTATGCTGTGGAGCAATGTTGACGCTGTCCATAGTAATTGCCCTATCCAAAGTTACGCAGTATATTGATATGTTAAAAGGCGATTTCTATATTTCTGCTTTTAGATATATTAGTATTCTGCAATGGATAATGATTGCTGTTCCATTTCTAGTAGGATTCGGAATCATATTATCCGAAAAAAACAAAAAGTAAACAATCATAAATGATGGATTGAAGTTGGAGGAAGGGCAGAAATTCTCAGAGAAAATACAATCAGACCTTGACTCCAGTTCATGGAATACTCTGATTCTTTTCTTTCTATCTTCTGCCGGTTTGGAAGATATTCAGACACACCAGAGTCCGTAGCGCTTTGGTGTGTCTGTTTTGATTCGATGATGTTGCATGCCGTATATCTGTGTGATAATATACAGATAGATTCTTCGAAGAAACAAAAAATTAAGGAGGTCAAAATTATGAAACAGCCTGTAAAAAAGATTCTGAGTGTTATGTTTGTAGGTTGTATGCTGCTTTCTGCTGCTGTCATGCAGGCTGACGCAGTCCATACCGCACAAAATATCTCATCAGATAATGCTTCTGTTTCAGCATCTTCCGCGGCACAGCACAATACACTTTTACAGGAATGGAATCTGGATACAGGCAGCCGTGGAACAGATGAAACCCCAAGATTTATTATGGAAAAGGGAGAGGGCTTCTATCTCCGTTGGTACTGCGAAGTGCCAAAGTATTCAGAGCCTGTCCATGTCTATTTATATGACATTGGAAAAGGAGAAATCGTCTCTGCCATGTCTCCGCAAATGAATCCAGGAGAAAAGCGGCAGGAGGTATTTTATGTAGGCAGTGACAGTTCCAACTGCCAATTCCGCATTCAAATTGAAAGTGTCACAGGCGGAACTGCTTATGCGACAGTACACGCAAATCAAATCGCCGATTGACGTGCTTTTGCAGAATAAAAACTCCAAAAACCGCTTTTGAATTCCAAATATGACGATAAACAAAGAGTGGTGCTGTATCAACAGCACCACTCTTTGTTTTTACAGAATATGTAAACTTCTATCACTGCAATTTGCGGAACAGCTCCTTCAAATCTGCAACATTGGTATCCTTCGGATTTCCCGGGCAGCAAGCGTCTGCAAAAGCGGACTCTGCCAGAAAATCAAGGTCCTCCTCGCGGAGCGCTTCCAGCTTGGTTGGAATTCCAACATCAACAGACAGCTGACGCACTGCATCAATGGCAGCCTTACGGTAAGCCTGCTGATTCATTCCCGTTGTATCAACACCCATTGCTTCTGCAATCGCCTTATATTTCTCTCCGCTGCACTCTGCATTATACTCCATAACAATCGGCAGCATCATTGCGCAGGCAACACCATGCGGTGTATCATACACTGCACCCAATGTGTGCGCCATTGAATGTGCAATGCCCAAACCAACATTCGAAAATGCCATGCCTGTCACAAACTGACCCAATGCCATATCCTCACGTCCTGCATCTTCTCCATTGACTGCACTGCGCAGACCTCTGGAAATCAGACGAATTGCTTCCAAATTCAGGCAGTCTGCCAGCTCCCATGCTGCCTTTGTGGTGTAGCCTTCGATTGCATGGGTCAGGGCGTCCATACCGGTTGCAGCGGTCAGCTTCTTCGGCATACTTGCCATCATTTCCGGGTCTACAACCGCAACATCTGGAATATCGTTGGTATCTACACAGACAAACTTGCGCTTCTTTTCTACGTCTGTAATCACATAGTTGATGGTTGCCTCGGCAGCGGTACCCGCAGTTGTGGGCACTGCAATGGTAAATACGGTACGATTTTTGGTCGGCGCTACGCCCTCCAGCGAGCGTACATCTGCAAACTCCGGATTGTTGATAATAATACCAATTGCCTTACCGGTATCCATAGACGAACCACCGCCAATCGCAATCATATAATCCGCGCCCGAAGCCTTATATGCCTCAACACCCGCCTTTACATTCTCAATGGTTGGATTGGGCTTAATATCGGAATACAAGGTATATGCCATTCCCTTTGCGTCCAGCAAATCGGTAACCTTTTTGGTCACCTGAAACTGAATCAAATCGGGATCTGAGGCAATAAAAGCCTTTTTGAAGCCCTTGCTCTCGATAATTCCCGGAATTTCCTGAATGGCTCCCTTTCCATGATAGGATACACTGTTCAAAACAAAACGATTCACCATAATACAACTACCTCCTGTTTATTTCCATGCGATGGAGTTCCATCACAATGTCAACGAATAATAAGCTCTTGAATGTCCCGCCACGCAAACCAGTCTGCAAGTATCGCAACCGTTACAAGTGTCAGCACTGCCCATACCGGAAGCAGCACGGGAGAAAGAAATCCGGCTGCCGTCATCAACGCGACCCCCGCTGCAACACCGGAAATCGCATGATGCGGACGTGCCAAGGCGAGCAAAAACGCATTTTTCACAATCGCTTTTGTGTCCAGCTCCACGGCAACCAGCATAGGGAATACATAAACTGCCGCCATGGCAAGCACAATCAAAAGTCCTGTGCACACAAGAGAAAGCCCCGCAAGGACACCCTGCTGTGCTGCATAATATCGGAGTGCGAATTGCAATAAGCCTCCGGCAGTCAGAAAGAAAAGAGTAATGGGCAATGCTTTTTTCCAGCAGCTTTGCCACCCATGGCGAAAATCAAACCACGGGTCGCCCGGTACGTCCTGCAAAATACGCATGACCCCCGCATGAAAACCGGATAATGCAGCCGGAATTGTTACAATGGGAATACAGGTCAGCAGACACAGAGCTGCCATTTTGCAAATATCCCAACCGTCTCGGCGCACAATTTCAAACAAGAGTGCTGCTCCTGTTTTGGGCGGAGCGTCCTCCGGTATCTCTGCGCGCGGATTTTCATAAAATAAACGAAACAGATTCATCTGTACCTCACAATATACTCGCACATAAAAGCCGCAAAGAGAATGGTTCTCCTTGCGGCGCTGTTCCTTCATCAGTTAAAAATCACCTGTTCTGTTTCCTTGTCAAACAAGTGGAATTTATTTCTGTCGAGAGCAATTTGAATATGGTCTCCGCACGCAGCTTGGGTGCGGGACGGAACACGTGCAACCAAGCGCTGTCCCTGGCATTGCATATATAAGTAAACTTCTGCTCCCATCAGCTCTGCAATTTCAATATCAGCAGAAATTACACTTTCTTTCGACATATCAAGGAAGGCCGCTTCTACATGGAAATCCTCTGGACGCACGCCCAAAACCACGGGCTTGCCCACATAGGCTTCCATATCTGCATGTTCTGTTTTTCCCTGTGGAATGGGGATTCGGAATCCTGCAAACTCTACTGCATATCCATCATCAGCGCGGCAAACAACCGCATCAATAAAATTCATCTGCGGCGAACCAATAAAACCAGCGACAAATAAATTGCACGGGCTCGTATACAGATTTTGAGGGGTATCAAACTGCTGAATGACACCGTCCTTCATGACAACGATGCGATCCCCCATAGTCATCGCCTCTGTCTGGTCGTGTGTGACATAGACAAATGTTGTGCCGAGCTTTTTGTGCAGCTTACTGATTTCTGTGCGCATTTGTGTACGAAGCTTCGCGTCGAGATTGGAAAGCGGTTCGTCGAGCAAAAATACCGATGGATTGCGCACCATGGCACGCCCCAGCGCAACGCGCTGCCGCTGACCGCCGGAAAGCGCCTTCGGCTTACGATTGAGCAAATGTTCAATATCGAGCATTTTTGCCGCCTCATGCACCTTGCGGTCGATTTCGTCCTTTGGCACTTTACGCAGCTTCAAAGCGAATGCCATATTTTTGTATACGGTCATGTGCGGATAAAGCGCATAATTTTGGAATACCATTGCAATATCGCGATCCTTGGGCGGGACATCGTTGACAACGCGGTCCCCAATGCGAAGCTGACCGCCGGAAATTTCCTCCAATCCGGCTATCATACGCAGTGTGGTCGATTTGCCGCAGCCCGAGGGACCTACGAGAATGATAAACTCCTTATCCTGAATCTCAAGATTCAAATCTGCAATGACCTCAACATTGCCGGGATACACTTTTTTGATATGTTCTAAAGAAATGCTTGCCATAATAAATCCTCCATTTTTGAACGATGAAGCCGGTACACAAATGAGCTTCCACAAGAAAAATGGGAATTTACATTACTTATAGTATAATACTGTTTTTTCCGCAGATTCAATGCCTATCCTTCACAAATTTTTTTTATATTTTTGTTAAGAATGACGATTTCTTTTCACAAACTTACTTGGACTTAGCCCAACAATGTCACGAAAAACGCGGCTAAAATATAAAGGGTCTGTAAACCCGACCTTCTGTGCCACATCTTTTTGCAGCAAATCGGGGCGGGTCAAAAGCAGCCGCTTGGCCGCTTCGATACGTACATTGACAATATATTTACTGGGTGAAATACCCATCTCTTTTTTGAACAAATACGCAATATACTTTTCGTTGTAGCCAAAATTCTCATAGAGCACCCGATAATTGAGCGCTTTATCATAATTCCTGTCGATATAGCGTTTGATTTCTGTAATCTGTCCAGAGGCTCCTGTATTTTTGTCTGATGCTGCCGGAGTGCGCAAAAACGGATACAGGGTATCCACAACATCAGAAAAGTCCAAGGCATCTGCCAACAGCTCTCCTGCTGTCAGCGTATCTGTCTCGTAGCCATGATCCCCCAGCTTGCCCAAGAGATATTCCAACTGCCGCAAGAAAACTGCCTCACAAGGCTGCTCCTTTTGCCAATATCGCACAAGCTCTTTCAGGGATTCCGCTTCCTGATACGGCAGCTGCTCCACAATCTGTGTGCTCAGCCGGCGAAAGGAATTGGGCAGTACCTCTGAAATTGCCGGAAGCCGCTCCAGTCCCATGCACCACACGCCGCTGCTCCCAAATGGAAATGCCATCATGCGGCACTCTGCAACGCTATGAATCTGCTGCACAAAATCTGTCGGCTCCCGCATTGCCTCTGTGACAATCATAAAAATAGGAAGCCTGCCTCGACAGCAGGCAAGGATATCCTCTGCAATCATGCGGATTCGTTCATTCTGCCCCTCTTGGCTCTGTATCATCGCAAAAACATGTTCGTTTGCATAATTACCGGTAAAATGTTCGATATGGATTTTCCACTTCTCCTGTATTGCTTCCAACCACGCAAAGGTATTCTCCTTCCAGAATTGTACACCCGGGCTGAACTCTCCGTATGTTCGGGAAGCAGCAGCTCCAACCTCTGCAAAGATGAAATAACAGACCTCTCCCTGCGGCAGCGGCGCGATTTCCTTGGGGCGAATGTCTAAATTGAACCACTGCCTTACATACACAGCAAAATCATTCTCTTTGCCCTGTGCCACTTTCTCTGTCAGACTCTTGAGCTGCAATTCCAAATCGTCCGGGTCAATGGGCTTGAGCAGATAATCCTCTACCCCCAGCCGCAGGGCAGACTGTGCATATTGAAATTCTCCATAGCCGGATAAAATCAAATAGCGTCCGCCCAGTCCGTTCTCCCGTGCCTGCGCAATCATATCCAAACCGGACAATATCGGCATCTGAATATCTGTAATAACAATATCCGGCTGATGCTTTTGGATTTCCTGTAAGCCGTCCTTTCCATTCCTTGCTTTTCCGACCACACGATATCTGGGACTGCATGCACAAATACTATATTCCAACTGCTGCAAAATAAGCGGCTCATCTTCTACGATTACAAAACGAATCTCACCTTCCATGGATTGGTCCTCCTATCTTTACAACGGTTTCCTGCCCCTCAAGCGAAATATGAAAGGTTTCATCTCCCTTATAAAACAAAAACAGGCGTAAAACGGTATTCCCCAGCCCAAATCCTGTCCCAATCTCACGCGCGTCCAGCCGTCCTGTGCTAAGCTCCTCCCGATACTGGGCAAACCTTTGATAGATGCTTTCGATTGTCTCCGGCGTCATCGGTTCCCCATTGTTCCGAACCTCTATCGACCAGCGCTCCGCGTCACATTGGTTGATGATTTTGATTTGCTTCATTCCCTCCTGATTGTGAAAGCTATGCTTGAAGCAATTCTCTACAATGGGCTGGAGGATTAGCTTTGGCACCTCAATCTGTGCTGCCTGCGGCGAAATCTGCCAGATGAACTCGGTTTGCCCATCATATCGTGCCCCCATAATTTCCAGATAATCGCGTACATTATCCAATTCGTCCTGCAACGTCACACATTTGAAATTATAATCCACAGAATATCGAAGCAGCTTGGCAAGCTTTGCACAAAGCCGCGGAGCAGTTCGGCTGCCCTCCATCTGACCCACCGCACCAATGACTGCCAGTGTATTGTATAAAAAATGGGAATTTAGCTGTGCCTCCATCGCATTGAGTCGAGATTTCAAATCATATTCTCTCGCCAGCAGCAGTCTCTCATTTTGCTCTCGAAAACGCTGTACCATTTCAGAAATCGCCTCTCGTAACGTCTGTATCTCATTATTTTCATGGTCTTTTGGAAGCAGCAGAACACCATCCAGGGATATTTCGTCCACCTCCTTGCGAAGCTGTTGGAGCGGCATGGTCAAGCGCTTGATTACAAAATCAATGGACAGCAGGGAAAAAATCTGTACAACCATGTAAGACAAAAGCAAAATCATTTGTATCCGATGGAGCTGCTCCCGCAGCGAACCCAGACCGCTGACCTGAACCAAATAGGCATCTGTTTCCTCCAACCGCAGGGTTGTGACACAAAACCGCCCTTTGTCATATTGTGTATGCGCCTCAATCCGATTGTCTACATACCATTCCTCCGGCGCACGCAGATTGCCGTCTGTGTATTCATAAAAAATTTTTCGGTTTTTATCGACCAGCACGATGCTGGAATCCGACTGCTTCAAATATGGCTCACAGATTCCGTCAAATTTTTCCAAAGGCACACTATACAGGATTACACCATAGGTCTGCCAGCTGGTGCGCAGCGGGCGTGCCAAGGTCAGCATAGGCTCCTCCGTTTCATGCAGCAGGTCCTGATCCGGAAGGAAAATACGCATAAAATCCTCAGTGGAAAGTCCCCATTGAACGGATTTCTGTTCCAAAACCTGTGCACTGCTTGGGGTGCAGTCATCTGGACGATTGTCCACATAAATATAATCCCCATAACGGGAGACCACCATAATCTGTCCATTCAAATTGCGCCCACCCAAAGCGGCATACAGTTCTGCCAAAAGCCGGTCCCGCATCAGCGGGTGCTTATCGAAATAATTGCCCTCTCCCTGAGGGATTGCGTGAAAAACCTCATGGATATCCTCTGTGTTATGAATGTGCTTGCTCACCTCATTGATATCCCACAAAGCCCGTGAAAAGTTTGCTGAAATTGTATTGATTCCCTGCTGATTGGCTGTATCCCAATTTTTTCTTGCGTTCTGCAAAATGACTCTGCTCAAAACGAGCCCAAAGAGCAGCATGAGAATGGTAAGCATGGACGACACTGCCAAAAACAGCTTGGTTCGTAAACACATCTTCCTGAGCATTTCAATCTGCCTCGCTTCATATTTGTCACGAGCATAGCATATTCCCCAAAATTCGTCAATCATTTCTTAGTAAAATTCACGGTCACACCAAAGGGATTCCGACAAAAACTACGGTTTGTCCATCTACTTCTTACCTTTTTCCATTTTCTAAATACACTCCATCTTTTATACTGAATTTACACAAATGAGAAACACAGAAAAATCAAATGGGTTCCGTATGTCAGGAAAATGAGTAGGAGGATTCTTATGAACTGGAAAAAAACATTGGCATGGACAATTACGGCTGCAATGATGGCCACTACGCTGGCAGGCTGTTCAGGCGGAGGCAATAGCGCAGGCGGAGATGCCGGAAAGGACACAGTCACTCTGGTGGTCATGGGCAACTCCAATGACATGGGTCGTCCCTATATGGACAAGGCATTCTCTCTTTACGAAGAAAAAACCGGAAACAAGCTGGATTTGCAGGGAATCCCCGGCAACAACTTTGAACAGGTCTCTCTGACCAAATTTAATACAGGTGATATTCCGGATATTTTCATGTGCTTCGGCAATGAAACACTCAAGGCATATAATCCCGAAAAAAACTTTGTTGACTTTTCTGATGCCGCATGGATCTCTGATGTAGAAGATACTGTCATCGATCAGGCGGAATGGAACGGAAAAATCTGGGGACTTCCGCTCTGGGAGGCAACCAACACCGGTTTCTACTACAACAAGGAAATCTTCTCCAAATACAACATTGCGCTGCCCACCACACAGGACGAATTTATGGCAGCTTGTGAAACACTGAAATCCAACGGAGTCAACCCACTCTATATCGGATTCAAAGATGTCTGGCCCATTTTGGAACAGGTTGCTATGGACCCCATTTTTGAAGATGAAAGCGTTCGCGAGCAAATCAACACCAACAAAATCACCTATGCCGATATTCCGGAAATGAAGGGTATGGTACAGTGGTACACCGACATGGCAAATAAGGGCTATCTGGGTGAAAACTTTGCAGCAAACTCATGGGACTATGGCATTGATGCCATGGGTTCTGGCGAATATGCAATGATGCTCACTTGGGACACATGGCTTTACACCGATTTGGAGCAGAAATATCCCGGTATGGCTGAAAAGTTCGGTCTGATGCCTGCATTTATGGGAACCGCTCCGGAAGGCTCCATTGAAGGACCAAACACCTCTCTGCTGCTGGTCAACAAGAACAGTGAAAATGTAGAAGCTGCAAAAGAATTTATTGAGTTCATGGCAAATCCAGAGAACTATAATGTAATCTTTGACGGCATCAACACCGCACCAGTGTTCAAGGGACAGACCACCTGTGTAGTACCTCCGCAGTATGAAGAAGCAAAGGAAAATGGCGTTCTGGAGCGTGCACACCGCAATTCCAGCACTTGGGGCAACGTCATCGGCTTTACCCAGACCGAAACCGCTAAGTGCATTCAGGAAGCCATGCTTGGCGCCAGCACCGTAGAGGAAGCCCTTGCAAATATGGATAAAAGCCGTATCTCTCTTGCACAGGCACAGCAAGCGCCCGGATTCTAACGCATCACCCTGTAAAACTTTGATTGTATGACCATCGGAATCCGGCTCGTTTTTTCATGGTCAAGAGAGAAGGGATATTTATGAATCAAAAAAAGATCTATCCTTCCTATATGTTGATTCTTCCTTTGGCAGTATTCCTCATCTTTTTTGTACTGCCCTCCACAATAGGATACTTTTACGCCTTTACAGACTGGAATCAGTATAATACCTCTGACTTACAGTTTGTTGGTCTGAAAAACTTTGCGGAAATCTTGGATAACCGCTCCCTGATGACAGCTTTTGTCAATACCATTATTTTTGCAGTTGTCAAAACAGTCGGCGTCACGATTTTAGGCTTCGTATTTGCGCTGGCACTCAACCGCAAGCTCAAGACTCGAAATGTTCTGCGTACCATCTATTTTATCCCCGCAATTTTCTCGGCACTGATTGTTGGTCTGATTTTTGCCGCATTGTTTGATTATCATACCGGCGTTGTCAATCAGGCACTCATTGCACTGCGGCTGGAGGAATGGACACAGCAATGGCTCGGCTTGCGTATTCCCGCGCTTGTCACAATCAATCTTGCGGAAATCTGGCGTTCCCTTGGCTATGCGATGGTCATTACGCTCGCCGGTCTGCAATCCATTTCCAGTGACTATCTGGAAGCTGCAATGGTAGACGGTGCAACCGGCTGGGTTCGTTTCAAATCCATCATTCTCCCGCTGATTATGCCCTCTGTGAATGTAAACATCTTGTTTTCATTGATTTATGGCTTGAAAATGTTTGACCTTGTATATGTCATGACACAGGGCGGTCCCGGTCATGATACGGAAACCTTCGGCACACTGATTATGAACGAAATGTCTCAGGGACGTTTTGCGCAATCTGTTGCAGTCAACTTTGTTTTCACCATTTTACTCGTGATTGTCGCCATCGCATACCAAAAATTCAGCGCAAGATGGGAGGATATTGACTGATGCATGAGAAAAAAAGTGTAAATATCCTGCTGGAAGTCTTATTATGGGTTTTCAGTCTGCTGATTCTCTATCCACTCGCCATGGTTTTCATGACTTCCTTTAAGTCCTATGGCGAATCCAATATCCTTTCCATCAAGCCGCCGAGTGAATGGCTGTTTTCCAACTATGTAGAGGTATGGGAATCCGGAAAAATCTTTCAATCCCTGCTGAACAGCACCTATATCACAGTATTTTCCGTCATTCTCATTCTGTTGTTCTCCTCCATGATGAGCTATATCCTTGTGCGCCGGCGCAACTGGTTCAACCGCTTTGTATCCAAATTTATGACCTTTGGTATCATTGCACCATTTGCCGCGCTTCCAACCGTTGAAATGCTCAAAATGATGGGAATTTACGGCACGCGCACCTCGTTGGTTCTGATTTATTCTGCAATCTATCTGCCGTTTACCTCTATGCTGTTTTCAAGCTTTATTGTGGGCATTCCCAAAGAGCTTGACGAAGCAGCCGTCATTGATGGCTGCACCGGCTTTTCCCTGTTCACCCGCATCATTATGCCGCTGCTGACACCAGTCACTGCCACCACAGGTATCCTGAATTTCATGTGGGTTTGGAATGATTTCCAATATCCCATGTATCTGCTCAATAGCTCCAGCAAATACACGCTGCCGATGTCTATTTACAGCTTTTATGGAACCTACAACCGCAGCTGGAACCTTGTATGTGCAGATATGATTTTGGTTTCCCTGCCCGTTATCCTGCTCTATCTATTTGCACAGAAATATATCATTGCCGGTATGACCGCTGGCGCTGTCAAGGGCTAACAGGAGGTATCTCATGGAAAAACGTTATTTCGCAACATGGGAATCTGTGAAAAGCCACACCGTTCCCGACTGGTATGATGACTGTAAGCTTGGTATTTTCGTCCATTGGGGGGCATATTCTGTCCCCGCATGGGCACCCCCAACCTGCCAATTGGGTGAAATCGACGGAGATGAAAACTGGTTTTGCAACAATCCCTATGCAGAATGGTATTTCAACTCCATCAACGTGCGCCGTGGTCCCACGTGGGAGCATCACAAGGAAGTATGGGGCGAAGCGTTCGGATACGAAAACTTCGCTCACATGTGGAAAGCGGAGCACTGGAACCCTGATGCATGGGCAGAGCTGTTCCGCAAAGCGGGTGCCGGATATGTTGTATTGACGACCAAGCACCATGACGGACTTTGTCTATTCCCAAGTCAATACACCGATTATACCACGGTTGCTATGGGACCACAGCGGGATATCATGGGAGAGCTGACCCGCGCAGTACGCGCAAAGGGTATGAAAATGGGCGCCTACTACTCCGGAATCATTGACTGGAGATTTGCACACGACCCCATTTTCCACGATTCCCAAAATTTCACAAATGCTTGCCCGACCTATGAATATGCAGACTATGCCTATAAGCAGGTCATGGAGCTGATTGACCGCTATCAGCCCAGTGTCCTCTGGAATGACATTGGCTGGCCCAAACGCGGCGAGGATATGCTGCCGCATCTGCTCGCACATTACTATAATACGGTACCAGAAGGTGTCATTGATGACCGTTGGAATGGCTTAATTCGTGATTTTTCCTCTTTGGAATACAAGTTTGGTCAGGTATGCCGCGAAGAAAAATGGGAAATGTGCCGTGGCATGGGGCTGTCCTTTGGCTATAATGCCGTGGAAGATGAACGCCATCTCATTCCAAAAGCTGAGCTAATCAGTCTGCTGGTTGGCACAGTCGCAAACGGAGGAAATCTGCTCATCAATATCGGTCCGATGGCAGATGGTACCATTCCGCCCAATCAGGCAGAACGCCTAGAGACTCTTGGGGCATGGCTGCGTGTGAATGGGGAAGCGATTTACGGAACGCGTTGTGCCGACCGGCTTTCTGAAACGACCCCTTCTGGAGTCACGGTACACTACACAACCAAAAATGGTACGCTGTATCTTTTACTTGACCAGCTTCCTGCTGGAACCAGCACCGTCTCCCTCCATGGTCTGCATGGCACCCTGTCCGCTCTGGACCCTGCAACACAGTTCACCTGTACAGATGATGATGGCTGTCTAACAATCACCGTTTTGGAGCATGACCCGCAACGGTATACCGCAGCCTTCCGTCTCGCATAAGATAAGGAGTACATAACAAATGAATTATCAAGAAGTTCGAGAGCAAATCTGTGATATCTGTTATAAAATGTGGCAGCTTGGCTGGGTTGCTGCCAACGATGGCAATGTCAGCGTCAAATTAGAGGAGAATCTGTTCCTCGCAACTCCAACTGGTATCAGCAAATCTTTCATTACCCCCGAAAAGTTGATACTGGTCAACAAAAACGGAGAGATTCAGGAGGAGTCCAACGGATTGCGTCCCTCCAGCGAACTCAAGATGCACATGAGATGTTATGCAGAGCGTCCTGACATCACTTCTGTGATTCATGCACACCCGCCCGGGGCGACCGGCTTTGCGGTTGCACACAAACCCATGGATATGTATAACATGATTGAAGATGTGAGCGTCATCGGCTCTGTTCCCTTAACCCCCTACGGAACGCCATCTACCTATGAAGTACCGGAAGCAATCGCACCATATCTCCAAGAGCACGATGTCGTGCTCTTGGAAAATCACGGAGCATTGGCAGTGGGGGCGGATTTGGTTACCGCTTTCTATCGCATGGAGTCCTTAGAGCTTTGGGCGAAAATCACAATCAATGCCGTGATTCTCGGCGGAAGCCATGATATCTCGCGTGAGAATATTCAAAAACTCATTGATTTGCGCAGCTACTATGGCGTCACCGGAAGACACCCCGGCTATAAGAAATATTCCAAGGAAGGCGAAGGGATTTAATCATGGAAAAGCGTGTGCTCGCCCTTGATTTCGGCGCGTCCAGTGCACGCGCAATGCGTGCGGTAACCGACGGCACGACACTCACCGTCGAAGAGCTTCATCGTTGGGACAATGTACCCATTGAAAAAAATGGGCATCTCTATTGGGATATTGATACCCTTTTCCATGAAATCTGTATCTCCCTAAAGCGGGCCGCGCAAGCCGGCGGTGTTGATGCCATCGGTATTGATACTTGGGGCGTTGATTTTGGGCTGTTAGATGAAAACGGACATTTACTGGAAAATCCGGTGCATTATCGTGATGCACGTACCTCTGGTATTTTGGAACGCGCGCTGTCCCGTATGCCAGCCCAAACGCTCTACCAGCATACCGGTATCCAAATAATGGAAATCAACACTGTTTTTCAACTGTTTTCTATGACAGAACAACATTCCGAATGTTTGAAACAGGCGAAAACCCTGCTGCTCATGCCCGACCTTTTTGCATATCTTCTGACGGGTCAGATTGGTGCGGAATACTCCATTGCCTCCACCACAGGTCTGCTCGATTGCAATACGGGCAATTGGTCAGATGCCGTATGTACCGCCTTTGGAATCCCCCGTACCCTGCTGCCTCCCCTCTCTCCAGCCGGCTCCATTCGGGGCACCCTTTTGCCGGAGCTTTGTGCGCAAAGTGGACTGCCTCCCATTCCTATCATTGCAGTTGCCGGACATGATACGGCAAGCGCCATCATGGCTGCTCCGGTGGAAAATGATGAAACCGCCTTTCTCAGCTGTGGTACATGGTCTCTGCTTGGCACGGTACTGCACACCCCCGTCCTCACCGAGCAGGCACGGCAGGGTGCACTCACAAATGAAGGCGGCTACGGCAATACCATTACCCTTCTCACAAATTTGACCGGACTCTGGCTTGTTCAGGAGTCCCGCCGGCAATGGATTCGGGAAGGACAGTCCTTTCCATTCGCAGAGCTGGAAGAAATGGCACTCCATGCACACACAACCGCTCGAATCGACACACAGGATTCGGCACTCTCCGTGCCAGGAAATACCCCTGCCTATATCCGTGCGCAATGTGCAGACCGTCAGCAGGAAATTCCGCAATCCCCCGGCGAGATTGTACGCTGTATCTATGAAAGCCTTGCTGACACCTATGCACAGGCAATCCAGCATTTACAAGCCTGTACCGGACGCAAACTGCAAACCATTACATTGGTAGGCGGTGGGGCACGCGGCACCTTGCTGCCGCAGCTGACCGCTGACCGAACCGGCTGTACCGTCTTAACCGGTCCGGTGGAAGCAACCGTCCTTGGCAACGTCCTTGCACAATTCCTTGCATTGGATATCTTCCCCGATTTGACATCGGCAAAAAAGCTATTAGAAACGCAAGAACAGATAACCGTATATAAGCCGAACAGAAAGGCGTGAAACATTTATGAATCATTATCCAAAAATTGGGATTCGTCCCACCATTGATGGGCGCTGGGGTGGTGTCCGCGAAAGTCTGGAGCAGCAAACCATGGCGATGGCACACGCTGCGGCTGCGCTGATTCAGCAAACACTCCGCTATCCAGATGGCACACCTGTACAATGTGTCATCGCAGATTCTACCATTGGCGGGGGTGCAGAGGCTGCAGCTTGCGCTTCCAAATTCAAAGAAGAAAACGTATGTGCAACCTTGACCGTCACGCCCTGCTGGTGCTATGGAACCGAAACAATGGATTTAGACCCGCTTACTGTAAAAGCAGTTTGGGGCTTCAACGGCACAGAGCGCCCGGGTGCTGTCTATCTTGCCGCCGTGATGGCAGCCTATGCACAAAAAGGATTGCCTGCATTTTCCATTTACGGACATGATGTACAGGACTTGCAGGATACTTCTATTCCAGATGATGTCGCGGAAAAAATCATTCGCTTTGCACGCGGCGCAGTTGCGGTCGGCTGGATGCGCGGCAAGTCCTATGTAAATTTGGGCGGTGTTGCCATGGGCATCATGGGCTCCTATTGTGACATGTCATTCTTCCAGAAATATCTTGACATTCGCCCCGAATGGGTGGATATGACCGAGCTGGTTCGCCGAATCACATTGGAAATCTATGACCATGCGGAGTTTGAAAAGGCTCTTTCATGGGTTCATACCCATTGCAAGGAAGGCTTTGACTGCAATGCTGGAAAGAACCTAAGCGATGTGATTACGCGCTCCAAGGTGGTACCGCCAGAAAAGGATTGGGAATTTGTTGTAAAAATGACCATGATTGCTCGTGATATCCTGTACGGAAATCCGAAGCTGGCAGAAATGGGCTGGCACGAAGAAGCGCTCGGCAAGCATGCTGTTGCTGGTGGATTCCAAGGACAGCGCCACTGGACCGACTGGCTGCCAAACGGTGATTTTATGGAGGCAATTCTGGCATCTACCTTTGACTGGAATGGTCCCAAGGCACCTACCCCATTTGCAACCGAAAACGATACGCTCAATGGCGTTTCCATGATGCTTGGCACCTTAGTCAGCAATAAGGCTCCCTGTTTCCACGATGTTCGCACATACTGGTCTCCCGAGGCCGTGGCACGGGTAACCGGTCAAAAGCCGACTGGTTTGGCTGCAAATGGCTTTATTCACCTCATCAATTCCGGTGCTACCGCACTGGACGCATCTGGCGTATCCAAGGACGCCAGCGGCACCGCCTGCATGAAGCCATGGTACGAAATGACTTCTGAAGATATTGATGCCTGCACACAGGCAACCGACTGGTGCCGTGCCAATTATGAATACTTCCGCGGCGGCGGATTCTCCAGCCACTTCAAAACAGCCGCTGAATTCCCTGTTACTTTGCTGCGTCTGAGCATTGTAGAAGGGGTTGGTCCTGTCCTGCAAATTGCAGAAGGCAGCACAGTCCTGCTCCCAGATGAAATCCATAAAACGCTTGATGAACGTACCGACCGCACTTGGCCGACCACATGGTTTGCACCACGCTTGACAGGAACGGGTGCATTCACCGATGTGTACAGTGTTATGGCAAACTGGGGCGCAAATCATGGGGTAACCATTCATGGTCATGTGGGCGCTGACCTCATCACACTTGCCTCCATGCTGCGTATTCCTGTTACCATGCACAATGTTGAGACCATCTTCCGTCCACATTGTTGGAGTGCCTACGGAACCGCAGATGCGGAATCAGCTGATTTACGTGCTTGTGCGCAGTATGGTCCTCTTTACCGATAATCTCATAACTTTGCCTCTTCTTTTCTAAAAGTTCCTCCGGCGAAAGCCGGAGGTTCTTTTTCTATTCTGCGTTTCCTTTTTTGTGTGGAACGGATTCTTCCGCAGCATCAGCACAGACATACTCCCTTGCAAGCATCAGCGCTCCTTCCACCGCAGAATACTTTGGCGTTTGCAGTTCACAACCGAGCATGCTCACCTGCTCCCGAAGCGGCTGCAAAACCAGTTCGCCTGCATGAAACAATCCGCCGGAATAGGAAACCGGAATCTGTTGTGTAGAAAAGCGCAATTTATTTTTAAGGGCGCGAATCATCAGAGCCAGCTCATCTGCCGCTTTTTGATAAAGTGCAATCACTGCCAAATCTCCTGCCTGTGCAGCCTGCAGCGCATAGCGCTGGAAGTCTGCCACACGTGCCCGCTGGGGTGCAAGCTCCTTCATCACCCAATCAATAAACCGATAATCCTCTTGCAGTCCCAACTCCTTGGTCACCAGTGTATACAAAGCACCTCTTGGAATCCGACCATCTGCTTCTTTGGAAAATAGGCTCATACTTTCCCGTCCAACCCAGTAGCAGGAGCCTTCGTCTCCAAAAAACTCTACCCAACCACCGCATCGGGCAAACTGCCGTTCCGCTCCCCGTCCAAATGCAATGGAACCAGTTCCGGATACCACGTGTATGCCTTCTTCGCAGGCAAGAGAGCCTGCCCAAGCAACCTCTCCATCATTGACCACCAAAACCGGTATGGGCACCAGTGCCTTCTCTAATCTTGCGCAAATTTCTCCATCATGCTCCGCATTTTCCCCGTAGCATGGCATTCCAATACAGCAGCCGGCACAATCTGCAAATGATGCCCCTACCGCCGCCAGACACGCCTCGATTCCCTTTTTTATCAGTGCAACAGACTGCGCAATTCCAATCGACTGATACGAGCATGTCGGATAAATCCTTGTTTCAACAGGCATACAATCCGCTCCCGAAACCGCAACCGCTGTTTTTGTTCCGCCGCCATCTACACCTACATACCACTTTTTCATACAAAAAACCTCTCGATTCCTCTTTCTTGTTGTGTTCTGCTTTCATACTACCGCGCTTCCTGATTTTGGTCAAGCTGATTCCGGCTGCGATTGATAAAAATACTCGAAACCGCCTACCGTCTGATTTCGGTCAGAAAAATATGGTACTTTGTGACAATTCCAACATTGACAATTTGTGCAATCCCCCTGATAATGGTCATAGGTTCGCTTTTCTATCATAAGAAACCATCTTTCTCCTTTCCCGCATACAAATGTCAGAAATTGTGAGGACTCAAATGGAACGAAAATTATTATTTTTAGATTTGGACGGTACCCTGCTGAATGATGCCAAAAAAATCACAGCCGGAAATCGAAAGGCATTAGAGCGGCTGTTAGAACAGGGGCATGGTGTCATCATCACCACCGGACGCCCGCTGCAAAGCGCGTTAAAGCAAGCCCATCTATTGGGACTTGACCACTCCGGCTGCTATGTCATTGCATATAACGGCGCTGTCATCTATGATTTTGAAACCCAACAGCAAATCTTTTCTCAAACGCTTTCTTTTGCAAACGCCATTCGCATTTTTGAATATGCAAATGCACAGAATATCCATATACAAACCTATGATACTTGGAATGTATTGGTCGAGCCACGCTGTCATGATGAAGCAGTACGCCGGTATTGCGAACTGATTCAAATGGATTATCGAACCATTGCAGATATCCATACCGACTTACAAGAACAGCCCGTCAAATGTCTGGCAATTGATTTTAACGAACAAACAAAGCTTGTGCAAATGCAGCATTGGATTCAAAACAATATGTCGCAGGAGCTGGATTGCTTTTTCTCCTGTCAAGCATATTTGGAAATCGTACCAATTGGCATGAATAAGGGCAAAGCCGTACAAATGTTATCTCATATCATGAATATACCCATTTCCAATACCATTGCAGTGGGAGATGCTGCAAATGATATCCCGATGCTGCAAGCGGCTGGTATCGGCATTGCCATGGCAAATGCTGCTGAGGAGGTCAAGGCAGCCGCTGATGCGCTCACCCAACGGGATAACAATCACGATGGCATTGCAGAGGTCATCACACATTACTTTCAGCTGAACTGAATGGCCGCCATCGAAATCCGCTGCAACGGCTTCTTTGTCAAAATAACAAACCGAAAAAAACCTTTCTAATCCATCAGAAACATAAAAGGTTGTGAGCCTGTGAAAACCCAAAGACAAAAATTGAAACAACTATTTTTTTCTACCTTTCAGCTGAGCGCCTGTACCTTCGGCGGCGGTTATGTGATTGTTCCGCTTATGCGCAAAAAATTTGTAGATGATTTGCACTGGATTGAGGAGCAGGAAATGCTGGATTTCACCGCCATCGCTCAGTCCTCTCCTGGTGCCATCGCCATTAACGCCTCTATTCTGGTTGGTTACCATGTTGCAGGCATTTCCGGAGCACTTCTGACCGTTCTTGGCACAATCTTACCGCCCCTTATCATCATTTCTATCATTTCTTTATTTTATCAAGCCTTTCGTGACAATATGATTGTGAGTCTTGTCATGAACGGTATGCTCTGTGGTGTCGCTGCCGTAATTCTGGATATTGTGCTCAATATGGCAAAGACGGTTTTGCAGCAGAAAAGGCTCCTCCCTTTGCTTGTACTGGTCGGGTCTTTTGCGGCAACTCGCTTTCTGCATATAAATATCATTGTGATTATTTTGGTCTGTGGAATCATCGGCGCAATTGACACCTGCTATTCGGGAAAAGCACGAAAGGAGCAAACACAAAAATGATTTATTGGGAGCTTTTCTGGAGCTTTTTTCAAATCGGATTATTCAGCATTGGCGGCGGGCATGCCGCCATGCCGCTCATTCAAAATCAGGTGGTCGATATCCATTCCTGGCTCACCATGCCACAATTTGCAGACATCATGACCATTTCTGAAATGACCCCCGGTCCCATTGCCATAAACTCCGCAACCTTTGTCGGGATTCAAACCGCTGGAATCCCCGGCGCGATTATTTCCACGCTGGGCTGTGTGTTTCCTTCCTGTATCATTGTTCTAACACTGGCATATATTTATAATCGCTTCCGCGGGCTTTCTCTGATTCAGGGCGTGCTCGCAGGGCTGCGTCCTGCTGTTGTTGCCATGATTGCATCAGCAGGTATTTCACTGCTCATTCTGGCAGTCTACGGTCAGCGAACACTGCCCTCCAATCTAGGACAAATTGACAGGGTTGCATGTATCATCTTTGTGGCTGCATTTTTTATCCTTCGAAAATGGAAATGCAATCCCATTTATGTAATGGCGGGCAGCGGCGTATTGGGCGTCATCTTGTACACTATTTTTTAACCGCTCCTCAAAATCCCAGTAGATTCGCAAAGAGCCAACGCTCACATAGGAGAGATTGCATGACAGATTATACACATATCACAAAAATGGAACATATTCTCAATGAACAAACCGAAAAAATAGAAGCTCTTCAGAACATCTTAGATTTTATGGAGGAAAACACCGACCGTTATCAAGCACTCATCGAATACTATTACAGTGAGCAGCGCGAACAGGATTTGGAAGATGACAAAAACAACCGAATTCCCAAAACACTCCATCGCGGCGTACTGTCCGAGGACAGCATTTACGATTTGATGGGCGATTACTATCACTGCGGGCTGCGACTGATTGAGGTCGGTCTTAAAATGTTAAAATCCAGATAAGCTCAAACAAAACACGGTCTGCTGAGCAGACCGTGTTTTATTATGCTTTTCCCTTTTATTCATGCAAAGGGCACGGAATCCAACCGTTTGCAGTCAATATCACCGATTCTTTGAAGCCTGCCTGCTCAGCAAACGCAATTGCATCAGCATAGCCATAAACAATTCCTTCCTTCGTATGTGCATCTGCCGTAATCACGATTTGTCCGCCTCTGGCACGCCATTCTTTCAGCAAAAAGAGTGCCGGATATGGTGTTTTTCGATACCCTCGCGCCATTGCACCAGTATTCACCTCCAGCACCGTTTGCAGCGGATTGACCGCCTGTAATGCTTGCAGCGCCATCTCCTGATAAATTTTTTCCTCTTCATCAAAAAAACGATTTCCTGCATTGCATTTTGTAATCAAGTCCATGTGTCCCAAAATCGGAGGGCGCAGTGCTGCAACCTGTGCAATCTGTTCAAAATACGCCTGTATCATGGCATACACATCACCATAAAAGGCTTCCTGCTGACAAGAAATCAGGGTTTCAGCATCTAAATCTACCGCATAATAAGCTCCACTTTGGCATTTTAGGTGGTGCACGCTTCCAATCCAGTATGCAAATCCATCAAAGCTGACGTCTGCACAACTGTCCCACTCCAATCCCAGCAAAATCTCCATCTTTCCTTCATACTGCTTTTGGAGTCGTTCCGCCACCCTGCAATAGGCTGTCATATCCTGCGGCAGCACCAACCCCTGATCCTGTGCAATCGGCGTATGGCTGTGGCTGGATATCCCATAATACCGCACACCAGCTGTATAAGCCGCTGATACCATGTCTTCCATGCTATCCTTTCCATCGCACAGAGTTGTATGCGTATGCACAGAACAAAGAAATGGGCTGTTTCTCATTGCAGCCGCTCCTGCTTGACCTTATAATCCATGACATGCCGCTTTTCCAGCTCCCGTGTGATATCCTCCACGGTGATTCCCAGTTGTACCATCAGCACCATCACATGATAGGTAAGGTCTGCAATTTCATAGACGGTCTCCTCCCAATCCTGCTTACACCCTCCAATGATAACCTCTGTACATTCCTCCCCAACCTTTTTCAAAATTTTATCCAATCCTTTTTCAAAAAGGTATGTCGTGTAGCTGCCTTCTTTCGGCACAGCCTTACGTCCTGCAATCAGCTGATACAGCCCTTCATAGCTGAACTGCTTGAGTTCCTCCGAAAGGTAGACCGGTTGGAAAAAACAACTTTCCTCCCCTGTATGGCAAGCTGGTCCGTCCTTGACCACCTCTACCACAAGTGCATCTCCGTCACAATCAGCCGTAATGCTGACAACATGCTGGATGGCTCCAGAGGTATCTCCTTTGCGCCATAATTCCTGACGGCTGCGGCTCCAAAAGCAGGTACGCCGCTCGTCTATGGTCACGGCAAGGCTTTCCCGATTCATATAAGCTAAGGTCAGCACCTGCTTGGTATAATGGTCCTGCACAATCGCAGGAATCAGTCCCTGTTCGTCAAATTTCAGCTCCATTTGAGCATACCTCCTATCAAATACGCATCGGAACTCCCTTATCAAAGAGAAAGCGCTTTAGTTCTCGGATTTCTACCTGCCCTGTGTGAAAAATCGAAGCGGCCAATCCGGCATCAATTCCCTGATGTGTAAACAGCTCGGCAAAATGCTCCATATTTCCCGCACCGCCGCTTGCAACAATGGGTATTTGTACTCTGGACGCCAATGTATCTAGCATCTCCAAATCAAAGCCGTTTTTCACCCCATCTGTATCAATGGAATTGAGCACAATTTCTCCAGCGCCATCGGAAGCTGCCTTGACCGCCCATGCGATTGCATCTATTCCGGTATCCTCTCTGCCGCCCTTGGCAAAAAGCCGAAACTGTCCATCAACCCGTTTGACGTCCATCGACAACACCACACACTGATTCCCATATTTTTTTGCGGCTGCCCCGATGATACTCGGGTCAGCAATCGCACCAGAGTTCACACTGACCTTGTCCGCGCCGCATTTCAGCACGCGGTCAAAATCCTCCAGTGTACGGATTCCGCCGCCTACGGTTAAAGGAATGAAGATTTCACTGGCAACCTGCCGCAAAGCATCTGTAAACAGGCTGCGTCCCTCCGCAGAAGCGGTGATATCATAAAAAACCAGTTCATCTGCACCAGAAGCATTGTAAAAACGAGCCATTTCTACCGGATTTGCGATATCCTGCAAGCCTTCGAAGTTTATGCCTTTTACCACCCGTCCGTTTTTCACATCTAAACACGGAATGATTCGTTTGGCTAACATGCTCCCACCTCCTCAATCACGGTTTTCAAATCCAACCGTCCTGTGTACAGGGCTTTTCCCAAGATTGCCGCATGGGTTCCTATTTTTTGTAATTGCCGCAATTCTTCCAGAGAGCTGATTCCCCCTGATGCCGTGACCTGCAATCCGCTGATTTTGGCAAGCTCCTGATATACCTGCAAATTGGTTCCCTGTTCTGCACCATCTCTGCTGATGTCCGTATAAATAATGGTCTGGACACCCGCTGCGTAGAGCCGCCGACACAATTCGAGTCCCTTTTCCTGTGACAGCTCTTTCCAACCATTGATTGCCACATATCCATCACGTGCATCGACACCCACGGCAATTTGATTGCCATAGGTTTGTGCCACATGCGCAGTAAAATCAAAATCTTTGACCGCAGCCGTTCCTAAGATACATCGGTTCACACCCAATTCCAGATACTGCGCAATCCGCTCCTCGGTGCGAATCCCGCCTCCAACCTCGATATACAATCCACCCTGCCGTACAATATCCGCAATCGGAGAAAGATTTGCAAGGGTTCCATCTCGTGCGCCGTCCAAATCCACGACATGGAGATATTTTGCACCCGCCTCCAGAAAGGCTTTTGCCACCGCACAGGGTTCTGTGCCGTAAACTGTCATCTTATCATAATCACCCTGATACAAACGCACCACCTGTCCGCCAGACAGGTCAATGGCAGGAAAAATCTGCATTGGTTTTCCTCCTTATATCTCTGAAAACGCTTTCAAAATCGCAAGTCCAGTTTCCCCAGATTTTTCCGGGTGGAACTGTGTGCCCCAGACATTGCCTCTGCGCACTGCCCCTGTGACCGCTACATTGCCATACTGAGAAACCGCGAGCGTGCTGTCTGCACAATTTCGAGCATAGTAGCTATGTATATAATAAACATACGCACCATCGTTGATATTGCGAAAAAGTGGGTCTTGCCGGCAAATCTGCAAACGATTCCAGCCCATGTGCGGTACCTTTAATGTTTTATCGGTCAAGTCCTCCTCTAGTGCTGCAACCTGTCCCTGCACAAAGCCCAATCCCTCATGTGTTCCATATTCAAAGCTTTGTTCAAAGAGAAGCTGCATTCCCAGACAGATTCCCAACAGAGGCTTATGCTCCGCTTCTTCTCGAAGCACCGACACCAGACCGGCTGCGTCCAGCTTTGCACGCGCGTCCCCAAACGCACCAACTCCCGGAAGAATCACACGGTCTGCTGCACGCAGTCTTTCCGGATTGCTGGTAACCTCTGCCGCTAGCCCCAATGCCTTGAGACTAGAGGACAAGGAAAATAGATTTCCAACACCATAATCTACAATTGCAATCATAAAATCACCAACCTTATAGTACGCCCTTGGTGCTGGGAATTTCATTTTCATGCTTTGGGTCCATTGCAGCAGCAGCCTTCAAGGTTCTTCCCATGCCTTTGAAGATGGCTTCTATAATATGGTGGGTATTTTCTCCTGCTGCCTGACGAATGTGAAGCGATGCCGGACAATTTCGAACAAATGCCAGCCAGAACTCCTTGACAAGTTCCGTGTCAAAGCTGCCCACCCGAGGGCTGGGCAAATCAACGACCCAACCAAGATAATCTCGTCCCGAAAGATCACAGGCACACAAAATCAAAGCTTCGTCCATCGCCAAAAAGAACTGTCCATAGCGCACGATTCCCCGCTTCTCTCCCAACGCCCTGTCAAATGCCTGACCCAAACAAATTCCAACGTCTTCTACACTGTGATGGTCATCAATCTCGGTATCTCCCTGACAGCATACCGTCAAATCAAAATCTCCATGCCGCGCAAACACCTCCAGCATGTGGTCAAGAAATCCACAGCCTGTGGAAATCTCTGCCTTCCCCACACCGTCCAGTTCCAGTTCCAGCCGAATCTGTGTCTCCTTTGTATTTCGTTCAATCAATGCATGACGCATTTGAATCCCTCCCTTTATCACGCCAAAATACGGTGCAATTCGGCAATCAATGCCTCCATCTGTTCTTTTGTACCAATTGTGATGCGCACATATTCTCGAATCCGTGCCAAATCGAACCAGCGTATCAGAATTCCCTGTTGCTTCAGCTTCTGATAAAGCGCCACACCCGCAAGGCGATTTGATTTTGCAAATACAAAATTCGTTTGTGAGGGCAGCACCGTAAAATCCAGCTTTTTCAGTTCTCTCTCGGTCCATGCGCGGACTTCCCGAATGGTCTGACAGCACTTTGCAAAATAGGCTTCATCTTCCATTGCTGCAATCCCAGCTGCCATGGTCAGTCGATTGACATTATAAGGGTTAAAGCTATATTTCACCCGATTCATTGCCTCCATAAGCGCGGTACTGCCCAAAGCATATCCCAAACGTGCGCCCGCAAGCTGTCGGCTTTTAGACATGGTTTGCACCACCAACAGGTTCTGATATTGATTGATGAGCGGCACACAGCTTTGCCCGCCAAAATCCACGTACGCTTCATCAATGAGTACCACCCGCTCGGGGTTTCTATCCAACAGCTTTTGAATCTCTGCGCGAGGGACTGCCATTCCGGTTGGTGCATTGGGATTTGCAATCACAATCATACCTGAAAAATCCATATAATCCTGAATGCTCAGAGTCAAGTCCTCTCGCAGCGGAATCTGGTGAGCAGTCAGCCCAAACAATGCAGTCTGTGCCTGATAAAACCCATAAGTGATATCTGCATAGGCAACCGGTCTGCCTTTCCCACAGAAAGCACGAAACGCAAACGCCAAAATTTCGTCGGAACCATTGCCGGAAATCACATTCTCCGGCTGCACTCCATAGCGTTTTGCCAGCGTTTCATGCAACTCTTTGCAGGTAGGGTCTGAATATAAATTGAGTGCTTTTTCTTGTAAAATCGCTTGATAGACCTGCTCTGAAGGAGGAAATGGGCTTTCATTTGTATTCAACTTGATATATTGCTGATTTTGCGGCTGCTCTCCGGGCGTATACGGTGCCAATCCGGCAGCCTCCTGCGAAAGAAAAACAGGCATCATAACATCTCCCTTCTATTTGAAGCATCGTTTGGATTGTGTCCATTATGGGACAATCATCTCACGCAGACTGTTTAACAATGCTCCGATTTTCTTTCCTTTCAACGGAAAGCTGGCACGGTTTGCAATAAAGCGTGCGGAAATCGGCATAAATCGTTCCAGTACGGTCAAATGATTCTCCTTGAGTGTTGTACCAGTCTCCACAATATCCACAATGACATCGGAAAGCCCCAAAAGCGGTGCCAATTCAATCGAGCCATTGAGTTTGATAATATCAATATCCCGCCCCTGCGAAGCATAATATCGCTTTGTGATATTGACAAACTTGGTTGCAACACGCAGCGTGCGGCTGGGGTCATCGACAAAGCCCTCCCGTCCTGCTACGCACATATCACATCTTCCCAGTCCCGTGTCCAGCAGTTCATAGACATCGGCTCCAGACTCCTCCAAGATATCCTTTCCCACAATTCCAACGTCTGCGGCTCCATGCTCCACATAAATAGTGACATCGCTTGGCTTTACCAAAAAATAGCGAATTCCAGCTTGTGGGTTTTCTACCACCAGCTTTCGCGTTTCATGATAATTTTCCGGACAGCCATATCCCACACTTGCCAGCATGTGATAGACCTTGTCCCCCAGCCTTCCCTTCGGAAGTGCAACATTGAGCATGGCGGGTTCCTGTTTTTCTGCGATATCCATACAATCCAGACGATTGAGTGCATCTAAATACAGCGCATATCCGATTGCCCGCGTCCCCGGACGGAACTGTGCCGCCATTGGATCATACCGCCCGCCCTTGAGCACTGCACGCGGCAGACCTGCCAAAAATCCTTGCAGAACAATACCGTTGTAATACTTCATATCATTTACAAGGGAAAGCTCCAGTCTCAAATGTTCTGTCTGTCCGGAAAGTGATTCACACAGCACACGCAGTTCAGAAAGCGCTGCGCCCATGGCAGCGTTGAGTGCCAAGGTTTCTGCATCTTCCAACACTTCCTGCCATGCACCAGATAAATCCCCCAGCTTACAAAGCGCATCTATGCCCTGCTTAGACAATCCCGCAGCTATGGCACAGTCCTGTAAGTCATGCCAGTTTCTATTTTGAATACAGGTCATAAGCTGTGCCCGAATGGTCTCCGGCGCACCCACAGCGTCCAATAATCCTGTGACAAATCCCATGTGGCTGATTTCCAAAATATATTCCTGCCCTGTTAGCGCCAAACTTTGAATCGCCAACGAGACTGCCTGCGCGGTAACCGCTTCATCTACGTTTCCAATACATTCCAGCCCCATCTGGCTGATTTCCTGAAAGGTGTGACTCTCATGACTGGGGCGATAGACCTTCTCCTGATAATAGAACCTTCCACATTCATTGGGTTCGATTGGCGCATTTTTTGCGATGGAAAGCGTCACATCTGGCTTGAGTGCCACCAAGCGGCCGTCTAAATCTGTAAATGTAATGACCTGTTCAGAGGGCAGGAACCGTTGATTCTGCTGATACAAACCATATTCTTCAAACCGTCCCATATGATACTGTCGGAATCCTGCCTTTTCATACAGCACCCGCAGCTGCAAGGAAACACGTTCCTGCGGTTTTAACAAATTCAATTCGAGTTCCAATAGAGCTCCCTCCTGTCAATATTTTCTTATATCATCATTTTATCTTACTAAATCAAGAAAGTAAAGCATCAATTCTATCAACTATAACGTTGTGTGTTTTGATGGTCTCCTGACCATACATTCTATCTATGAAAATCACAGCATTTCCATACGAATTTCAGCCGCTCTTGCATGGGCAGCCAGACCTTCCCCGTGTGCCATACGAGATACCAGCGGTGCAATTTCACGCATTGCACTTCGCTCATATCTCTGAAAAGAGCACACTTTTAAGAAGGTTCCGACCCATACTCCGCCAGTATAACGGGCAGTCCTTCCCGTAGGCAAGGTATGATTCGTACCAGAAGCATAGTCTCCAAACACCTCACCGGTCTCCTGACCGATAAAGAGCGAGCCAAAGTTTACAAACTCCGGAAGAATCCGTTCCTCTCTTACAATGACCTCTAAATGCTCCGGCGCATACGCATTTGCAATTTGAACAGCTTCGTCCAAATGCTCTGCCAAAATCACTTCTCCGTAGGTATTCCATGATGCAGCCGCAATCTCTGCAGTTTCCAGCGTTTTGAGCTGCTCCGCAACATATGCCAGAACCTCCAGCCCCAGCTTTCGGCTGGTGGTCACCAAAATACTCTTTGCCAAGCGGTCATGTTCTGCCTGTGCCAGCATATCTGCCGCCAATATGCAAGCAGACGCACTGTCATCTGCAACCGCCAGTACCTCACTCGGTCCGGCAAAAAAGTCAATCCCCACTTGCCCATAGCACTGCCGTTTTGCTTCTGCTACATATTGGTTTCCCGGTCCGACAATCATATCAACCGGCTTTATCTGCTCTGTTCCATAGGCGAACGCAGCAATTCCCTGTGCGCCGCCAATCACATAAATTTCATCTGCACCTGCAATATCCATCGCAACCAGCGTCTTATAGTGAATGGAAGTGGTTCCCTTCACAGCCGGAGAACAAGCAGCCACACGTTTGACTCCGGCAACTCTGGCAGGAATCACGAGCATCAGCGCCGTGGAAAACAAGGGGTATGAGCCGCCCGGGACGTAGCAGCCGCAAGACTCCACCGGAATGACACGATGCCCCAGACAAGAGCCTGAAATCATCGAAACC
The DNA here is from genome assembly GCA_018366195.1 of Butyricicoccus pullicaecorum. Lineage (GTDB taxonomy): Bacteria > Bacillota > Clostridia > Oscillospirales > Butyricicoccaceae > Butyricicoccus > Butyricicoccus pullicaecorum_C. The sequence continues at coordinate 31,137 of JAGZIN010000017.1, read as the reverse complement.
CGATTCAGCTCTTTGAAGCAATCCCGCTGTGCTTGTGCAAATGTGCGGATATTCTCAGCAGCCTGCCGCAAATCCTCCAGCTCCTGTTCGCTCATCTGTGCATAGGCAGCATCAATTTCCTGTTGTGTAACACGAAATCGCGTACGAGAATTGCCATCAAACCGCGTATTGTATTCAAAAAGCGCCTCATCTCCAGACGTGCGAACCCTTTGAATGATTTCTGCAACCTGTCTGCTGTGCTCTTTCCATTCTCCTTCCGGACGAACAGCTCCTTTTTTCAGATATTCCATAACGATGCTCCCTTTCCATGCAATCCTTGATACAGATATTTTATCACATTTCATCGCTAAAATGTCAATATCATTTTCGACAATTTTATGCATAAATATTTTTGAAATCTCATCATATTCTTCCAAAATCTATTTTCTTCCCCCGCCGCATATTTTGCATATAGTGGCAAATACTAGAGATACACTCAAATTTGGCATGGAGGGATTTTATATATGAAAGCAACTGGAATCGTGCGTCGTATCGACGATCTTGGTCGGGTGGTAATCCCAAAAGAAATTCGTCGCACTATGCGTATTCGAGAGGGAGACCCACTGGAAATTTACACAGCACGAGATGGGGAAGTGATTTTCAAAAAATATTCTCCTATGGGAGAATTGGAAACCTTTGCCGGAGAACTGGCAGAAGCGCTGTCCCGCACAGCTGGATTTTCCTGCGCAATCTGTGACCGTGACGCAGTCATTGCGGTTGCAGGGGGTGCGAAAAAGGATTTGGCTGAAAAAACCATTTCCAATGATTTGGAATCCCTGATGGAACAGCGCCATGTCTACGAACACAAGGAATCCGATGCCGCACTGCACGTTTCGGACAACGACCCCTACTGTGTTGTTGTCGCAACTCCAATCATTGCAGAAGGAGATGTGACCGGCTGCGTCACTCTTTTAACCGATTCCGAGCACACCGTCGCAACCGAGGTGGAAAGCAAACTCAGCCAAACCGCCGCAAACTTTTTGTCACGTCATGTGACAATGTAATTTTCAAAATGCTGTCCGTATCTGTAAGAGGGACAGCATTTTCTATTCTCTGCACATCGCTTGACCCCATCAACAGAATTTGTTACAATTACAAAACATAGAAAGACTGGAATTTTCATGTTTCAGATTGCTCCGACGGACTTTCTCTAAAAATTATCCCCAACTTTGCTAAAAGGAGAAGCACTCTTTATGGAATCACACCCTCAACATACACGCTATGAGACCATGCTCCCCTTCTTATGGGGATATGCTGTACTTCTTTTTCTGGTGGGTCTGCTCATGGACTCCCCAAGCAATCTGATTGCCGGATTGGGTAAAATCATTGTGACAGAGGACGCACTGATTACAGACTATGTGCTGGTCGCGGGCACGGGTGCAGCACTCATCAACGCCTCCTTGGTAACCGCTGTCAGCATCCTCATTCTTTCGCTGTCCAAGGTTCCGTGCAATGGCGTCACGCTAATTGTTATGGGACTCATGTCTGGTTTTTCTTTATTCGGAAAAAATATTGTGAATATCTGGCCGATTCTCCTAGGTACATGGCTTTATGCCAAAACCCGCCATGAGGCTTTCGGCAAATATGCCGCTACTGGTCTGATGGCAACCGCGCTTTCTCCCATTGTCAGCTATTTTGTATTAAACACGGTATGGCGTTCCCTTCCGGCAGGCATCATGGTCGGTATGCTGATTGGCTTTATCATGCCTGCGCTTTCTGCCTATACCTATAAGGTACAAAACGGTATGAATCTATATAATATCGGCTTTGCCTCCGGACTGCTTGCCTTCCTCATTGTTCCGCTCATCAGTTCTCTGGGTACTGCACCGGCTGTACGCTACGAGTGGGCGTCCGGACAAGATTCTGCTCTATTCTGCCTCCTCTTTCTCTTGTCTCTGATTCTGATTCTATACGGTCTGTTTTTTTGTAAAGCAACACCAAAAACCGCATTGCAAGGCTACCGAAAGCTGCTGAAAACCAGCGGACGTGCGCCCAGTGATTATCTGCGCATGTTTGGTCCTGCTCCCACACTCATCAACATTGGTATCAACGGTTTGATTGGTCTGATGCTGATTGTATGGATTGGCGGAGACCTCAACGGTCCCATCGCAGGCGGTATTCTAACCGTGATGGGATTTTCTGCCTTCGGCAAGCATGCACGCAACATTTTGCCTGTAATCTGCGGTGTTTTGCTCGGCAGTCTTGTCATGCACTGGTCTCTTACGGACAGCGCCGTACAGCTCGCCTGCCTGTTCTGCACCACACTCGCCCCCATCAGCGGCTATTTTGGCTGGCCTTTTGGTATCCTTGCTGGATTTATCCATGCCTCCGTCGTGCTCTATACCGGCTCTCCCGTTGCCGGTATGAATCTGTATAATAACGGATTTTCCGGCGGTCTGGTTGCCATTGTTTTATATGCTGTGATTCTTTCCGCTGTCCGTCATCGAAAGCCCGAAATTCAAAATGAAGACTATTTCGATATCGTAACGCACGACGAACCCATGCTTCCCAAATCTGCTTTTGATTTCATGGAGGAAAAATATTAAATATTTTTCTCTGCATATACTTCAGTGCAGTGGATTTGCCAAATCTAAATCCTTCAGGATTGTTCTTTTTTTACGTTTTTACGGTTGTCGGCAGTTGCAAGAACCGTTATAATAAGAAAGGAATATCCGCGGGCTCTGCCCGTAATAAATATGTCGAAAGAGGATTTATCTATGGAGAGAATGATTGGTACTGTATCACGCGGCGTGCGCGCCCCCATTATCCGTGAGGGTGATGACCTTGCGCAAATCGTAGTGGATTCGGTTCTTGCTGCATCGGAAAGTGCACCATTCACCATCGCAGACCGCGATGTTATTGCTGTGACCGAGGCGGTCGTGGCACGTGCACAGGGAAACTATGCAAGTGTAGATAACATTGCTGCTGATGTAAAAAGCAAGCTGGGCGGTGGCACAGTCGGTGTCATCTTCCCCATTTTGAGCCGCAACCGCTTTGCCATTTGTCTGCGCGGCATTGCAAAGGGCTGCAAGAAGGTGATACTCATGCTGAGCTATCCTTCTGACGAGGTTGGCAACCATCTCATTGATTTAGATGAAATGGACGAAAAGGGTGTAAACCCATGGACAGACATCTTGTCTGAAGCAAAGTACCGTGAACTATTTGGCTACAAGACCCATGTATTCACAGGGGTAGACTATGTAGATTACTACAAAAAGCTGATTGAGGAAACTGGTGCTGAGGCAGAGGTTATTTTTGCAAATGACCCGCGTGCCATTCTGAATTATACCAAGCATGTTCTGGCATGTGATATCCATACCCGCGCACGCACAAAGCGTCTGCTCCAAAATGCCGGTGCTGAGGTCGTGTGCACGCTTGATGATATCATGACAGAGAGCATGGACGGCTCCGGCTACAATGACCGCTTCGGTCTGCTTGGCTCCAACAAGGCAACCGAGGATTCGGTTAAGCTGTTCCCCATTCACTGCGATGAAATGGTGGCAAAAATCCATCAGATGATTAAAGATAAGACCGGCAAAAATGTAGAAGTCATGATTTATGGCGATGGTGCATTCAAGGACCCTGTTGGAAAGATTTGGGAACTTGCGGACCCGGTTGTTTCTCCGGCATATACACCTGGTTTGGAAGGCACTCCAAATGAGGTCAAGCTCAAGTACCTTGCAGATAACGATTTTGCAAATCTGTCTGGTGATGCGCTCAAGGACGCAATCAAGGAATATATCCATGATAAGGACGAAAAGGCAAAGAATCTCAAGGGCACTATGGTGACACAGGGCACTACCCCGCGCCGCCTGACTGACCTCATCGGCTCTCTGGCTGACCTGACCTCTGGCTCCGGCGATAAGGGCACTCCAATCATCTATATTCAAGGATATTTTGACAACTACACACGATAAAATATCGCTCACAAGCAGGCAGTATCAAAATTAAGATGCTGCCTGTTTGTATTTTTTCATAAGAAAATCCATACGGATTTATGACAAATCACAATTGACTTTTGTATTCCTACATGCTACTCTATAACCATCAAATCATGCTTTGCTGTTTATATTTTTGTACGTGATGATTCCGTATTCTCTGAAAATCGACGCTTTGCGCAATACAAAGGCTTATGAAGAACAAATTCCATATACCGACAAAGATTAAAATCGTTTTGGTGATTCTTTCCATATTTTTTATACTTGGATTTATCGCCACACCACGCTATCAAACGATTGATAAAACTTACCGTATGACAACGAACAATCCTGCGGTCATTACAGAGCCCGTTGCTGTACAGGGGAAAATAAAATACTATGGTCTCAGACTGGGCAGCATCGAATTTACAGGCAATATCACGATTGGAACACAAACCTTTTCTTTCTGTTACCACAATCCCTATCGAAAAGATTCGTGCGTTTCCGGTGACAGCCCACTCCCGATATTCTTTCCAGATTCCAGAAGACCCTTGCTGCTCCATTTCCAGTTCAGTGAGCGGCATATTGGAGATGCAATTGCAAACAAATACTTTACAGGCTCCTTGCGTGGGAATATCCACGAAATATCTGGAAACATAACCTTATATTATACAGACCGCCGTAATCAGGAACAATATTGGATTCAATTAGAGCCTTTATAATCGTTTTCTGCACATGAACCGCCCACCTGCGTGGGCGGTTTTTTGAATGTTGCCAAAATGTATCCCGCTTCGCGCAGAGATATGTTATAATAAAAATAATCGCTTGATTGGAATAATACACGAGCAAGGTTGTATTTTTATCAAATTTCCCAACAGGAGGTTTTTCTATGCAGAACTTTACCTATTGCGCTCCCACCAAGGTTATTTTTGGGCGCGGAATCGAGTCACAAATCGGCAGCACACTCAAAGATATGGGTGCCCGCCGCGTACTTATACACTATGGCAGCGGCTCTGTCAAGAAAATCGGGCTTCTGGACAAGGTTATCACATCTCTTACCGAGGCTGGGATTTCTTATGCAGAGCTTGGCGGCGTTGCGCCAAACCCCAAGCTTTCTTTCATTCGTGAGGGCATCGCCTTCTGTCAGGCTGAAAAAATTGATTTTATTCTTGCTGTGGGCGGCGGCTCTGTCATCGACTCTGCAAAGGCGATTGGTGTAGGACTGGCAACCGGAAACGACCCTTGGCAGTATGCCTCCACAGGCACACACCCAAAAGCAAACGAGGTCTTTCCCGTCGGCGTGGTGCTGACCCTTGCAGCAGCAGGCAGTGAGATGTCCAACTCTGATGTCATCACCAATGATTTGTTGACCCCGTGGGTCAAGCAGGGCATTACCTCCGAGACCGTTCGCCCGCTTGTAGCATTCTTAAATCCCGAAAATACCTATACCGTTTCCAAGTTCCAAACAGGCTGTGGTATCGTAGATATCATGATGCACACCATGGAGCGTTATTTGACCGGCGACGGGGAATGTGACCTCACCGAGCGTCTGGCAGAGGCACTTTTGGTGTCCGTGCGTGAAGCCGGTCGGACTGCAATCGCACACCCAGAAGATTATGAGGCACGTGCAACACTGATGTGGGCTTCCTCACTGTCCCACAACGATTTGACCGGCTGCGGCAAGCAGCGCAAATTTCCCGCACATAAGCTGGAGCACCCCGTTTCTGCGCTGCACGATACTGTGGCACATGGCGCTGGACTTTCAGTTCTGTTCCCTGCTTGGGCACAATATGTTATGCAGCATGATATCATGAAGTTTGCACAGCTTGCAAACCGTGTCTGGGATTGTCCCATGAATTTTGACCACCCTGAACGCACTGCGCAGGCGGGAATTGATGCGATGAAGCGTTACTTTACAGAAATCGGTATGCCCACCCGTATGTCTGAGCTTGGGCTGACTCCCGATGAATACGAAGCCATTATCCATCTGACCACCAAGGGCGGTGTGCAGCCAGTGAAAAGCTATATCGACCTGTATCCCGATGATATCCGTGCGATTTATGCACTGGCAGAATAATACAAGGAGGTTTTTTCATGAAACATATTTTGTCCCGTATCTGCGGCGCTGTTTTTGCTGTTTCTCTCCTATTTGCCGCGGTTCCGGCACCCACAGCTTCCGCAGCAGGAATCCGCGTCACACTGGACGACGCAGAATTATCCTTTTCCGATGCACAGCCGATTATGCGCAATGACCGCACCTTTGTTCCCTTCCGTGCCATCTTTGAGGGCATGGGCGCATCGGTTTCTTGGGACGACTCTTCCCACACGGTTACAGCAAACCGCGGAGACCGTACCATCAAGCTGACCATTGGGCGCAAAGCTTGTGTGGTTGACCGTGCCGGTGCAAACCGTTCCTTCACCACAGATGCAGCTCCCTTTATCGAAGGCGGACGCACCTATGTACCCGTGCGGTTTGCAGCGCAGGCACTTGGCGCCGCAGTCGGCTGGGATAATGCGGCTCAGACCGTTATCATTGTAGATACCGAAAAAATGATGCAGACTGCCTTTGCCGGACAGTTCCAAACCATCAACACCATCGTGCAGTTTGCCAACAGCTGTGCTCCGGTCACGCCACGCTCTGTCACCGGCTCAATTGGTGCAACCTTTACCTTTCACACCGCCATGGGAGATATCCCGTCTACCCTGATTGGCTCTCTCACAGGCACAGAAAGCACGGACGCAGCGCAGTTTACAGCCACGCTGCAAACCGATCGCAGCTCCATCGAATCTGCCATCGCCTCCAACGAAGGAATTTCTATTCTGGACGAAAATGTAGATGCCCTGCTCAAAAAGCTGGCAAATGTAACCGTAGAAGGAATTATCAGCCGCACAGATGGAAAGCTCTATCTCAAATCTGATTTTTTAACCGAGGCAGGAATCCCCAAGGGTACTTGGGCAATGAAACCACTGGGCATGAGTGCCGGATTGACTGCCGTTAAAAATGCAGATGGCATTGATTTTGTGTGTGCGATGGCGCAGCAGCAGGTGTTGACCTTGGGAAGCAGTGCTGCCCAAGTGCGTTCGGTCGTTGCAAGCCTGTCTGACCAATCCTCCTCTCCTACGGAAGCCAGTGCAGGAAACGCTGTTTTACGATATGCTGTGCCTCCCTTCACAGAAGTGAGCATGAATCTGTCCGGCAACCAAGCGCTGACCATTGTCCACACGATTTCTCCCAACGGGATTGGCTCCGCTTCTGCCATTACCATGACCACTGTTCAGCGCAAAACAGGGACTGCCATTACCTACGAGAGAAATACTTCCAGCTACAATGCAGCCGTCCGCATTGACCTGACCCCCGGCGCTTCTGCCACGGCTCCTGCTGTGCGTCCCTCTTAACTGTGGTTTAACATCTGACAGCAGAGAGCCGACCATACAACTGCTTTGTCAACCAACCAGCCGTCTTTTCGGACGGCTGGTTTTTATAATTTTTTACACATTTTTTTGATTTTGTTGGAAAAGCAATTGCAATTCCCTTGTAAACATAGTAAACTTAATTTTGGAAGCCATTTATCTTGGTATCCTTCACCTAAAGTGTAGCAAATCAGTGCAAAATAACCTATTTTCTGCCTATGTAATTGTAGAAAATCATGCTTGATAATTCCTACTGCTCCGGTGTATATTAAATATAGAACACGAACTCCACAAGGAGGAGATTTATTCAATGAATCGTTTTGTTTATGCAGACAATGCGGCAACTACGCCCATGTCTGAATCTGTATATGAGGCTATGAAGCCCTACTTGACCGAGTTTTACGGAAATCCATCTTCCCTCTACCGCATTGGCCGCGAAAATCATCGCGCCATTGCGACCGCTCGTGAAAAAGTTGCCCGCGCAATCGGCGCACAGGAATCCAAAGAAATCATCTTTACCGGCGGCGGCTCACAGGCGGACAACCTTGCCATTCGCGGTTATGTCAAGGGACGCTCCGCACGCGGCCGCAAACACATCATCACTTCCAAAATCGAGCACCATGCTGTTCTCTATACCTGTGAGGCGCTCGAAAAGGAGGGCTATCCGGTCACCTATCTGGACGTAGATGCCGAAGGTCATGTTGACCTCGAACAGCTCAAATCTGTCATTTCTGACCAAACTGCCATTGTTACCATTATGGCTGCCAACAATGAAATCGGTACCATCGAGGATTTGAAGGCAATTTCCGAAATTGCACATGCACATGGCGCTGTTTTTCACACAGACGCCGTGCAGGCTGTTGGGCATATGCACATCAATGTACAGGAAATGGGCATTGATATGCTCTCCCTTTCCGGTCACAAATTCCGTGGACCAAAGGGAATTGGTGCACTCTATCTGCGCAAGGGCATCGCACTCGAACCGCTGATTTATGGCGGCGGACAAGAACGCGGTCTTTCCTCTGGTACAGAAAATGTGGCGGGGATCGTTGGTCTGGGACAGGCAATCGAGGACGCCACCGGCAGCAATCTCGATGAAAAAATGGGCTATGTAAAGAAGCTCACCGACCGTCTTGTGAAGGGCATTATGGACAAAATCCCATATACCCACTATACCGGTGACCCGGTGAATCGTCTGCCCGGTACGGCTTCTTTCGTATTTGAAGCCATTGAAGGGGAAGGTCTGATTTTGCGTCTGGATTATGCGGGCATTTGCAGCTCCACAGGTTCTGCATGCTCGACCGGCTCCCTCGACCCCTCCCATGTCCTCATGGCGATTGGTCTGCCGCACGAAATCGCGCATGGCTCCCTGCGTTTGACACTCGGCGAACAAAACACCGAGGAAGATGTGGACTACCTCATTGAAAAGGTGACAGAGGTCGTTTCTACCCTGCGTGCCATGAGCCCTGTCTGGATTGACGGAAAGCCCGATATGAGCGCAGCCTGTGATTTGCATGCCGATCACAATCATCATCACTAATTCGTTATTTTTACAAAGGAGATACACGCTATGGATTACAGCGAAAAGGTATTTGACCATTTTACAAACCCACGCAATGTTGGTGAAATTGAAGACGCAAGCGGTGTCGGTGAAGTCGGCAACGCAAAATGCGGCGATATTATGAAGATTTATCTCAAGGTTTCTGATGACGGTATCATTGAAGATGTCAAGTTCAAGACATTCGGCTGCGGTGCTGCCATCGCAACCTCTTCTATGGCAACGGAACTGGTCAAGGGAAAATCCTTGGAAGAAGCACTGAAGCTCACCAATCAGGCTGTGGCAGAGGCACTTGATGGTTTGCCGCCGGTAAAAATGCACTGTTCCGTGCTGGCAGAGGAAGCATTGCGCTCTGCTATTGCAGACTACTACCGCAAGCAGGGTAAGGACCCTGAAGCACTTCTGGGCTGCTCTTGTGACTGCTTCACTTGTCACTGTGAGCACTAATCGAGAATACCTGCGATTCTTTTTAGATTCCGCATATCAGGGCAGATGACAAATCTGCCCTTTTGCCATTTTCTTCTCCCGTTCATTTCCCACTATTTTCTGACAGGAGACTGCTATGCAAAATATTACTCTCAGTATCACAAATTCTTCTCCCTATCAGACGCTCTATAAAGGTCTGCTTTCCGGAGAAACACCAGCTTTGGCGGTGGGGCTTCCTCCCATCGCCAAAGCACAGCTTGCCGCCGCTCTGCGTTTGGAAACCTCACGCCCCGTCTGCATCATCACAGATGAAGATACCACCGCTTTGCGTCTGGCTTCTGATTTGCAAACTTTTTCTGAGCTTCCGGTCGTGCATATTCCTTCTCGAGAGCTTAGTATGGCAGGCATGGAAGGTATGTCCCGTCAATACGAGCAGGCACGCATCGAAGCCCTCTCGCGTCTGCAAACAGCGCCGCTGGTTACATTGTCTGCTGCTGCATTGGTACAAAAAACCTTGCCGCCGCATACACTCTCCGCCGCCAGCTTTACCATTCACACGGGAGACCTCACGCCACTGACAGACCTCACCCAAAAGCTGATTCACGCAGGCTATCAGCGTTGTACACAAGTCGAAGGCTCCGGTCAATTCTCTGTGCGCGGCGGAATCCTTGATGTATTCGCTCCCTGTACCCAATCCCCCGTCCGTATTGAATATTGGGGAGATGAAATTGATTCCATGGCGCGATTCGATGTTGGCTCCCAAAGACGTGGAGAGCAGATAGACACGCTTGTTTGTCTGCCCTGCATGGAAACCCTGCCCTCCTGCGCATACGGCGGAATTTCCGGCTTGTGCAAAGCACTCGAGCAAGCCGTGCGCGCAAAGCGTAAAAAACACCCTGATTTGGTTCACAATGTGGAGCGTGATGCAGAACGCCTGATAGAAACACAGACTCTGCCCTCCGCAGATAAGTATTTGCCGCTCATCTATCCAGATGCTGCAACACCACTTTCCTATTTTCCAAAAGACACCATTTTTCTGATTGATGACACACCACGCCTGCGGGAAGCAGTTCATGGCTATACCCTGCGGCTTGCCGGTGACTTGGAGGCATTAACTGAGCGTGGTGAACTGCCGCAGGAGCCAGATGCTTTTGCGCTGGACTTTACAGCGCTGTGCAGAGCACTGTCCTCCCGTCCGCTGATTCGGCTGGATACCTTTCTCAATACCGTTGAAGAGCTTTCACCGAAAACGCTCGTCAACTTTGTGGTCAATCAGATGAATCCCTTTGGCGGTTCATTCGACATCGCTGCGGCAGATATCCAGAGCTTTCTGGGGCAAAATCATGCCGTTTGCGTGGTTTGCAGCTCCGAACTGCGGTGTAAAAATATGCAGGAGGAATTGACCGCACATGATATCCATGCTCCCCTTTCTGACCGCCTTCCCACGCAAGGGCATGTGCATATTTTAGAAGGTGCACTGTCCGCCGGTCTGGAATATCCGGAACTTGGTCTGATTCTGCTCAGCGAGGGACATTCTGCGGCTCGCAAAAAAGCTTCACACACCAAAAAGTCTAACCGCGACCGTGTCAAAAGCTACGCGGATTTGACCCCCGGCGACCTTGTTGTGCATGAGCATCACGGCATCGGTCGGTATATTGGTATGGAACGCATGAAGATTGATGGAGCAGAGCGTGATTTTATAAAAATTGCATTTGCTGGCACAGATTTTCTCTATGTTCCCGCCACATCACTCGATTTGATTTCCAAATATATCGGAGGCAGTGACCCCGAAAAGGTACGACTCAACAAGCTGGGTGGTGCAGACTGGCAGCGTGCCCGCACACGTGCCAAGGCAGCCGCCAAGGTGCTTGCTGCCGGTCTGCTGCAATTGTATGCCGAACGCAGCCGACTCAAGGGCTATGCTTTTCCTCCGGACGATGTTTGGCAGCGTGAATTTGAACAGTCCTTTCCTTACGAGGAGACAGAAGACCAGCTGCGCTGTATTGCGGAAATCAAGCAAGACATGCAGTCTGACCGCCCGATGGACCGCCTGCTCTGCGGTGATGTTGGATTTGGCAAAACAGAGGTTGCCCTGCGCGCCGTGATGAAATGTATCCTTTCCGGCAAGCAGGCAGCTATCCTTGTGCCGACAACCGTGCTCGCAAGGCAGCATTATCTCACAGCAATCCAGCGTTTTTCAGGATATCCTGTGAAAATCGAATTTATTTCCCGTCATAAGACACCCTCTGAGCAGAAAAAAATTCTGCAACAGCTGCAAAATGGCATCATTGATATTATCATTGGTACGCATAAGCTATTCAACAAAAAGATTCAATTCCATGACCTTGGACTTTTGGTCATTGATGAAGAACAGCGCTTTGGCGTCAGCCACAAGGAAACCCTCAAAGAGATGTCCAAACAGATTGATGTGCTCACACTTTCCGCAACACCGATTCCACGTACTCTGAATATGGCGTTGTCCGGAATTCGAGATATGTCAGCCATCGAGGAGCCTCCACACGACCGCTGGCCTGTACAAACCTATGTGACAGAATATAATGAACTTGTCATTTATGATGCCATTCGGCGTGAGCTGGCACGCGGCGGACAGGTCTATTATCTGCACAACTATGTCGAATCCATTGAACAAACTGCTCTGCGCTTGCAAAAAGCTTTCCCTGATGCACGTATCGGAATTGCGCACGGCAAAATGCACATGCGTGAACTATCCAAAGTGATGAATGACATGAGCGACGGTGTCTTGGATATTCTGGTTTGCACCACAATCATTGAGACAGGCATCGACATTCCCAATGCCAATACGCTCATCATCGAAAATGCGGATTGCATGGGACTTGCCCAACTGCATCAGATTCGCGGACGTGTTGGCCGCTCCAGCCGCCGTGCATTTGCATATCTTACCTTTCGCCGCGGTAAGGTACTTTCTGAAACTTCACAAAAACGCTTATCCGCCATTCGGGAGTTCGCCGAATTCGGTTCGGGCTTCAAAATTGCAATGCGCGACCTTGAAATCCGTGGTGCAGGTAATGTGCTTGGACCGGAGCAATCCGGACATATGATGAGCGTTGGTTATGACCTATATCTCAAGCTGCTGGAAGAAGCTGTGTTAGAAGAAAAGGGTGAAACTCCGCCTCATCGTGTCGAATGTGCGGCAGAATTTACATTGTCTGCCAATCTCCCTGCCGAATATGTCAGCGACCCGGGACAGCGTGTGGATTTGTATCGCCGTATCGCCATGATTCGCTCAGAGGAAGGACGCAGTGACTTGCTTGATGAACTGATTGACCGCTACGGTGAGCCGCCATCAGAAACGATTGCATTGCTTGACATTGCGCTGATTCGTGCACAGGCAAGTGAACAGGGATTGACTGAAATCAAACAGGAAAATGGCCGACTGCTTCTGACCTTTGCACAGGCAGACTTCCGCCGTCTGTCGATTCTATGCGGCGATACAGATTTTTCGGGTCGACTGCTTCTCAACGCAGGCAGTACCCCTTATCTGTCCCTTCGGCTCAATGCCAACGAAACCCCGCTTGCAATGGCACAAATCCTCATACAAAAATATGCCGCCACACAGTCGGCATGCTAAGGAGATTCTATGGATAAAACTTTTGGCACAAAAGACCCACAGCTCAATTACTTTGACCGCGCAGGCGCTTATCTCATTGATATCAAAGAGGGTAAGCTTGCCTGTGTACGGACTCCAAAAGGCTATTTTTTGCTGGGCGGCGGTATCGAAGCCGGTGAAAGTCACCTTGACTGCATTTATCGGGAATGTCTGGAAGAAGCAGGGCTCGCAGTGACTGTAACTGCCCCCCTGTGCTCAGCAGACAGCTATTGTATACACCACCGTATTGGTCCCTTTCACCCCATTCAATATTATTATCGCGGTATCATTGGAAAGCAGGTACAAAAGCCGACCGAACCAAACCATACCTTTGTATGGCTCCCACTGGAAGAAATTGAAACCATGTATGTCCCCCAGCAAATCTGGGCGGTACAATATGCCATGAAACAGGAGTGATTTTTATGTTATTCGTACACTACCCCAAGTGCTCTACCTGTGTCAGAGCAAAAAACTGGCTGTCTGCGCACGGAAAAGAATTCGAATCTCGTGACATCAAGACCGAGAACCCGACTGCCGACGAACTGCGTCTGTGGTATCAAAAAAGCGGTATGCCGCTCAAGAAGTTTTTCAATACCAGTGGTATGTTATACCGTGAAATGGGACTCAAGGACAAACTTCCCACAATGACCGAGGAAGAACAGCTCACACTGCTTGCCAGCGACGGCATGCTGGTCAAGCGTCCCATTGTGGTTGATGGCGACACCGTTCTGGTAGGATTCCGCGAAAAAGAGTGGGAATCCACCCTCTAAATACCAAAAGAAGCGTGTCCACATCAGCGGACACGCTTCTTTTGGTCTGTTATTTGTTTTTGCAGCAAACCGAAATACCCATACGAATTTCTTTACTCTGCCGGCTGCCCTTCCGTCTCTGCCGTACCTTCTGCTTCCGGATCTCCTTGTGCGTCCGGCTTCCCAGATTCCTCTGTATCCGGCTTCTCTGCATCAGGTGTTTCTGGGGCAATGATTTTCATGAGATTCTCATAATTTGCCTCACCATACTCACCAGTATGCTCAATCTTCACAGATTCTACCAGCGCTGTTACCTCATCATCAAAGGTTTTTCCTGTCAACTGATGAATCAGCTGCTGCTGAATCGCTGGAGTCATTTGCTCCTTCGTCAACGGCTCACGCTTGATAATATGCCAACCAAAGCTGCTCTTGACCAGCTCCCCAGAAGTCTGTCCCGGCTCTAACGCCTTTGCGCCGTCATAGAACTCCTTGACCATATCTCCATCTGTAAATACATAACCCTCCGGATACATCTCCATGCCGGGGTCTTCATTATATTGCTGAACCAGCGTATCAAAGTCCTCGCCAGCCTTTACCTTTTCCAGTGCCTCGTTTGCCTTGCTCTCGGCAGCTGACAGCGCCTCACCGGTCAGCTCTTCTCCCAGTCCGTCTACGGTCTGTACCAGAATATGCTTTGCACACAGATAATTTTCATGGAAGGCATCTAAGATTGCCTGCTCTGTTGTTTTGGTACCGTTTTCCCCATAATATGCACGCTCAATTGCGCCCAAATATGCGGTTGTCGCAACGGTATTATCATAAATCTGAGAGGTATAATCAAAGCTTGCAAGCCAGTCGTTAAACATTTCCTTGCCGCCCATCTGCTCGATTTGTAATTGCTTATCTGCCTCTGCACGCTCTTTTTCCTCGCGTGTGAGTTTCAGATGCAGAGCATCAAACTCTCCTGTGATGGCACGCATATAGGCCGCCTGCTGATCTGCCATATCAAACAGCTGTTCCACAAACGGAGCGCCTACCTGCGGGTCACTCCAGACCGAATCATCATATCCATAATAGCTCAGCATATTTTCCATATACATCTTATTGTATTTGAGATATGCACGAAACTCATCTGCATGTACATCGTCTCCATTGACGGTCATGACGACCGGTGCAGAGGAACGTACCGGCTTATACTTAATATTCGGAATCCCGTATGTCATTGTGATGCCTGCAACAATAGCTGAAGCAACCGCCATTGCCAGAATCCGCTTGCCAAACATCTTCATCATTCCCATAACTCCCTTGTATCATTTGTCGCACAGTTTGTGCGCCGAGTTCTTCTTATTATAGCATCATTGTATGTAAAATACAATAACGTACACAAAAACATCACAAATCCGATTATAGCTATGCAATCTGTATGGTACCCCTGCATCATAAAAGGATATCGAGCCGTAATACACTGTCCATTTTCTTCCTTCAGTGATAGAATAAAATGAAATACAGAACGGACAGGACTTCCTATCTCATTGTATCATCAAAAATATGTAAGTCCAAATCATAGAATGCCCTATATTCTGCCACATAATCATCTGCTTGGTCATAAATTCTGATAGATACCGAAATATAATCCAAAGGTGGTTCATAAGAATACGAGCGACTAAAGGAGATTCCTTCATTTTCAAATTTATAATTCTCTAAAACTGTGCTAATATTGGCATAATATTGCTCCTCAAATTCTTTCGGGCTATCATACCACAAATTTTCCAGCCATTTTATCAGATATTCTTTGGTCATGGCAAAAAGATGATTTTGTTGCTCAAAGGTATTGACTTCCAAATAATGAACGGGTAATCTCATCTATACACACCCTCCGCAAGTAATCCAAATACCCATGGTTTGTTTGTAATCCCTTAGGACTTTAGCTTTCTATGCTGTACCTGATAGGTTACTCTTGGCAGTATCCATTCTGGAACAAAGCGTCTTGCAGCCATGGCAGCCTTCATGCCAGCTCCCGGAACAATGGTCTGTTTTTTGCGCAGCAGACCGCGCACTGCAATGCGTGCACATCGCTTTGCGTCCATACTTGGTACAGAAAAGCGTACATTTGCAACCTCATTGAACTCTGTTTTGACAGGTCCCGGGCAAAGAGCAGATATCACCACCGCACTTCCCTCATGTCGCAGCTCCTCACGAATGGCCTGTGTCAGACGAAGCACATAATTCTTTGTCGCATAATAAGATGCCATCAAAGGTCCTGCCATAAACCCTGCCGAAGATGCCACATTTAAGATATATCCACGGTTGCGCATGCGAAAATCATGTAAAAAGAGCTTGGTCAGTATGTGTACTGCAACCACATTGAGCCGAATCATTTCCAAATCACGCTCTAAATCCGTGGAAGCAAAGGGTCCGCAAACCCCAAACCCTGCGTTATTGATTACAATTTCCAAATCCTCACTGCGCGCACGGCAATACAACATGCGGCATTGTTCTTCACTGGATAAATCAAACTCCAAAATTCGGCATTTCACTGTCAGCTCTCTTGCCAATGCTTCCAGCCGCTCCCGCCGTCTGGCAACCAAAATGAGTTCATATCCGCGGGCTGCCAGCTCCCTTGCCATTTCCATACCAATGCCTGATGACGCCCCTGTAATGAGTGCTTTCATTTTTCTTCCTCCTGTCTTTTCTGTGCGGAGCATGTCTTCCCACATTCATGACAACCATGACAACAGCCCGTGCTTTCCTGTTTTTGAATACGAATGACCCGCCATGCAAACAATATCAGTGCAGCAATGACACCCAAGACCATATAATCTATCACAAAACACACCTTCATTTCTTCAGATTTCTTTCATCATAGCGCATTTTGCGCAAATGGTCAATGATTCTTTTGCCTCTTTGAAGCTGCGTGCGAAACTATAAAAACCAGACCGATTACACTTCACATAAAATGTATTTTGTCCCCTGAAAATGCGGTATTTCGGCTTGAAAATACAACATGCTGTGATAGAATAAAATTATAACCAGCGGAGAAGGAGGGCTTTTTTATGAACGAACTGGATACAAGGCTCTATACACTACTCGAACGTCCCGCCCGTGCAGAGGAACTCAAAAAATATCTGCCGACTTACTCCAAACAGCAAATTCGAGAGTCACTCGACCGTTTGTCCGCAGACGGAAAAATCTTAAAAAATAAAAAAAACCGTTATGCTCACGCCGAACACTATGGCTGCCTTACTGGTATCTTTCACGCAACCGACCGCGGCTTCGGTTTTGTGACCCCGGAATCCCCCGGTGCGTCCGAGGATATCTTTATCCCCCCCTATGCAACCGGAAACGCATGGCAGGGTGACCGTGTACTCATTCATCTCATCGACTCCGCACGCGGACACAAACAGGAAGGCGAAGTTTTGCGTATCCTGACCTTATGTCAGGACGAAGTTGTGGGTACGGTCATGAAACGGGGCAAAAGTGTATTGGTACGTCCATTATCCAAAAAATATCCCGAAATCGTCATTCCCAAAAACCGTGTTTTGGACGCACAGCCCGGAGACCGTGTTGCTGTCAAGATGATACTGCGCGGTAATGGACGCCTTGCCGCACAGGGCGCAATTGTGAAAGTTTTTGGCAAAAATGGTACAATGGACGCCTCCATTGCCTCCATTCTGCATGAAAATGGTATTGTTGTGCCTTTCCCCGATGCAGCCCTCAAACAAGCGGAGGCGTGTGGGGATACCGTGGATTCCGCAGAATCTGCACTGCGTATGGATTTGCGGGACGAGCTGATTTTCACCATTGACGGCGATGACGCACGCGACTTCGACGATGCCATTTCACTCAAGCCGCTTGAAAACGGGCATCTGCTGCTCGGTGTACACATTGCCGATGTATCGCATTATGTCACCGCCGGTTCCCCGCTTGATGACGAAGCCTATCGCCGCGGTACCTCGGTCTATTATCCTGGTCATGTTGTCCCGATGCTTCCGGTTGCATTGTCCAACGGCATTTGCTCGTTAAACCCAGACGTTGACCGTTTTGCCTTTTCTGCCCTCATAGAATTCGACCAAGACGGACGCCGCCATAGTTCTCGATTTTGTAAAACCGTAATTCGTTCGCGTGCGCGCATGACCTATCGAAAAGTCAATGAAATTTTTGACGGAAACCAGTCACTCCGCCAAGAATATGCTTTCCTGACCGAAACTGCAGACCGCATGCACGCGCTTTCCCTTGCCATGCGCAAACGACGCATGGAGCATGGCGCACTGGACCTTGATTTGCCCGAAGCGGAAATTCTGACCGACGAAACCGGAGAGCCGATTTCTGTCACCTTCCGTTCCCGTGGCGATGCGGAAAAAATGATTGAGGAATTTATGCTTGCGGCGAACGAAGCAGTCGCTGCCTTTATGGAAAAACGCAGCAATCCCACCATTTACCGCGTGCATGAAAATCCAGACCCCGAAAAGCTGCGCATCTTTGCCATGTTTGCGCGTCCGTTCGGCTATTCGGTAGACCCATCAAAGCCGAACGATACTGCACAGCTGCAAGCCGTTCTGGACGGCGCCAAGCACAATCCCAAACAGCGCGCTCTGCCTACCCTGCTCTTACGTGCACTGGCACGGGCTCGCTATGACCCCGAATGTCTTGGGCACTATGGACTGCAAGCCAAGGAATATCTGCACTTTACGTCCCCCATTCGGCGCTATCCCGACCTTGCAGTGCATCGCATGCTGTTTAAGGCGATTTCCGGACAGCAATATACCAAGGCAGACACCATATTCTGTGAAGAAGCCGCAGCCCAATCGACCTCCCGCGAGCTTGCGGCAGATACCGCAGAGCGTGATATTGATAAGCTCTATCTTGCTGCTTATATGGAACAGTTCATTGGGCAGGATTTTGATGCAGAAATATCAGGAGTTGCTGCATTCGGCGTATTTGTGACCTTGCAAAATGCAGTAGAAGGTCTGGTTCGTCTGGAAGATCTTCCCGGTGATGACTATGAATTTGATGACCAGAAAATGATGCTCATTGGACGGCGTTCTCGCATACGCTACACCATCGGCACCCCGATGCGTGTACGTCTGACTGCTGCCTCCCGCGTCACCGGTCTGATTGACTTTATCCCCACCCCTGAAAGGAACGAATCCCCATGCCCGGACTAATCTTAGAAGGCGGCACCTTCCGCCCCATCTTTTCCAGCGGTATCATGGACGCACTGCTTGCACATGGCATCATGTTTGACTATGTAATTGGGGTATCCGCGGGCATTACCAATGGTTTTTCCTATTTGTCTCGTCAAACAGGGAGAAATTTAGATGTACTATGCCAATACCGCAACGACAAACGATATCTGTCTGCCAAAAATTATATCAAGCAAGGTTCTGTTTTTGGCATTGATTTTGTATTTGACACCATTCCCAATGAGCTGCTGCCGTTTGATTGGGAGACCTTCCACGCCTATACCGGAAAAATCCTTGTTGGGGTCACCAACGCCGAAACCGGCTGCTGTGAATATCTGAATGGACATGCTCTAGACTCCAAGTGCACCATGCTGCGCGCAACCTGTGCCATTCCACTCTATTTCCCTCCCGTCCGGATTGGCAATAAAATCTATTATGACGGCGGTATTTCCGATTCGATTCCCATACGTAAGGCTCTGCAAGATGGAAATGAAAAAAATCTCATTATCCTGACGCAGCCTGCCGGATACCGCAAAAAAACGACACGCACAAACCGAGCAGCGGCTGCCGTTCTCCGTCAACACTATCCGAAGATGGCTGAGGCAATTTTACAGCGTCCCAAAAGGTACAACGAAACAGTCTGCCTGTGTGAGCAGCTGGTCAAGCATCGTCCTCAAAGTACGGTATTGCTTCGCCCACAGAACCCCATAGATTCCTTTGAACGGGATATCCAAAAACTGACAGCAGCCTATCAAGAGGGTTACCAGTTGGCGGAAAGGCGTATCGACGAAATCAAAGCGCTCTTTGTATAACATACCACAAAAACAGTCCGCTCATTTGCAAAACAGTGTTGCAACAACCAGAAATCCCCTGCCGTTCCAGCAGGGGATTTTTCTATGCGATTCGTTTTCTGCTTAATCCAGATACAAGTGCATGGGATAGGTGAGATATTCGACATCATCTAGCTTTTCGGCTGTGACATATCCAGCCGGTGCATTGAGTACGGTCGGAATCCGATTGACGATTGTTGCACAGGTATGCTCAGGGGTTGCCGGCTTTACCACATGGAACTCCGTGGTTGGTGTGCCAATAATTTTCCAGTCACACATATCTCCGTCATCTGCGCCATACACCTTACCAATGCACTGTGTTTCAATCACAGGTCCTTGGAAGGTTTCCACAGTCACAACTGCGCTCATACCAATGCAATTTCCCTTCGGAATGGTTGCGCCGAGCGTATCACTCCACAAATCACCGTCATAGAAATAGGGAACACATTTTTGACTAATTGATTTGATGGTGAGCCCCAGCTTATTTGCCAGTGCCTCGTTCGAATTCCAAACATAGGAAGGCTCTAAGGTTTCCGGGTGCGCAATCTGCTCCTCAAACTCCTCCGGAGTCAGACCAACGCCATGCGCCTTTGCCAGTGCCAAGCCATAATCTTCTACATTGTAGCTGACTGCGCCTTCAATCTTTTCGATATGATGCACGCCTCCAGCAACCATGCCAACCATATTAATCCAGAAAATATCCTGCATGCCCGTGCCTGTGATGGTGCAGTGATTTTCCTTTGCCAGCTTATCCAAACGATTGGTCACTGCTGATGCCGTTGTCCATGAATAGATTGCTTCTTCGCAGGTTGTTACGACATTGATACCGCGGGAAAGGCATCTTTCCAGATGCGGTTCCATATCCGACATAAAGCTGAAAAGCGTTACCACTGCAATATCTGCATCACATTCGTCCAGAACCGCATCTGCATCGGAACGAATCGGTACATTCAGCTTGACGCCAAGCTCTGCAAAGTCGCCAACGTCCATTCCCACAATGGCCGGATTGGTATCAATCGCGCCGACGATTTCCGCGCCCTTTTCAAATAGATAACGCAGAATATATTTGCTCATTTTGCCACAGCCATACTGTACGACACGAATCTTTTCATAATTCACCATAACTGAATTCCCTTCCTTTCAAGCTTTCGATTGGGGACGGTTCCTCCCGTCCTGCTTCACAGTATAAAGGTTATCCGAAGTATAAGGTCAAGGCGCATAATTGACAAATTTTTAACATGTTTTTTAGCGATATTTCACGGGAACCTGAAGTCGCAGAAACAGCTTCCTCTCTCCCCACTGTGCAGCCGGAATATCCGCAATGGATTCACACAGATAATCCCCGCATACCTCACACCCGTTTTCGTGGATAAACGCAAGCAGCCGATTCATATATTTTTTCTCCTTGTAAAAATCATCACAATAAATACAGGCATAATTACCTGCCGGAATGGAACAAGTCAAAGTCTCTGGTACAAATTCCCGATCTACAAACACAAAAACTTCTGTGGCGCAAAACCGTCCGGTCATAAAATTTTCCTTGCGCAAAATGGTTCCTGCATTGCAGAAATAGATTTGCGGCAATTTGTCCCGCATCAGGCAGTCTTGTAAATCCCGCAGCATTTCCTCATAAGTTTCTGTATTATGCTCATATACGTTCACACCGGTATCCACTACATACATTTGTCTCTCACCAATATATTCCATCTGCAAGGTGCCATCCGGCGGTGCTGTGCGATAGCGGGCAATGCTTTCAATCGTGCGGGTCAGTGCACTGTGCTGACACTTGAGCCGATGCATGTTCTCCTGCGTTTGACGCTGTTTCTCACGCAAAACAGATTCAATCCAATCAAGATCCTGACGTTCGAGCTGTGCTTTGATTTCCTGCAAAGAAATCCCCAAACTCTTCATATACTGAATGATATCCAATACCGCACTTTGACGCAGCTCATAGTAACGATATCCGTTTTCTCCGCGCACGCTTGGAGAGAGCAGCCCGATGCGGTCATACAGCCGCAGCGTCTGGTCAGAAACATGATTGAGCTTTGCCATCTGTCCGACTGTCAAAAAACGCATATAACCTTCCGCCTTTCTATTATACCCACATGCTTACAAACATTATACCAGAAATAAGGTTTTATCCCTATTCTTTTTCGAATCTTATGTGATGTTTTTCAGTGCGAAACCTTATCTATATGCAAAGAGGTCTGAAAGCATAATGCCTTCAGACCTCAACACCCAAACAATGAGAGCTTAGCCGCCAAATACCTTAATCATAAAGCCTGCTGCAATTGCAGAACCGATAACACCTGCAACATTTGGCCCCATTGCATGCATCAGCAAGAAGTTTGCAGGATTTGCCTTCTGCCCTTCAATCTGTGATACACGCGCTGCCATGGGAAC
Organism: Butyricicoccus pullicaecorum; assembly: GCA_018366195.1. Lineage (GTDB taxonomy): Bacteria > Bacillota > Clostridia > Oscillospirales > Butyricicoccaceae > Butyricicoccus > Butyricicoccus pullicaecorum_C. Next base: position 8,993 of record JAGZIN010000017.1, on the reverse strand, counting down.
TGCGGAAACACCAGCAGAGCCAATGAGCGGATTGATTTTCCCGCCTGACAAATAATACATCAGCTTTCCGCAAAGCAATCCGCCCGCCGTAGACAGCAGGAATGCCAGCAGACCCAAACCAATAATCATCAGGGTTTCCTTTCTCAGGAAGGTATCTGCAGTTGCCTTACACCCAACAGACAATCCCAGAAAGATGGTTACAATATTGATGAGGGCGTTCTGTGCCGTATCTGACAGACGATCTACAACGCCGCACTCTCGGAACAGATTGCCCAGCATCAGCATACCAATGAGCGGTGCAGTCTCCGGAAGCAGCAAAATCACAAACAGTGCCACAATAATCGGGAATGCAATCTTCTCTGCCTTGGAAACCTTTCGCAGCTGCTCCATCTTGACCTCACGCTCTTTCTTGGTCGTCAACAGACGCATGAGCGGAGGCTGAATCATCGGAATCAGTGCCATGTACGAGTATGCTGCAATCGCAATGGGTGGTAAAAATTCGGGAGCAAGCTTGGACGCTGTCAGAATCGCGGTTGGTCCATCTGCCCCACCAATCACGCCGATTGCTGCGGCAACCTTTTCCGGAAATCCCAAACCAAGTGCCAACAGAAATGCCGAAAAAATGCCGAACTGTGCTGCAGCACCCAACAGCATAGAGGAAGGACGCGCAATCAGCGGTCCAAAATCCGTCATTGCGCCAATTCCGAGAAAAATAATGGAGGGATACACCGCATATTGTACACCCTGATAAAAGACCCAAAACAAGCCCACATTTCCGTTGGCATCTGGCGGGTTCAACAGTCCGGTCAGTGGAAAGTTCGCCATCAGTACCCCAAAAGCAATGGGAACCAGCAACAACGGTTCAAATTTTTTCACAATACCCATGTATAAAAGAACACAGGCAATCACCAGCATAATGAGATTGCGCGGGTTCTCTGCGAGCGCTGCAAATCCAGATTGTCTAAAAATCTGTTCCAGCGTTCCAATAAAGGAGAATTCCATTACACCGCTCCTCCTTTAAGAAATGGTACACAGAGGGGTACCCGTTTCTACCGTGCTGCCCTTATTGACAGACACAGCGGTAATGGTACCATCTCGTGATGCACAAATCTCATTTTCCATCTTCATGGCCTCTAAAATAAACAGCACATCTCCCGCCTGAACGGTTTTTCCAGCTTGGCAGCGGACGTCCAGAATGGTGCCCGGCATAGGTGCCATAATCTCCTCTCCGGCTGCGGCAGGCGCGGCCGGTGCGGAAGCAGGGACTGCTGCTGACGCAGGAGCTGCTGGAGCAGAAGCGGGTGCTGCTGGAGCGGCAGATTGTGGTGTTTGTACGCTTTTCGTTGATTGTCCCACATAGACCGCAGTCGCCTGACCGCGTTCCACTTCGACCTCATATTTATTTCCATTTAATGTAACAACATATTTCATGGCTGATGCTCTCCCTCTATCAAAGTGCCTTAATCTTTTTGAATATAAGCTCAGATACTGGAATTCCAGTCTCATGGCTTACAATCGCCATCACACAAGCTGCTGTCTTCTCGTCCACATCAACCAGCAGGATTTCTCCGCCATACGCAGAGGGCGCTGCTTCCTGCACGGGTGCAGGAGCGGGCTTGGACTGCTCTGCCGTCGGCTTTGTCTGTTGTGTTTGTTGAGATTGCTGAGAAGAAAACGGGTCCTCTGCAAATGCACGCACAAGACGAGAGGTAATCGGAATCAGAAAGCATAAAGCTGCGAGTACCAGAAAGACAATCACAATGCCGGAAGCTGCAATCAGCAGCGCCTCTGGTGTGAGCTTACCCATTATTGCACCTCCTCAATACTATATGGCGCAACCAACGCACGCTTTCGCTCGCGTTCTGCAAAATATTGCTCTGCCTGCTGCGGGAATGTAATATAGGATAACACATCTAAGTCATTTTCTGCACGATTTCCAAGCTCTTCCTTTGCCTTTGGAAACTCTGGCTCCAAAGTATCTGCATACCGTCCTGTAATTGGCGCTTCTCCCTCCAGCACCTTCTGTGCCAGTGCCGAATCAATCTTACCAGGTGCTTTGCCATATTCCCCACGGATATATGCCTTGATTTCTTTTCCAATATTCTTATAGCGCTCTCCCATCAGGACATTGACCGCAGCCTGCACTCCAACCATCTGGCTCAATGGCGTCACCAGCGGCGGATATCCCAAGTCTGCACGTACACGAGGAGTTTCTTCCAGCACCTCCTCCAAGCGATTGATTGCATTTTGTGCCTTGAGCTGTGCAACCAGATTGGATAACATGCCGCCCGGAATCTGATAGGTCAATACATCGGTCTTTGTAATCAGCACATAGGGGTCGAAAATTCCGTCCTCCAAAAACTTCTTCTGTACCGGAACAAAGAAATCATTAATTTTCTTGAGCGCAGCAGCATCGGTTCCGCACGAAATTCCCATTTGCTCCAAGGTATAGACCATGGTTTGGGTCGCCGGCTGACTGGTACCGCCGGAAAAACAAGCCGTTGCCGTGTCAATTCCGGACGCGCCTGCCTCTGCTGCCTTTAGATATGTCATCGCTGCAAGTCCCGTGGTCATATGGGTGTGTACGAATATCGGAATCTGGATTTCCTTTTTGATGGCGCTGACTAGGTCAAAACATTCCTTGGGGCTCATAATACCAGCCATATCCTTAATACACAACGACTGACAGCCCATCTGCTCAATCTCCTTGGCAAGCCCAACATACAGCTCCAGATTGTGAATCGGAGATAAGGTATAGCAAATCGCCCCCTGCGCATGTCCTCCTGCTTCGATGCACGCCTCCACTGCTGTTCGGATATTGCGCAAATCATTGAGCGCATCAAAAATTCGAATGATATCAATTCCATTTTCTACCGCTGCACGCACAAAGCGCCGAACGGTATCATCTGAATAATGATGATACCCAAGCAGATTTTGACCACGCAGCAGCATTTGCAGCTTCGTCCGCTTCATGTGCTTTTTAATGGTGCGCAGGCGCTCCCATGGGTCTTCTGTCAAATAGCGCAGGCAGGAGTCGAAGGTTGCCCCCCCCCAACATTCAATTGCATAGTATCCCGCTGTATCCATCTGATCTAGAATTGCCTCAAAATCTGACTGCGGCATTCGGGTTGCCATCAGCGATTGTTGGGCATCACGCAATACAGTTTCGGTAATCTTCATTTCCATCAAATCGTCACTTCCTTTTCCACAGGCTTTACTCACAAGTGGACATCACCAGTCCTATCTCTGTTATCATATCACAATTGCGCCTAAAATAAAACATTTGACAGCCGTTCAATCTATAAAAAACAATAAAGTTTACCAGTTTTTCTAGAATCCCATGCAAATCGCTCGCAAACCATTGACTTTTCAGAAAAAATACGGTATTATTAAAAAATATAGTGATAGGTGTTGGCATTTCAAAGATATCTACTTTCTGTTCAGAAATCTTCCTCTGGCAATCTTCCTATGTCCCCAATTGTATATGTCTCTGTAGCTCAGCAGGATAGAGCATTCGCCTCCTAAGCGGTTGTTCAATCCTCACTATTTACAATTTCATTTGATATACGCGCCAATAGCTCAGTTGGATAGAGCGTCCCCCTCCTAAGGGGAAGGCCGGGGGTTCGAATCCCTTTTGGCGCGCCAGATAATAACGCCGAAAGCCTTTGTTTTCAAGGGTTTTCGGCTTTTTTATTGAGCAGTAAAAGAAAAAATAATCAAGCTTCGCTTGGAGAGGTTTTTCTCTTTTATTGCTGCAAGGGAATCATGGTTCGTGTATTTCGTATCGCTTATATTATACAGTAAAATTAGCGATTTTGTACAGTAGCCGAATTTTTGGGTGATTAGCGGTGTTCCATACGGTTGGTGTTGAATGACCGTTATTTATCCGAATTATTTTTTTCGTACATAGCAATGGCAAACTCAAGCATCTGTTTTCCGGCTGAATCAGAAGCTACTTCCTCAAGCTTTTTTGCAAAATCTTCATCTTCCAGAGAGAGTGTCACTTTGGATTCAGAATCCGATTCATCAGAGCGGACAAGGAATTTTCCAATCGCTTTTGCTGTATCAATTCTAACGCTGTCCTCCGGCGTTTCGTAATAGTCCTGTATCGTCCCCAACTGGCGGTGAGCGGTATCTTTTGCCAAGCTTACATAGTCATGCCCGTTAATCGCCAATTTCTTTGTGATAGAGAAGTGTCTTAGGCTATACAGGTCTACCCTTGGAAGTCCCAAAGGCTTATATAACGCACTGAACATATCATCGGCGTATTGCGAACTGATATGCGTGCCATTCTCGTGAGCAAATATCAAATCATCATCAATGTAGCTGTCTCCTGCAAGCTGCTTATGCTGATTCTGAACAAGCTTGTAATCACGGAGCATGAAAATGACTTCCGGTGCTACATAGATTCTGTCCGTCTTTGCTTCGATTTCCTTTTCTGTCTTGGTAACATGGAAAACTGCTCGTCTCTTTGCATCCGGTCGGGTGCTGCGAACTTGGTCGAATACTTTGAGAATCCCTCGACCGTTTGTTTCTTCAATAAATTTCTCAGAACGGTAGACCAACTGCTTGTAGACACGAATATAGGACGATTCGTGCTTATCCTCGTTATCGTATACATCTGACCATGTTAAGGCGAGACATTCTCCAATACGGCTGCTCAGTGCAATCATAAGGCTGATTAGAAGCTTTAGCTGTGGATTGGAACAGTTATCATACGCAAAATTAAACTGTTCCTCCGTCCACACCTCACGTCTGCCGGACTTCGGCTGCTTCACAGTAACACCCAACATGGGGTTTTCTGTGATAAGCTCCAAATCATCCGTAGCGTACTTGAATGCTCGGCTGATGATTTTCTTGCAATCATAAACAGTACGCTGTGATACCCTTGCTCCATTTGCCTTATGATTCCCGTTGGCTTGCGGTAATTGAAGCATATCCTTGAACCCCTGTCTCATATCGACACGGGTTATTTTCCATATAGGGAATGAACCAAACACGGGAACAATGTATTACGAATCTTACCGATATTCGCTCTGTAAGTGCCCTCGTCCCACCCATATCTGTCTCCGATGGTATGTAGATACTTGGTATGCTCGGCATAGGCATACAAGAGCTGTTCAACAGTCTCTATCTCTGTTTTATCAACTTTGGAAGCTACCGTTATGCCCTTGGCGGCCTTATGTTCCTTTTCACAGAGCAGAAGATAGGATACGAACTGGTTTTTCGCACGTTCGTTGTTCACTGTTTCGGTGGTCTGGTGTTCCTTACCCTCGGAATCAAGATACCCGTAGCGGATGCGCCAGTTGTCATTGGTAGCGTTAATTTTGGTTGGCTCGCTATGCCACAAATATTCAGCTATGTCTTTCTTCTTAGGTTTTCTGCCCATACCAGACGTTAGAACTCGTTCGGATGATTGTTATACCAATCTTCAAAACTGTTCTTGTCGATACGAAGATATTTCCCCACCATGAATACACGAAAATCATTGTTTTTCTGATGCTTTTTGATAAAGTTGCGGACACTTTCCTCTCCGACACCATAGATGTTCATAATGTCCTGCACAGAGTAGTTGCGACACTCCATGATAGACGGGGTTACTCCTGCCATAGTATTCATCTCCTTTGTTATTACTGATTGAACACGGCTCATTTTAATCGTAACGTTTTCGTTACGTTTATTATTGTACTACTGTACACAGCCGTTGTCAACACGATTATAACGGAAACGTTACGGATGAATGTATTTAAGCCGAATACGAATGGTTATCCTTGATTTCTACATAGAATAATGCTATCATTTAAGGTGTATTGCTATAGCAACACAGTTGGGAGGAAGGGCAATGAGCTTTTGGGATATATTTTTAAGTGATAAAAAGTCAGAAAGGCGTCTGGGCACTGGACTGAAAATCAGACGAATCCGTTCGCAGAAAAAGATATCTGTTGTTGAATTGGCAACTGCTTTAGGGGTAAATGAAGCTGCTATAAGGAACTATGAAATCGGATACCGTCAAGCTTCAAGAGATAAGTTAGAATCAATCGCTCAAAGACTCGGCGTGCCAGTAGAAACACTTATTGACCGCCAGATTGACAGCTATAATGATACTGTACACATCTTGTTTGAACTGTCCGAGAAATACGACCTTGTTCCCATCGAACTTCCGCAAGAGCCTAAATATGCTCTCCAAACCAAAAATGAAGTGATTCTTCAAGCATTAGAAGCGTGGTATAACAAGAGACGCAAATGGGAGAACGGAGATATCACACAAGCCGAGCTGCAAGAGTGGACTGACACATTCCCCTTACAATGCGAGGAAAATGAACCTCCGGCAGAAAAAGGCGAATCCCGTTATACAGACTTTGAACGTATTTTAGGGCTGAAATCTGCATTGGAGCAGATGGACATGATTGTGAAGGACAATGTAGAGCTGATTGAGGATTACATGGCTCATAAGGACTATAAAACAGCTCGGGAGCATTTGAGAACGCTTAAAGCCACCGTCCACACGCTGTCACAGGTGGATATCAAACGATACGGAAAATAAGAAAATCACAGGCGATTCCTACTGCATTACGCAAAGGAGCTGCCTGTGATTTTTTGTTACTTGGGTTCGATGGAACAACGGTCTAATGAAAACTCCAACAGTATACCAATCAGTTCATTTCGGCTACGCCCTGTCTGAGCCGATATTTCATCAATGCGCTGCACAATGTCCTCTCTGATACGAACGGAAAAGGTCTTATACCCGTCATCCCCCTTGGGACGTTTCGGGTGGATTATCAATTTTTCCTCTTTCATGCTAAATCACTTCTATGTTAGATTTTATGTTTCCATAGATGTGATTTATATGTTATAATTTATGTTATAATTTATGTTATAAACTACATTGGAGGGATTGAAATGAACTCGGACGAATTATATACGTTGAAAAGTATGGTGCTTGATAACTACGAGCAGTACCATGACGGTCTTAGAATACTCTTAGAAAGCGATAAGGGGCTTTACAAGGCGTTTGGACAGTCTCCCCGTACAAAGTACCTAAAGACAGAGAACTTCTATTTAACGTCAAAAGAACGCCTTACGTACATGATGGGATTCATTGATGCCTTGGCTTGGCTGACAAGACAAGGAAAGTTAGTGCCGGATACATTCCCGACAGATATCGCAGGATTCACAGACCCAGAAAGAACGTGCAGAATATTTTGAGCAGCGATACAAGGGCTTATCGCCGGAGCAGCGTACCGAACTGGAAGCGTTTGATAAAGAAAATGAAGAGATGTGGCTTGAACAAGTCGAAGAAAGTATTAAAGAGAATAAAGTAATCAATAATCTGATTCTGCGTATTATTACCGAGGAAGATTTTTGATATCCAAAGCGCGGTGTATTTTGCGATATACCGCTCTTTATAAACATGAATATCTAAAATGTCTGTAAGGAATAAAAAATCAGCAATATCAGGCCTGGATTTTGTAGATACAATATGATAAATAATTGAGGACTACCATGCAAAAAGTCCTGGACTTTTGGGGCTGTGTATGGTAGTATCTATTCATAATAAATTGGAAAGGAGTTGTGGATATGCCTTATGCAGTAGATTTATTCTGCGGTGCAGGCGGCTGTTCTGAGGGACTGATTCAGGCAGGCTTTCATATTCTCTTTAGTTCAGATATCAGCGACATGGTCGAAGTCACCTACAAGCACCGGCACGAGCAACTCGGTTTAATTCAAGGAAAAAACACCTGGTTTGAGCGTTCCGACATCCGAAACCTTACTGGCGATGATATTCGTAAGCATATTGCAGCATTAGAAATTTTTCGGAGCAATGAAATCCCAGAAATCGATTTGATGATTGGGGGACCAAGTTGTCAGGGCTTTTCAAGAGCTGGGCGCAGAGATAAGTCAGACCCGAGAAATATGCTTTTTGGAGAATATGTTCGTGTTATCAATGAGATTAAGCCCAAGTACATTGTTCTTGAAAATGTTGAGGGTTTTGTTGATATGCAATTTATGGGGTATGTTGGTATTACGGGGATTGCGTATCCCGATGGAAGCGTTACCCCTGATATTCTTCGCAGTGAGTTGAACGAAATAGGGTATGACACACTTGAGCCAAGAATTTTGAACGCCGCCGACTATGGTGTTCCCCAGAGAAGAAATAGAATTATTTTTATGGGATATCGTAGAGGGCTTACTCCACCTCAATACCCTGAGCCAACTGTAAAGCCCGAAAATCGTGTAACATTGCTTGAAGCCATTGGCGACCTTATTACCGACACCGATAAAAGAATCAGCGTTAATCCTGTCCCAACTCAGTATCAAATGGATAGCATCAATGGACGTACCCCTGGTATTGATGGAAAGCCGATTGCTGCTAAGTCGACTACCTGTAGTGAGCTTTCGAAGCAAACAGACATCGTGAAAGAAAGATTTGAACTGTTTATGCCAGGAGAAACAGGAACCTATCTCAAACGGCGAGTAATGGAAAAAGGTGTTGACATTTCTGACAAGCCCTCTCTTATTGCTCTTTGCTGCGATAAGTTTGGGATGAATGCCGAGGAAGTTGTCAGTTTGTTCAAGCACTCTGGAGCGACAAAAGAACAAGCCGAGATTCTGCTTACAAAAAAGAACATTCGACAGAGATGGGCACCGGATCAACCATCTGCCACCGTTGTAACGATTGCAGATGATTATATTAGCCCCTGGGAACCGAGGACGTTCAGTGTAAGAGAGATGGCAAGATGCCAATCATTCGATGATTCTTTCGAATTCTTAGGAAAGCGGACAACTGGAGGGCTTCTTCGCAGAAAAGAAGTTCCTCAGTATACTCAGGTTGGCAATGCGGTACCACCGCTTTTAGCCAAAGCTGTTGCACTTGAAATCATCAAGGTACTATAAAATAAATATCCCCCGGCAAAGCCGGGGGTATTTCACATGCGGGCAAAGCCCTCTGATCCTCGCGGACACGTCAAACGTGTAATACGATCTGCCAGCCG
>JAGZIN010000051.1 GCA_018366195.1 Butyricicoccus pullicaecorum | reverse complement strand
GTCTTACCGGTCTGACCAACCTGATGGTCAACGGTCAGCCAGCCTGCATCGGTTGCAGCACGGGAACCGCCTACAACGCCGCCATTGAACTCTGCTGCAAGCTCCTTTGCCAGCTTGATGCCTTCCTCTACATTCTTGGAAATGCCGCGGCCAACCGATACGATTACCTCTGCACCGGTGAGGTCAACCATTTCCTTTGCTTCCTTCACGATTTCAAGCACCTTGGTCTTGATATCTGCATCGGACAGTACAACTGGCAGCTTTTCTACCTGAACAGCGTTTGCCTTTGCCTCGTCGTAAACGCCCTTCTTCATAACACCCGGACGAACGGTTGCCATCTGCGGACGGAAACGCGGGCAGATGATGGTAGCCATCAGGTGACCGCCGAATGCCGGACGGGTCATCTTGAGGTTGCGGTCGTCCTGCTTGATATTTGCATACTGTGCATCTGGCAGAGTGGAATTCTCCTTGAGGAATGCAACGTACTTGTCTACATCAACGTCCAGATGGGTGCTGTCAGCGGTCAGACCGGTGTGCAGGCGTGCTGCACAGCGCGGGCCCAAATCACGACCAATGTTGGTTGCAGCCATCAGGAAGATTTCCGGCTTCTTTTCCATTACCACGTCGCAAATCACCTTTGCATACGCATCGGTGGTGTAAATGCCGAGCTTGGGGTCTTCGCAAACATAAACCTTGTCTGCACCGTAAGCGCCGAGCTCCTTTGCCATGCCGGCAACGTTATCACCCAACAGCAGACCGCACAGCTCTACGCCCATGTCGTCTGCCAGCTTGCGGCCCTCAGAGATGAGCTCCAGTACGGTTGGCTGGAGTTCGCCCTGACGCTGTTCACAGAACACCCACACGCCGGAGAAATCAGCCAGATTTGTATTGTTAAATTCAGCCATTGTAAGAATCTCCTTTCAATCAGATGATATGCTTCTTGACGAGCTCAGCAGCCAGCTCAGCAGCAGTATTCTTGTCTGCGCCCTCAAGCATACGACCCTGACCCTTCTGCGGTGGTGTGAAGGATTTGAATACATTGGTTGGGGAGCCCTTGAGACCGATGGTGTCTACTTCGATGAGCGGATCGTCCTTGAGTGTATTGTAATCATAAACCTCGATTGGCTTCTGATAGCAGTCGAAAATACCGCCAACAGACATATAGCGAGGCTCGTTGAGCTCCTTGATGCAGGTCAGCAGACACGGAGTCGGTGCCTCAATGGTCATGTAACCGTCCTCGAGCATACGCTTTACGGTTACCTTGCTGCCCTCAACCTTGATTTCTGCTGCATAGGAAATCTGTGGGATGTCCAGCTTCTCAGCAATCTGAGAGCCAACCTGTGCGGTATCACCGTCGATTGCCTGACGTCCGCAGAACACAACGTCTCCATCGCCAACGCCAACCTTCTTGATTGCAGCAGCGAGAATCTGGGAGGTTGCGAAGGTATCAGAACCGCCGAACTCACGGGAAGAAACCAGAACACCGCGGTCTGCGCCCATTGCGAGCAGCTCACGCAGCATGCCTTCTGCCGGTGGGGGACCCATGGTTACAACAACGACCTCACAGCCGGTGTTGTCCTTGAGTGCCAGTGCAGCTTCTACTGCATTCTTGTCATCGGGGTTAATAATAGTTGCCATAGATGCACGGTTCAGGGTGCCGTCCGGATTGACAGCCACCTTACCGGAAGTATCGGGAACCTGCTTTACGCAAACGATAGCTTTCATAATT
>JAGZIN010000016.1 GCA_018366195.1 Butyricicoccus pullicaecorum | reverse complement strand
GCTTCTTTATTATAGCAAAAGGAGTTTTTATTTCTTCATCTTCGGCAATAGCCTTTTTTTGAACCACTCGCCTAGCGAGTGGTTTTACATCACAAAAAGGGTGCTGTCCGCTTTGGTACAGCACCCTTTTCCCTCATTTACTTCATCGGGATTCCAGTCTGAGTTGATGGATTGGTTTCTGCTAAGGCATTTTGATAAAGCATATAATATGCCGCAGCCGACCAACTGAAGTTCTTTGTGTGCAATCCTTCTCCTGTAACCGGATTATAGTTTTCATGAATTGGACCATCTGTCAGGAGTCCCTCTGCACCATCAAAGAGTTTATATGCCAATGCTTTTGCTTCTGCTTCATACCCATAATTCTGCAATGCTTCTACTCCATACAGCGCCTGATCCAGCCACACGGGTCCTCTCCAGTAACGATATGGGTTAAACTTTGCATTATCTGCCGAAGCAGTTGGCATAGGCACGCGAAGATTAAACTTACCTGAATCCATCATGTTGTCCTTAACCTTTTGTGCACGGTTTTCAGGCGCAAGCTTTGCCCAAAGCGGCATCCAGCCTTCTGTACCCTTTCCACGGTTGGTCAACAGCTTTTTCTGCGTCCCATCTTTGCTGATTTGCAAATCATAATAGAATCCGGTCTTTTCATCCCACATATTCGCATTGATATATTCAGCTAATTTCTTTGCTTCACTCTCGTACTTCTTGGCATCTTCGGTCTTACCAATTTCCAAAGCAATTGATTTTAAGAATGCTTTCTCTGCATACAGCATTGCATTCAAATCCACAGATTCCTGATTGATGGAATATCCAATCACCTTTCCACTCTTGTCGGTGTTTTCAAATACCTGAACACCAATGTCATCTTTGCCGCTGCCCTCCTGATCAAAGCGAGTTGCATTGTCCATTCCGCTTTCCCACGCAGCTGCCTCAATGATTGCTGCTACATCGAGCAGAGGCTTTCCATCTTTATCTTTTTTTATCTGTTTCTTATCATCTCTTTGGTAATGGAGGTCATCTACCATCGCACCATACTCAGCCACACCATTTTGGTCTGTATCACGGTTAGTATACCACCAGTTATGATATGCCGTCAACCTTGGATACATCTCATTCAAAAATGCCTTATCCTGAGATTCCTGATACACCTTCCAAACGCCCCATGCAGAGAGCGGCGGTTTTGAATTGCGATAGTTTCCGGAATCCTCTGGATAGCTGAAGCAATCAAAAATCGTACCAGCGTCCTGCGGTCTTACCGGGTCAGTCGGCTGAATCTGATAATCAAACATGCAGCGAATTCCGTCCTTTGCAAGCTCAGGGTCAAATGCAGCAATACCAGCTGCATTTTTCCATGTATCCCAGCCCCAAACGCCATTAAACCACTTATACGACATAGACGGTGTTAATCCGCTGTGCTTGAACATACCTGCTGGACTTCTCCAGTTTGTAATCAGCGTCTCCATCGCCTTTACCGTTGCATTCTTATATGGTTTTGCCACATCATCTGCCTTATCAAAGGTCTTATCCAGATACCCCTCCCATCTGGTGCGGTTATCCGCAAACGCCTTTTCGGGTTTTGCCAGCAATGTCTGAACCGTTTTGGATTCCTTGTCTGCCTCTTCCTTCGTAAACGTAAAGCTTTCCGTGGTATAGGTGATATATGGTTTGCCCTTTGTGATGGTAACTGGCTTTGATGCTTTTGACACATAGCTCAGCTTATTGTCCGCAATTTGTGTGCTGACTGGCTCACTGTGCCGAATTGTATATTTCATTTCCGGTGTTGTTGTCCAGCCCTTGCTTCCTTCTGCAAAGGAAACCTGCACACCATTTTCTGCCGTTCCTAGGGTAACATTGGTCGGATATGTTTTTGTCCCCATTTTATTTTCCGAAAATACACGACCACTCCAGCCAACATTCAGAACCAGCGGTTTATCCTGATAGTTTTCAATCTGTGCACGAACCAAATTTGTTCTTCCACTCACGAAAATCAATTCCAAGGTTACCTTATATTCATCTCGTACCTCATAATATTGCACGAGTCGTCCCGGATAGTATGCCATATAGGGTCTTGCGCCTGTAAGGTCTATTTTCGTTCCATCTGCCTGCGACAGCTCCAGACGGCTGATGCAATCCGACAAATTCATTCCAACATCTTGCACAATGATATGGGGTCCTGCAAATCCGCCATAAGAGCTGAGCGCATCTAGTGCATGCAAATGATACCCATGCCATGCTCCCATGTCGGAAAAGGCATTGTATCTGCTCGTAGAGTAGTATCCATACGGCTCATAATCCAATCGTGCAGTGACGTCCAGCACATTTGCAAAATCCTCAATTTTGTATCCGGTGGATTCTGCATTTGCAAGAGCTCCCCCGAATGTACTTGTTGTGATGCAGGCAGCCAACAGCAAACTCACGCCATGTCTCAATCGTCTTTTCATAAGCTCCTCCTGATTTCCCCTCGTTTGTTTGTTTCAATTACTTGTTTATTAGATTTATTAGTAAATCCAATTTACAAATTATGGCTATATTATATACTCCTCCAAATATATTGTCAATCTGATTCCATCTTTTCAGCATATTGTACATTTTTCTTCTCTTCTTTTTGGCATAGCCCCCACAAGAAAAGTCGAAACAGGTCATTGCTTCCTATTTCTGATAAAAAAGAGACGAACCACAAAGCAGTTCGTCTCTTGGAATCAGGATTCTTTTTCAAACACACAAACAACCATCTTCACAAAACACTCTTTGAGCAACGGGAGCTTTGCAAAGGGCTTTAAGAATCCCCTCAGCGGCACTTCCCGATAATACGCCTGCTTGAGACCAGCTTGTGCCCGCAGTCCGTCAAAGCGTTTGATGGTCATGTGATTGATATAAGAAAAATACTCTTTTCCCTGTGCATTTTTGGAAATACGGAATGCGATACGATTGTCTCCATCTGGAACCGTTTTACACAGTTCCTTATAGGCTGCCACCAAGGTATCCTCAGAAAAGAACATGTGCACCCACGGAATTGCAATGAGATCGGATAGATGCGCACCAAAAGGGTGATAGTATGGTGGGAAATTGACATACAATCTGCCGCCCGGCTTCAGAATTCGGCGCACCTCTGCCAAAACCAAGTCCGGCCTATCCACGTGCTCCATTGCATCATTCATAATGATGGTATCGAAGCTGTTTGCCTCAAATCCAGTCTGTGCGGCATCTCCTGCAACAAAAGTAAAGCGGTCTGCATAGCCAAGCTGTCTTGCCAGTGCCTCTGCTTCCTCCTGATAATGCGAAACAATATCCATGCCAACAATCTTGGCAACGCCCTGCGAAGCATAATACATGGTCTTTCCACCAGCGCCGCACCCAACATCGAGAACGACCTTATCGCGAAACATTTCTTCTGGTGTATACCGTTCTGTATAAAATGCAATCGTGTTGGCGCCGCGCTCATACTGCCACATTGCATAGCTTTCTTTTCCCTCATTCTGCAAATTAAAGGGGTGTACGGGCAGAGGGAACAGCCGATTGAGTGCCAAAAGAAATTTTGTCATCATTGCTTTTTCAACTCCTGTATCATATCCTGTCAATCACGCTTTATTATAAAGCAAAATACAAAAAAATGCAATAAAAAAGCAATGTTTCCCTTGATTCTCTCCGCCTGTCTTACATTTCATACCAGCGAATCTCGTTCGCCTCCAAATGCAGTGCAAAGCTGCTTCCATCGCCGCGATATACCACAGTATCCTGCGGCACATAGGTGTTATTGACCACACAATACTTTCCATTTTTGACATACGCATGTACCTCTGTATGAAAGTTTGTGCTAAACCAATGCTTCAGCTCTGTCTCGCTGTGGGTGCTCCAAAGAATACTGCGGTACAAAATGCGGCTGTTCTCAAAGCTGTATGGCAGTCCGCTGATATAAACCGACCGTCCCTTTCCAAAATCCTTGACTGCCATCTGGACTTCTTTTTCCCGCTGTACCAGAATTTCTGTTCCTTCATAGGCATATATGCTTTTTTTACCCTCACCAAAGTCCACAGGCTTTGTGATATCCTGCAAAATGAAATGTCCGCTATGCTCCTCCCAATTATACTTGTCATAATTGAGGGTGAATCCTGTTTCTTTTTCTACGCCCATCATGCTGGCAAGCTGTAAATAGTGTCCCTGATACTGATGACCAGACGGTTCACCCACGCCGATAAATCCGCCTCCGTTGTGTACAAATGCACGAATCTTTGCCGTAATTTGTGCGTCCTCCCAGACTGCACCGCCAGTATGCGCGGTATCTCCGTCTCCCACATTGATGATGACATCTACCAAATCCAAAATTCCTGCATCTTCCTTCAAATCTGCAAAGGAAATAAATTTTACATCGAACGGTGCGCCGGAAAGTGCTTCTATAATGCCTGCATAGCTATAATTCTGTTTTTGGTACAGGGCATGATGTACCATATGACAGCCCCAGCTTCGAATTTTCCCCCAGCTATTCAGAACTGCGACGGTTTTGACACAATAGGGAGTGGTATTTCGTGCATTTTCATACAGCTCTCGAAATTCGTTGCACACGTCCTCTACATAGTCAATAAACTCCGGAAAATCCAATGCAAGCTTTAAGTACCCGCCATATCCAATGCGGTCAATGGGCTTGCGCAGGATTGCACGCCTTGCAGTCACCCAGTTCTCCTTTGCTTCTTTGACAGGGTCTCCCCCTTCATGAAAGGTATCCGGAAAAAAATAGGGCAGGAAACGTCCCTCGGTATATTTGACCCCCGGAATGTCCGAAATCAGGCGCAGGGTGCTGCCATTTCCCACACTGCCAACCACAGCGTCAAGCCCAATTGTGGAAAATTCCGGCATAAACGGTTCGGTTCCAATCCAGTGGTCCCCTAAAAACATCATGGCTTCCTTACCACATTCATGTGTGATATCCACCATTTCCTTGGCAAGCTTTGCCACCTCACGACGTTGAAATGCCTGAAAGTCAAGGAACTCCTGACTTGGCACGCGATACTGATTGTTATAATATCCTTGGTCAATGATATACTCCGGACGGAATGGATATCCCACTTCCCGCTCGAACTGCTCCAAAATATAGGGGCTTACCGATGCCGAATAGCCATACCAATCCACATACTTTTCACGCTTGAGCTCATCAAACATCAGGGTAAACTGATGGAAAAATGTGGTATAACGAATGACATTGACATACGGGTGTTCCTCACAGAATTGACGCAGCCGCTCCATTGTATATTGGTGGGTCTTTGGCTGACGCACATCAAAGGTAATCTGATGTTCAAAATCCTTCCAGTCATTGGTTACGGCATTATACATGTGCACGGGGTCCCAAATGATATAGGCAAGGAAGCTCACCGTATATTCATGAAATGCCTGCGGCGCAGCAATCTCAACGCAGCCAGTTTCCTCACAATATCGCCACAAGCTGGGCGGCAGTACTTCTCCGGTCGTGCGGTCAATGACTTCCCACCAGCGTGTCATATCATCTCTTGTGTTGACCTGCATCAGTTCCTTGGAAATGCCCTGCATCAAGGGAATTTCCAGCATACCACCAGTCGCGGTATGAAAAGCCGTCATAATGTAACACTGCTGTACTTCATCAGGATTTGCCTTTGCCCAAGCGTTATCCTTACGCGTTGTATAATAGGTGGCATAAATTTTTGCCCCCGTTTTGGTCAGCTCCTCCGGAAACTCTGTTCCATCGCAATCGCGTATGGCATCTGCACCCCAACGCTTGAGTATCTCTATCGTTTCTGGTACGATATCCAGATTGGTCGGAATGGTTACCCGTCCATGCTTCAAATCTTGCTTCTGTTCTGTCATTGTGAGCCCTCACTTTGTCCCATGTGGTGTTTGATACGGTCTATTATAAAGAAATAATGCAGTCAGCAGGAAGATAACTCCCACGAGCATAATGCCCAATCCAGCAAGCTGTCCTGTCATCTTCCAGCCGGCAATGACAAGCACAAGCCCCAGCACAAAGAAAGCTGCAATCAGCACTGCACGCAGCGTCATATGCTCCTTCCAAAATTCCATACAATCTATCACCTCGTTATCCCTTGAGTCCGCCAGCGGTCATGCCTTCCGTCAACTGCTTCTGTACGCACATATATAAAATCAAAGTCGGCAGCATGACCAGTACAAGACCGGCATACATCATACCATATTGCGCTGCTGACTGCTGTGCCTGCATCAAATTGAGCAGTCCAACCGGCAGCGTCTTTGGTGCTGTTACCGAGCTCATCAGTGTCATAGAAATGATATACTCATTCCAGAATGACAGGAAATTAAATAAAATAACCGTAATAATAGACGGCTTTGCCATCGGGAAAATAATTCTCCACATCGCCATTCCATAGCCCGCCCCATCAATATAGGCAGCCTCCTCATACTCATGAGAAAGGGTTGAAAAATAGCTGGAAAGCAAATAGATGGTAAACGGCAATGCAGTGGCTGCATAAATCACCGCCAACACAAAGAGGTTATTGAGCAAAAATCCGTTTCCCACCAGTTTTTTCAGCCAAATATCTCCATCACGCAGCATCAGAAAAATCGGAACAACAATATAATTGACATTGATAAATAGCCCTGCCATAAATGCCATATTCAGGAATTTTCTTCCTTTGAAGTGAAAGCGAGACAGGCAGTAAGATGCAGGCAATGCGACAACCAGCAGTATGACCAGAGACAATGCTGTCACAATGACAGAGTTCAGCATATATTCCCCCATCTTTGCGGTATTCCATGCATCTACAAAATTTTTCCAATAAAAACCTGCGGGCAGTGTCCATGGATTTCCATAAAATTCACTGTTCTGCTTGAGCGATGCCATGAACACCCATGCCACCGGAACCAAAATCACAATGGCAAGTGCTGCCAGCACCACATAAATAAAGGCCTTGTATAACCCTTCTCCTGTATTCTTTTTGCTGTTCATATTTGATATCCTCCTCAGAATTCCAGCGGGTCGCGCTCGGTCACCTTATTTACCAGCGCCGACAGCGCAAATGAGAACAGGAAAATTACAACGCCAATCGCCATACTGTATCCAAAAAGTCCGGCATCTTTCTGGCTGTACATATAGTTGAGTGCCACA
The DNA here is from genome assembly GCA_018366195.1 of Butyricicoccus pullicaecorum. Taxonomy (GTDB): domain Bacteria; phylum Bacillota; class Clostridia; order Oscillospirales; family Butyricicoccaceae; genus Butyricicoccus; species Butyricicoccus pullicaecorum_C. The sequence continues at coordinate 54,212 of JAGZIN010000016.1, read as the reverse complement.
TCTGAAGTGCCATTCGGACCGCCGGAGGTCATCGCCTTCACAAACAGGAATGCCATATTGATGGTAGAAATAATAAAGAACGTCAAGGTCGTTCGAATGTTGGTCCAAATCAGCGGAATGGTGATTTGAAAAAACTGCGTCACACGGCTTGCTCCATCGAGTCCGGCGCTCTCATACAGGCTTTCCGGCACGCTTGCCATAGATGCCATATACATGACCATATAATAACCAATTGCCTGCCAGACCATCGCAATGATGATGCTGACCATGACCAGCGATTGTCCCTTCCAAAGAATGGGGTCTGACATATCACGAAATAATCCAATGATGCTGTTGAGCATACCATTTTCCGGCTTATAAACGGCAGAAAAGATTCCTGAAATGACAACAACGGACAAAATATTGGGAATATAAAATACAATGCGGAAGAAATTCTGCCCTTTGAGCTTTTCGCGGCTCAAAATCCCTGCAAAAACAAGTGCAATGGCAAAAGTCATGACTGTCACCATGACAACCAATAAAATCATGTTTTGCATGGAGCGTATAAAATTTTCATCTGCCAACAGTGTTGCAAAATTTTTGAATCCTACAAATGTCTCTTTTGGAGAATATGCCCCTTTTTCATACAGCGAAATTCGAAATACATTAACGGTTGGCACAATCATAAAGACAAAGAATAAGACTGTTGCCGGTGCAATGCACACAAACCGAAACCATTTTAGCCCTTTGTTTTCTTTCATCGTGACTGATTCCTTTCCCTTGCAGGATTCATGAAGTACGGCGGGCAGTGTAACCTGCCCGCCGCCACAAAACCTAAGTTACTGTTTCAGATTTGCACGCATTTGGTCGCTTGCCTGAATAATGCCGTCTACCCATGCTTCCTTCGTCATATCACCAGATACCAGCGAGTTGACCGGATCAAAGAATACGGTACGCACTTCCACGCCCGGAATCGCTTCGAATGCAGCGAAGTTACCCATTGCAGCCTTGGCACCATTGTCATAAATCGAATAGAACATGACATTGTCGCCCTGCAGTTTGTCTGCAATATTGAGTACCGGCTGAATTGCATTGGACTTTGCAAAAATTTCACATGCCTTATCGCTGTACAGGAATGCCAGGAACTGCTTTGCAGCATCTACATTTTCTGCGCCAGATGGAATCCATGCCTGTTCAAACCATGTGTAGCTGTAACCGTCTCCACCCTTTTCTACGGCAGGCAGTGCAGTCATACCCCACTGAAAACCTTCTGCCCGTGGTGCTGCTTCCATTTCGCCTACAATCCAAGTGCCGTTTGGCATAAAGATTGCCTTGTTATCCAGAACAAGCTGCTGATTCTGGGTAAAGTCCTGGTCATTTGCCTGTGCTGGTGTAATCGGATTGGTATAGCTTGCCAGCTTTGCAATGATATCAAAGCACTTCTGTGCTTCCGGAGTCTCCCAGATACCTTCTTCGTAATGAGTTGCCTTATCAAAGAACTCCGGTCCGCCAACGGAATACATCAGTGCATAGAAGAAGGTATCAAAATAGCCGGTGGTCGGATAGGTGAACAGGGAAATTCCCTCTGCCTTTGCCTTTTCTCCCAGCTCCCACATTTCCTCCCAAGTGCTTGGAACCGACCAGCCCTTTTGCTCTAAAAGACCTGCGTTATAAAACAGACCACACGGAGAATAAAACATCGGCATCAGGTAGGTCTTTCCATCGCCATACGGATTGGTCAAAGAGGTATCGGTAAAGCCGCCCGCAATTTTGTCAGAAACCTTCGCTTCCTCTCCGGGCACCTGCATCGACAGAACATCAGTAACCTCCTCAATCAGATTTCCCTTGATGAACTGTTCGGTCAGAGCTGCCTCACGTCCAGTTGCCAGATGAATGACATCTGGATAATCGCCGCCCTGCATGGAGGGTCCAATCACGTCCTCCAGCTTCTTGTCGGTGGTCAACTCCACCTTGATTCCTGTTTCTGCTGTAAATGCCTCACAAACCTCGCCCCACATCGCAGCACCATAACCGGTTTCCAGTGCAGCCACCTTAATGGTACCTTGCGCTGCTGCGGAACCACCGTTCTCCGCATTGTCCGGCTTCTGACCGCCTCCGCAGCCTGCGACCAAAGAGGCAACCATTGATGTACACAGAATAACGCTGAATAGCTTCTTCATTTTGTTTTCCTCCCTTTTCTCATTCCGGCATAGTGCTGTATGCCGTCCTTGTGTTTTCAGTATAGCTTTCTAAAGAATCTTATCAAGCCGTTTCTTGCGATATTTTTTATATATCTTGCTGTTTTTGAAGTTTTCGTTTATTATATCTAAATTATTATCCGACTGTTTGTCTAATTTGCCGGATTGTTTTTCCGGGTCAGCAAAAAGCATAATTTTGAAACAATCTCTTGGGGTTTTTCACGGTATAGACTTGTTTTTCGGCCATGATTGTTATATAATCATCTTGCTTTCCCCGAAAAATTTGTAATGGACTTCAGAGGTTTTCTATGAGTACCAACCGATATGAGCTTGCTTCGCAGGAAAATGACGGTATCCGCAACGCTGCCAGACTGCTTTATATTTCTTCTGCAAAATATGGCGGTGACTGGCACAGCACCCTGCACACACATACCTGTTCGGAGCTTTTTTATGTCACACACGGCGTTGGGCAGTTCCGTATTGCAGACCAAATCTATCCCGTTTCTGCCAATGATTTGATTATCGTCAACGCCAACGTCCCACATACCGAAATCAGTTTGGGTGATTCTCCGCTTGCCTATATTGCGCTGGGGGTCGAGGGACTGGAGCTTTCCGTCAGCGAGGAGGAGGACGGACGTTACTGCATCGTCAATTTTGAAAATGTACGTGATGATATTCTGTTCTATCTGCAAAATATGCTCAAAGAAATTGAAAACAAATCTCCGGGCTATGAATTTATCTGTCAAGACCTCATGGACGTCTTAGTGATTCTGCTAAAACGACAAACCAATTTCTCTGCCACCCTTGCACCCATTCGCAAAAAGTCCACCCAGCTTTGCGCAACTGTGCGCCGCTATATCGACGGGCATTTTTCAGAAAATCTGTCGCTGGATTCTCTGGCACAGCTTGTGCATGTCAGCAAATATCACATGGCACACGCCTTTACACAGGAATATGGAATTTCTCCAATCAACTATATGCTGGTCTGCCGCATTGATGAGGGGAAAAAGCTTCTGAAAAACGATGACTTTTCCCTCTCTCTCATCAGTCAAATGCTGGGATTTTCTTCCCCCAGCTATTTTTCACAGTGCTTCAAAAAATTAACCGGAATCAGCCCAAATACCTACCGAAAACAAAGCAGACTGTCTTAACAGCCTGCTTTGTTTTTTTCTATATCTTATTGCATGATTGCTCCTTGATCTGCAGAAGAAACAAGGCGTGCATAACGTCCCAGCCAGCCGGTCTTGATTTTTGGCTCCGGCAGCACAAATGCTGCACGACGCGATGCCAATTCTGCATCAGAGACTGCCAAATGTACACGGCTGTTCGGTATATCAATTTCGATGCAATCGCCTTCCTGTACAAGCGCAATATTACCTCCAGCAGCAGCTTCCGGTGATACATGTCCAATGGAAGCGCCGCGAGATGCGCCCGAAAAACGTCCATCGGTTATCAGCGCAACGTCCTTATCCAGCTTCATACCAGCAAGAGCCGATGTCGGGTTCAGCATTTCACGCATACCCGGTCCCCCCTTTGGCCCTTCATAGCGGATAATGACCACATCTCCCTTGTGAATCTCACCGCCATAAATCGCCGCAATCGCGGTATCCTCTGAATCAAATACACGTGCCGGACCGGAATGTACCATCATTTCCGGTGCCACTGCCGACCGCTTTACTACACAGCCATGTTCTGCCAAATTGCCCCACAGCACCGCAATGCCGCCCGTTTCTGAATAGGGGTGGTCAATGGGGCGCACAACCTCCGGATTGCGATTTGTAACACCCGTCAGATTTTCTCCTACGGTTTTTCCGGTTGCAGTGATGAGAGACAAATCCAACAGATTTCGTTGGGTCAGTTCCTGCATAACCGCCGGGATTCCACCTGCACGGTCCAACTCCTCAATATGGTGTGGACCTGCCGGAGCAAGATGACATAAGTTTGGCACCTTGGCAGAAAGCTCATTGAGCAAATGCAAGTCCACCTCTACGCCAGCTTCATGGGCAATTGCCAGCAGATGCAATACGGTATTGGTCGAGCAGCCGAGCGCCATTTCACAAGTGAGTGCATTGCGGAATGCCTTTTCGGTCAGGATATCACGTGGCTTGATATCCTTTTCGAGCAGCTCCATGATTTTCATGCCTGCGTGTTTTGCCAGATGGATACGTGCTGCATGGACAGCCGGAATGGTACCATTGCCCGGCAGTGCCATACCAATTGCTTCAGACAGACAATTCATAGAATTTGCCGTATACATACCGGAACAGGAACCGCAGCCCGGGCAGGAGCCTGTCTCACATTCCAGCAGCTGCTCCTCTGTCACAAGACCTGCCTTATAAGCACCCACGGTCTCAAAAGTCTTAGAAAGAGAAATCTCCTCTCCATCAAAACGTCCAGCCAGCATTGGACCGCCCGAAATCAAGATGGAAGGAATGTTCAGTCTTGCAGCTGCCATCAGCATGCCCGGAACAATTTTGTCACAGTTTGGAATCAGCACCAGTGCGTCCATCTGATGTGCCTGTGCCAGCGTTTCCACAGAGTCTGCAATGAGTTCACGAGAGGGCAAGGAATACTTCATGCCAATATGCCCCATCGCAATGCCGTCACAAACTCCAATTGCGGGAACAACGACCGGCGTGCCTCCTGCCATGGAAACACCAGTCTTCACCGCATCTGCAATTTTATCCAGATTGATATGTCCCGGAATAATCTCCGAATAGGCGGAAACCACGCCAATCAGCGGGCGTGACATTTCTTCCTCGGTCAATCCACAGGCACGAAGCAGCGAACGGTTTGGCATACGTGCTGCCCCTGCTGTGATATTGTCACTTCTCTTAGTCAAAGGGATTTCCTCCATTCCTGATAAAAAAATGGGACGGGCGGCACCGCCGTCCGTCCCCAATACACAAACAACTTTTACTTCTTCAGCCAGCTCATCATGCTGCGCAGCTTCTTACCGGTCTCCTCAAGCTCGGTCTCTGCCTCCATCTGGCGGGTTGCAAGGAACTTCGCTCTGCCGCCTGCACGGTTCTCCTGAATCCATTCAGAAGCAAAGGTGCCGTCCTGAATCTCACGCAGTACCTTCTTCATTTCCTTGCGGGTCTCCTCTGTGATGATGCGCTTTCCGGTACGGTAATCGCCATACTCTGCGGTATCCGAAATGGAATAACGCATCTTGGCAAAGCCGCCCTCATTCACAAGATCAATGATAAGCTTCATCTCATGTACACACTCAAAATATGCATTTTCCGGTGCATATCCAGCCTCCACCAGCGTCTCAAAGCCAGCCTTCATCAGCTCACAAACGCCGCCGCACAGAACAGCCTGCTCACCAAAGAGGTCGGTTTCCGTCTCTGTACGGAAGGTAGATTCCAGAATTCCGGCACGACCAGCGCCAATGCCTGCCGCATACGCCAGCGCAATGTCCATTGCCTTTCCGGAAGCGTCCTGATGCACACAAGCCAGCGCCGGAACCCCTGCACCCTCTGTATAGGTACGGCGAACCGTGTGTCCCGGTCCCTTGGGTGCAATCATGATGACATCTACATCTGTCGGCGGAACAATTTGACGGTAGTGAATATTGAAACCATGTGCAAATGCAAGCACATTGCCCGGCTTCAGGTTCGGTGCCACAACCTCCTGATAGATATCTGCCTGCTTCTCATCAGGAACCAGCATCATAATGATATCGCCTTCCGCAGCAGCCTCTGCCGGTGTTTTTACAGTCAAGCCGGCCGCCTCTGCCTTTGCAATGTGATTGGAGCCCGGACGCAGACCCACGACAACCTTCACACCGGAATCATGCAGATTCATTGCATGCGCATGTCCCTGTGAGCCAAAGCCCAGAATCGCTACGGTCTTGCCGTCGAGCAGAGAGAGATTGCAGTCAGCATCATAATACATCTTTACCATAGTTTTTTTCCTCCTAAAATACTTGTTTATGTGAATCAATGAATACGCATTATTTGACCATCGCGGTCACGCCCGAACGGCACATTTCAATCATTTCAAAATTTGCAATCACGTCCAAAAACGCATCAATGCGGCTTGGCACCTCAGTCAACTCTATAATCATCGTATCCCCTTGGGACTCTACAATATTTGCCTCATATACCTCAGCGACCTCACGAATGGCATTTCGGCTCAAAGCGTCCGGCGCAGACATCTTGACAAAAACCAGCTCCTTGCAATAGCTTTCGTCCTCCCAAAGCTGTTCGACCTCAATGACCTCATACAGTTTGGAAATTTGTTTGATGACCTGCTCCAGCACCTTTTCATCCGCAGTGACAATGATGGACATACGAGAAATTTTGGGATTGGTTGTCGCAGAAACGGTTAGGGAATCAATATTGAATGCCCGTCGTCCAAACAGACTTGCGACACGTGCCAAAACGCCTGAATGGTTTTTTACCAGAACAGAAACAATATATTTATTGTGCATGGTTTTTCCCCCTTTAATCTGCAATGATATTGCGGATATCCTCACCCGCAGCAATCATTGGCAGAACACGCTCATCTCGGTCTACCACACAGTCAATGACGGTTGGTCCCTTGTGTGCAAGTGCCTTTGCAAGCGCCTCCCGCAGCTCCTGCGGTGTCGTACAGCGAAATCCTGTTGCACCAAACGCCTCCGCAAGCTTCACATAGTCGGTCTTGCGCTCCAAGGTTGTGGAAGAAAAGCGATCCTCATAAAACATTCTCTGCCACTGACGCACCATACCCAGCACCTGATTGTTCATAATCACTGTGATAACAGGAATTTGATAGGTCACAGTGGTACAAAGCTCATTCAGATTCATGTGGAACGAACCATCACCCGTAATATGAATGACTGGCTGCTCTGGCTTTGCCGCCTTGACACCAATTGCCGCACCATACCCGAAGCCCATTGTTCCCAAACCGCCAGAGGTCAAGAACTGTCTTGGGTGACTACGGGCACAATATTGTGCCGTCCACATTTGATGCTGACCAACATCAGTCGTGAAAATAAGGTCCTCTCCACCAAGCTCGGTACAGATTTGCACAATCTGATGCGGGTGCAGACAATCCTCCGCGTCCTTCGGCTTATAATCCAGTTTGACGCGCCATTCCTCAATCTGTGCACGCCAAGCATCATGCTTTGTCTCCTGAATATAAGGCAGGATACCGGACAAAAATGTTTTTGCATCGGATACCAAAAAATCATCAGCGGGCATATTCTTGTTGATTTCTGCCGCATCGACATCGATATGGATAATTCGGGCATCTGGTGCAAAGCGATTGGTATTGGTTGCAACACGGTCAGAAAAGCGAGTGCCAATCGACAGGAGCAAATCCGAGCGGTCGATTGCCCAGCCAGCAGATACCTTGCCATGCATGCCAATCATGCCCAGATACAGCGGGTCCTCTGCCGGTACGCTGCCAATTGACATAATGGTTCCAGTTGCCGGAATATCCGCTTTATGCATGAGTGCAACCAGTTCGCTGCAAGCGCCCGATGCAATCACACCGCCGCCATAATAGATGACCGGACAGTTTGCCGCATTGATTTCCGCCGCAATTCGCTTCAAATCCGCATCGGAGACATCATAGGTCTCCGTCACAGGGCTGGCTGGTTTTGCAGAAAATTCACACATTGCAGCCGTGACATCTTTGGGAATATCAATCAGGACTGGTCCCGGTCTGCCGCTCTGCGCAATTTGGAACGCCTCCCGCACAATATCTGCAAGCTCCTCCACGCGCCCAACCACAAAATTATGTTTGGTAATCGGCATGGTAATGCCTGCAATGTACACTTCCTGAAAGGAATCCTTTCCGATGAGAGGAACGCCCACATTTCCGGTAATCGCGACCATCGGAATCGAGTCCATATAAGCGGTTGCAATTCCTGTGACCAAATTGGTTGCGCCCGGTCCGGAGGTTGCAAGAACAACCCCTGTTTTTCCGGTTGCACGGGCATATCCATCTGCTGCATGAGCAGCCCCCTGTTCATGGGCAGTCAAAATATGGCGAATGCGATTTTGATATTGATAGAGTGCATCATAAATGTTTAGAACTGCGCCACCCGGATAACCAAAAATTGTATCAACACCCTGTTCTAACAGAGTCTCACACAAAATCTGTGCGCCATTGTATCTCATTTGCCATCTCACCTTTCTAAATCGTTATAAAAAAACAGGTCATTATCTCTTTTCTAAGAGACAAAGACCTGACCGGTTCTCTGCGGTACCACTCTACTTGCTGCCATCATAAAATTCTGACAACCACTCTGCACGTACAGTCTCATAAAAGTACACTATACGCTTACCTGATAACGGTGGTTCTCCGTCCTGAACTACTGATTGACTTCATTCAGGCTGCTCGCGGGTGATTTTCACACACCATTGCTGTATCATCTTCCACCAACCGATGACTCTCTAAAAAAGCGCTGGGGCTACTATCCCGTTCTCTGCATTTGTTCGATTATGTATCAACTGTATGTTTTCATTATAAAATCCTTTTACACTTTTGTCAACGAAAATGTTTTGACAATCTGCATAACTTTCTGATATCCTGTGCATAATAAATCAGAAATTCAAACAAAGGAGGCATTCCCATGTCCGTTTCTCTGGTACGTACATTGGTTCTCTATGTTGCAATCATCTGTGCAATCCGGCTCATGGGCAAGCGTCAAATTGGGGAACTTGAACCAGCGGATCTTGTCATTACGATTCTATTATCCGAGCTTGCAGCCGTTCCCATGCAGGATCTCGGCGTGCCGCTGACAGCGGGACTCGTTCCTATGGGGGTTTTGGTTTCTATCGAAATTCTGGTATCCCATCTCTGTCTCAAGAGCCGCCGTCTGCGCCGCTTCATCAACGGACAAGCAGCCATTCTGATTCGTCACGGCAAGCTGGACGTCAAAAAATTACGAGAGCTTCGTATTTCAACCGATGAAATCGTGGAAGCACTGCGGCAAAATAATATCCAAGCTGTCTCTGATGTCAAGTATGGAATTTTAGAGCCAAACGGGCGCTTGTCCTATGTGCTCAAGCAGCCTGTTCAGCCCGTAACGGCTGAGATGCTAAACTGTACGCCGCCAGATGTTGGCGTTCCCTTCATTGTCATTACCGAGGGAACTCCTGTAATGGGAAGCCTTGCCCAATTAAATCTTTCTGTATCTGATTTGGAAAAACGTGTAAAAAAGGCAAATATCCCGCGAATTTCCGATGTTTTTCTCATGACACTTGATGACTGCGGCAACCAATTCATTCAGAAAAAGGAGGAGCCATGAAACGCATCATTACCGCCTGTGTTCTGTTTCTGCTGATGGTTTTTGGCTGTGCCATGGAATACCGTACCGTCTCACAGACCGCAAACGCATTATCTGCTTCTGTTTCCGGACAAACAGAGCCTGAAATCCTTTCTGCAAGCTATGCAGAATGGCAAAGCAAAAAAAATCTGCTCAGTGCAATGATTGCACACAACGAAATTGACCAAATTGAAACCCTATATCTGCGCGCGATGCAGGCGGCAGAAAATCAAGACATCAACGAAACCCGTTTGCAGGTTGCAGAACTCACAGGTATGCTTCTTCACCTGTCTCAAATACAATTCCCGCATTTGTATAATGTATTTTGAGTTGCCCCTTTTGTACTGCAAAAAATCAAACGCTTTCTGTCACAAAAAGGCGGCGTGAGTCTATTCACGCCGTCTTCTTTGCGTTATGCTGGAATAGATTGGAATAGAATGTCATCACAGTAAAAATGTCTGTTTTTCCTCAGACCATTCTAATTCCATATCATCAAGATTGACTGTCCACTGAGCGCCGCGTAGTACACCTGTAATTTCTTGCAGACATTCTAACCACCAGCTTACAATCTCGACCAGAAGCATTGGCTCCTCATCTGGTGGTAATTTTGTGGCACCGCTCAAAATGACACATTCTCCATTTTGTCTGCTGTCATGTTTCGAATCATAGATACAAAACCCTTCATACATCTCCCCAAACGGATATTCTGTATCATATCGTTTTACAATTTCACAGCAGCGCTGTTGTTCCTGCGCCGTCATCGCCCATGCTCTCTTTGCCGTGTAATAAATGGATACAGACATTATACAGGCTCTCCTTTCCTGCAATTTCTGCAAAAATGGCAGTTACAAAATATTTGTAACTGCCATTTTTTAGAATATCAGGGTTAAAAGAATACGGATTCTTATTTTTGTGCACTGCGAATTCGATTTATCGCCTTTTTGAGCTTAATCTGTGCATGTTCAAATTCCTTTTGTTCGGTCTTTGCCTGCAACTGCGCCTGTGCACGCTGCTTCGCCTGCTCTGCGCGGTTCAAATCAATCTCATCAGCCCATTCACAGCTGTGTGCAATGATGGTTGTCTCATTGTCGCTTACCTCAACAAAGCCCTGTGCAACCGCTGCCAGTCTGGGCTTGCCATTCTGATAAATGGTCAGCCCGCCGACTCCCAAGGGTGCCATATAGGCAATGTGATTGGGTAAAATTCCAATATCACCGGTTGCGGTTCGTACAATGCAGCGTTCCACATCGCCCTCAAAGAACATCTTTTCCGCCGTTAATACACGCAAATGAAAGGTAGCCATCGCTTATGCTCCCTTCTTTGCCTTCTCCACTGCCTCCTCGATGGTGCCGACGAACAGGAACGCCGACTCGGGCAGGTCATCGTGCTTGCCCTCCAGAATTTCCTTGAATCCGCGTACCGTCTCCTTGACCGGAACATACTTACCAGCCATGCCGGTAAACTGCTCTGCAACAGAGAACGGCTGCGACAGGAAATTCTGAATCTTACGTGCACGGGCAACGGTCAGCTTATCTTCGTCAGACAGCTCGTCCATACCCAAAATTGCAATGATATCCTGAAGTTCCTTATAGCGCTGCAAAATGGTCTGCACCGCACGGGCAACCTCATAATGCTCCTTACCAACCATCTCTGGAGTCAGAATACGAGAGGTGGAATCCAGCGGGTCAACAGCCGGATAAATACCCAGAGACGCAATCTGACGGGACAGAACGGTTTTTGCATCCAGATGTGCAAAGGTTGTTGCCGGAGCGGGGTCTGTCAGGTCATCGGCAGGCACGTAAACTGCCTGTACCGATGTAATAGAGCCTCTCTTGGTAGAGGTAATACGCTCCTGAAGTGCACCCATCTCGGTTGCCAGAGTCGGCTGGTAGCCTACTGCGGACGGCATACGTCCGAGAAGTGCAGAAACCTCGGAACCTGCCTGGGTAAAACGGAAAATATTGTCGATAAACAACAATACGTCCTGACCCTCGACATCGCGGAAATACTCTGCCATGGTCAAGCCGGACAGTGCCACGCGCATACGTGCTCCGGGCGGCTCATTCATCTGACCATACACCAGAACCGTCTTGTCAATAACGCCGGATTCCTGCATTTCGTTATAAAGGTCATTGCCCTCACGGGTACGCTCTCCAACGCCTGTAAAAACAGAAATACCACCATGCTGCTTTGCAATGTTATTGATAAGCTCCATGATGATGACCGTCTTACCAACACCTGCACCGCCGAACAAACCAATCTTGCCGCCCTTCGCATAGGGTGCAATCAGGTCAACGACCTTGATTCCGGTTTCCAGAATCTCAGTCTGTGGCTGCTGGTCCTCATACGCCGGTGCTTCCCGATGAATCGGCCAGCGTTCCTTGGCACCTGAAGCCGGCTTGTTATCCACCGGCTCGCCCAGCAGATTAAAGATACGTCCCAGATTTTCCCTGCCGACCGGTACAGAAATCGGTGCTCCGGTATCATTTGCGTCCATTCCGCGAACCAGACCGTCCGTAGACTGCATCGCAATGCAGCGAACGGTATCCTGACCAACGTGCTGCGCAACCTCAACGGTCACGGTATGCCCATCGGGTGCGGTGATGGTGATTGCATTGAGCAGTTTTGGCAGGGTGTCTGCGGGAAATTTGATATCCAGTACCGGTCCAATGATTTGGACAACGGTACCAATATTCTGTTCACTCATTAGCAAAACTCCCTCATCTTGTAAAGTGGATTAACCGCCCACAGCGCCAGAGCCTGCAACGATTTCCGTAATTTCTTGCGTAATCGCTGCCTGACGGGCACGGTTATAGGACAGATTCAAGTCTTCAATCATCTCACTGGCATTATCGGAAGCCGACTCCATTGCCATGCGGCGTGCCGACTGTTCAGACGCATAGGACTCTACCACAGCGCCATAAATCATGCCGCTGATATATTCGGGGATGATTGCTTGCAGCACGGTCTCTGGAGATGGGTCACATTCTACCGCACCATTCTTCTTGACCTGTACACCTTGGTCATGTGGTGCAGCAGGAAGCAGACGAACCATGCGCGGCTCCTGTGTCATGGGAGAGACAAATGCTGTATAACATAGATAGATTTCGTCAATCTTACCCGCACGAAACTGTGCAAGGAGATTGGCTGTAATCGGCTGCATATCGGAAATCGTCAGGGTCTCAGCAACCCCCGGATAATCTGCAAGCACTTCATAATCGCGCTTTGCAAAATATTCCTGTGCCTTTTTGCCGATTGTTACAACCGATACCTGCTTGCCTTCCAGTTCAGACGCTGCGAGCTTGAGCACGCCGGCATTATAGCCGCCTGCCAAGCCGCGGTCACCTGCAATGACGACAAACAGACTTTTTTTGACGGTGCGCTGCTCGGTATAAACATTGGAGAAATGATTTTCCCGCAGCACACGCGAAACCGTCTCTTGAAGCGCGTAAAAATACGGTCTCGTCTGCTCGACGCGCTCCTTTGCACGGCGCAGCTTGCTCGATGCAACCAATTCCATCGCCTTTGTGATTTGCATGGTTGATTCAACGCTTCGAATACGCCGCTTGATATCCTTCATATTTCCGGAAGCCATTCTCAGATGCCTCCTTTAGTGCTCGCCGAGGAATTTTGCTTTGAACGCCTCGATTGCCTTCGGGAGCGTATCCTTTACATCATCAATGGACTTTGTCTCACGGATTGAATCCAGAATCTCGCTGTGCTCTGTTTCCAAATAAGCAAAAAGTTCGTTCTGGAATTCCGCAATCTGCTCCACCGGAACATCAATCAAATACTTATTGACAACCGCATAAATAATGACAACCTGCTTTTCCACCGTGATTGGGCTGTTCTGCGGCTGCTTGAGCACTTCAACGATGCGTTCACCCTGCGCCAGACGTGCTTTGGTGTCTGCATCAAGGTCAGAGCCGAACTGCGAAAATGCCTGCAATTCACGATACTGTGAATATGCGAGCTTCAGGGTGCCGGATACCTTCTTCATCGCCTTGATTTGTGCATTGCCGCCAACACGGGATACGGAAATACCCGGGTTGACCGCCGGACGGATACCCATATTGAACAGCTCGGTTTCGAGGAAAATCTGACCATCTGTAATCGAAATGACGTTGGTCGGAATATAAGCCGAAACGTCACCCGCCTGTGTCTCGATAATCGGCAGGGCAGTCAAGGAGCCGCCATTCTGGATATTTGCTGCACGTTCGAGCAGACGGGAATGCAGATAGAATACATCGCCCGGATATGCCTCACGTCCGGGTGGACGATGGAGCAGCAGGGAAAGTGCACGGTAAGCAACTGCATGCTTGGATAAGTCATCATAGATAACCAAGACATCTTTGCCCTTGTGCATAAAATATTCACCAATCGAGCAGCCCGAATACGGTGCAATATATTGCAGCGGTGCAGATTCCGACGCAGTTGCCGCCACAATGATGCTGTAATCCATAGCGCCATTTGCCGCAAGGGTTTCTGCAACCTGTGCAACAGTAGAACGCTTCTGACCAATTGCAACATAAATACAGATAACACCTGTATTCTTTTGATTGATGATGGTATCGAGACAGATGGCAGTTTTACCAGTCTGTCTGTCGCCGATAATCAGCTCACGCTGACCGCGGCCAATTGGAATCATGGAGTCGATAGCCTTGATACCAGTCTGAAGCGGTACATTAACCGGTGTTCTCTCAATAATACCCGGAGCGGGGCTTTCAATTGGACGGGTTTCACTCGTCTCAATCGGACCCTTGCCGTCAATCGGCATACCCAGCGCATCTACAACGCGGCCGAGCATTGCCTCACCCACTGGAACTTCTACGATACGTCCGGTACGCTTGACGGTATCACCCTCACGAATATTCTGGTCTGAACCCAGCAATACCGCACCAACCAGATCTTCCTCCAGGTTCTGCGCCATACCGTACACACCGCCGTCAAACTCCAGCATCTCGCCGGACATACAGTCCTCCAGACCATGAATATGGCAGATACCATCACCAACGGATACAACGGTACCAACATTTTCCAGTTTAATCTGGGATTGGTAATTGGTAATCTGCTGTTTAATTATCGTGCTGATTTCATCAGGGCGTAAATCCATGAAGTCACCTTCTTTCTTACGCAATTATTTGACCCAGTGAGGCCGCAATACCGGACAGGCGCGACTTTATGGTGTCATCGATTTGCTTGTTTTCGATGCGCACAAGTACACCGCCCAGCACATCAGCACTGACCTCATTTTTGAGGACAATCTGCTTGCCGGTCACACTGGTCATCTTATCTTGTAGTTTTTTCATCTGTTCCTCTGTAAGCGCAACTGCGGTAATTGCAGTCACTGCACACATACCGGCTTCCAGATAATAGTAATCCCGATACGCCACAGCCATCTCATGAATCAGCCCAATTCTGCGCTTTTCTGTTAAAAGCAGCAAAAAGTTGAGCAGATAGGGGTGTACCTGATTTTCAAACACCGCCCGAAGAGTTTCTCTTTTATCCTCCAGCGAAATAGATGGGGTAGTCAGGACTTTGAGGTAATCTGGATATGCGGAAAAAATCTCCGACACTTCACCCAGCGCCTCACACATATCCGCGGCAAGGTTCTCCGCCTTTGCCACTTCATATAAGGACAGCGCATAGCGCTCACTGACAACGGTTGCCACAGCGCTCACCCTACCTTATCAATGAAATCGTCAATCAAACGCTTATGATCCTCCGGATTCACCTCACGCTCGACCACTTTCGAAGCAATCAGCATGGACAGACCCGCGATTTCATCTTTCATTTGATTCATTGCCTTCTTACGTTCCTGTTCAATGCTTTCCTCTGCACGCTGTTTTGCAGCAGCAGCCTCATGATTCGCCTGCTCGACGATATCCTCCGCGCGCTTTTCGGCGCGCTTCTGTGCATTGGATACGATTTCAGCTGCTTCCTGCTTTGCATTGGCAATCGAAGCGGTATAGTCCCGCTTCATTGCTTCTGCTTCCCGACGGTCGGTCTCTGCATGGGTATACAGGTCACGAACCTCCTGCTCACGTGCTGCAAGCATCTTGCGCAGCGGTTTATACAGGAGAAGCTTGAGAATGAGGAACGTAATCAGTGTGTTGCTTATCGTAACAAACAGTGACCACAGGTTGAGGTCAACAAACGCTCTTGTCATTTCTTCCACTGGTTTTCCTCCTTCCGAAATGGAAGTTTCGGTCTTTTACACACCCGTTATCAATCAAACCTTGTTGAGAAGCGGGTTTGCAAAGAGCAGAATCAGTGCAATAACCAGTGCGTAAATACCAGTAGACTCGGCCATTGCGATACCCATAATCATGGTACGAGTTACATCAGACTGTGCTTCTGGCTGGCGCGCGATTGCGGAGCAGGCCTGACCTGCAACATAACCCTCACCAATACCAGGGCCAAGACCTGCAATCATTGCCATTCCGGCACCCAGAGCGGACATACCTGCTACAAATGCTTTCGGATCCATAAACTTTATTTCCTCCTAAGATGTTTTTCTCAGAACCATCGACAAAAATGGTCTGTTCACAAAAATTTGATGCGCGTGTTTTACGCTTCCCGTGCTGAACCGACATAGGCCATGGTCAGCATACTGAAAATAAATGCCTGAATACAAGCCGAGAACAAATCGAAATACAGGGACAACACGCCCGGAATACCGATTTGCAACAGCGGGATTGGCAGATGAATGGCGCTTGACAATGCACCCAGCGCACCAAGCAGCAAAGTCGTAATGACCATACCACCTGCAATGTTACCAAAATGACGGAAGCTCATGGAAATCGGTGTTGCAATTTCGCTCAGAATATTGAGCGGCAGCATAACTGGAATTGGTTCCAAGAAGCCTTTGAGATAACCACCAACACCCTTGTAGCGCAGATTGGTATAAATGATGAGTACGAATGTCATGAGCGCCCAGCCCAATGTCGTGTTCAGGTCCGCCGTAACCGAGCGAAGCCCAATCAGCGATACCAGTGTGCCCAGCACAGAGGACAGCATCAGCGTCATAATATAGGGGGCATAATGCTCACAGCCCTTTCCCATATTCTGCTCAATCAATCCATCAACCATCTGGACAGCCTTTTCAATCAAGGCCTGTTTTCCTTTTGGGATTTTTTGCAGATTATGGGTAAAGAAAAGGCACAAGCCCAAAATAATCAGCATCACAATCCACGCATTGACCATCGTTTCGGTAATGAAAATTTTTCCAAAAAGCGGAAGGGAAAAATCAGCTTCCCACAAAATTCGAGCACCAGCAATATTGGTGTCCATTTACAGTTCCCCTCCTTTCTTTAAGAAGTGCAAAATCATCAAAGTGATTTTGGGTGAAAAAAGCGTTAAGACAGCGGCAGGTATGTTGACCCAGTCTGTCCAAATCAGCGCAATCAAAAATACAGCTGTCATGCTATACCGTACCGCATAAGAGCGTGTAATGATTTTGCTTGCGCGTGCCGGATCACCCTGCCAGACAGCACGCACCGCACTCCGGCTCATCAGATAGAAGCTCCAAAGTGCAAAGGCAGTTCCGGAGACGATTCCGGCTGCGACCTGCATGACGGGCTGCCCCAAGAGCACAAACGCACCAAACAGAATGAGTGCAATTGGAATCACACCTTTAGTCAGCCGCCGAAGTTCTTCTTTTGCAATGGCATAATCAAGCATCTTTGTCCTCCTGTTTTTGTGCATCTATCTGTAAGAGACGCACAACTTTAAGAAAGGATACCGCAGAGCCGCCAAGTCCCAGAAAAATCCCGAGAATCACAACCCAGCCGCCGAACGAAAAATACTCACAAAGCCAATATGCCACCACGGTGCACAGTACAACCGGTATGACCATTGCAAATCCCAACTGTCCCGCCACGGCTGCCCACTGCCATAGAGTACGCTTTTTTGTGGTACGCATTGATACATTGCGCCACCTTTCTCAACCACACAGATGCCTCGATATCTCTACCGATACATCTTCCATTATTATAGCGGACTTTGACAGAAAACAAAAGCCCTTAATGCAATGATTTTTACACTTTATGAAAATACTACGATTTTTGACTAAAAATATTGACGCAATCTTGGTGATTGCGTCAATAGAGATTTCCATATTTCGTATGTAGTAAGAAGAGTTCATTTCCCCTTTTTTCGGGTTATGCAAGGGAATTTTCTTAACTATTTTGACATATTTTGAAAATCAGAGATATTTCTTCATGGTTTCCGTTGCCTGAATTTCTTCTTCACTCAATGCCACAACGAAATCTACGCTGTGCTTAGAAGCAAACGCATCTAAATCCAGAAGGAACTTCTCTGCCTCACTTGCATCTTTAGAGTCTACAATTTTGTAGAGGGCATCAATAAATACCTTTGAAATATCATAATTACCTGCGTGCATACCTGCAACGAAACCGAGCAAAGCCGGATAGCTGTCTACTGAATAATCGCTGACGTTAATCAGGCGTGCATCATGTGCAACATCAAACTTGAGCTTATCGCCCTTTGCGATGCAGACAACGCTGCCTTTTTCTTCCTGTACCGCAGCATTGACGCGGTCGATGATTTCCTTTGTCTTGCCGGTTCCGGCACCGCCCATAATGAGTTTTACCATAGTAACTTCCTCCTAGCGTAGTTCCATTCGTTCACAGGAGTTTCCTGTAATCCGAACCCAATGAGGTTGTATTTATGTTACCATACTCTATACAAAAAAACAACCGTTGTCCCATGATTTTTTAGCAGATTGCAAAATTTTTCTTTTCCCCTATGCACTGCCGCTTGCCGTCCGGCAAAAAATTCCCAAAATGTCCCAAAAGCTCTGCCGTTCCACATCTGCCCCTGCGCAGAGTGCAATTTCACGCAGCACCTCTCCCTGTTCGTCCATCACACGTGCTGTTCCGATTTGCTCTCCCTTTGTTACAGGGGCATGCAGCTGCTCGGGTCTCTCATAAGACAGGGAAATCCCCTCCAGCCGCTCTTTTTCGATTGTGATGCTGTCCGGCACCTCACAGACGACCGGCACGCTCTCCTGCTTTCCCAAAACAACAGGCAAATCTGCACAGGCTGCGGAGATATCCGGCGTATAGGCGGTAAAATTGGCAAATCCATAATTGAGCAGCTGGCTTGCGTCCGCTGTGCGGGCATCCTTGTCCGGTGCTGCCATGACCACTGCAATGAGCCGAAGCCCTTCCCGCTCGGCTGCCGCAGAAATGCAAAAGCCCGCTTCTGAGATATATCCGGTTTTGAGTCCAATCATACCCTCATATTTTTTGAGCATCTTGTTGGTATTTGCAAGCCCAAATTGCCCGTTTCGAATGGTATCCATCCAAATACTGGTGTAATCAATGATTTTGGAATGTTTGAGCAGTTCCACCGAAATCAAGGCAAGGTCATGTGCCGTTGTCAGTGTTTTTTTGCCGCTGGTATCCAGTCCATTGGCGTTTACAAATGTTGTTCCTGTGCAGCCAAGCTCTTTTGCCCGTGTATTCATCTGCTCTACAAACGCTTCCTCACTGCCCGCCAGATGCTCTGCCATGGCAACAGCACAGTCATTGGCAGACCCCACCGCAATTGCCTTGAGCATTTCATCTACGGTCAGCTGTTCCCCTTCCTTGAGCCAAATCTGTGTACCGCCCATAGAGGCTGCATAAGCAGAGCCTGTCACAAGGTCAGTCAACTTGAGCCTTCCGCTGTCGATGGCTTCCATAGTCAGCAGCATTGTCATAATTTTTGTAACCGAGGCAGGCTGTAACCGTTCGTCCTCATGATATCCATACAGGGCTGTTCCATCAGCAGCATATAACGCGGCAGATTTTGCCTTGATGCCTCCCATTTCCGGCAGTGCTGATGCCTGCCCGCACAGCATGGCTGCACATACAAAAATACCAATCCATCGTTTCCCATTCATTGCTTGCCCTCCTTCTCGCATCTATCTTATGCAGAGGCAAAAGAGCGTATGCTTATTGACAGAGCACCGGATGCAGGATATCATAACTGTTGGTAGCAGATTCCTTTTTCATGATTCGGAACCTCTGCCAAAACTGTTATACGCTCTGCGCTGTCATCACAGATTTTCCCGTGTGACTGCTGTGATATATTTCCCGATAGAGTCCAAACTATCATTTGAAACGGAGGCTATGCTTATGAAAAAAATTCTGCTCATTCACGGACCCAATCTAAACCTGCTTGGCGAGCGGGAACCTGGAATCTACGGACGCGACACCATGGCGTCAATCAATGTCGAGGTCATTGAAAAATGCCGCAAAAACGGTATGGATTGTGCCGTGTTCCAATCCAACACAGAAGGAGCAATCATCGACCGTATTCACGCCGCACAAGGAGACTGTGATGCCATCATTCTCAATGCAGGGGCATATACACATTATTCCATTGCCATTCGTGATGCCATTGCCGCCGTTCGTCTGCCGGTTGTTGAGGTGCATCTGTCCAATGTACATGCACGCGAGGAATTCCGTCACACCTCGGTCATTGCGCCCGTATGTGCGGGTGTCATTGCCGGATTCGGAAAAAATAGTTATCTGTTAGCAGTAGATGCAGTAAAGGAGCTGTTCGTATGAAAATAGAAAAGATTCGCAAAGCACTTGCAGCACGTGGATTCGACGCCATCGTGCTCACCGACCGCAGAAACCGACTCTATGCAACCGGTTTTCCGTCCACCGCCGGAACGGTATATATTTCTCAAACCCAAGCTGTGTTCTACACCGACTGCCGCTATATAGAAGCTGCACGTGCCGGTGCCAAAGGCGTTGACGTGCGTGAAATCGAAGTGGGTCGTTCCTATTCCGGCGTCATCAACGCGCTCATTGCAGAGGACCACGCGCACACAGTTGCGCTAGAGGACGACTGCCTCACCCATGCCGACTATACCAGTTGGTCGGACAATCTAAAGGCTGAGGCTGTCCCGCAGAACGGTCTGATGGCAGAGCTTCGTACCATAAAAAGTGCAGATGAACTGGAAAAAATCATTGCCGCCCAGCGCATTGCCGAAGCCGCACTGGAAGAGGTTCTCAATGATATTCGCCCCGGTGTGACCGAGCGGGAAATCGCTGCCAGACTGACCTATTTGATGCTGCACCATGGTGCGGAAAATATGTCCTTTGACCCCATTGTTGTCTCAGGTGCCAATTCTTCAAAGCCCCATGGCGTCCCGTCTGACAAGCGCATTGCATCGGGCGATTTTGTGACTATGGACTTCGGCTGTATTTATGAGGGATATTGCTCCGATATGACACGTACCGTTGCAGTCGGCAGTGCAACCGATGAGATGTGTCAGGTCTATGAAACCGTACTGAACGCCCAGCTTGCCGGAATTCAGCTTGCAAAGGCAGGCGTAACCGGACGCGCAGTCGATGCTGCCGGACGACAGCTCATCACTGACGCCGGATATGGGGAGTACTTTGGACATGGCTTTGGGCATGGCGTAGGTCTGCTCATTCACGAAGCCCCAACGGTTGCCGCGCGCAATGATAAGCCCATGCCAGCCGGTGCAGTTGTAACCGCTGAGCCCGGAATCTATCTGCCCGGAAAGTTTGGTGTACGCATTGAGGATATGCTGTATCTCACGGAGGACGGCAACCAAAATCTAACCTGTGCGCCCAAGAGTCTTTTCATTCTATAATGGCAAACAAAAGGGAGAGAACCGTCGTTCTCTCCCTTTGATGTTTCAAGGCACAATGCACATGATTCTGTCATCGTTCACAAATATATTTCTACGAATTGTACAATATCTCTATTGCAGAATATATATGACTTATGATACTGTAAGCATAGCGATATCAGCCTTTCACAATTTTATGTATAGGAGGAATCTTCTATGAAAACAAGCTACTGGATTGGTCTGTTCCTGCCCTTGATATTGCTGTGGTGGATTGCATCTGACAGTCAATACCTTTATCCGAATTTGGGTGTCGTGATTTTATTTCTTGCATACGCCTCAGCGGTACATGAACTATGCTCCCATCTTCCAAAATCTCAAGTCCATGCGCAAATCCTCTTGCGGCTCCTCAGCGCCGCAGCCGTTCTATGGTACTTCCATCTGACCGGACTTAGTTTGGCTGTCGTCCTTGTGATTGCAATTACATTTACCATATGGGATTTCTATCAGGTCGCAAATCGCGTCAATCCGTAGCTGAGCCAATAACCTCAAAGGAGAGGGCGTTTGCCCTCTCCTTTCCTATATTGTTTTACACATACGGTGTATCTGTGTCTATTCTCACTTCATGCAAATATACACAGATGAAACCGTCGTGTCATCGAATGGGGATTCTGTTTCAGCGCTTTGGGGCTTCGTGCGGGATATTATAAATATCTGTATATGTTTTTGCCTCATCAAGTCCCTCCGGCTCGATACGCGGCTGTCCATAAGCGCGTTCGACGCGATTGTTTTCCAGTTGTTCTATATGCTTCGGATATTTCTTGTCCATCAAAGTTTCCTCCCTGCTTTGTTTTGCTTAGCATGTGCAGATGCAGAAAATTTATGCAAAAAGAGCACATCTTTTTTGATGCGCTCTCAGTCTGTCGAAAATATCTTGTGTGGCGGACGTTCTCTGTCTGAAAAACGACCGTTTCCCAACGACCGCCGCGTACCTCTTATTTCAGATACACGGCGGTCTGCTTTTCTCGTTGCAGGCTATCGCTCAAATCTCGTTTCGGTCACGTGCTCCCATGCCACACGCGCCTAGAATCATTGCTGTAAGGCTCAAGCCTGTCAGAAACAGTCCAACCACAAATACGCCGATTGATAATCCTTTTTTCATATTGCATCACCTCATTTTATTGGTTCCATCTATATGCTTTGCAGACATTATACACTTATTCTTTGCAGATTACCAGCAAAATTTTGTTGTTCCCTCTACTTTTCGCGGCATCAAAACCATGTTATAATGCTGTTCTAGGAGATGATACCACATGGAAAAAACCAATGTGATGCGTATTTTAGAGCAGCACGGCATATCCTATATCCCGCACACCTATCCGCATGGCGCAGAGGCAGTTGACGGCGTACAGGTTGCAAAGCTGCTCGGTCAAGACCCCGAATGTGTGTATAAAACACTGGTGGCACGCGGAAAAAGTGGAAATTTTTTTGTATTTGACATTCCGGTTGCAGAGGAACTGGATCTCAAAAAGGCTGCAAAAGCCGTTGGAGAAAAGTCTGTTGCACTCATTCCTGTCAAAGAACTTTTGCCCCTCACAGGCTATGTACGCGGAGGCTGTTCCCCGATTGGTATGAAAAAACAGTTTCCCACAGTCTTTCATGAAATTGCAGAAATCCTGCCCACCATCATGGTATCTGCCGGCAAAATCGGCTGGCAAATTGAATGTGACCCGTCCGAGCTGCTCGCACTCGCCGGTGCCTCCACCGCTGATCTCATCAAAGCATAGGCAAAAAATCACATACATCGCCATATCTTGCAAAAATCGGTGAAACTTCCAGTTCCCGCAAGCATCTGCACTTTGCCTGCAAGGTATCTGCATCATCAAAAAGTACAAAGTGTCCATTGTTGTTTTCGTCCATATAGGTAAAATACCGTGCGCATAGTTCTCTGGAAAAAAAGGTCTGTGCTCCGGTTTTATCGCGCAGCGCCTCACGCGCCTGCACCGAGAGCGGATTTCCCTCCGTATTGGCAGACGGCAGTAAAAAATCCCGAGAGATTGCACGTAAATCGGCAGCAACCCTGCCGGGATATTGTTGGACAAGCTCCTGAAACCGTTCCTGTAAACACCCGCCGCTGATGGCAGTGCTTGCCACCAGACAGGCGTGTGTGACAGACTGCGCCTGACAGAGCGGAACAAACAGACGGAGTTTGTGCTTTTCGGTCTGTTGATCCAGTGCTTTCAAAAATTCGTCCACAGCCTGTGTATGGCTTTCGCAGTCAAGAAATATTGCACTGGCACCTGTACGCTGCGCCTCTGCAATCAGCTGACCACAGGTCGATGCACAAAAACGCTCCATTCCCTCATTCATCACGCCCAAATATTTCTGCTTTCCAGACAACAGGGCACGGTACACACCGCCATCCGCTTGCAGCCGCAAACCAAATTGCAGGAGTGGCAAACCACTTTCCCGCGCGCGTACACTCTCCGTACCCGCACACACCAAAATCATATCCTGCACCATGATGAGACTCCCCTCCATTCCGTGGTGGGTGCAATCATTCACCTCACGCTTACAAACATCTCTATGTGTGCGGCTCGATTTTTATGACAGGAGACCACCCATGAAACATATTTTAACCCCATGCTATGTATTTGATACAGTCACTGATATTACGCCGGAATTTTTACAAAAGCACGGTATCCGCGGCTGCCTGATAGACCTTGACGGTACCTTGGTTTCCCGTCATCAGCCGACCGGAAACGAACGCATCACTGCATGGCTGGACGGTCTGCGCGGTGCAGGAATCCGTCCCATGCTGCTCTCTAATAACAACGGCAACCGCGTGCGCATCTTTGCCGAATCCATCGGCATTGAATGGCAGGGACGCGCACTCAAGCCCCTGTCCCGCGGCTTTCGTCAAGGAGCCGAGCGTTTGAATCTTCCCTTTTCTCAAATCGCTGTCATCGGAGACCAGATTTATACCGATACGCTAGGCGGCAACCATGTTGGCGCACTGACCTGCTATGTCGAAACCATAGATCGCAAGGATTTCTGGATTGGAGCACGCTATTACCTGTTAGAACGTGTCTTTATCCAGCGAACCAGAAGGAGAAATAAACATGAACATTAAATTTGGTCCAGCGGGCAATTCGCAATCTTTTTCTGATGCCGGTCTAAAATCGACCGTAGATGCCCCCCGCTGGATTTCTGATATGGGGCTGACGGCGTATGAATACCAGTGCGGCCGCGGTGTTGCGATTGGACAGGAGACCGCGCAAAAAATCGGTGCACAGGCAGAACAGTACCACATCGCCATGTCCTTACACGCCCCCTACTATATCAATCTCTCTGTGCGTACAGAGGAACGCATCGAAAAAAATATCGACTATATCCTAAGCTCCTGCCGCGCCGCAGAATGGCTGGGTGCCGACCGCGTGGTTGTGCATACCGGCGGCGTGGGCAAGCAATCCCGTGACAAGGCGCTGCAAAATACGCGGGAAAATATCCGCGATATTTTAGATGCCGCAGAGCGTTCCGGGGTCACACAAACGCTCTGTCTGGAAACGATGGGCAAGCAGAGTGTGATTGGCTCTGCCGAAGAAATCTTTGACTTGGTTGCACTGGACGACCGTCTGCTTCCCTGCATTGACTTTGGGCACCTGAATGCCCGCACCTGTGGTAAGTGCAACAGCGAAGAAGCATTCGAAGCGGTATTAAACCAATTGGAACAAACCATCGGCACCGCGCGTGCACGGATATTCCACAGTCATTTTTCTCACATTGCATACAGTGACAAAGGGGAAGTCCGGCATCTGACCTTTTCAGATACCCAATACGGTCCTGACTTTGCACCGCTTGCGCGGTGTATTGCCCGACGCGGCTGGACCCCGCGTTTCATCTGCGAATCTGCTGGCACACAGGCAGAGGACGCCAAACAGATGATGGAAATTTATACAGCGTGTCAAACAGAGCTCTCGTCTGTGCAGAACACATAAAAGGAAGGACGCAGACCCCAAGGGGTCTGCGTCCTTCAAAAATCAACCGTTTTGAATCTCTCGAATGACCATCTGTGTGCAATAATCGAAATAAGCGTCAATGTCAAAGGCGTTCGAATCAATCAGATATTGAAATGATGCTCCCTCCATCATAGAGGTCATCACAGCCGCCAGCATAGCTGCCCGTTCGTCTGGAACCTCGAACTCTTTGAGCATCTTTTCAATTTTATCACGCCATACCACAAATGACTCTGCAAAGACCTTTTTCACCTGTGCATCTACACGGGATTGCACCCAAAAATCAATTTCCGCAAAATCATATTTCTGTTCATTGACGATAAACTCACGTTTTTGCCCCCAAAATACACCGATACGCTCTTTGAGATTGCTGCCGCAGGCAGCAGATAACAGTTCCTCTTGTAACTCTGCGCAGCGAGCAAGCACTTTTTTATGCACCGCCATCATCAGCTCATGCTTCGATTTATAGTAATAATGGATATTAGACTGAAACATGCCTGCGCGTTCTGCAATACGTGCCATACGGGTGCCGCTGATGGTATTCTCACTGACAACCTCCAGCGCTGCGTCCAAAATACGTTCCTCCGTATTTTCCTCCCGCAAATGTTTATTTTCTTCCATACCTCAATCCCCCGCTCATTTGGTTGTTTAGTCAAATATAATCAAATTCAGTATACCGTTTTAGAAAAATCCTGTCAAGCACTCCCTCTCTTTTTCCGAACAAACTTCCCAAAACAAAAAGAGCAGCCTAGTGGCTGCTCTTTTCAAAATCAAAAGTAGCTTACAGATTCTCTGTGAAGAACTTCTCGAGTGCTGCGCATGCATCTGCCTCGTCAGCGCCCTCAACCGTTACACGAATGGAGTCTCCCTGCTTTACGCCAAGACCCATCAGGCTCATCAGGCGGGTTGCATCAACAGCCTTCCCTGCCTTTTCCAACATAACCTTGCTGGAGAATTCCTTCACAACCTTAACGAGCTGCCCAGCCGGACGTGCATGAATGCCCAGAGTGTCCTTAATCGTGTACTTAAATTCCTTCATAAAAAATATGCCTCTCTTTCATGGTATTCAATAATCGGTCTATATCTTTATTGTACTGTCTATCCGAGCTTCCGTCAATCCCGATTGTGTATTTTTTCACAATATTTTTTATTTTATGAATGATATTCTCCAATCGTACAGATAGAAGCTCTATGACCTACATCAGATTCTTTTCAAAAAGAGATTGTACTTCCCTCTCAACCAATAAAGTTCCCGATTTCCTAGCACACTGCAAAATAAAATGATATACTATTTTTATGAAGCCTCATACAAAAGGAGATGTCTATTCTGAAGCAATCCAATCCACTGGTCAGCATTATTATTCCAATCTATAATGCTGCCCCCGACCTTGCCACCTGCATCGAGAGTGTACGCCGCCAACGCTACCAAAATATTGAGGTACTGCTTGTCAATGACGGCAGCAGCGATGCAAGTCTTGATATTTGTCAGATGTATGCCAAACGCGACCCCAGATTTTATGTCATCAACAAAGAAAACAGCGGAGTTTCTGCCACTCGCAACCTAGCCATTGAGCGTGC
This sequence comes from Butyricicoccus pullicaecorum, assembly GCA_018366195.1. GTDB lineage: Bacteria > Bacillota > Clostridia > Oscillospirales > Butyricicoccaceae > Butyricicoccus > Butyricicoccus pullicaecorum_C. The sequence continues at coordinate 27,554 of JAGZIN010000016.1, read as the reverse complement.
ACAGGGAAAATATCTGCAATTTCTGGACAGCGATGACTGGCTGGACGCCAATGCAACCCGCTTGCTTGTGGAACGTGCGGAGGAAACCAATGCTGATTTGGTAATTTCTCATTTTTGCCGTGTTGCCGATGAAAAAGTCATGGTCTATGGATTTTTGCCAACCACCCGTGTCATGGATCAGCGTGTCTTTGCCCGTCATCTGTTGGAAGAGCCTGCAAGCTTTTATTATGGGGTGATGTGGAATAAATTATACCGACGCGACCTCATTATGACGCATCAAATCCGGTGCAATGAATCGCTGCAATGGAGCGAGGATTTTCAGTTCAATCTGGAATACATTCGCTACGCAAATACCTTCTGTGCCTTACAGACCCCCATTTATTATTACCGCAAGCGGGATAAGAGCCTGTCCAATGCGCTCTCATTTGGAAAAACAATGACCACGAAACTCGAGCTGTTTGAGTTTTACCGAGACCTTTATACCCAGCTTGGTCTTTATGAGCAATTCAAACCGCAAATTTATCGCTATCTCATCGCCTCCGCGAAGGATAACTAAGCATAACGAATAGAATACGGAAAAGCGACTGGAATCCTTCCCAGTCGCTTTTGCTTTGATAGACGTCCAACTCCAATATCATAGCGCATAGAACGCTAAAATTTTTATTCGGAAACGCGGAGCGGGATATCCTCATAGATATAATCGTGCAAGCGAGCAGCAGCCTTGTCCAAGTCAAAGACAATATACTGTTGATTCTTGCCGCCATAATCCCATGTGTGATCGACCGGAATCCTACCATGGTCGATTTCGGGCGTGCCATGGCGCAGCAGACCAACTGCAAGCGTTGTAATCTCAAACATGGACAAATCTGACGTGACATACTTCATCATTTTTGGGGCAAGCTCTACGATTTCAGCAGGAGACATTCCCCGCACACGCTGGAACATCGCCTCCAGCACGACAGATTGCCGTTCTACACGTCCCCAGTCATCGCCTGTACCGCCTTTACGGATACGCCCATAGCTCATCGCCTGAATCCCGTTGAGTGTCTGCACGCCCGCCTGCTCAACCGGACAGTTCTCTGCATTTGCCGCGCGGCAGTATTCCCCAATAAACTTATTGAGCTCCTTCCGCTCATTTTCCTTGACATCAATCACAACACCGCCCAATGCGCCAATCAAATTCGCCATCTGCGAAAAATCGACCTGTGCATAGTGCTGGATATTCAGCCCAAAATTCCGGTTCATCGTTTGGATTGCAAGCGCAGGCCCTCCATAGCTATACGCATGGTTCAGCTTTCCTTCGCCATGTCCTTCGATTTCCACCCTAGAGTCCCGCATGAGAGAGGTTACCTTAACCTGCCCGTCCGCGCGGTCCACGGACAGTACCATAATGCAGTCTGCACGCCGTGTCCCGTCATTGTCTGCGTCGACTCCGAACAGCGCAATGTTTGTTACACTGCGGTCGTTTTGGGGCTGTACTGCAAGGTCTGCCCCCGCAAGCGACTCTGTGTCCCTCTGATAATGGCTGCCTATCCAATATTGCAGTGCGAACAGGCCGGCACCTGCAATCAGGGCAGCGCATATCAAAACGAACAGAAGTCCCCTTATCACGCGGAACAGCCGCCGGAATATCAATTATTCGTCCTCAAACGCCATATTGATATAAGCCTGTGTTACCTCAATGACGCGCAGCGTATTGGTGTAATATACATGACCAACCGGCATACCAGCGGTCACCGAAATAATGTCTCCCGGCTCTACCTTGCAGGCATTGACTGCTGCATGCACAGCCTGTGTATACAGCTCTGTACCGGAGCCAACCTCCTTAATAAGAGACGGCAGGACACCCCATGACATAGTCATACGGTGAAATGTCTTTTCGTCATAGGTTGCACCGACAATCAGCGTGCCCGGACGGAAAGAGGAGACTGCATAAGCCGTAGAACCGCTGCGGGTCACTGCAACAATGCACTTTGCGCCGAGGTCCGCAGACGTGGTGCAGGTTGCATGTGCAATGGCATTGGTCTTTTTATCCCCCTTCATATCCATGCCCTTGAACTCATCGCGGGTGATTCGGCGGCGGTCATAGTGAATCTTTGCCTCTGCATTGGACGCAATGAGGGACATGGTGCGAACGGTCTCAACCGGATACTTACCGACAGAGGTTTCGCCGGAAAGCATGATTGCAGATGTACCGTCAAATACCGCGTTGGCAACGTCGGATACCTCCGCACGGGTTGCGCGCGGGTTCTTCGACATGGAATCCAGCATCTGTGTCGCTGTAACCACACGTTTGCCCATAGAAATCGCAGTCTTAATGAGATCCTTTTGGATTTCAGGCAGCTCGTAGTATGGTACTTCTACGCCCAAGTCGCCGCGGGCTACCATCACGCCGGTTGCCTCCTCCAGAATATCGCGCACATTGTCTACGCCTTCCATATTCTCGATTTTGGCAATAATCTGTACATCTTCCTTGCCATACTCCTTGAGGATTGCCTTGATGTCCAAAATGTCCTGACGGGTACGGGTGAAGGAGGCTGCAATAAAATCAATGTCCTGACTCAGTCCAAAGATAATATCTGCACGATCCTTTTCCGAAACAAAAGGCATGTTGAGCTTGATGCCCGGTACATTGATGGACTTTCGATTGGAGAGCGGACCGCCATTAAGCGCCTTACAAACGATATCGGTACCGTTCTGAATCTCCTGTACTTCAAAGGCAATCAGACCATCATCAATCAGGATACGGGTACCCGGCTGCACATCATCGGGCAATCCTTCGTAGGTGATGGATACGATGCTCTCATCGCCTTCGATGTCGCGTGTTGTCAGCGTAAAGGTCTGACCGTCCTGAATTTCGATTTTTCCATTCTTATAGGTTTTGGTACGAATCTCCGGTCCCTTGGTGTCGAGCATAATGCCGATTGGCAGACCCAGCTCTGCACGACAAGCCTTGACCAAATCCATGCGTCCCTTATGCTCTTCATGGGAGCCATGACTAAAATTCATACGAGCAACATTCATGCCCGCAAGCATCATATCCTTGAGGACTGCCTTGTCGTCAGTCGCCGGACCCAGCGTACAGATAATTTTTGTTCTGCGCATCATAATAGTTCTACCTCTCTTTTCGTAGTCAGCACAATAGACAGAAAGCTTTTGTTTGATATGATTTTAACCTTACATATTTTATCATTTTACCGGTTTTTTTTCAATGTATTCACGCCGTCTATGCAGCATAAATTTCATTTTTTCCAACTTGTTGAATTTTCCCCCGCTTTTTCTCATAGAATTCGTGAATTTTGCTATCCCTGCTCTTGCCACTCGAGCGCTTGTCGATTATAATAGAGGTACATTTTGATAACATTCTGAGAATTCAGGCTTTGGAAGGAGATAGAAAAATGAATCAGCCTATTTTAGTCATCATGGCTGCCGGCATGGGTTCCCGCTATGGCGGGCTCAAACAAATCGACCCGCTTGGTCCCCATGGTCAAATCATTCTGGACTATTCCATTTATGATGCTTACCGAGCAGGCTTCCGCCGTGCAGTCTTTATCATCAAACCCGAGTTGGAGGAAGCCTTTGAAAAAGCCATTGGCAGCAAGGCGCGCCGTTTTATGCAGGTCGATTATGTCTATCAGACACTCACCGCGCTCCCAAATGATTTATCCGTGTCCCCAGAGCGGGAAAAGCCGCTCGGCACCGGACATGCCATTTATTGTATCAAAGACACCGTAGACGCTCCATTTGCCGTCATCAATGCAGATGACTTCTATGGTGCCGAAGCATTTGCCAAAATATATGACTTTCTGTCACAGACGTCTGATGATGACAAATACCGCTACTGCATGATTGGATATGCAATTGAAAATACTCTGACCGAGAACGGAACGGTTTCCCGCGGCGTCTGCACGACCAACGCAGAGGGATTCTTGTCTGATATTGTGGAACGCACCAAGATTGCACGGGACGCAGACGGCATCATTCGCTTTACCGACGGCGAAGGCGGTGAAATCCCGCTTGGCACACCTGTCTCCATGAATCTTTGGGGCTTCACTCCCTCCTTCCTGCGTGAACTGGACGCTCAGCTGCACGACTTTTTCGCAAACAAGCTTCCGCTTGACCCGATGAAAGCGGAATTTTATCTGCCCTCTGCGGTTGATACCCTGATTCTTTCCGGCAAGGCAACTGCAAAGGTCATCACCACCCAAGCGAAATGGTTTGGTGTCACCTATCAGGCAGATAAGCCAAATGTACAAGCAACCCTACGCACCATGACCGAAGCCGGCGACTATCCAGCTGATTTGTGAGATATGTTATGAATACAACAACTAATTTTTCAACCTACTTTGCCGCATGGCGCGATGCAATCGAGCAAAACCTGAATCCCGCATTCCAGCACACACGCAATGTCTCGATTGCAGACCGTCTGACCGCACTGCATGCATGGTTTGACAGCGATACCGAACTTAAACTGCTTGGTGTGATTCCGGTCGGCGGTCCACCGGTTCACAGCCACGAGCACCGTCTTGTATTTGCCGTACCGCATTTGGATCGGGCTGCCTTAGATGATTGGTGGACGTATGCACAACAGGTGCAGAAAACGCTTGTCCAGCCTGATATTTCCCATCAATTCACTTGGGTCAGTATCGTCCTGATCTGCGAAACCGCAGACCGTGCTGCGCTCAGCCGCCTGCGCTGGCGTTCCAGTGAGGTGACGTACCACAAGCCGCAAAATGGCTGGTCCTCAATTCGCTTTGCAGTCATTCAAAAAAATTCTGACAAAATCGTCTCCAATCGTGCCGGTGCCCCGCTCGCGGATTTGCTTCGTGCAGCAAAACCATAAGCTTCCCCTCGCGATTCTCTCCGTTTTTTCTCGTTTTTTCGGTTTTCCCTTGCAAAAATCAGATAAGCATGTTATGATATAGGATATGCAATTACGCCCTGTACGGGCAATTGAGGGATACCATAAACTGGATTTTTCGGAGGAATCAAACATGAGTACTGTGAAGCTCGCGCTTTCCATTGTGGAAGTTATCGTCTGTGTATTCCTGACCGTCGTTGTTCTGCTGCAGCAAGGCGCACGTCAGGGAATGTCCGGCACCATCGCCGGCGGTGCGGATACCTTTTTTGGTCAATCCAAGGCCAGCAGCATGCAGCGTACATTGTCCCGTCTGACCACAGCTGCAGGCGTCATCTTCGTTGTTCTGGCAGTCGTGATGAACTGTATCTAATATGAAGCTCATTCTGGCTCTATTATTTGCCATATTTGCAATATGCGCTGCTCTGACCATATTGTTTCAAATTCGATACGGACACCTCACAGGTCCAAACAGTGAAACTGCAAAATGCGGGACTCCCTCTCCCGCTGCAATCAAATGCCGCAGACAGGCAGTGGTTTGTTCCATTCTTGCAGCATTTTTTCTGATTGCCGCCTGTGCAGTCGGCGCTGTACTGCGCACATAACCGGGTGCCTTTTCACAAAGCGTTTGACCTTCCCGATGGACAGAATTTGTCTATCGGGATTTTTATTTCCCCTGTTCCGACTTGTTCGCTCCAATCTCACCCTGTTTTTTCGTAATCTTTACTATATTTTTACCTATCTACACATTGACAATACGGCTATTATCCTTTATAGTATATCTCAACATCAAAAAATGGAGGTATTTTACAACACATGGATCACGATGACAGTGACGCGAACCCAATCCATATTTTCTTTCTTTCTCCCCCATAAGGCATATCCTGTATCGCAATTCTACGGATACGGGTTATGTCTTATGCTTTTTTATATCCTTTTAGAAAGAGGTTTATTGATGGATTACTCAATTCGTTTTTTATTGCTGCTTCAGGGCGCACTTATTGCATTGAACGCTGTGTTTGCCAGCGCTGAAATTGCAATGCTCTCAATCAACGAGGCCAAGCTCAAACGTATGTCGAAACAGGGGAATTCCCGTGCCCGCCGTTTGCTGCTCCTGACACAGGAGCCTGCTAAATTTCTTGCCACCATTCAGGTTGCCATCACACTTTCCGGCTTTTTGGGCAGCGCATTTGCAGCGGATAATTTCTCTGAGCCACTCGTTGATTGGGTGCTCAGTTTCGGTATTCCGGTTCCCCGCGCAACGCTGGACACCATTGCTGTCATTCTCATCACACTGATTTTGTCCTATATTACATTGATTTTTGGAGAACTTGTGCCGAAACGCATTGCCATGAAAAAAGCCGAGTCGCTTGCCTTAAATCTTTCTGGTATGATTTATGCCATTTCTATCGTATGCAAGCCCATTGTCTGGTTTCTTTCCCTGTCCACCAATCTGGTGCTGCGTCTATGCGGCATTGACCCCAACGAAGCGGAACCGCCGGTGAGTGAGGAAGAAATCCGTATGCTGATAGAGGCAGGCAGTGAAAAGGGTACCATCGCCGAGCAGGAAAAGGAGTTCATACAAAACGTATTTGAATTCAATGATACCATCGTTGGGGAGATTGCAACTCACCGAACCGATGTTGTAATGCTGTGGTTGGAGGACGACATCTCGGTTTGGGCAAAAACAATCCACGAAAACCGTCACACACACTATCCGGTCTGCGACGGCTCACCTGACCATATTATCGGAATCCTCAACACCAAGGATTATTTCCGTTTGCCCAATCAGACAAAGGACACAATCTTGTCCACTGCGATGCAGCCGGCATACTTTATACTGGATACCATGAAAGCTGATGTGGTATTCCGCAGTATGAAAGCCGAAAAGCATGAAATGGCTGTCATCGTAGACGAACACGGCGGAATGGTTGGTGTCGTTACCTTATTTGATTTCATCGAGGAACTGGTTGGTACGTTCGAACCCTGCACCGCGCAAAATAGTGCGCCCTCTATCGAACTCATCAATGCCCATACATGGCAGATTTCAGGCAATCTTGCATTATGTGAAATCGAAGCTGCAACAGGTATCCGGATTGCAGCGCAAAACCATGATACCATCACCGGACTTGTATTTCATACATTGGGCATGATTCCCGACGAAGGCACACAAAACATTGATTTAGAAATCCAAAATATGAACATTCACATCACTAATATCTCTGGACATCAAATACAGTCCGCAACACTCCAATTACACCCCCCAAAATAAAAACAGTGAAAAAAAAGCCACAATGACAGATTCTGTCATGTGGCTTTGCTATTTATTCTATTTGCCGCAGCAGCTCACAAACCGCCCGCCATTCATCAGCCCGACAACAAAGCTCCTCCCGTCTGTGCGTGGTACCGTCTGGGAATACCAATGCCCTACCCTGTTCTACCGCTTGTGCAAACGCTTCACAGGATACCCACCGCATCTCCATCACCTCTTCACCCGGAAGAAATACTGCCGGTTCCTTTTGCCTGCACACAAATATATAGGAAATCTCATCGTCCAAGCCGCCATCTGGTCTTGGATAGGTCCGATGAAAGGTTTGCGGCAGCATCATAAGCTCTGAGGCGGTTAGCTTCAGTCCACATTCCTCCTGTGCCTCTCGCAGCACAGCATGTAATGGGGTCTCCCCCGCAGCAATATGTCCGGTAGCCGCCAAATCATATCGTCCCGGATACAGCGGACGATCCAAAGCACGGCGCTGGAGCCAAAGTCCAGAAATCCCCTTTTGCTCCGCAAATATCCACAGATGAATGATACCATGCCGTAAGCCCTGCTGATGTACAATGCGTCTTGGACGCATTCCACATTCCCTGCCCTGTGCATCTAACACCGTCAGATACTCCTCTGTCTCCAAATTCTGTCCGTCAATGAGTTGCTGTTTCTGCACCTTCCCCAGCTTCTTAATCGCCGCCTCATAACCAAGCGCTTCCGAACGGCTTGGAAACACTTCACTAAACACCAGCCGCACGGGTGCGCGTCCTTTGGTATATTTCGCACCGCGTCCGCTATTATGCGCCGCCAGCCGCGCAGTCAGGTTATTGGTCCAGCCTGTATACAGGGTATCGTCTGCACAGGCTAACATATAGACATATTCCATATTTTTCCTCCCAAGCAATGGTACAATATCAAATCGACAAAAGCCGCTATGACAAAAATTTACTCGCTTCCCCTCCGCACAGCTTTTTAACCCTTCGGTATTATAGCACCTCTGTATCAAAAAATGCAAGAATATCCGTGTAAATCCACTCTTTTTTTGAGGATTACAGACAGCACATGCAGTCTCTATTTTGGGGATTGTATCCAGCAAATTTTTATGTTACACTACAGAAAATATAATAATATTTTGCAGCTGTCATGGACTCTGGATTCCAAATTGTAAACCTTACTTTTCTGCTTTTCCCATTTTTTTCGACTGCTGTTATCATAAATTCCAATAAAGTGATAGGTGCAGTTTTCTTTTATACCTGAAACAAGGAAAGAAAGCATTTCAAATTGCGGTATTTTACTGTTACGGAGGTTTCACGATGTTAAAAAAAAGTGTTTGTGCACTACTTTCTCTAGCCTTATTGACAACATCTACGGTATATGCTGTAAATGCAGATACCTCAGCATCTATTCCCTATGATATTCTTCCCCGTGAAGAATCGTCATCAATTGAAATCACGAAAAGTGATGGGGAACTGCTCGAGTACGAGGTAGAATATACAGATGATTCTGTTATTACCACGCATCATGATGGTGCAACTACCACAAAAGTAGAAGCAATCTACAAAACGGGTGAAATCATTACAAGTGTTTATGTGGACGGTCGTTTACAATCGCAAAACCGTGAAATCAATGAAAGTGTAAAAAAAGCCAATCAAGCAACAAAAATTGCGCCTCCTTTGGTATTGCCACATATACTCCTCGTTTGGTATTGTCACGGACTGAGTGCAACATTGCAAGCCTGAGTGCTAGACAAAATTGATACAGGTATGGCTGCATTGGTATATTACGGATTTGACGCTTATGGATTTCCTGGTGTAAGTTCTTGGAATGCAACAAAGACCGTTCCTTATGCAACAAAATAATTCTAACAATACATTGGAGGGATTTTGATGTCAATCAAAAAAAATGTATGGGTACTCATTGGTTTCTTTACCGTTCTCGGCATATTGCTGCGCGTGCTTGATGGTCCCATATTGACCCCTTCCATACAATCTCTTTATCTATCAGGAAAACTTGATACCCAACAAGTCCTCTATTTGAGAGTTGGTGCAGCAATTCTCCTCACAATTTTGGGAACAATCCTCTTTTTCAAATTCTGCAAATTGCATTTTGAATGGAAAGACTTGGTCTATGCCGCGAGTATTCTTGCAGGCTACACCTGTCTCATGATTCTCTTGATTCAGGTATTTCGGGACGGCTTCGTGCTCGATTACAAAATCTGGCTGTTATATACACCGGTTGAAGGCTTTATGAGCTTAACCTATCTGTTATCCGGTCACGGATATGATTTGAACAACACACCGTTGCTTTCCTTTTTGCCGAGCATCTTAGCTCCCTATGCAATATTGCTGTTCGGAATCAAACAGCGAAAACAGGATACCTGATACTTGGAAGCAAAAAAGTCAGTTCAAAAATTTGAACTGACTTTTTTGGTTCAGATGGTGGGACTTGAACCTACACGCCCTTCAAATGTTCCTGCCTAACAGTTCCAACGCACCCACATTCACAAGATTACTATCCTTTGATTCAATTACCCAATTTGTATTGTATATTTGTATATATTGTTGACTATTGTAAAAATATATCATATAATATTTATCATATTAAACAAATTGAAACTGGTTGATTTTATTGACATCAAACAAATCGTATTTTCAAATTTATTAAATTAAAAAAGGAGGTCGAAAAATCGTTTTTATTTAGAACGGACTGTTCCATGGATATACAGAATCGAGGTGTTGCAACCAGTCATAGAAATCGCAATTGCCTATCAGTATTAAGGATACCTACTTCTACAAAATCTATCGAATTGAGCGTTACATTTGAATAAAAGAGGTACACACGATGAACATAAATATTACCAACAGAACGTATTCTGAAAATTTTCAACATCTCCAGCCTGTATCATCTCATAAATCACAATCTTCTGTTTCATTTTTAGATGCGATGAAGGCAGTAAAAACAGATACAGTAACCGTATCAAACACACCAGATCTTAAAAAAATTTATGACCAGCTCTCCCCCGCTGCCAAAGATGTTTTAGAGCGCATGAAAAACGGTAAACAGGATATTGGTATCAAAGAGTGGTCTGCTTTTTGCGGAGAACTGGAAAAACTGGGTGCAATCAGTGAAGAAGATTATTTCTATGCAAGAGGGGAATTTCAGTTGATTCCAGTAGGCGCGCTCAACCCTGATGGAAGTTTTTCCCAATATGTAAATCTTCCAATTTCTAGCAGACTTCATGATCCCCTCTCAAGCGCAAGCAAACAGAGCATCTCCGGTCTCGAACATTGGTCTATCAATATGCGTTTGTCAGATGTCGATCATTGGTGTGGAAATCCTCTTCAGTATTTGAACGCATGGCGTTCTACTCTGCTTTCTTGGAGATCTGAATTATCGCTGATGAAAAATCCAGATGGTTTCCCCATGTATCAAAACCTTTCTCCCATTACGGAACAAGCCAATTCCTGTGAAAAAGTCATGGACGTTGTAAAAAATTTAATGCAGATGAAATAAAAAGCATTTGGAACAAAAAAAATCCGAACCAAATTGGTTCGGATTTTTTGGTGCAGATGGTGGGACTTGAACCCACACGCCCTTGCGAGCACTAGCACCTGAAGCTAGCGCGTCTGCCATTCCGCCACATCTGCGTGGTGATATGAAAAATCTGGTGCGAGTGATGGGACTTGAACCCATACGTCGTGAAACACACGCCCCTCAAACGTGCCTGTCTACCAGTTCCAGCACACTCGCGTTGTTTTCAGCCGCTTTCCTTGTCGACTTATTATATTATAAGGGACATACTGCATTTTGTCAACAAAAATATTTCATTTTTCTAAAAAAATGGACACACTTCAGCTCCCTGTCATGTGCTTCCAAATCCCCGCGCTTTGCTCCACCTATCAAAAATCCAAGTGCGGACATGCTCCACACTTGGATTTTCCTGTTCCTATTGTTTCTTCATGCGGCGCATCGCAAGATACAGCAGCACAAAGCAAATTGTCATTAAAATATGTGCAATTCCTGCAATTCCAGAAATGGCTGCATCAAACCCGCGGGTAAGCGGTGTGCCCAGCACCTGAAGCACCCCGCGAACCAAAAGCATCACAACCGTAGCAGGCAATGCAATTTGATACAACACAAAGAAGCGCCGAAACTGCGGTTGTGCGGTCAAATCTGTATGGAGCGCAAACGCAGCCAACAAAAGGAGCAGCAGCGTTCCCAACACCAATAAATGTACATGTGCAAACCCAAGCGTTGTGCGTCCTGTAAAAGCATGATACTTTGTAAACTCTCGATAGAACACACCACAGGTCAGCGCAGCGGCAGCATAGCCAAACGCAGTATCAATGAGTTTTTTCATAAATTTTCCTCCTTCATCGCCTGATATCCAATCCAAACGGTCCAAACATAGGCACATGTTTTCGGAATCATCAGCATACCAATCACAGGAATTTGGTCTGCAAACAGAACAACGGGCAGATAAAATGCGAAGCTCAGCACAATGGTCAGCCACATATTTCGGAATGCTTTGTCATTGCGCACACGTGCCTCCCGATAAAACAGATAGATCATCAAAATTCCCAAAATGGTAAACGGGATATTTCGATAGATTCCCCAAGAGAGCGGTGCCTGTGCACTTGTCCACGCATTTTGCGGAAATAGACACAGAACAATCCGAAGGGCAGACAATCCAAAGATTGCAGCCGTCAATCCGCCTTTTCCATGAATCGCATATCGTCTGCGCCAAACAAAATACAAGAGGATATAGAATATCGTCATCGTAATTGAGGTCACAAACTTTCCAATCCCGAGCGCTGTTGTAAAGCTCTCCAGACCACTTGTGCAGAGTGCAGCGGCACGCGGAACCAAATGGAACGCATCTCCAACGCCTAACACGACCGCCATGACCCCAAATAAATAATACTGTTTGTTCCCTTTACTGCGCTGCATCATACGCACACCCAGCAGAATCACCGTAATCAGATACACCACATCAAATGTAGTTTCCACAATGGCCTGCATTGTTTGCATCAGCCGATAACCTCACTCTCAGATTTTTTCACCAAATAATTTTTCCCAAACAACAAGCCTGCCACAAACAGCGCAGCGCCCAAGCCTGTATAAAACACTGCAATAAATCGTACCGGTGCAAGTCCGGAAGCACGCAGCCCAATTCCGAATGTCATCATAAATGCCATAATCAAAAACGATTTGCAATCGAAAAACTTTAGGAAAAACTGCTTTTCTTCCGGATATCCTAAAATTCGTATTGTATGGCGTCGCACCAGCGGTCCAAACACAAAGGTCTGGAACAGCAGAAATACCACAGCGGACAAGATAAAATTGAAAACACCTGTATATCCGACGTAGGATACCATGCCAATACGCAAAATATTGAATCCTGCAACGCCCCAGATCAATGCTGCCAGCAAAAGCAGGGTGCGTTTTTTTACTTTCACCTCAAATACCTCCTTAATTGAACATCATTCATTTATGTTTGAAAGAGAATCCTGTGTATCGACACAGGATATCTCAATAGATTGCTCTCCGTATCACTTCAAAAAATACATCACAAGATGATTTTTCCTGCACAAACAACCAAACCAGCGTGGAGAAAGACAGGTCAACGAGTTCTTCTCTGGAAAAGCGTTCTCCAAAGGCATCTGCACGAACCTTGGAATCATGTGCCAGCACTGACAGCATACCTGCTTTCAGGTGAGCAAAATATTGCTCCATCTCGCGTCGTCCCTGTATGCGGCTTGTCTCTGTGAAGCTGATTGCATGCAAGGTCAAGAATCCCGGATACTGTGTATATGCCCACTGCATTCTTGAAAACATCCATTCCAAATATTCCAAAAAAGATTCGCATGGAATAGAATCCCCTGATACGCAGAAAATATCCGTCCAAACAGAGCGAACTGTTGCCTGCAACAGGTCATCTTTCGATGGGAAATAATTGTATAAAGACCCAACGGCTACACCACACGCTTTTGCCACTGAGCGCATATTGATTGCAGACAGACCTTGTGTCATAACCAAACTCCGGCAAGTATCCAGAATGGCTTTCTGTGATGTAATGACAGGCTTCATTGCTTTCACACTCCTTAATCTGAACAATGTTCATTTTACATCTCTCCCTGCACTTTGTCAAGGGCAGGCAACAAAAAAATCCACAGCATTTGAAATGCTGTGGATTTTATACCTCTTTGAGGATTAGTTCAGGAAATCCTTGAGCTTTTTGGAGCGGCTTGGGTGGCGCAGCTTACGCAGCGCCTTTGCTTCGATTTGACGAATTCGCTCACGAGTGACATTGAATTCCTTGCCCACCTCTTCCAGCGTGCGGGTGTGACCGTCCTCAATGCCAAAGCGCAAACGAAGCACCTTTTCCTCACGTGGAGTCAAAGTCTTCAGCACCTCAACCAACTGCTCTTTGAGCAGCATAAAGGAAGCGGCTTCTGCCGGTTCCGGCGCATCATCGTCCGGAATGAAGTCTCCCAAATGGGAATCCTCCTCCTCACCGATTGGCGTTTCCAAAGAAACCGGTTCCTGTGCAATTTTCAAAATATCACGCACACGGTCAACCGGCATATTCATTTCTGCTGCAATTTCCTCCGGAGAAGGGTCATGCCCCAACTCCTGCAGCAGCTGACGAGATACACGAATGACCTTGTTGATGGTTTCTACCATGTGGACAGGAATTCGAATGGTACGTGCTTGGTCTGCAATGGCACGGGTAATCGCCTGACGAATCCACCACGTCGCATAGGTGGAGAACTTAAAGCCCTTGGTGCAGTCAAACTTTTCGACTGCCTTAATCAGACCCAGATTTCCCTCTTGAATCAGGTCAAGGAACAGCATACCACGTCCTACATAACGCTTTGCAATGGAAACCACCAGACGAAGATTGGCTTCTGCCAGACGCTTTTTTGCCCGCTCGCCCGCCTTCACAGCCTTATTGAGAGCTGCAATTTCATCCGCACTGACTGCAACGGCACCTGGCTGGGTCATCGCGTCCAGCTTTTCCGCCGCCTGATTGCCCTCCAGCATCTTCTGTGCCAAATCGACCTCCTCCTCAGGAGAGAGCAAGTCCACCTTACCGATTTCCTTGAGATACATACGAACGGGGTCATCAATGGCAAAACCTTCTGCAAGCGCAGAGGTATCAACCAGCTCTTCCTCCGGTACTTCCTCTACACTCGTCGCCTCAAACTCCTCGTCCTCACCAATGGGGGCATCTAGCACACCTGCCCCTTCGATTTCGATGCCCTCATTTTCGAGCATTTCGTAGATTTTGTCTATCTGATCGGTATCCAATTCAAGCGAAGACAATACATCTGCAATTTCCTTCAGGGTCAGCTTACTGTTCTTTTTTCCCTTTGCTAACAAATCCTTTACGACCTGCATCTGCTGCGCCAACTGTTCTGCACTTGCCATATCTTATTTGCCTCCCATTTTTTCTGCTTTCATTCTGGAAAAGGTAATCATTGGGTCCTCTCCGCCAGACTCCTGCGGCTGCTCCAGCTTACGCTGGGTGCGCCGTTCCTCCATAATTTCTATGTAATCATTGAGCGCTCGCTGTCGTCCTTCCAGGGCTGTAATCGGACGGGATAAAATTTCAGAAAGCAGAGCAAGCTCGCCGTCCTCTAAATATCCCTCAAATCCGGAAATTGAAATTGGAATTCCCTGAGTCTCCAGTGTAAGCGCATGTGTATAAATCTTTGCGAGCACGGGTGCGGAAAAATCCGCAGGACGCAGCCGTTTGATAATCTCCGGAACCAAAGACGGCTCTGTAAACAAAAGTGCCAGTACGCCTTCTTCTGCCCGCCCAGCCCGAAGGTCCGGATAATGCAGCATACGGTCGCGCGGCTGCACATTGGTTGTAACCGCTCTCACCGCACGATGCTCTGCATTGGCTTTTTGTCTGCGGCGAATGTTCAGCGCCCGCCGCACTTCTATGGTCATGGCCTGCTGGGTAATGCCTGCCATTTTTGCAGCGCGACCCGCATAGACCTCACGCTCGACCTCTCCATCAATGGCAGCGAGCATCTTCGCAGCCTCCTGCACGAAGGCAACCCGCTGCTCGTCCTCATTCAAATCGAACCTGCCCGCAATTTGTTCCAAGCGATAGGCATTGTGCCCCTCACTGTGCTCAATCAGCCGCCGGAACGCCTCTGCTCCTTTGGTTTTTATCAATTCATCTGGGTCTTTCGCCTCCGGAATTCGAAGGACATGAACCTGTAAATCTGCCCGTTTCAAAATATCAATCGCCCGTTGGGCGGCAGCTTGTCCCGCACCATCGGCATCGTAGGCAATCACAATTTTTTTGGTATATCGTGCAATCATGCGTGCCTGTTCCTCGGTCAGCGACGTACCCAAGCTTGCAACAGCACTGTCAAATCCCGCCTGATGCAGGGCAATGACGTCCATATACCCCTCTGCCAAGATAAAATAATCCTTTTGGGTCTTTTTGGCTAAATTCAGCGCAAATAAATTCCGTCCCTTGTGGAACACCATCGTTTCCGGAGAGTTCAAATACTTGGGCTTAGAATCGTCCATCACACGACCGCCAAAGGCAACCACCTGTCCGCGCACATCAATAATTGGGAACATGACACGATTGCGAAACTTGTCATAGACGGCACCCTTTTCATTTTTTACTGCCAGCCCAGCTGCAACAAGCTCCTCTTTAGTATATCCTTTTTTTTGCATCGCGTCCATGGTTTGATGAAAAGAATCTGGTGCATATCCCAATCCGAACCGATTCATGGTTTTGCGGTTCAGTCCGCGCCGTGCAAAATACTGTTGGACAGGCGCATATTCCGGCAGCCACAAGGTATCATAAAAAAATCGTCCTGCGTCCTTGAGCAGTGCCAGCATACGTTCTCTGCGGCGGGCAGCCCCCTCGTCCATTCGGTTCTGCGGAACCTGAAGTCCGGAACGGTCTGCCAAAAACTGTACCGCGTCCCGAAACTCCAAGCCCTCGGCACGCATCACAAAATTTATGACGCCGCCTCCCGCACCGCACCCAAAGCAGTAATAAATCTGTTTATCCGGCGAAACCGAAAACGATGCGGATTTCTCATTGTGAAATGGGCAAAGACCAAAATAATTTGCACCCTGACGCTTGAGCGCAACATAGCGCGATACCACATCGACGATATCGTTGCGTGCAGTCAGTTCGTCCAAAAAAGCATGATCCATTGCCATATCGCAATCCCTCCTTTGGAATCAAGTCCGGTTCCAGCTGCGCGGTAAAAATATCTCTTCATAGCAGGAAATCGCATAACGGTCTGTCATAGATGCTACATAGTCACAGACGATACGCGCCGGACGGTCTCCTTGCTCCGCCATACGCTGATACGTATCCGGCAGCCTGTCAAAATGTATCATATAGTATTCATAGAGCGCTTGCAGCAGCCATTCTGCCCGTGCATTTTGTTCTGCCCCCTGCTCCTCATACACACGTGCAAATAAAAACTGCCGCAGGGCGAGCATGGCATGCTCAATCTCAGGGTCCATACCAATCTCTTTTCGGCATAATCCATAATCAATCACCGCATGTACCAAGGTATCAATGCGTGCTCCATGGTTTGTTCCCAAAACCGACCGCACTTCCTTCGGAATATCCTGTTCCTGCAAGAGTCCTGCACGAACTGCATCATCTAAATCATGATTGACATAGGCAATCCGGTCTGCATAATGAATGAGCCTTCCTTCGGGTGTGTCTGCCTTTTTGGCACCAGTATGACATAAAATGCCATTGAGCACTTCACGGGACAGGTTGAGCGGCTCCATACGGCTTACTACGCGCACACTCTGCTCATTGTGACGAAAGCCCTCTGCGCAGACTCCATTGAGGGCACGTTCTCCGGCATGTCCCAACGGCGTGTGTCCCAAATCATGTCCCAAAGCAATGGCTTCCACCAAATCTTCATTGAGCCGCAGCGCACGCGCAATGGTGCGGGCAATCTGCGAAACCTCCAGTGTATGGGTCAAACGAGTGCGGTAGTGATCGCCCTCCGGCGAGATAAATACCTGTGTTTTATTGGACAGCCGGCGAAATGCTTTGGAATGAATGATGCGGTCACGGTCCCGTGCAAAGCAGGTTCGAACACTGCACGGCTCCACAGCCATCTGTCTGCCCGCTGTTCGTTCTGCACAAGTTGCCCAGTCGCAAAGCAGCGTATGCTCCAGCTCCTGTCTTTGTTCCCGTATGGTCATGGATATCTCCTCCCTTGCCATCGCCGCAAAAAATCTCCCCTATCTTATAGATATGTATGCTTCGCAAAAAAAATGCTATGTTTTTAAGAAAATTTTCTGACCTACCACAACTTTGTAGGAATCAACAAAAGTTTTCGTCCAATTTGTGCATATCATACATTCATTCTACTTGATTCGGCGTCCGCGGAAGGAAACCTCCATTTCCTCGGCATAAACCGTTCCGGAGGTGACATTCGCAAGTGCCTGATTGAGGGAATCCAGCATACCTATCGGCTGCATCGCCGTCAGCGTGACATCTGCTCCATAATCAATTTCCTCCACAGAGCATTGATGCTCCGGCAAAATCTGCTGCACCATGCCCAATAGATTGTAAGGGCATGCAATGAGCAGCGTTGCAAAACGACTCATCTGCTGCACGCCTGCGGCTGCAACTGCAACCTGTACGCCCTTGGTGTAAGCGCGCACCAGACCGCCTGTTCCAAGCAGCACACCTCCAAAATACCGTGTTACCACACAGCATACATTGACAAGCCCTTCATGCCGCAGGACATCGAGCATTGGCATACCAGCGGTTCCCTGCGGCTCTCCATCATCTGAATAGCGCATCAAATTGCCCTCCCGCAAAATATATGCGTAGCAATGATGGGTTGCATTCCAATAGGTTTCGCGCATTTCCTTGATTTTTGCAGTGGCTTCTTCCGGCGTTTCTACGCGCCAAAGCCGTCCAATAAACTTCGAGCGTTTTTCCACAAAGCTATCCTCTGCATACGCTTCAAACGGAATCAGATAATCCTTTTCATCTGCTGTCATTGTCATTCCACCTGATATCCATGCAATCTTCCGCAGAGTTTATCATCTACAACGGCTGTCACCAACGTGCCATTTTCTGCATAGTCGAGAGACAAAATCTGTGCTTCTCTGTGCAGGATATCCAATGCGGCACCCTCACAATATGGGATACAGAGCCGCATTTCATGCTTTCCGCGCCCCAGCGCCTGCTCGATGGCAGACAACAAAGCGTCTGTTCCCTCTCCGGTCTTTGCAGAAAACAGCACACCATCTCGTGCTGCCGGCAGCAGCTCTGTACATTTATCTGCTTTATTATAGACCATAACCCGAGGAATATCCTGTGCTCCGAGCTGTGCAATGACCTTGTCCACAGTCTGTGCATGAAGCTCCCACCCCGGGTCAGAAATATCGACCACATGCAGGAGTAAGTCTGCATATACAAGTTCCTCAAGAGTTGCCTGAAAGGCAGAGACCAAGTGATGCGGCAGCTTTCGGATAAATCCTACGGTGTCTGATAACAGGATTTCCTGTGTATCTGAAATTCTTTTTTTGCGGGTTGTTGGGTCTAACGTGTCAAACAGGCGGTCATTTGCCTCAATGCCTGCATCAGTCAGCAGGTTCAGCAGCGTTGACTTTCCTGCATTGGTATAGCCGACAATTGCCACAAGCGGCAGCTCGGTTTTCTTGCGCTGGCGACGCTGGACAGCGCGTACCTGACGCACCTGTTCCAAATCGGCACGCAGCTTATCAATCCTGCGGCGAATGTGACGGCGGTCCGACTCCAGCTTGCTCTCGCCTGGTCCTCTTGTGCCAATGCCGCCGCCCAAACGGCTCATCGCATGCCCCAGTCCTGCAAGCCGCGGCAGGATATACTGATATTGCGCCAACTCCACCTGTAATTTTCCTTCTCCGGTACGTGCACGCTGCGCAAAAATATCTAAAATCAGACCAGAGCGATCTAAAATGGTTTTTTGGGTCAGTTCCTCTAACACACGCATTTGCGAGGGCGAAAGCTCATTATCAAAAATAATCAGTTCTGCATGGTTCTCCTCAGCCAAAAGTCGGACTTCCTCCACCTTTCCCTCTCCAATAAAGGTTCTGGCATCTGGCGCCGGACGTGTTTGCAGCGTCACTGCAACAGGCTCTCCGCCTGCGGTTTCCGTCAACGCAGCAAGTTCGGCAAGTGTTTCCTCGTCCGCATTCTGTTCTTCCGAAAAGCTATGACAGGCCAGTCCCACAAGCACCGCACGTTCGACCTGCTTTTCCTCTGTTTCGGTTGGATTCATCATCGTATGATTCGCCTCCTTTATCGTATGCCTATCGAGTCTGATATCAAAGGAACAAACTCTTACATTTGGCAATATTTCCCGCCAAAAATGCAAGAAAGTGAACCTTACAACCCTAAGAAAAGAAAAACCATCGAAGTGACCTTCGATGGTTTCATCTTACTTGTCCAGATTGAAACGCTTCTTAAAGCGATCAACACGTCCGCCGGTATCTACCAGCTTCTGCTTACCGGTGAAGAACGGGTGACACTTCGAACAAACGTCAACTACGATATTCTCCTTAGTAGAGCCAGTCTCGATGACATTGCCGCAAGCGCAACGAATGGTCGTCTGCTTATAATCGGGATGGATTCCCTGCTTCATGTTGTTTCACCTCTTTCCGGTTATGCCTTACAGTCGTACTAATATGATAACACGAGTTTCAGGAGATTGCAAGCTTTATTTTAATTTTCTTAAAATTATTTTTTATAAATCAAATCCTCCGGCGTCCAGTCCTGAAGTACTGGCTGCATGCTGCGTGCAATTTTCTTTGCGCCCTCCAAATCGTGCAGCAGATAGTTGCCGCACTCGATTCGGCTAACCCCCGGAATCTGATGGTCTGAAAATGCCGCCACAAAATCCATGGTTTCCTTAACCAAACGAATGGCATCTGTTGGCTCTAAATCTCTGACCAGAAAATAGAATCCGGTTTGGCAGCCCATTGGACCTGCATAGATAATGTGCTCTGCAAACTTAGAGTTGCGCACATAAGTCGCAAACAAATGCTCGAAGGTATGGGAAGCCGCCGGCTCCAAGTAAACACCCCCATTGGGTGTTACCATACGCACATCATAGGTGGTGATATCGCCGTCCACACGGGAGGTATACATGCCCGGTGTCAGCAGGTCATGATTGACCTCAAAACTTGCAATTCGCTTCATGATAAATCCTCTCCTTTTGTTTTCTTCTTCTTATTATACCGCCATGCAAATCAAATGACAATCTGTTTTTTCTTGACATCGTTCTTCTGATATGATATGACTAATTCGTAGTTTTGTTTTGGAGGTATCTTCTATGCACGCACGTCCCCTCATCACCACAGCACTCTTTGCTGCACTGACCGCTGTTTTCTCCCAAATCGCAATCCCTACCCCTTGGCTGATTCCCCTCAATCTTGCTACCTGCTCGGTTTTTCTCTCCGGCGCCCTGCTCGGTGCGCGATGGGGCATGGCATCACAGCTCATCTATCTTGCACTGGGTTTATGTGGAATCCCCGTGTTTTCCGGATTTCGCGGCGGCGCACAGGTGCTGCTTGGACCCACCGGCGGCTATCTCGTGGGTTATGTGCTCGCCGCTCTCGTGGTTGGTCTGTTCGCAGAGCGTTGGACATTTCGCGGTGGACTGGTGCTCTCCATGACCTGCGGACTCAGTCTGTGTTATGCTTTGGGTACTGTGTGGTTTATGGTGCAAACTGCAAGCACACTGTCTCACGCACTGACCCTATGTGTGCTTCCTTTCCTTCCAGGTGATGCACTCAAAATCCTTACCGCTTCCATACTGTGCAAGCGTTTGCTGCCTGTATTTCATCTGCATCAAAAAATCTAAAACCAACAAAATATAAAAAGTCGCTGTGTCCTTTTCGTTCAGAACACAGCGACTTCCACTTTTCAAGCTCCAAGGACATGTGCCTTGGATTTTTTCATGCACCTTGTACCCCAAAGCATCACGAACGAATCCAATTTTACACTAAGAACGCCCAAGTACGCGATGCCTCTATAACACAGATACAATAATATCCTTGACCTGTTCCGGCAATGCCTTGAGCGCATCACGGGACATGCCTTTGGTTTCAATGGCTGGATGGATTGTAACAGAAATCTCGCCCGGGTGAATCCAAAAATGATTTGCTTCCATAATACGGTATGAACCATCAATGGTAACTGGCACAATCGGAACCTCGGCACGTGCTGCAATACGAAAAGCGCCCGCCTTAAATGGGTGCATTGCTCCACCTCGGGAGCGCGTTCCTTCCGGAAAGATTGTTACACTTCGACCACTTTTCAAAAGCTTTTCCCCGTCCAAAATCACCTGTGCACCTGCACGCGGAGAAGACCTGTCTACAAACAGGCAGTGTAAATGCCGCATCCATGCACGGACTCCCGGCAGACGATTGATTTCTTTTTTCGCGACCAAGCCATGCGGTTCTCTGAGCGATGTCAGCATAATGGGAATATCAAAATACCCTTGATGATTTGCGACATATACAGCCGCTTCCTGCGGTAAATTTTCTTGCCCCGTAATATGCACCGTGACACCGGCAAGACGCATGAGGCGATGCGCCCAGCGTTCGACCATGCCCTGCACCTCTCGGTCCGCTCTTTCATGAAGCCCGCGTTTTTCCAGCACCCAAATATATGCACTGACTGGCAGGCTCAGCAGGATATATGCCCAAAAATAAATAAACCAAAGAATCGTTCTCATAGAGGTGTATCCTCTTTAGACGGCTCCATTTTACGCAGCTGCTTTTTATCAATTTGCAGGAGCACAATGAATGATAACACGAGAGCAACTGCTTCTGCAATTGGGAACGCATACCAAACTGCTGTCAAGCCAAACAGCTTTGCCAGCAATATCGCAACCGGCAAAATTCCCAAAAGCTGCCGGAATACCGACACCACAAGCGAAGCCATGCCATGCCCAATCGCCTGAAACATGGTAGAATTCATAATACCAAAGCTTGCGAACACAAAGGAAAGACTGATGATGCGCAGCGCAGGCACACCAAGCTCTACCAAAGTGGCTGTTGCCTCCGGATTATTGGGGTCTGCAAAAATTCCAATCATCTGTTCTGGGAACATCTGGAAAACAACCGTCCCCACAACCATAATCATGAATGCATAAGACGCTGCAACCCGATATGCACTCATGAGCCGTTCCCGATTTCTTGCACCAAAATTGTATCCCATAACCGGAAGTGCCCCTTGATTGAGTCCGAACACGGGCATAAATACAAAGGTTTGCAGCTTAAAATAAATACCCAAAACGGTAACAGCAGCCTCTGAAAACTGAATCAAAATAATATTCATTCCCGCGGTCAAAACGGAAGCGATACTTTGCATGATAATCCCTGGAAATCCGACCTGATAAATCTCTTTGAGCATACTCAGCTTGATTTTCCAGCCAAAAAAGCGTATTTTCAGCACCTTTTGATGAAAAAATACACCCCAAATCCCAATGAGCATGGCAGCAATCTGTCCCAAAACCGTAGCGATTGCTGCTCCCTGTATCCCAAGCTCCGGAAACGGACCAATGCCAAAAATCAGCAATGGGTCTAAAATAATATTAACAATTGAGCCAATCAGCCCCTGAAACATAGGCACAATCATATTTCCGGTTGCCTGCTGAATCTTCTCGCACATAATATACACGATTAAAAATGCGCTGAATCCAACTGAAATATAAGAATACTGTACGGCTTGTTCCAATACATTTGCATTATTTGTAAAACCTGCCAAAAATGGACGGCTTCCAAACAGAGCAACCAGAACAAATATAATCCCGCAAAAAATCGACAGCCCCAAACCATGCTCTGCCGCTTGCTCGGCGCGTTCGTTTTCCTTGCCGCCCAGACAGCGTGACATCAGTGAATTTACACCAACACCAGAACCCACTGCTACCGCAATCACCAGCTGCTGCAATGGAAAGACGAGAGAAACGGCAGTCAATGCATCTGCGGAATAACGTGCAACAAACGCACTGTCTACGATATTGTAGAGCGCATTAATCAGCATGGAAATAATCGCCGGAACGGACATACTCCAAATCAGCGGCGCCATGCGCATTGTTCCCATTTTTTGTTGTGCCTGCAAAAAAATCCTTCTTTCTTCTATCAATCTTGCTCATCTTCTCCCATGAGCAGAAAACCAATCTATATTTTACCTGATATAAAAATGCTTTGCAATGCCATATTTCAACAAATCCGGTGATTTTTTCTCTTTCTTTTCGATACCTAGAAAAAAAATCTATCGCGCAATATATTCCGGACGCATTTTAGAGTATAATATTTTTTGCGCGTGATATAGCCCCGAATATCCAGAAAGCATATAAGCGACTGCACAAGCAAGCGCAATCAGCGGAAGTCCCTCCCCGCCAAAAAGCTCATACGCAAGCAAAACCGAGGTCAAGGGACAGTTTGTAACTCCGCAAAACACCGCAGACAAACCAATTCCTGCCGCAAATGAGGTGGGAATCCCGAACAAACTTCCATAAAATGCTCCAAATGTTGCACCAGCAAATAATGCAGGAACAATTTCCCCACCCTTAAAGCCAGCTCCCAATGTGATTGCAGTCAATAGAATCTTAATGAGAAAGGCTGCCGGACGCGCATGTCCGGCAAAAGCTCTGGTAATGACCTCCATTCCTGCTCCCATGTAATCCTGCCCCAGCAGAAAACCGGCTATCATCATAATACACCCACCAACAGCCGCTCGTATATATAGATTTGGTAAATATTTTGCATAAAAATAGTGTACTACGTGAAAAATCTCACAAAACAATATGGCAACCAGCGCACACAATATTCCCAGTACAATCACTTTCACCAACGCGAGCGGTGTAATTTGTAATACAGCTGCAATGGAAAAAGCCTCTGCATGTCCCCCTAGGGCATTCGCGGTCATCATGGCAATCAATGCTGATAACAAGCAGGGAACGATTGCCGCATAATACATCACGCCAACGCTTACCACCTCCATCGCAAAAACCGCAGCCGTAAGAGGTGTTCCAAACAATGCAGCAAATCCCGCCGCCATTCCACACATTTTGATAATACGCTCATCTTTGTCATCTAAATGCATGAGTCTGCCAACCGACGCAGAAATTGAGCTTCCCAACTGCAGCGCAGCTCCTTCACGTCCTGAGGAACCGCCGAACAAGTGTGTCAAGATGGTTGTTATGATAATAAGCGGTGCAGTGCGCAGGCGCAATGGTGCATTATCACGTACAGAAATGATGACGAGATTGGTTCCCTGATCGCGGGACATATCTGAAATCTGGTATAACCACACAATGAGCAGACCGGCAAAGGGCAGTCCGAATAGAATCCATGGGTGTTCCGCACGAAAAGCAGTAACCCCGACAATGGCATGATGAAAGCCTGCGCCAACCCCTCCAACCACAACACCAATCATACAAGCGAAAAAAATCCACCGCATAAATGTGCAGATGTTTTGTATGGGTATCAGAGAAGCATGGTTTGCTGTCCGAAGTAGTTTTTTTCTCCATTCTGCTATTTTTTTCATAGAACCCCCATCTTGTCGTTTCACCTGACCGGATACTTGTAATACTTTTCCGCCTGTCTTCTACGGCAAACGCCGATTCCTGATGTACAAAGCCCTCCGCAATGCGGAGGGCTTTTCTATATGCAGATTTTACTTATGCGAAGATACCGCTGAATCCTTGAGCACGACATCATGAGCGCCGCCCTCTACAATTGAGGTTGCAGAAACCAAAGTAATTTTTGCCTTTGCCTGCAATTCTGCAATGGTCAACGCACCACAATTGCACATGGTAGAACGTACCTTATTGAGTGTCAATGTTACATTATCCTTGAGGGAGCCCGCGTATGGCACATAAGAATCGACCCCCTCCTCAAAGGAGAGTTTCTTTGCTCCTCCGAGGTCATAACGCTGCCAATTGCGTGCACGTGCGGAACCTTCTCCCCAATACTCTTTCATGAAAGTTCCGCCAATATTTACCTTATTGGTTGGGGACTCATCAAAACGAGAGAAGTAACGACCGAGCATAATAAAGTCTGCGCCCATTGCAAGCGCCAGTGTGACATGATAGTCATGCACAATACCGCCATCAGAGCAAATCGGAATATAGATTCCAGTTTCCTTATAGTATTCATCACGCGCAGCAGCAACCTCAATCACAGCAGTTGCCTGTCCGCGTCCAATTCCCTTCTGTTCACGGGTAATGCAGATGGAGCCGCCGCCAATGCCAATCTTGACAAAGTCTGCACCGGCTTCTGCAAGGAAGCGGAATCCCTCACGGTCTACAACATTACCTGCGCCAACCTTTACGGTATCACCATAATGCTCGCGAATCCAAGCAATGGTACGAGACTGCCACTCCGAATATCCCTCTGAGGAGTCGATACAAAGGACATCAGCGCCCGCCTCAACAAGCGCCGGCACGCGTTGTTCATAGTCACGGGTATTGATACCTGCACCTACAATATAACGCTTATCCTTATCCAAAAGCTCCAAAGTATTTTCCTTATGACTGTCATAGTCTTTCCGGAATACCATATATACCAGACGCTGATTCTCATCAACAAGCGGAAGTGCGTTGAGCTTATGGTCCCAAATGATATTATTTGCTTCCTTTAGTGTTGTATCTGCGGGAGCTGTGATAAGCTTGTCGAACGGAGTCATAAAGGTCTCGACCTTTTCATCGGTTGACATACGAGAAACACGATAATCACGGCTGGTCACGATACCCAAAAGCTTACCCGTAGCAGTGCCGTCCTCTGTCACAGCGACCGTAGAATGTCCTGTTTTCTCCTTGAGCGCCAACACATCAGCCAATGTCTGGTTCGGCTTGATATTGGAATCCGAAACAATGAAACCAGCTTTATACGCCTTTACACGTGCTACCATTGCCGCTTCACTCTCAACGGTTTGGGAACCGAAGATAAAGGAAATACCGCCTTCCCGCGCCAATGCAATCGCCATCTTATCATCTGATACAGACTGCATAATGGCAGATACCAACGGAATGTTCGCATACAAAGAGCATTCCTCGCCCTTCTTAAACTTTACAATGGGTGTACGCAAGCTTACATTAGCCGGAATACAGTCCGCTGATGAGTATCCCGGTACGAGCAGATACTCGCTGAATGTACGAGAGGGTTCTGAAAAATAGTATGCCATAATGTCTTTCTCCTTTACCTTACAGAACTGATTTCATGTTATCTAACATTATACCGTTTTGCAGCAGCAAAGTAAACCCGCGTTTTGTCACAATTTGTACCAATTCCTATCGAGTGCTGCTATGCAATTCGCCATTGGGTATTTGACCAAATGAATTTTATCCGCAAACAACTCATAAACAATTTATATCGTATGCAGCCGATAGCGCACACGCTTTGGTGTTTGGATATTGGGGTCATATTCTGCACGAACCGCCGTTCCCTCCTCCTCAGGAATCACGTCCAAATAAGCCAAGTTGTCAATTGCCTCTTTGGGAATGTCCTCAAATACCAATAAGGTGGTATTATATTCACCGTCCCAAGCAATTTCTGCTGGATACAATGTTCCCTGATCCGAAACCAAATAAGCAACTGTTGGCGGTGTACTCTGATTCTGTATGGGAGTGGTATGACATACCAAGGACAGTGCCTGCGGATAATAATACGCTGTATAAATCATACTTCCATTATTTTCATCTTTGCTGTTGTTCCAAAGCAGCTGCCGCTCCAATTTTTCTCCCATTTGATTGGAAACTTTACTCATTTGCGCTGTGTATAGCTCTCCATGAATATAGTCATATTTCTGAACGAAATATAGCATTGGCATACACATCAGCAATACCATTAGTAAAATTTGTGCAATCTGAGGTCGTTTCTCCTTTAGATTCAGCACTTTTCATCCCTTGCTTTCATTGATAATCTATAATTTTATTATATCAGCGCCCTCACGAAAAGTATATTGTGTATTTTCACGAATCCCTATCTATTTTTTGCAGATATATTTTTTACTTGCAAGGAAAGGAACGATACCCTATAATATATTTACAAATTTTGATACACGCAAAGGAAAGCATGATGTCCAGCTGTAAAGAATGTCAATATTTTATAATGCGTCCAGAACACATTGCCCAAAAAACAAAAGTATTCGGTCATTGTACGATGCCGCGCATCAAAATCAAGGCACCCGATTCACCTTCCTGCCTTCGCTTCTTACCAAAACAAAAATAAAGTCACACAATGGTGACTTTATTTTTGGATTTCTATCTTTGAATCTATCAAGTTGTTTCAAAAGAGGAAAGAAAAAAGCAGACTCTTACGAATCTGCTTTATGTGCGCGCCGTGTTATTTTCCCGGGCCGTCTCCAGCCAAGTATTTTCACCGTTAATGAGCTTAACTACT
>JAGZIN010000015.1 GCA_018366195.1 Butyricicoccus pullicaecorum | reverse complement strand
ATTCCGCAAGGAATCGAAAGGCGGCTCTTAACAACATGCCGGTGGCATGTTGTAACCGCCGTGGCTTTTCCGCAGAAAAGCGATTCCGCCCGGAGGCACTAATTCTAGTTTCTGTTCCGCAAGGAATCGAAAAGCGGTTCTTAGCAATATGCCGGTGGCATGTTGCAACCGGTGTGGGTTTTCCACAGAAAAGTGAATATGCGGATGTAGCTCATCTGGTAGAGCGCCACCTTGCCAAGGTGGAGGTAGCGAGTTCGAGCCTCGTCATCCGCTCCATATGGTACCATAGCCAAGTGGTAAGGCGTGGGACTGCAACTCCCTGATCCCCAGTTCAAATCTGGGTGGTACCTCCATAAACACTCTGTACAGTTTGTACAGAGTGTTTTTTCATCAAAAAATGTTTTTATACTGGGAGCTTGATAGGTGTGATGATAAGCGATGAGAGAAAATGACTGCGGGAAGATGACGGACAGGCAAAAGCAAATTGCAGAAAAGCGGAAAAGGCTCTCCTTAAACAATTGGTTCAAAAAACTGTCTGGGATAGAGGTTTTGGAGATTTATGATAAGGGTGAAAATGTGGAGCTATGTACTATGTATGAAACCTATCTCCCGACCTATCGGATAGAAAATGGCAGTATGCCATATAGTAAACTGCCATTTTCTTCTCCAAAGTCTGAAATTTATGCTTGGATACTCCAAAATATGAAAATCACAGCGCAGAAAGAGTATTTTTTATATAACGGTGTGTGGATTAAAATTCGCGTTTTAGATGCAGAACTTGCGGTTGAATCCCTGTGGGAGGCAAGCGGAGAACTTGGTATTTTGCTTGCACAAGCCGATTATAGCTGTATTTTAGAGGTTGGTGCAGATTCACGCGATGAGGGAAATTATTTGATTGATATTTGGGAGTATCACAGATAATGTAGCTTATCCAATCTGAAAATTGGGGAAATATTTTTGTACGAATGGAATATCGCGCACGGTAAAGGTGGAACCGTTCAGATAATTCAACACGCCGCTGTCTGACTGGAAGTCAAAGGTTAGCTGGTAAGAGTAAAGAAGCTGGCTGGTTTCTCCAAAGGGGGTATTTCGGGCGTTGCTGCCATATTTGCCATCGCCGAGCAAGGGGTGACCAATCGCTGCCATTTGTGCACGAATCTGGTGTGTGCGTCCGGTCAGCAGAGTACATTCGACGAGGGATAGACCGTTTCGGGAGGCAAGTACCTTGTAAATGGTCTGTGCAGTTTTTGCACCCGGCATCGGACGGGAAAAGACTTCTACCTGCTTCTTGCTTTCGTCGCGGCGCAGATAATGGGTGACTTTTTTTGAGCGAATCTTAGGTGTTCCGTGTACAACACATAAATAACGCTTGATTAACTCGCGGTCGCGGATTTTATCGTTCATAATGCGCAGCGCTTCCGCTGTCTTTGCGGCAATGACGATTCCGCCTGTGTTGCGGTCGATGCGATTGCACAGAGAAGGAACAAAGGACGCTTCGTCCTTGGGGTTCCACTCTCCATTTTGCACCAGATACGCTTGAATATGTGCAATCAGGGTATCGGTATCGCCGCGCTCGTCTGCGTGTACGACCATACCAGGCTGCTTATCTGCCAGCAGAATATGACTGTCTTCATATAAGATGCGCACCTGTGGTGTGGAAATTTTTTCGTATGCCATTTGTGCATCAGGGGTTTCAAAAAATTCATCATTGATGTATAATTGTAGAAGATCTCCTGCACATAGCTTATAAGAAGGCTCCGTGCGCTTGCCGTTGACCTTGATGCGCTTGCAGCGAATATACTTGTGCATGAGTCCGCAGGGCAAGGCTGGAACCGCCTTTTCCAAAAACTTATTGACTCTCTGCCCGCTGTCGTTCGGCTTGATGTGGAATTCTTTCAAGGAAAAAATCGCCTCCGGTTTGAAATCATTTTTATTTCTTATAGTATAAACGATTCTTTCCAAAAAGAAAACACAGAATTTTTTGCATATTATAGTTGACAAACCGCAAATGTTTATAGTATACTGTTCAATGTACCATGTGAGGTAGTCATGAAGATTGATTTAAGAAAACTGATTGGTGTCCATGGGGACACAATTCCTTTCTCCGGCACAATTGATTTGTCCAAGGAAGAATTGTATGGCGCATACCCTTTCTCTGATGCAGCCGCATATCGCGGCGAAATCACAAATCATCTCGGTGTGCTTCGCCTGACCGGTCAGATTGATACAACTTATCATACCTGCTGTGCCAGATGCTTAAAGCCTCTGGATATTCCCCTGTCCGCGTCTGTTGATATGGTTCTTTCACGCGATGCGCAGGCAGAGGAAGAAGAGGACGTTTTCCCTTTGGAAAACAATGAAATCGAGCTGGAAGATGTGTTTGTTCCTGCTCTGATTTTGCAGGTGGACATGACTTATCTATGCAGGGAAGACTGCAAAGGACTTTGTCCCTCCTGCGGCTGTAATCGCAATGAGACTGTGTGCTCATGTGAGTCGAAGCAGGTCGATCCGCGTATGGCGGTTTTGGCCAAGCTGCTTGAAGGTAATGAGGGCCGGCAGGACTAAGTCAGTGTTCGTAATTTTACGGACAGTAGTACGGTTTTCAAAATCTTAGAACATAAAGTAGGAGGTGTTACCACATGGCAGTACCTAAGAGAAAGACGTCCAAAGCGAGACGTGATAAGAGACGTAACTCCCACTGGAAGCTCTCGCTTCCCGGCATGACAAAGTGCCCGAAGTGCGGTGAGTTCAAGCTCTCCCACAGAATGTGCAAGGCTTGCGGCTATTACAATGGTCGTGAGGTCGTTCAGACCGAAGCGTAAGCAAAATGAAGAGAAAAGTAGGGAAAGCAATTGCTTTCTCTATTTTTTTTCTAAGAGGAGGGAAAACAATATGGCATCTAAAATTATTTCAGTTGACCCGGGCTCTCCGGCAGACCGCGCCGGCATTGTGTCGGGAGAAACCCTTCTGACGATTGATGGCACCGCGGTGCGCGATGTGCTCGACTATAAATTCTATGGGTATGATGCCCGGTTGTCCTTGGCGCTTCTCTCTCAATCTGGAGAACAGCGTATTGTGGAGATTCGCAAGCGGGAGGGAGAACCCCTCGGCTTAAACTTTGAGCATTATCTCATGGACAAGATGAAGCGCTGCTCGAATCAATGTGTATTTTGCTTTATCGACCAAATGCCCAAGGGAATGCGCGAAACTTTGTATGTAAAAGATGACGATGCGCGTATGTCATTTTTGCTGGGCAACTATATTACCATGACCAACCTTTCGGAGGAAGATGTACAGCGTGTTCTGCGTATGCATATTTCTCCCATCAATATTTCCGTACAGACAACAAATCCGGAGCTTCGTGTCAAAATGCTGCAAAACCCAAAGGCTGGTAAGGCACTGGAGCTGCTGCCGCGTTTCGCTGAGGGCGGGATTCGCATGAACTGTCAGCTGGTGATTTGCGAAGGCATGAACGATGGTGATGAGCTGCGCCGCTCTCTGTCGGATTTGGAGGCACTATATCCTGCGGTCAGCTCGATTTCTGTGGTGCCGTTTGGCATGACCATTCATCGGGAAGGGCTTTATCCATTGCAGCCGACCACGCAGGCGGGGGCTGAGGAAATGCTGGAGATTGTAGAAGCCTTTGCGGAAAAATGCTTGGAGAAGCACGGTACACGGCTTGCATGGTGTGGAGATGAAGTCTATCTCAAAGCGGGCAGACCTCTGCCAGATGCTTCCTATTATGAGGATTTTACACAGTTCGAAAATGGAATTGGTATGCTGCCGTTGTTTTCGGAGGAGTTCCGGCTGGCGCTTCCTGATTATGAAGGACAAACACCGAGACCGTTCTGCATCGCAACCGGAAAAGCAGCTTCTGGTATGATGGATATGCTCATTGACGAAGCGCGCAGAGTGTGCCATAATTTGAATGGAACCATCTATGCCATCGAAAATGTGTTTTTTGGAAGCGGTGTGACCGTAGCAGGGCTGATTACCGGTCAGGATTTGCTGAAGCAGCTTCAGGGCAAGGCGCTTGGAGAACGTGTGTTGATTTCGGCGAATATGCTGCGTGATGGCGGAGATGTCTTTTTAGATGACCTGACCCTGTCGGAGGTTGCACACAGACTGGGAGTGCCGGTCGTGCCGGTTGAAATTGATGGCGCAGACCTGCTTGCAAAGATTTTTGAGGAGTCCTGATATCGGAATTTTATCGCAAGTGGCGTAATACCCCTTACTTTCGTTCTGGGGATATCAGCCCACATATCAAAGACCCCATTTCTATGGTAGGGCGGGACATGCCCAAACCAATACGCTCAGGGAGACGCTGTAAGACCTCACAAGTGCAGGCAACAGTCGTTGAACTGAGAATCCCCCTGCCTTTCGATATGGGGAGTGTCAAAAGCAAATAGACGAACCTTGAAGGAGGCGAATCGCTTATGTCGAAACCAACTGTCGCGATTGTTGGCAGACCAAATGTCGGAAAATCGCAGCTTTTTAACCGCTTGGCGGGAAAGCGTCTTTCTATCGTGGAGGATACGCCAGGTGTGACCCGTGACCGTTTATACGCAGAATGTGAGTGGCGCGGTCGTACTTTTTCCATCATTGATACAGGCGGCATCGAGCCGCGCAATGATAATGAAATTCTAAAGTTTATGCGTTATCAGGCAGAAACAGCCATTCATCACGCAGATGTGATTATTTTTATCACCGATTTGCGCACTGGTGTTACCGCTTCGGATATTGATGTTGCTGCTATGCTGCAGCGCAGCGGAAAACCAGTTGTGCTGGCAGTCAACAAATGTGATAAGCCCGGACAGCCCGAGCCGGAATTTTATGAATTTTACAATCTGGGACTGGGAGAGCCGTTCGGAATTTCCGCACTGCATGGTTATGGTACGGGCGACCTGCTGGACGAGGTATATCAGTATTTTCCGCCGGAAGATGGCATTGATGAAGATGCAGACCGGATTCGTGTGGCGCTCATCGGTAAGCCCAATGTTGGAAAGTCCTCTTTGCTCAATCAGGTTCTGGGAGAGGAGCGCGTAATCGTATCCAATGTTGCGGGCACAACGCGCGACAGCGTCGATGCAAAGCTCGATAACCAATATGGGAAGTTCACTTTCATTGATACGGCGGGGATTCGGCGCAAATCCAAGGTAGAGGAGAAAATCGAGAAGTTTTCGGTCATGCGTTCTTTGATGGCGGTAGAGCGTGCAGATGTCTGCGTGATTATGATTGATGCCACAGAAGGCGTTACCGAGCAGGATACCAAGGTGGCTGGAGAGGCACACAATGCAGGAAAAGCGTGTGTCATCATCGTAAACAAGTGGGATTTGGTGGAAAAAGATGGAAACACCATGAAGGAATATACCTTGCGCGTGCGGGAAGGTCTTGCCTATATGCCCTATGCTCCGGTTTTGTTTATCTCGGCAAAGACCGGTCAGCGCGTAGATAAAATTTATGATACCATCAAAGATGTGTATGAGCAGAATCACAAACGGATTCCGACCGGTCAGTTGAACTCTATTTTGGCAGAGGCAACGGCCCGTGTGCAGCCGCCAACCGATAAGGGACGCCGTCTCAAAATTTATTATATGACACAGGCAAGCACTTGTCCGCCAACCTTTGTCTGCTTCTGCAATGATGCGCGTCTGTTTCATTTTTCTTATCAGAGATATTTGGAAAATCAAATCCGTGAGGTCTTTGATTTGACGGGTACACCTGTGCGTATGCTTGTGCGGCAGCGCGGCGATAAGGAATAAAAATCAGGGGGCTGGTGTGATGATTCAATCAATCGCGATGGCGTTGGGGACAACAGGAAGCGCAATCGTAACCATGGTCTGTGCATATTTGCTGGGCTCGCTCAGCTTTGCGATTATTGTGTGTAAGCTGACGCTCGGTAAGGACATTCGCTCCTATGGAAGCGGCAATGCAGGACTGACCAATGCTTACCGTACAATGGGAGCACAAAAAACGCTGCTGGTGCTGCTTGGGGATATGGGAAAGGCTGCGGCGGCACTCGCCATTGGCGGGATATTGCTGGGAGCAGGCGGCAAGCTTTTGGCAGGTGCCTTTGTGATTTTGGGGCATGTATATCCCGTATATTTTGGATTTCGCGGCGGCAAAGGAGTCTTGGTTGGCGCGATGACACTTCTGTTGTTTGACTGGCGTATTTTTTTGATTGCTTTTGGGATTTTTGTACTGATGGTCACTGTGACACGCTGGATTTCTTTGGGCTCGATTGCAGGTGCACTGAGTGTGCCCTTTACAATGTATTATTTTTATCATAATATGCTGTATACGGCTGCAATCTCTGTCCTTGCAATCGCTGTCATTTATTTGCACCGCTCGAATATCAAGCGTATTTTGGCGGGCACAGAAAATAAGTTTAGCGTACATGCGAAACCGGTCATCGGAGAGGAGAGCGATAAGCATTGAAAATTACGGTTTATGGTGCAGGAAGCTGGGGCATCGCGCTGTCTATTTTACTGGCACAAAATGGACATACGGTGACAACGTGGACCCATCGCACAGAGGAACTGGAATTACTGGAACGCACCCGAATGAATGAAAAGTTGCTCCCGGGGGTTAAAATCCCGCAGACCATTGCCTTGACAACCGATATTGCGTGCGCAAAAGATGCAGAGCTTGTGATATTGGCAGTTCCGAGCTTTGCCATTGCACAAACTGCGGAACAGGTGGCAAGGGTTGTGCAGCCCAATGTGCCCATTGTCAACGTGGGCAAGGGATTAGATGCTGCCCATGGATATTGCAGATTTTCGGAAACGATTTCCAAGGTTTTCGGACACGGGCATGCGGTAGTTGCGCTGACGGGTCCAACCCATGCAGAGGAGGTTGCACGTGGAATTCCAACAGCAATTGTGGCAGCCTCGGAAAGCCGAGAGGCGGCAGAGCTGTGTCAAGATGTTTTCATGAATGAGGTATTTCGTGTGTATACATCTTCTGATGTCATTGGTGCGGAGCTTGGCGGCGCATTTAAGAATATCATTGCGCTGGCAGCCGGTGTTTCAGATGGTATGGGATTGGGCGACAATTCTAAGGCGGGGCTCATGACGCGTGGATTAACTGAAATTGCACGTTTGGGTGTTGCGCTGGGTGCACATCAGGAAACCTTTGCAGGACTGTCCGGCATGGGAGATTTGATTGTGACCTGTACCTCTATGCACTCCAGAAATCGCCGTGCCGGAATCCTAATTGGACAAGGTAAGCGCGCGGCACAGGCAATGGAGGAGGTCGGCGCTGTGGTCGAGGGCTATTATGCGACCGATGCAGGGTATCATCTTGCAAAGAAAATGGGGATTTCCATGCCAATCACCGAGCAGCTCTATCATGTGCTGTATGAGGACGGCGATGTGCGTGAAGCAATTCAGGCACTCATGTGCCGTTCCAGAAAAAATGAGCGTGAGAGTGAATCCATTTGGCTTTCGTAAATTTCCAATCTATAAAATCCCACGGTGCACGGCACTGTGGGATTTTTTAACCATACAGATGGCGTATCTGTGATGATGAGGAATCTGACAGGAATGGAGCATGGGAAGTCGGAAGTTTATTGCGCATAGAACGGCTTTGGTTTATAATATACTATATCTATCAATGGAAAAGGAGGCTCTTCATGCACGAGTTAATTGCTGCTTTGAAGCCTTATGAATCATATATTCGAATTCGGGAACACGAACTCATGTCGCATCATACGACCTTTCGTATTGGCGGACCAGCGGATTTGTTTTTGGACTGTGCATCGGGCGCACCCCTTGCTGAAATCGTGCCGCTGATTCGCAGAACTGGAACACCGCTTTATGTCATTGGCAGAGGTTCCAATCTGCTGGTTCATGATGAAGGTGTGCGCGGTGTTGTACTTTGTACGGCAGAAATGCACGAAATCAAGGTTACAGACCATGTGATTTGCGCGGAAGCGGGCGCTTCGCTGTTTTCTGTTGCGTCCACAGCGCTTCGACATGAACTGACCGGCATGGAGTTTGCCGCGGGCATACCGGGAACGCTGGGCGGTGCGGTGTTTATGAATGCCGGCGCGTATGATGGGCAGATGGCAGATGTTGTGGTGCGTACAAAGTATTTAGATACAGAGGGTACGCTGTGCGAGGTACAGGGCGATGCGCACCATTTTGGTTATCGGGAGAGTATTTTTAAGGAGCATCAGGACTGGGTCATTCTCTCGTCAGAAATGGAACTGAAAGCAGGGGAGCCTGCTGAAATTCGGGAAAAAATGCAGGATTTTGCGCAGCGGCGCAGAGAAAAACAGCCCTTGGAATATCCCTCGGCAGGCTCGACCTTTAAGCGTCCGGAGGGCTATTTTGCAGGCAAGCTGATTCAGGACAGCGGGCTGATGGGATACACCGTAGGTGGTGCACAGGTTTCGGAAAAGCATGCAGGATTTTTAATCAACCGAAACGGTGCAACCTGCAGCGATATGCAGAAGCTGATTGCGCATATTCAGGAGACCGTAT
Organism: Butyricicoccus pullicaecorum; assembly: GCA_018366195.1. Taxonomy (GTDB): domain Bacteria; phylum Bacillota; class Clostridia; order Oscillospirales; family Butyricicoccaceae; genus Butyricicoccus; species Butyricicoccus pullicaecorum_C. The sequence goes on along the minus strand of JAGZIN010000015.1, from coordinate 53,344 downwards.
TTCACAAATTTGGCGTAGAGCTTCATTGCGAGGTTCGTGTGCTTTGATGATTTAGGATAAGGGGGAATTATGATGCATTTTCTCATTGTAACAGGTATGTCTGGCGCAGGTAAGAGCCGTGCAGTGGCGGCATTGGAGGATCTTGGTTATTACTGTGTAGATAACCTGCCAATTCCGCTCATTCCGAAGTTCGCGGAGGTATGTTTGGCTGCAACCGAACAATATGATAAGGTTGCGCTTGTGACAGACGTGCGCTCGGGCGGCAGCTTTGATGCGCTGTTTTCTTCGTTGGACAGTATCCGCACCATGGGCTGTGAGTATCGTATCCTGTTTTTGGATACAGCAACACAGACGCTTATCAATCGTTATAAGGAGACGCGCCGCAAGCACCCGCTTATGAATGAGGGGCTGAGCCTTGCGGCTGCCATCAATCAGGAGCGTGCGATGCTGGAGGGTGTGCGCGGCAAGGCAGACTATGTGGTCAATACGACGAAATTGACCGCAGCAAGCCTGCGTGAGCATTTGGTTCGTCTGTTTGGCGGCGGAGACCCCAATCAGATTTTTGAAATCATTGTTGAGTCGTTTGGTTTCAAGCACGGAATCCCAACGGAGGCAGATTTGGTATTTGATGTACGCTTTTTGCCAAACCCGTATTATGAAATCAGCTTGCGTGAGCATAACGGAACCGAGCCGGCAGTACGGGACTATGTATTTCAGGGCGGCACAGCCGATGCGCTGATGATGCACCTCAATTCGCTGATGGACTTTTTGATTCCACGCTATATTTCTGAGGGCAAGACTTCGGTTGTCGTTTGCATTGGCTGTACAGGCGGAAAGCATCGCTCCGTTGCCATTACAGAGGCGCTGGCGGCACATTTGCGTGCACAGGGGAATAAAAATTTAACGGTCGTACACAGAGACTATCACAGGGCATAACACAAAAGGAGTTATCTGGTATGCTGTCTTTTTCGGCAAAAACAAAGAATGAGCTGTGTCGTGCAGGACTCGGCAATGCCTGCTGTCAGACTGCGGAATTATATGGTATGCTGCTTTTTGGAACTGCTTTTTCCAATCGGGAAATCCGGTTTGTGACCGCGCAAAGCGCAGTCATGCGGCGCATTGTCACGTTGTTCAAGCGGGTATGCAGCATTGAGGTACAGCCGGCGTTACAGGGAAAACGACGTGTGCTCCAGATTACAGAGCCAGCCTGTATCGCACTTGTGATGGACAAGCTGGGGTATGACTTCAAAAGCTATATCACCTATCATCTCAATCGGAATCTGGTAGACAATGAATGTTGTGTCCCTGCATTTTTGCGCGGCATTTTTTTAGCAGCAGGCAGCATTGCAAGTCCGGAAAAAAAATGCCATTTAGAAATCAAAATCGGACATGTCATTTTAGGCCGTGAGGTCATGAGTCTGCTGTTAGATGCCAATATGACACCGAAGATGGCAGAACGCCGCACCTCATGGTTGTTATACTGGAAGGGAGCCGGTCAAATAGAGGATTTTTTGACGATGATTGGCGCCCATCATGCTGCGATGTCGCTGATGGAGGCAAAGGTAGAAAAACAGCTGCGGAATGAGGTCAACCGAGCAGTCAACTGCGAAACAGCAAATATTATGAAAGTAACAAGCACTTCCACACGGCAGATTGCAGCCATTGAGCGGGCTCTGGCTTCCGGTGGATTGGAGATTTTTCCGGAAAATTTGCGGGAAACCGTGGATTTGCGCGTTGCAAATCCGACTGCGAGCCTTTCAGAGCTGGCTGCGATGTTTGAACCACCGATTTCAAAGCCTGGATTAAGTCATAGATTGGGGCGTATTATGGAAATTGCAGCACATGTCACCAAAGATGCCGAGTGAAAGGAGAAGCCTTGGAAAATTTTGTACATTTGCACGTCCATACAGAGTATAGTCTATTAGATGGCGCCTGCCGGATTGAAAAGCTGATGGAGCGTGTGGCAGAGCTGGGACAGCCGGCTGTTGCCATGACAGACCATGGTGTCATGTATGGTGCAATTGATTTTTATCGCGCCGCCAAGGCACGGGGGATTCACCCTGTCATTGGCTGCGAGGTGTATGTCACGCCAAATTCTCGTTTTGAACGCAAATATCAAAATGGAGAATGGCACAGGCATTTGATTTTGCTCTGTGAAAATATGGAGGGATACCGCAACCTCATTCATATGGTGAGCCTCAGTTTTTCAGAAGGATTTTATGTGCGCCCGCGTGTGGATATGGAATTGCTGCGCACGTACAGCAAGGGGCTGATTTGTCTGTCTGCCTGCTTGGGTGGTGCGATTCCCAACGCGCTCATGAATGGCAATTATGAGGGCGCAAAACAGCAGGCACTGGAATTTCGTGATATTTTCGGCGCACAGAATTTCTTTTTAGAGGTACAGGATCACGGAATTGCAGTACAAAAAGACGTCAATCTGGCGCTTTATCGCATGTCTGAGGAGACTGGAATTCCTCTTGTGGCAACCAATGATGCCCACTATCTGACCCGAGAAGATGCCAAGATTCAAGATGTGCTGATGGCAATTCAGATGGGAAAGACGGTGGACGATTCCACCCGTATGCGGTTTGAGACCAGTGAGTTTTATATCAAGTCGGAAACAGAAATGCGTGCGCGATTTCCTGCTCATGAGGAGGCGCTTACAAGAACTCTGGAGATTGCAAACCGCTGTCAGGTGGAATTTGAATTTGGCAAATATCATTTGCCGCAGTTTGATGTGCCGCAAGGCTTTACGGCAAGACAATATCTGGATAAGCTGTGTCTCGAGGGGCTTTCCAAACGCTATCCCGATGATGATGGAAGTATGCGGGAACGCATGGATTATGAAATTCGCATGATTGACCAAATGGGTTTTGTCGATTATTTCCTGATTGTCTCGGATTTCATTCGCTATGCAAAGCACAGCGGAATTCCGGTTGGTCCCGGACGTGGTTCGGCTGCTGGCTCAATCGTATCGTATTGTCTGGGAATCACTGATTTGGACCCCATCAAATATTCTCTGTATTTTGAACGCTTTCTCAATCCGGAGCGTGTGTCCATGCCGGATATTGATATTGATTTTTGTTATGTGCGCCGTCCAGAGGTCATTGATTATGTAACGCGTAAGTATGGGGCAGACCATGTTGCGCAGATTGTAACCTTTGGAACCATGGCGGCTCGTGCTGCCATTCGAGATGTGGGACGTGCCCTGTCGATTCCGTATAATGAGGTTGATGCAGTTGCCAAGCAGATTCCGTTAGAGCTGCATATTACAATTGACCGCGCATTATCCATCAATCCGGAACTGAAAAAAATGTATGACAGCAATCCGACGGTCAAAAATCTGATGGATACTGCACGTGCATTGGAGGGTATGCCGCGCCATGCCTCTACCCACGCAGCAGGTGTTGTCATTACCAAAAATCCGGTAGATACGTATGTTCCGCTCGCAAAGAATGACGAACAAATGGTCACACAGTTTCCCATGACAACGCTCGAAGAATTGGGACTTTTGAAGATGGACTTTTTGGGTCTGCGCACCTTGACAGTCATTGCAGATGCCGAAAAAATGGTGCGCCGGCATACGCCTGATTTTTCGGTTGAACAGATTTCCAATGAGGACGAGCAAACCTTTCATATGTTGGGACAGGGCAAAACGATGGGCGTATTTCAGCTGGAATCGGCGGGCATTACCAATGTGGTAACCGGACTGCGCCCGCAGTCGATAGAAGATATCACGGCGGTGGTTGCGCTCTATCGACCGGGTCCTATGCAGTCGATTCCAAGATACATCGAATGTCGGCATCACCCTGAAAAGGTGACCTATAAGCACCCATTGTTGGAGCCGATTTTGTCCGTTACCTATGGCTGCATGGTCTATCAGGAGCAGGTCATGGAGGCGTTTCGGCGGCTTGCAGGCTACTCTCTGGGCAAGGCGGATATGGTGCGCCGTGCGATGAGTAAGAAAAAATTCAAAGAACTGGAAAAAGAACGCATTAGCTTTATTTATGGCAATGCAGAGGAAGGCATTGACGGTGCGATTGCACGCGGCGTTCCGGAAGATGTGGCAGCTTCTATTTTTAATGAAATCATGGATTTTGCAAATTATGCCTTCAATAAGGCACATGCTGTTTGCTATGCTGTGGTTTCTTATCGCACGGCATACCTCAAATGTCATTATCCGAAAGAATATCTTGCAGCGCTGCTGACCTCTGTTTTGGACGCTCCAGCAAAGATTTCCGAATATATTGCTGAGGCGCGTGAAATGGGAATCTGTGTACTGCCGCCCGATGTCAATCACTCAGAAGACGGATTCTCGGTATCCGGCGATAACATTCGGTTTGGACTTGCGGCAATCAAAAACGTAGGACGCGGCTTTATGCGTCAGCTGGTAGAAGAACGCGAGACCAATGGAGCATATCAGTCGCTTCTGGATTTCTGCCAGCGCTTATACGACAAAGAGCTGAATCGACGTGCGTTGGAAAGCCTGATTCAGGCGGGTGCATTTGACTCTATGGGCTTTCATCGCAGCCAGCTGCTTGCTGTGTTTGAGCAGGTGGTCGATGCCGTTGCAAATGAACGCAAGAAGAATGTGGAAGGACAGCTGGGTTTGTTCGATATGGGCATGGAGGACGTCAAGGGGCGGGAAATTGATATGCCCAATCTGCCGGAGCTCAACAAACGGGACCTGCTTGTGATGGAAAAGAAAACAACGGGAATGTATCTTTCCGGACACCCGATGGACGCTTATCAAGAGCTTGCCACCCGTGCACATGCCGCTTTTATTCGTAAAATCAATGAAGATTTGAGTGCTGATGCAACCGAGCCGCACTACAAAGACGGCATGACAGTACGCCTTGCCTGTGTGGTATCCAATGTGCGCCTCAAAGCAACCAAAGCAGGCAATATGATGGCGTATGCCATTCTTGAGGATATTTCAGGTACCATTGAACTGGTCATTTTTCCAAATGTATTGCAGCAGTATGGAGCTTATTTTTCAGAAGATGCGGCAGTTTTGGTGACAGGACGCATTGATGCACGGGAAGACGAGGCGCCAAAGCTCATTGCGCAGATGGCAGCTCCCTTGACCGAGGAAAGCGTAGAGGCGCTGTGCGCGCAGCAGGAGCCAAAGAAACCGGTATTGACAGCGCCGCAGGCAATGGCACACGCCGGACAGAAGCTGCATTTGCGTGTTCCGGATATGGAAGGTGTATTGTTTGAAGAAGCAAAACGCTATCTTACACAGCACCATGGAGAAATTCCGGTGATTTTTTATCCATTGGATACTGGAAAGCGCATGCTTGCCCCAAGGCAGCTGTGGTGTGAGGGAAACTTGCAGCTCGTGCAAAAGCTGCGCTTTGCTCTTGGGAATGAAAATGTGATTTTGAAATGAAAAAAACCTGCTCTGCGGAACGATACGCAGAGCAGGAAAGAGGAACCAATAGGCTGCACAGGGGGGGTAGCCTATTGCTTTCAGCAGGCAAGAGGATAATAGTTGAAGATGTAAATAACCTGCTGAGATGAAGAAAAGAATGTGTTGTGTGAAGCGCAGGATTGCTGGCTGAACACACAATTACATTACGAGGTTATTATAACAAGATTTATGAAAAAGACCAGCGAATTTGCAAAAGTGTATGAGGAAAATGCAGAAACGATTTTTTGTGTGCGGGGGAAAGACAGAATATTTCCATGGAGTCTAAAAAAATTTTCGGTAAATTCCAAAAAAATATGATATTTTCACAAAGAGATTCTGACCTTGTGTTGGGGCACCGAGAAAATCGTGCCCTGTGATTTGTAAAATTGTGAATTACCGACTAAATTAGTAGATAAATATCTTGAGGAAACAGAAAAATTCCCACTTCCGGTGATGGGAGAACCGCGCGGATAAAAAGAGAAGCTGTCGAGGGAATTGACAAGGAAATCAGAACGCGCTACAATAAGCACAGTTCTTGTTCTATATGCCAAAGGGTGCCTGTAAGGATACAGGGTAAAAGGGAATTGGGTGAAACTCCCAAACGGTCCCGCCGCTGTAAGAGGGAAGCCATTTGCAAGATTGAGTCACTGGTTTGGAAAGCCGGGAAGACAGCATCTGGTGCAGATCCTTGAGTCAGAAAACCTGCCCATGCGGTCACAATACATGCCCATACTACGAGGAATTAGTTGGGGAATTCTGTATATGTATAATCCTTTACACACATAGGATATGGTATCGTGACTGCCGGAGGACAACCGTTCCTGCCGATGTCACGATTTTTTTTGCGATATGGAGAAAATTTATGCAAGGTCTTGTTTATAAGAATCAGACAGCCATGCGCCGCGGTTATACAACGGGTTCCTGTGCTGCTGCGGCATCACAGGCTGCTGCGCTTTTGCTGCTTACGGGACAGACACCAGAGTGTATCTCACTGCATACACCAAAAGGAATTGTGTTGCAGCTGTATCCCGAGCAGATGCACATGGAGGGACAAACAGCGGTGTGCTGTGTGCAAAAGGATAGCGGAGATGACCCTGATGTGACCAATGGGATTCGTATTTTTGCGAGAGTGTCGAAAACAGCGCAGGGAATCGCAATCGAAGGCGGAGACGGGGTTGGCACAGTCACCCGACCAGGCTTGTCGGTTCCAGTAGGACAGCCTGCCATCAATCCCGGACCACAGGCGCAGATTCGGACTGCTGTGGAAAAAGCCATGCAGCAGGCAGGATATTCGGGCGGGCTGCGGATAACGATTTGCGCGGAACATGGAAAGGAAATTGCACAACAGACCTATAATGCACATTTGGGTGTTGTAGGTGGTATTTCAATTCTGGGAACAAGCGGCATCGTTGAGCCGATGAGCGAAACGGCGCTCATGGATACTACGCATTTGGAGCTGGATAGCTTATATGAAGCAGCGCATGAGCGGGTTTTGATTTGTCCCGGAAATTATGGCGCAGATTTTGCACGTGATGTATTGGGGCTGGACTTGGAACGTGCAGTCAAATGCTCAAATTTTATTGGTGATGCACTGGATTATGCGGCATGGAAAGGGTTTCGCAAAATTTTTCTTGTGGGACATGCCGGAAAGCTGGTGAAGCTTGCAGCTGGTATTTTCAACACACATTCTTCTGTTGCAGACGGCAGACAGGAGATTTTTGTTTCCCATGCCGCGCTGTGCGGTGCGCCGTTGGAAGCGTTGCGTGCATTGCGCGATTCGGTTACGGTAGATGCCTGCATTTCCATTCTCGATACCTGTGGGATTCGGGAGCAGGTGTTGGAAACCATCGGGCAAGAGATTGCAGTGCGCTTGAAGCGGCGGCTGCACGTACAGGAGCAGGTGGAACTTGGATTTTTGATGTTTACAAACCAAAATGGGATTCTGGCACAATCTGAGAACGCCAGAAGTCTATGTGAGGAATTTCGAGGGAGCTTATGAAACAGGGAAAATTATATGGAATCGGCGTTGGACCGGGAGACCCGGAGCTGATGACCTACAAGGCGGTTCGTCTGATTCAGGAATGTGATGTCATCGCGGTACCCAAAGGGGGGACCGGCGAACAGACTGCACTTACCATTGCCGCAAAATGGATAGAAGAAAAGCCGATTTTGCATTGTGATATGCCGATGACACGAGATCAGGAGGTACTGCACGCCTGCCATGACAAGGCAGCAGATGACATTTGTGTACAGTTAGATGCGGGAAAGAACATTGCATTTTTGACGTTGGGGGACCCGGCGGTATACTCGACCTATTGGTATGTACATCGCAGAGTACAGGCGCGCGGATATGAGGTAGAGATTGTGCCGGGCGTTCCCTCTTTTTGTGCGGTTGCAGCACGCTTGGGACAGGCGCTGTGTGAGGGCAGCCAGATGCTGCACATCATTCCGGCTTCACACAATGCAACCGAAGCCGGCTTGGCACTTCCGGGAAACAAGATTCTGATGAAAGCAGGACGCTCGATTTTAGAGGTGCGTGATTTGTTGGAAGCACAGGGCAAGGGCGATACGGCTGCTTTGGTAGAACGATGCGGCATGGAAGGGGAACGTGTGGTACGCGATTTGCGTGAGCTGGACGACCCAACCGGCTATTTTTCGGTGATTTTGGTGCGGGAGGAACAGAAATGATATACTTTGTTGGTGCTGGGTCTGGTGCGCCCGACCTCATCACGGTACGTGGTGCAAAGCTGCTGGCACAGGCAGATGTTGTGGTTTATGCCGGTTCTTTGGTCAATCCGGCATTATTAGAGGACTGTAAGCCGGAGTGTCAAAAATATAATAGTGCGAAAATGACACTTGAGGAAGTCATGGAGGTCATGGTGCCTGCCGAACAGGCGGGAAAATGTGTTGTACGGCTGCATACAGGAGACCCTTGTGTGTATGGTGCTCATCGGGAGCAGATGGATATTTTGGATACGCATGGAATTTCTTATGAGGTGGTGCCGGGGGTTTCTTCCTTTTGCGGAGCCGCTGCTGCACTCAAGGCAGAATATACCCTGCCCAATGTCAGCCAAACCGTGATTTTAACGCGCATGGAGGGCAGAACTCCCGTACCGGAAAAGGAAAAAATTGAGCTGTTGGCAGCGCATGGGGCAACCATGGTGATTTTTCTCTCTGCCGGACAGATGGAGCAGCTTTCCGAGCGCTTACAGGCGGGCGGATATGCAGCGGACACGCCGGTAGGGATTGTATATAAGGCGACATGGCCAGATGAAAAGGTGATTCGCACGACAGTCGGGGAAATGGCGCAGGCTGCGCGTGCCCACCAAATCACCAAGACAGCGCTCATTACCGTTGGAAATTTTTTGGGTGATACCTATGAGCGCTCAAAACTCTATGACCCAACCTTTACCACCGAATTTCGTGAGGCAAGCAAATGATTCGGGGAAAAATCATTTCATTTACAGCGCAGGGGGCAAAGACTGGAGAGCGGGTCGCACAAAGCCTGTCGGACTGCTGCGCAGAGCGTTATGCAAGGGGCGTAGATGCTTCGCTCAATCAGACAAAGCTATCCCGTATGGTGCAGCAGGCAATGGCAGACTGTGACCTGATTGTATTTGTTGGTGCGACCGGAATTGCAGTGCGCATGTGTGCACCCTTTTTGAAGGGCAAGCAATATGACCCCGCGGTTCTGGTCATAGATGAGCAGGCAAGGTTTGTCATTTCTCTGCTGTCCGGACATTTGGGCGGTGCAAATGCGTTGGCACAGCAGATTGCAGAGGGGATTGGCGCACAGCCTGTCATTACCACTGCAACCGATGGACGAGGGGCATTTGCGGTGGACACATGGGCAAAGGCACATGGCTGCACAGTGCATGAGGTTGACCGAATCAAGTATATTTCGGGGGCAATTTTATCCGGCAAGCCTGTGGGCTTTCAGAGTGATTTCCCTATTTTGGGCGCATTGCCTGATGGAATTGGCGCACAGGGAGAGAGTGGCATTGTCCTTTCTGTACGGCTGACAAACACTCCGTTTTCCAATACGCTGCATTTGATTCCGCGCCTTGTGACACTTGGTATCGGGTGCAGACGCGGGACAGAACAGCAAGCGATTACACAGGCAGTCAGTCGGATTTTGCAGGAAGAACAGATTCCGTGGTCTGCCATTCGCACCGTGGCTTCCATTGATATCAAAAAAGATGAGCTGGGGATTTGTGCGTTTTGTCAGCAGCACGCGCTGCCGTTTGTAACTTATACGGCACAGGAGCTGCGAGAGACACCCGGACAATATACGGCATCTGCTTTTGTACAGCATACCGTTGGGGTGGATAATGTGTGTGAGCGTGCAGCAATCCGGGCGAGTGAGAATGGACAGCTTCTGCGTGCAAAAACATCGTGTGGAGGCATTACCATCGCATTGGCGGTGCACGATTGGGAGGTAGTGTTTTGAATATCTGTATGGCAGGCATTGATTTTCATCGAGCAAGTCTTGCCGAGCGGGAGCCGGTTTCTTTTGTAGCAGGACAGGTAGAACAGCTGCTGCCTCGGATTCGAGAGAGCGCGGGTGTTTTGGGCTGTGTGCTGATTGCAACCTGTAACCGTACCGAACTATATTTACACACGACAAATCAAACGATCAATCCGCTTGCGCTTTTGACAAGAGCCGCGGGGGTATCCTTGACCGCATATCAGCAGATTGCAAGCGTGCGGTGGGAAGATGATGCCATTTCACACCTTTTTGAAGTGGCTGCTGGTATGCAGTCCCAAATTTTTGGAGATGACCAGATTGTTTCACAGGTTCGAGATGCCATTGCACTTGCAAGAAGACTGCACTGTGCGGACAGTGTGCTGGATACGCTGTTTCGTTATGCGGTGACCGGCAGCAAACGTGTCAAAACAGAAACCCGATTGGTTGGCGTACCTGCTTCGGCAGCACATCGCGGTGTGACACTGGCACAGGAAATTCTGGGGACGCTGCGCGGAAAACGTGCCGTTGTGATTGGAAACGGAGAGATGGGACGGCTGGCAGCTGCCCTGCTTTATGAAGCAGGCTGTCAGGTGACGGTTACGCTGCGCACCTACCGGCATGGACAAACGGTTGTACCAGCGGGCTGTGCGACCTACCCCTATGAGGAGCGATGCAAAATCATAGATGGTGCGGATTTGGTCATCAGTGCGACCACCAGCCCGCATTATACGCTGTGCAGAGCGCAGATTGCGGGTCTGGCACAGCCGCCGGCGCTTTTGGTAGACCTTGCAATGCCGCGGGATATTGAAGCGATGGACGGCATGGGTGTTCGCCTGCTGGATTTAGATGATTTGGGGACGTTAGATGATGAAAACGCCCAAGAACGTGCGCAGGCACACGCGATTTTAGACGAGGAAAAGGCGGAGTTTTATGCATGGCATGAATATCGAAAGGCCCTGCCGCTCATTGCACAGATGAAGGACACTGCGCTGGTTCGTGTGCGGCATGACCGCTCTTTTTCGGCACTGTATACAGAAAATGATGTCGATGAACTGATTGAGCTGGCAGTTCACAAAACAGTAGATATGCTCATTGGCGGCATGAAGGACGGTCTGACAGCGGTACAGATGCAGAACTGTCTGGACAAGATGCAGAAAGGAACCGTAAAATGAAACTATATGTAATTGGAATTGGTCCGGGCGGAGAGGAGCAGATGACTCTGCGCGCCGTGCGTGCCTTGGAAGGCTGTGACTGTGTGGCAGGCTATGGCTTGTATCTCGAGTTGATTGCAGGACTGCTGGAAGGAAAAGAGCGTATCCAGACCGGCATGACCCGCGAGGTAGACCGCTGCACAGCAGCACGTGATGCTGCGCTGTCCGGTCACACGGTTGCGGTTGTCTCCAGTGGAGATGCGGGTGTTTACGGCATGGCAGGACTGATGTTTGAGGTGTGTCAGGACTATCCGGAAATCGAAATCGAGGTCATTCCGGGGATTACAGCAGCCTGCTCAGGCGGCGCTGTTCTGGGTGCACCGCTCACCAATGATTTTGCAGTGGTCAGCCTCAGCAATTTGCTGACTCCATGGGAAACCATTGAAAAACGCTTACATGCCGCTGCGCAGGGTGATTTCTGTCTGTGCTTATACAATCCGGCGAGCAAAAAGCGTACCGACCATCTGCAAAAGGCGTGTGATATCCTGCTCAAGGAGCGTGACCCGCAAACGCCTTGCGGATTGGTGCGCAATATTGGGCGCGAGGGCGAGCAGTTTGAGCTTCTGACTCTTGGCGCGCTGCGTGACACCAACGTAGATATGCTGACGACCGTATTTGTTGGAAATTCCATGACACAGGTGATTGCAGGACGGCTTGTGACGCCGCGTGGTTATCGCGGCGTATGAGAATTTTGATTTTTTCGGGTACGACCGAGGGAAAGCAGCTGTGCCGCTTTTTGTCTGCGCATCGGGTGCCGGCAGAGGTCTTTGTGGCAACCGATTACGGCGAGGCGGTTATGGAACCGCTTGCGGGGATTATTGTGCATACCGGACGTCTGACCGTTCCGGAAATGACAGAACATCTGTCTGTGGGGGCGCTGGTGATTGATGCAACGCACCCTTATGCAAGTGTGGTGACCCAGAATATTCGGGAGGCATGCGCACAGGCAGGGGCAGAATATCAGCGTCTTTTGCGTCCGGCACAGGCAGCAGATTCTGTGGTTACGGTAGCTGATACCCAAGCGGCTGTTCAGTGGCTGTGTGAACATTCGGGAAAAGTGCTGCTTACGACGGGCAGTAAGGAGCTGGATTTTTATACCAAGATTCCCCAATACGCCGAACGACTGTTTCCACGTGTGCTGCCGACCGCCGAGGTACTCGCAAAATGTACGGCACTGGGTTTTTCTGGTGCGTCGATTCTGGCAATGCAAGGTCCCTTTTCGCATGAAATGAATGTTGCACTGCTGAAGAAAACCGGAGCACAGATTTTGGTCACAAAGGACACCGGAAAAAGCGGCGGCTTTGCCGAAAAGCTTTCTGCCGCAAAGGAGGTCGGTGCAACTGTTTTGATGATTGCACGTCCGCTCACGGAAACAGGGCGTTCGCTGGAAGAAATGAAATCCTATCTGGCGGCACGGCTCGAAATCGCCCGTACCGATGCACCGCGTTTTCCGCTATTTGTCTCTTTGGCGGGCAAAAAGGTTGTGGTGATTGGTGCTGGCAGCATTGCTGCCCGTCGGATTTCTGTGTTGGAACGGTTCGGTGCACAGATTCATGTGGTATCTCCGGACTGTGCACAGCAGATTGACCGGTCTGCCATTCACTGGCAAGAAAAAACCTTTGCAGAGGACGACATTGCGGACGCCTTTCTGGTGATTGCTGCGACCAATAACCGTGCAGTCAATCACGCGGTTTTTGAAGCGTGCCGCAAGCGGAAGATTCCGGTCAGCGTGGCAGACTGCGCGGCAGAGAGCACCTTCTATTTTCCGGCTGTCTGCTTTGGCAGTCAGGTGACCGTCGGTTTGGTATCCGATGGCTCTGACCATCATGCCGTTTCACAGACGGCAAAAAAGATTCGGGAGATGATGGATACACAATGAAAACAATTCGATTTGGCAGCCGTGACAGTAAGCTGGCTGTCATTCAGGCAAGGCTTGTGCTGGATACCATGAAGGAGCCCTGTGAACTCATCACGATGAAAACAACGGGGGACTTGATTTTGGATCGAACATTGGAGCAGATTGGCGGCAAGGGATTGTTTGTGAAAGAATTGGACCGGGCGCTGGCTGCCAAAGAAGTGGATTTTACCGTACACAGTCTGAAGGATATGCCGATGGAGCAGCCCGAAGGACTGCCAATCGTTGCCTACTCCAAACGCGAGGACCCAAGAGATGCTCTGGTACTGGCAGAGGGACTGCAAGCGCTTGACCTGACAAGGCCAATCGGCTGCGCCAGTGCCAGAAGAAAAGTACAGCTGGAAAAGCAATTTCCGGAGGCTGTCATCGAACCGATACGTGGAAACATTCAAACCCGTCTGCGCAAGCTGGACGAGGGGCAGTATGGGGCGTTGGTGCTTGCCAGTGCAGGACTTGTGCGGTTGGGACTGACCCACCGGATTGCCAGATACTTTTCCGTAGAGGAAATGCTTCCGGCAGCCGGTCAGGGAATCGTTGCAGTACAGGGCAGAGCAGACGCAGATGTGCATTGTCTGGAACAGTTTGCAGACGCTGATGCACGAGACTGTGCGCTGGCGGAGCGCAGCTTTGTCCGTACCTTGGACGGCGGCTGTACCTCACCGGTTGCCGCTTATGCAGAGGTAACGGGAAGCACGCTCAAGCTGCGCGGTATGTATGTCAATCCAGAACAAACCATTGTCCGGTTTGGTGATTGCACCGGAGCACGTACACAGGCAGAGCAGCTGGGACAGGATTTGGCAGAGCGACTGAGACGAGGTGAATGAAAAGATGAAGGTAACACTGGTTGGTGCAGGCCCGGGCGGGCGTGATTTACTCACCTTGCGAGGGGCTGAGGTGTTGCAGCAGGCTGAGGTGGTGGTATATGACCGGCTGGTCAGTGCGGATATTTTGGATTTGATTCCGCCAGATGCCGAGCGGGTTGATGTGGGCAAGGAAAATTGCCATCATCGTGTTCCGCAGGAACGAATCAATGAAATCTTGGTCGAGCTTGCGCAAACGGGAAAGCAAGTGGTGCGTCTCAAGGGCGGAGACTGTTATTTGTTTGGACGCGGAGGCGAAGAATGTGAGTATCTCTTGGAGCATGGGATTCCGTTTGAAGTCGTACCCGGTGTGACTTCGGCGCTGGCAGTTCCTGCGTATGCGGGGATTCCGGTAACGCATCGAGATTATTGCTCCTCGGTGCATATCATCACGGGTCATGCGCGTGCAGGCAAGGCGTTGGAGATTGATTTTTCTGCATTGGTGCGCACCCGGGGAACCTTGGTGTTCCTGATGGGGCTTACTGCGTTGCCGCAAATCATGCAGGGTTTGCTGGCAGCAGGCATGGAGCCGGATATGCCGGCGGCTGTGATTTCCAATGGTGCACGCGGCAGCCAGAAAAAGGTGATTGCAGAGATTGCAACGCTGCAAGACAAGGTACAGGCAGCAGGGCTTCAAAGTCCGGCGCTGATTGTTGTGGGCAAAGTGTGCACACTGAGCACCGCTCTGGACTGGTTCACATCTCTGCCGCTGCATGGCAAGACCATTGCAGTGACCAGACCGCGCGAGCGTATGGGAACTCTGTCCGGCAAGCTGCGCAGGCTTGGCGCCAATGTTCTGGAATGTCCCTGCATCGAAACCGTGCCGCTGGAAAACAGTGCGCTCCTTCGATATACCCTGTCTGAAGCGTGGGACTGGGTGGTGCTGACCAGTCCGGCGGGGGTTTCTGCCATGGTGCACGCACTGACGCAGGCAGGAACAGACCTACGCGCCTTCTATGGTATGCGTTTTGCTGTGATTGGCGCTGGCACTGCAAAGGCGCTCGCACAATACGGGATTCAGGCAGACCTGATGCCGGAGGTATATGATGGGGCGCATCTGGCACAGCTGCTGACCCAAACCGTGCAGTCCGGAGAAAAAGTACTCATTCTGCGTGCAGCGCAGGGCACACCGGAGCTGACACGCAGCTTGCGGGAAGCAGATATTCCCTTTGCCGATATCCCGACCTATGAAACACGGTATCGTACCGACTGTGCAGCGCTGCTGCAGCAGGAGCTGACAGCAGGCACCTTGGACGCAGTAACCTTTACCAGTGCATCAACGGTGCAAGGCTTTGTGCAGGCAGTTGGCGCACCGACGTATACAGGATTGACTGCGCTTTGCATTGGAGAGCAGACCGCAGCGCAGGCAAGTGCCTATGGAATGAAAGTAAAGGTTGCGAAAAAAGCAACGATTGACAGCATGATTGATTGTTTGCTGGAGGAGGCAGAACATGTTTGATAAAACGATTCGTCCGCGCCGTCTGCGCACATCGGACACCCTGCGCCGCATGGTGCGGGAGACGCGCATTTCGCCGGACAGTCTGATTTGGCCGATTTTTGTATGTGAGGGAACCGGAATCTATGCGGAGATTCCGTCTTTGCCGGGACAGTATCATTATAGTCCCGACCAGCTGTTTCGCATGGTAGACCGCGCAAAGCAGCATGGGGTTTCCCGTGTCATTCTGTTTGGACTGCCGGAGGAAAAGGACGCTTGCGGTTCCGGAGCGTGGAAGGAGGACGGCATTGTACAGCAGGGAATTCGCAAAATCAAGGAGCTGGCACCTGATTTTTATGTGATTACAGATGTCTGTATGTGTGAGTATACCTCGCATGGACATTGCGGGATTCTGTGCGGACATGATGTGGATAACGATCAAACGCTGGAGGTGCTTGCCAAGACAGCGCTCAGTCATGCAAAGGCGGGAGCGGATATGGTTGCGCCGAGTGATATGATGGACGGACGCATTGCGCGGATTCGGCAGATACTCGATGAAAACGGATTTCAGAATGTGCCAATCATGTCCTATGCTGCCAAATATGCCTCCTATTTTTATGGGCCATTTCGAGATGCAGCAGGGTCGGCACCGTCGTTCGGTGACCGCCGTTCGTATCAGATGGACCCGCACAATGCAAGGGAAGCCATGCGGGAATGTGCACTGGACGTGCAGGAGGGTGCGGATATTCTGATGATTAAGCCGGCACTCAGCTATCTTGACCTCATTCATGAAGCACGCAGACAATTTGACTTGCCCGTAGCCGCCTATGCAGTGAGTGGAGAGTATGCCATGACAAAGGCTGCTGCGGCAGCCGGGCTGATTGATGAGCATGGTGTGATGTGTGAATCGGCAGTCAGCATCTTTCGTGCCGGTGCGGATATTCTCATTACCTATTATGCCTGCGAGCTTGCAGATGCCATTCGAAAAGGAGAGATTGGATAATGAATCGTGAACGCTCACAAGCGCTCTTGGAACGTGCGCAGAAGGTTCTTCCGGGAGGGGTCAATTCACCCGTGCGTGCCTATCGTTCGGTTGGAGGGACACCGCCGTTTTTGGTGCGCGGTGCAGGCAGTCATGTGTGGGACGCAGACGGAAACGAATATATTGATTTCATCGGCTCATGGGGTCCGCTCATTTTGGGACACAGCGACCCGCGTGTGCTGAAAGCAGTGCAGACCACGATGGAAAACGGGCTGTCCTTTGGTGCACCTACACCGATTGAAGTCGATGTTGCAGAATTGCTTGTGGATATGGTACCCAACATTGATATGGTGCGTATGGTCAATTCAGGCACGGAAGCCGTGATGAGCGCGGTACGTGTTGCGCGAGGCGTGACCGGACGCACAAAGATTATCAAGTTTGCGGGCTGTTACCATGGGCATAGTGATGCCATGCTGGTAAAGGCAGGTTCAGGTGCCCTGACAGGCGGTGCGCCGGATTCGAAGGGCGTACCGCAGGCGGTGGCAGCGGATACCCTGACGGCGCAGTATAACGATTTGGAGTCGGTGGAAGCGCTGATGGAAGCCAATCCACAGGCGGTTGCCGCCGTGATTGTGGAGCCGGTTGCCGCCAACATGGGTGTGATTGCGCCCAAGTCTGGATTTTTACAGGGCTTACGCACGCTCTGTGACCGCTATGGCGCCCTGCTCATTTTTGATGAGGTCATTACCGGATTCCGCTTGGCGCTCGGCGGTGCGCAGGAATACTTTGGTGTGTGTGCAGACCTTGTGACCTTTGGTAAAATCATTGGCGGCGGTATGCCAGTTGGTGCGTATGCTGGCAAGCGGGAAATCATGTCACAGGTGGCACCGACAGGACCGATTTATCAGGCAGGTACGCTGTCTGGCAATCCGGTTGCCATGGCAGCGGGACTGACACAGCTTCAGATATTGCAGGCAAATCCACAGTATTACAGCGAACTTGAACACAAAGCGCAGCGTATGGCACAGGGCTTGCGCCATGCGGCACAGGAGGCAGGCGTTGCGGTACAGGTCAACCAGTGTGGTGCACTGCTGTGCCCGTATTTTACGGATACACCGGTAGAGTGCTTTGCCGATACCCAAAAATCTGATTTGGACAGGTTCCGCATTTATTTTCATGGTATGCTGGCACGCCATCTTTACCTTGCACCTTCTCAGTATGAGGCAACCTTTGTCAATGTCAGCCATACCGAGGAGGATTTGGAGACGTTCTGTCAGGCAGCAGAACAGGTTATGCAGGAATTACGTGTATAAAAGGAGTTTGAAAGACGTGGAACGCCAGTTTATGATTGTAGGTGCGGGTATGGGCATGCCGGAAGGCTTGACTGAGCAGGTAAAAAGGGTTTTGTGTGAAGCAGACTGTGTGTTCGCACCGGAACGGCTTGCGAAAGGGCTGTCCAGCGTATGTGAAAGCATAACGGTGGGAATGTCCGAAATGGCAGAGCGTGCCATTTCCTGCGGTGCACAAACCGTTGCGCTCGTCATGTCTGGCGATACCGGTTTTTTCAGCCTGACAAATCGACTGCAGGAAGCCCTGCGTCCGTATGGAACGGTGCAGATTTTTGCGGGACTGAGCAGTATGCAGTATTTATGTGCGAAGTGTGGAATCCGCTATGATGATGCCTACATTTTGAGCCTGCATGGACGTTCCGGAAATATTTTGGGTGCAGTCAGCTATCATAAAAAGGTCTTTGTCCTGACGGGCGGACAGCATACCGCACAAAGCATCTGCCAGCAGCTCCATGATGCTGGATTGTCCGCTGTTCGGGTGATTCTGGGAGAGAATCTGGGCAGTGCACAGGAAAAAATTGTGGAGGGCAATGCCGAAAGTATCGCGCAGCACGCAACCGGAGATTTGGCTGTGCTGCTGATTTGTAATGACTTGGCGGTTGATGCCCGGCAAAGTCTGCGGGACAGTCAGTTTACCCGTGGGCAGGTGCCGATGACCAAACAGGAGGTACGCTGGGCAGCAGTCAATCTGCTGGACATTCAAGCGCGGGATATTGTGTATGATATTGGCGCTGGCACGGGTTCGGTGGCGATTGAGCTTGCAAGACATGCAGAGCGTGGGCTTGTATATGCAATCGAGAGGAAGGACGCAGGTCTGGAGCTGATTGCGCAGAACCGCAAGGCGCTCGGTGCATTTAATGTGATTGCAGTGGCGGGACATGCGCCTGAAGCCTTTGCAGGACTGCCCGTTCCGGACGCTGCCTTTATTGGGGGAAGCGGCGGAGAACTGCCGCAAATCCTGACTTGGCTCAAGGAGAAGAATCCACAGGTACGGGTCTGTGTCAGTGCAATTGCGGTTGAAACGCTGGCGATTGCCTTGGACAGCATGAAAAAACTGGGATATGCAAATTTAGAAGTCTGTCAGATTGGTGCAGCACGCGGCAAAAAGGTGGCAGATTATACCATGATGATGGCAAACAATCCGGTGTTTTTGCTCACAGGAGGAGGAAAATCAGATGAAGCATGAACAGCCCCGCTTGCTGATTGCAGGAACGGGCAGCGGCTGTGGCAAAACAACGGTATCCAGCGCTCTGCTTCGTGCGTGGCAGCGGCAGGGGTTGGATTTGTGTGCATTTAAGTGCGGGCCGGACTATATCGACCCCATGTTCCACAGGGAAGCGCTGGGGCTGCCTTCATACAATCTGGATTTATTCTTTTTACAGGAGCAGGAAGTGTGTGAATTGCTGTCGTGCCATTTATCCGGCGGACGTGTTGGTGTGGTGGAAGGCGTGATGGGCTTTTATGATGGCATCGGGTCAACCGACGAGGCATCTGCTGCGCATGTTGCCCGTGCCAGTCAAACACCGGTCGTGCTGGTTGTGCGTCCAAAGGGACAGGCGCTTTCTTTGGCAGCAATGATTTCCGGATTTACACAGTTTGCGGAAAATACAATCCGAGGTGTCATTCTCAATGGAGTGACAGCAGGCATGTATCCGTTTTACCGTGACATCGTACAAAAGGCAGGTGTGCGGGTGTATGGATACCTGCCGCCTGTTCCGGAGGCAGAGCTTCCCGAGCGGCATTTGGGACTGGTGACGGCGGGAGAACTGCCAAATCTACACAGACAGCTTGACCTTTTGGCAGATGCAGCCTGTGAAGGGCTGGACTTGAACGGACTGCTGGAGCTGGCGCACAGTGCGCCGCCGCTTGCACCGCCTGTGCCGAAAGAATATGAAAAACTGTCTGTACGGATTGCAGTTGCGCAAGATGCAGCGTTTTGTTTTTATTATCAGGATAATCTGGATTTGCTGACCGAACTGGGCGCACAGCTGATTCCATTCTCTCCGCTGACCGATGCGCAGCTTCCTGAGGGAATCGACGGGCTGTATCTGGGCGGCGGATATCCGGAGCTGTATCTGGAGCAAATTGCGCAGAATGTTGCCATGCGGGATTGTATGCGCAGACAGATAGAGGCAGGGCTGCCTGTCATTGCCGAGTGCGGCGGTTTCCTATATTTGGGAAACGAGCTGGTGAAAGACACACAGACTGCGCCCATGGCTGGCGTACTGCCTGTGCGTACAGAGCTGACACCGCGCCTGCAAAATTTTGGATATGTCACCTTGACTGCACAAGAGGATACCATGCTTTGTGAAAAAGGGCAGACTCTGCGTGCGCATGAGTTTCATTACTCCAAGTCAGACTGTGCAGGAGATGCCTTTACCGCACAAAAGCGGAACGGAAAGCAGTGGCAATGTGTCTTTGCAAATGCACACATGTATGCGGGCTATCCGCATTTATATTTTCGCGGACAGGTATCGGTGGCTCAGCGATTTTTACGCACCTGTATGGAAATGAGGCATAAAAAATGACTTTGGAAGCATGTAAACAAGCAATTAAGCCGCTGTGTGCACACAGTATGCAGGAGGCATATACATATTTTTCCAATCTTGCGATTCCGCTGGGCAGCTTGGGACGTTTGCAGGATACCATCATACAGCTTGCAGGGGTTCAGCGCTGTGTGAAGCCGTCTATCAGACAGCGTACCGTAGCAGTGTTTTGTGCAGATAATGGGGTTGTGGCACAGGGCGTGACGCAGTGCGGGCAGGAGGTGACCGCGATTGTCACAGAAAACCTGAATCGTGCACAAACCTCTGTCTGCCGCATGGCAGCTCGAATCGGTGTGCAGGTGCTTCCGGTTGATATCGGGGTTGCACGGGATATTGCAGGAGAGCAAATCATGCACCGGAAAATAGCCTATGGAACGGCAGACATGACAAAGGGTGCTGCAATGTCGCGGGCGGACTGTATTCGCGCGATTGAAGTGGGCATTGAGATGGCAGAACACTGCAAAAGACGTGGAGACCAGCTCACGGCAGTGGGTGAAATGGGCATCGGCAATACCACCACCACATCAGCGGTCACAGCCGTTTTAACAGGCAGAGCGGTTCATGAGGTCACAGGGCGCGGTGCAGGTCTGTCCACGGAGGGATTGGCACGCAAGGTCGAGGCAATTCGCACTGCTATTGCAAGGAATCAGCCCGATGCGGCAGATCCGATTGATGTGCTTTCCAAGGTGGGAGGCTTTGACCTTGCCGGTATTACAGGGTTTTATTTGGGGGCGGCTGCAAATGGATTGCCTGTTGTAGCAGATGGTGTGATTACGGCTGCGGCTGCGCTGTGTGCCGTTCGGCTGTGTCCGACCGTGCGTGATTATATGGTGTTTTCCCATGCTTCCCAAGAGCCGGCAGGACAGATTCTGCTGGACGCGTTGGAGGCAAAGCCGTTCATTACAGCAGGTATGCGCCTTGGCGAAGGAACTGGAGCGGTGGCTGCCATTGCTCTTTTGGATTTGGCGTTGTCCGTATATGATGAAATGCCCTGCTTTGCGGATACAGCGATTCCCGCCTATCAGCCGCTGACATGAGGTGAAACGATGCTGATTGTGATTACAGGGGGCGCGGCGAGTGGAAAATCGGCACAGGCAGAACGCATTTTGTGCGAGCGTGCCGCGCGGGGAAGCCGCTTGTATCTTGCCACAATGCAGCCTTTTGGACAGGCGGCGAGGGCGCGTATGCTGCGGCATCATAAGCTGCGCGCCGGAAAGGGCTTTGATACGGTAGAGCGCTATACCGGTCTGGAACATCTGAAGCTCGAACGGCAGTATGATGGCATTTTGCTGGAATGTATGTCAAATCTGCTGGCGAATGAACAATTTTCCCCGGACGGTGTCGGACAAGCCTATGCCGTCACAGGTATCCTGCGGGGGATAGATGCCCTGCGGGCGCAATGTCAGGATTTGGTCGTTGTCACAAATGAGATTTTTTCAGATGGCGAGAGATATCCGGAAGAAACCATGCAGTATATGCGTATGCTGGGACAAATCAACGGTGCACTTGCTGAACGGGCAGATGTCGTGCTCTATACCGTGTGCGGCATTTTGGTTGCGCAGAAAGGGAAGATTTTGTGATGAAAAATTTATGGAATGGACTGTGCATCACCTTTTCGATGTACTCGATTGTGCCCATGCCGCATGTGCCGTGGAAACGGGAAAATATGCGGTATGCGCTGTGCTTCCTGCCGCTCGTCGGGGCACTCATTGGGCTGTGTGAATGGCTCTGGTTTATCTTTTGCTTTGGCGCAGAGGCGGCACCGCTGTTCTATGCGGTGGGCGCTGCCCTGTTGCCCGTTCTGATTTCCGGCGGTATCCATCTGGACGGATTGGCAGATACCTGTGATGCGATGGGTTCCCATGCCGAACCGGACAAACGGCTCGAAATCATGAAAGACCCGCATCTTGGTGCCTTTGGTCTGCTCGGAATGGTTGCCTTTCTGCTTGGAGAAGTTGCACTCTTTGCGCAGATTTACGACAAGCCCTATGTATTATTTCCGGTATGGGTCGGTTTTGCGGCTGCTCGTATGGCAGGTGCCTGTGCAGTGGTTTCGATTCCCTGTGCCAAGAATACCGGACTTGCCTTTATCTTTGCGGGAAACAGTGACCGTAAGGCGGCAGAACGGATTTTGCGTATGGAACAGATTTGTTTTGCAGTGATTGCTCTGCTGTTGCAGCTGCAAGTTTATATGGTTTTGCTGTTGGTGCTGTACTTTGCTTGGAGTTATGTCAATCAGAAGCTGTGTATGACACGATTTGGTGGAATTACGGGAGACCTTGCAGGATTTTTGATTTCTACAAACGAGCTGTTATTTTTAGCGGCGGCAGCGCTGGGAGGACTGCTCTTATGAATTGTTTGATTGTGGGCGGTGCGTATCAGGGAAAACGCGCTTTCGCACAAAAGGAGTTTGACCTGTTGCCCGAGGAGCTTGCAGACGGGGCACAGGTTGACTTGGAAATGCTCCTGCACAAGCGTGCTGTTTACAATGTACAGCATTTGGTGCGCCGTGCACTTGCGGAACAGATGGCTGTACCAGCCCTTTTGGAGCTTTTGGAAGGAAAAATTGTTTTGTGTGATGAGGTTGGCTGCGGCGTGGTTCCTGCCGAGCGGGAGCCGGAGCTTTGGCGGGAGGCTGTGGGGCGGCTGTGCTGTGATTTGGCTGCGCGTGCAGATGTCGTTTATTGGGTACGCGCCGGAATTGCACAGAAAATTAAGGGAGTGTAGCGCATGACAGTGATATTGGCAGTTTTATTGGGATTTCTTTTGGACTGCCTGCTGGGAGACCCGCAAGGGGTATGGCACCCGGTTTGTGCGATGGGAACGATGATTTCCAAAACCGAACGCCTGCTGCGGCGTATTTTTCCGGATACGCCCTTGGCAATGACCATAGCAGGCGGGATTTTATGGGTTGTGGTATGCGGTCTGAGTTTTGCGGTGCCAGCGCTTCTCTTATGGATTTGCTGGAAGGTTCATTTGGTACTGTATCTTGGTGTTCAGACTTGGCTGTGTTACCAGATTTTTGCACGGCGTTCGCTTGCAGATGCCGGAAAGCATGTTTATATTGCGCTGGCTCATTCTCTGGAGGAGGGGCGGCGTGCGGTTTCCATGTATGTAGGGCGTGATACAGACGCGTTAGATGAAGAGGGTGTCATCAAGGCTGCGGTGGAAACCATTGCAGAAAATACAACAGATGGTGTGATTGCACCGATGATTTATATGCTCATGGGCGGTGCGCCGCTTGGGTTTTTCTATAAGGCGGTCAATACCTTGGATTCCATGGTGGGATATCACAATGACCGCTACGAATATCTTGGAAAATGTTCTGCAAAAGCAGATGATATATTCAATTGGATTCCCGCAAGGCTTGCTGCAATTTGTATGATTGCAGCTGCGGGTATGTTGGGGCTGGACAATCAGAATGCACTGCGTATCTTTCGGCGCGACCGGTATCATCATAAAAGCCCCAATTCAGCACAGACGGAATCGGTTTGCGCCGGAGCACTGCACATTCAGCTGGCGGGAGATGCCGTTTATTTTGGAAAGTATATGGAAAAGCCGTTTATTGGGGACCCTGACCGCCGGATAGACCGCAATGATATTGCACGCGCAGAACGTCTGATGACGGGAGCATCGCTGATTATGCTGGCACTTGGAATCGGGATTCGGCTGCTATTTGGATAGAAAAGAGGTGTTATCCATGCAATATGCACATGGCGGGGACGTGTATAGCTATCGAATCCGGTTCGGTGGACGGGAGCCACTGGATTTTTCGGCAAATATCAATCCGCGTGGAATTCCGCAGACCGTCAAGGCTGCAATGCATCAAGCCGTGGACAACTGCACACGGTATCCAGACCCGCAATGCCGTGCGCTCAAGGCGGCTTTGGGGGCACGCTGGAACTTGCCGCCGGAAGCATTTTTCTGTGGCAATGGTGCGGCAGAGATTTTCTATCGGCTGGTACACTGTATCAAGCCGCGTACGGCACTTTTAACCGCGCCGACGTTTGGAGAATATGAGCAGGCGCTCTGTGAGCAGGGAACGGAGATTCGGTTTCACAAGCTGCTGGCAGAGGAGGGATTTGGTTTCACATCAAGGTTTTTGCTGTCCCTGACACCGGATTTGGACATGGTCATCTTGTGTACACCAAACAATCCGACCGGCTGCACGGTGCCGCGAGCACTGATGCAACAGATTTTAGAGCGCTGTCAAGCAAACAATACATGGCTGGTGGTCGATGAGTGCTTTCAGGACTTTTTGACCGAACCGTTCTCCATGCGTGCGGATTTGGAAACCTATTCACGGCTGGTCGTTGTGCGGGCATTTACCAAAATGTATGCCGTTCCGGGCGTGCGCCTGGGCTGGTGTATGACAAATGATTTTGCCCTGATTGACCGGCTGCATACGGCGGGACAGCCTTGGAATGTTTCTGTCATTGCCGAGGCGTGCGGGATTGCAGCGCTTTCCTGTACAGACTGGGAGCAGCAAACCGCAGAGACGATTAAAAAACAGCGAATGTGGCTGACCGAGCGACTTCGAGATATGGGCTTTACTGTTTTTGAGGCGCAGGCAAATTACATTCTATTTTATACGGAACGGTTTGATTTACGGGAGAGACTGATGCCGCACGGGATTTTGATTCGCAGCTGTGAAAACTATCGTGGGCTGGGAAAGGGATACTTTCGTGTTGCAGTCCGTGGGCAACCGGACAACCAGATTCTGATACACAAGATGCAAGAGGTGATTACAGATGGCAAAGGCGATTATGGTACAGGGCACGGCATCGAATGCCGGAAAGAGTGTGATTGCAGCTGCCCTATGCCGCATTTTTAAGCAGGACGGATATCGGGCTGCGCCATTCAAAGCGCAGAATATGGCGCTCAATTCCTACATTACCAAGGACGGCTTGGAGATGGGACGTGCACAGGTCATGCAGGCAGAAGCCGCCGGCATTGAACCCGATGTACGCATGAATCCTATATTGCTCAAGCCCACAAGTGATGTAGGCTCACAGGTGATTGTCAATGGTATCGTGCTGGGAAATCGCTCTGCCAAGGAATACTGGGGGCAAAAGAAAGCGCTGCGTCCGGCAGTCCAGCAGGCGTATGATAGCCTTGCCGCAGAGTATGACATCATTGTGATTGAGGGTGCTGGAAGTCCGGCAGAAATCAACTTGAAGCAGGACGATTTGGTCAACATGGGAATGGCAAAGCTTGCCCATGCAGCTGTGCTTTTGGTGGGCGATATCGACCGCGGTGGTGTGTTTGCTTCGCTCTATGGGACGGTGAAGCTTTTGGAGCCGGACGAGCAGAATCTTATCTGTGGATTGATTATCAATAAATTTCGCGGAGACTTGGAAATTTTGCGTCCGGGACTGGAGCAGCTGGAAGCATTGACCGGAAAGCCTGTGCTGGGAGTTGTGCCCTATCATACCTTGGATTTAGATGAGGAAGACAGCTTATCCGAGCGTTTGGAGCATCGAGCGCTGAGACAGGCAGGGATTCAGATTGCCGTGGTGCGTCTGCCGCATCTGTCGAATTTTACCGACTTTCGTGCGCTGGAAGGTATGCAGGGCGTGGGGGTGCGTTATGTGACGGCACCGGAGCAGCTCATAGGCGCAGACCTGATTGTATTGCCGGGTACCAAAAGTACGATGGACGATTTACGCTGGCTGAGAACCTGCGGCTTGGAAGCGCAGATTGTGCGGCTGCATCAAGCCGGAATACCTGTGTTGGGAATTTGCGGCGGTTATCAAATGATGGGACAGACACTTTCCGACCCCGATGGTGTGGAGAGTGGCGGTACGATGGCAGGCATTGGGATTTTGCCGACGGAGACCGTTTTTCGGGCGGTCAAGACAACAACACAGGCAGTGGGACAAATTTTAGAGCCTGCGGGCATTTTTGCAGCACTGGCAGGTGCGCGGACAACGGGCTATGAAATTCATATGGGAGAAACAGTACTGCAAGCGGGTGCACAGCCGTTTCAAACCCTGAAACGTGGAGCAGATACCCTGTTCGATGGCTGTGTGTACGGAAACGCTTGTGGAACCTATCTTCATGGGATTTTGGATACGCCGGAGGTATTGGAGCCGTTGGTTGGTGCACTGATGGAGCGAAAGGGGCTTGACCCCTGTGCAATCAAGGCGTTTGACCCCGCTGCCTATAAAGAGGAACAATATGACAGGCTGGCGGATTTGGTGCGCGGTGCACTGGATATGCCTGCCCTGTATCGAATCTTGGAGGAAAATCATGCGTGAAACAGGATTGATTCATCTCTACTGCGGAGATGGAAAGGGAAAGACAACAGCTGCAATGGGGCTTGCCCTTCGCAGCATTGGAAGAGGAAAAAAGGTCGTCATTGCACAGTTTTTGAAAGATGGAACCTCGGGAGAATGCCAATTTTTAAGCAGGCAGGCAGGCGTTACCCTGCTGGCCGCCAATCCGGTGGGAAAATTTTCATTTGCCATGACGGAGGAAGAAAAACAGCAGACCAAAGAAGCGATTGTTCGCATGTTTGAGGCAGCGACTCAGTATGCGGTGCGGGAAAATGCGTTCCTGCTGGTGATGGACGAGGTATGTGCGGCAATCACCTGTGGCTTTCTGGAGGAGGAGCAGGTGATTTCCTTTTTACAGCAAAAGCCGGATACACTGGAAGTTGCCCTGACAGGTCGGGACCCATCTGAGCGTTTGCAGGCACAAGCCGACTATATTTCAGAGGTTTGCAAGCGAAAGCACCCATTCGATTGCGGCATTATGGCACGGGAGGGGATTGAACAATGAATCAAATCATGAAGCCATCAGAAATCGAGAAAAAGAGCTTTGCAATGATTACACAGGAGCTGGGAGCACGCACATTTCCGGAGGGACAGTCCGAAGTCATAAAGCGCGTGATTCATACGACTGCGGATTTTGATTATGCAGAAAATCTTTGTTTTTCTGCCGATGCAATTTGTGCGGCAAAGACTGCGCTTTCCGAAGGGGCAACCATTGTCACCGATACCACCATGGCGCTTTCGGGCATCAATAAAACCATTTTGGCAGAGCTTGGAGGAACCGTGCGCTGCTTTATGGCAGAGCCAGAGGTGGCTGAGCAGGCAAAAGCACGCGGGATTACCCGTGCAGCTGTTTCGATGGAATATGCAAGCAAGCTGTCGGGCAATGTGATTTTTGCCGTGGGCAATGCACCAACCGCGCTGATTCGTTTGCATGAGCTGATTGAGGAGGGCGTATGCAAGCCGGCGTTGGTCATTGGGGTTCCGGTTGGATTTGTCAATGTCGTGGAGTCCAAGGAGTTGTTTCTGGGCGGAACGACACCCTATATTATTGCACGTGGACGCAAGGGCGGAAGCAATGTTGCAGCCGCAATCATCAATGCGCTGCAATATCAAATTGTGAAGCGGGAGGGATTTTAAGTCTATGGCAAGGAAAAAAGCGCTCGCAGTTATTAGCTTTGGCACCAGCTATCCAGAGGCAAGACGTGCAATCGAAACATTGGAGCATAGACTGTCGCAGGCCATGCCGGAGTATGATTTTTATCGGGCATTTACCTCACAGATGATTATTCGAAAGATTCAAAGAGAAGAAGGTACGGTCATTCCCAATCCGGCAGAGTTGGTGGAACAGCTGCGGCAGCAGGGCTATGAAGAAATTGTGTGTCAAAGTCTGCACGTGATTCCGGGTATTGAGTATGAAAAAATGTGCAGACAGATTCGGCAGGCGGCAGGCGATTTGTGCGTGCGCATTGGCAAGCCGATGCTGTATACACAGGAGGATTATCTGGAAACCTGTACCGCACTTTTGGAGGAAATGCCTGTGCTCAAGCCGGACGAGGCGTTTGTCTACATGGGGCATGGAACAGAGCACGCAGTCAATGCGGCATACAGTCAGGTCGAAAACACCTTCCGCTATTTGGACGCAGAACGTGTCTATGTGGGCACGGTAGAAGGATTTCCGGAGCTTGACTATATCAAAAAGCGCTTGCAAAAGCACCACATTCGCAAGGTATGGCTGGCGCCCTTTATGATTGTCGCGGGAGACCATGCGCAGAATGATTTGGCTGGCGCGGAATCGGACAGCTGGAAATCTCAGCTGGAAGCAGACGGCTATGAAACAGAGGTTTGCCTGCGCGGTATGGGAGAGTTTCCAAAAATCGGCGCGCTGTTTGAGGCGCACTGCATGAGGGCGTAGGCGAAGTGTAGTGCAACGAAAGGGTTCTCCGCGATTAGAATACCGGAGAACCTTTTTGCGCAGACAAAATATTTTTTACAAATGGGTCTTAAATTCCAAGGCGGCAGATGGTAAAATAAAAGAAAAATAGGGGGTGTATTATGGAGTTTCATCGTAAAAAAATGTATCAGCTCATGGGACTGATTGCCTTTGGTATTGTACTGTTCCTTGGACTTCAGAACATTCATTTGCTGACAGGCGTTTTGCAGACGGCGGCTCGGTTTTTGCTGCCGTTTTTGATTGGCTGTGTGATTGCCTTTGTGGTCAATGTGCCGATGCGGGCAATTGAGCGCACGTTATTTTCCGAGCGGGTACAGCAGAAGTATAAGATTTGCAGAAAGCTGCATCGTCCGCTCAGTCTGGTTCTGACACTGGTTCTCATTGTGGGATTGATGATGCTTCTGGTTTTTACCATTACGCCGCAGGTCAGCAACTCAATTCAAACCATTCGCGCAGCCCTGCCGGGATTTTTTGCACAGTTATCGGATTTAATCAATGATTTGGTTGCCCAGTATCCGGAAATTACAGACTATGCAAACGATTGGATTGCCTCGCTTGAGACAATCAACTGGACAGAACAGCTTCGCAATCTGTTCGATTTTTTGCGCAACGGCAATTTGCTTGGCAGTACGGTTTCAGTCGCAACGTCCATTATTGGAGGATTGACCAACACAATTATTGGTCTCATCTTTGCGCTGTATATCCTGTTGCAAAAGGAAAAGTTGACTTTGCAGTTTAAGAAGCTGATGTATGCAAGCTTGGCAGAGCGCCATGTGGACACAGCGCTGGATATTTTCCGGCTGATTCAGCGGACATTTTCCAATTTTATCTCGGGGCAGTGTCTGGAGGCCTGTATCCTTGGCTTTTTGTTTTTCATCACAATGTCCATTTTCAGATTCCCTTATGCAGCCGTGATTGGAATTGTGATTGCATTTACAGCACTGATTCCCATTTTTGGCGCGTTTTTTGGCTGCTTCATCGGCACCTTTTTGATTTTGATTCAAAACCCGATTCAGGCAGTCTGGTTCATCATTCTGTTTTTGGTACTTCAGCAGATTGAAGGTAACCTGATTTATCCGCATGTGGTGGGAAATTCGGTCGGCTTGCCATCTATTTGGGTTTTGGTTGCCGTCACAACGGGCGCAAGTACCATGGGCGTCTTGGGCATGATTGTCAATATTCCGCTGTTTTCTGTCATTTACGCGCTGCTGCGCCGTTATACCTATCGGGAACTTTCCCAAAAGCATATTTCGCCGGAAAAACTCCAGTAAAGAAAAAATCAAATAAGCCCTTGATTTTTTGAGGGCAAAGGCTTATCATAATACTGTTAGCACTCGAAGTATGAGAGTGCTAACAGTATTCATTTTTTGATATAGAGGTGTGATTCCACATGGAAAAGAAGCAGTTTCAGGCAGAGTCAAAAAGACTGCTCGATTTGATGATTCATTCAATTTATTCTCATAAGGACATTTTCTTACGCGAGTTGATTTCAAATGCGTCAGATGCGACCGATAAGCTGTATTATCATGCAATGCAGCAGGGACAGACAGGAATTCTGCGTGACAATTTGCCAATTACCATTACCCTCGATAAAGATGCAAGAACGCTCACAATTTCTGACCATGGCTGTGGTATGACTGCCGCTGAAATGGAAGAAAATTTAGGCACCATTGCACATTCCGGTTCCCTCAAGTTTAAGCAGGAGAATGAAAAACAGGACGATATCGACATCATTGGACAATTCGGTGTCGGTTTTTATGCGGCATTCATGGTTGCATCTCAGGTCGAGGTCATCTCACGTGCACAGGGACAGGAAGGCGCAAATCGCTGGGTTTCTGACGGCGCAGAGGGTTATACCATCGAGCCTGCGGTTAAGGATACCGTAGGCACCGATATTGTCCTGACCTTGATGGAGGACACAGAGGCAGACCATTACAGCGAATTTTTGGAGCCGTACCGGATTCAGGAGCTGATTAAAAAGTATTCGGATTATATCCGCTATCCCATTCAAATGGAAATGCCCCGCTCGCGCCAGAAAGAAGGCTGTGACCCGGAAAAGCCGGAATGGGAAGAATATATGGAGCTGACGACGCTCAACTCCATGATTCCGCTGTGGAAGAAATCCAAGTCTGAGCTGAAAGACGAGGATTATAATCATTTCTATAAGCAGAAATTCTTTGATTATCAGGACCCGCTCCATCATATCCACATGTATACCGAGGGCTCGGTCACCTATCATGCGCTGCTCTATATTCCCAGTCACCCGGCGATGGATTACTATACCAAGGATTACGAAAAGGGGCTTGCTCTCTATTCCAATGGCGTACTGATTATGGACAAGTGTGCAGACCTGCTGCCGGACTACTTTAGCTTTGTACGCGGTCTTGTCGATACGGCAGATTTGTCTTTGAATATTTCCCGTGAGCTTTTGCAGCATGACCGTCATCTCAAGCTGATTGCTGGTGCACTGGAGAAGAAAATCAAGAATGAACTCGCCGGCATGATGAAGAATCAGCGCGAGGCGTATGAGAAATTCTTTGGGGCATTTGGATTACAGCTCAAGTATGGTGCATATGTTGATTATGCAATGCACAAGGAATTGTTGCAGGATTTGCTGCTCTATCATACTGCGGACAGCGATAAGATGGTTTCACTGGCAGAATATGTCGAGGGCATGAAAGAGAATCAGAAGGCAATCTACTATGCCTGTGGTGAAAGCAAGGCAAAAATCGAACTGCTGCCGCAGATGGAGCGTCTGCGTGAGCAGGGATATCAGGTGCTGTGTCTGACCGATAACATTGATGAATTCTGCATGAAGATGATGCAGGATTATCAGGGCAAGCCATTTCAGTCCATTTCTGATGATGACCTCAATTTGGAGACCGCAGAGGAAAAGGAAGAAATCGAGACCTTGACCAAGGAATATCAGCATATTCTGGACGATGTCAAAAAGGCTTTGGGCGACAAGGTCACAGCGGTGCAGTTTACCAGCAAGCTCAAAAGTCACCCCTGCTGCCTGACAACCAAGGGTATGGTATCCTTGGAGATGGAAAAGGTGCTCAATCAGCAGCCGGGACAGGATAAAATTCATGCAGAACGTGTGCTGGAGCTCAATGCAGAGCATCCGATTTTCGAAAAGCTCAAGGCCGCGGATACAGACCGTGTTGGCAAGTATGCGCAGGTACTCTATGCGCAGGCACAGCTGATGGAAGGAATTCAGCTGGACGACCCTGTTGCCTACGCAAATACCGTGTGTGAGCTGTTGGTATAATCTCATACCATACAAGAAAGGCTGATGTTATGCCTCGAAAGTTACTATTCGTAGTCAATCCCAATGCTGGCAAGGGCGCGATTCATGAAAAAGCGCTCTCTTGTATTGATTTGTTTGTACGCGCAGGCTTTGAGGTCACTGTCTATACAACGCAGCAAACGCGGGACGCAGCGCGGATTGTACAGGAGCGTGCAGCAGAGTTTGAAAGAATCGTCTGCTCTGGAGGCGACGGAACACTCAATGAGGTGGTTTCCGGACTCCTAGAGGGTGGACATCAGGTGCCGATTGGCTATATTCCGGCGGGTACGGTCAACGATTTTGCTTCCAGCCTGTTTATCCCCAAGCAGGTCATGGAGGCGGCGAAGATTGCTGCTGGTGAGGATTTCCAAAAAGTGGATATTGGTCTGTTTGGCACGCGGCATTTTTGTTATGTTGCAGCGTTTGGTGCTTTTACCAATGTATCCTATACAACGCCGCAGACCCAAAAAAATCTGCTTGGACGTACTGCCTATATTTTAGAGGGCATTAAATCACTGCCAACGGTCAAGCCGTATGAAATTCAAATCGAGACAGAGGACGGAATTCGCATAGAGGACGAATTCATTTATGGTATGATATCCAATGCCACCTCGATTGGCGGCTTTAAGGAGCTCACGCCGCGAGATGTGCGTATGGACGATGGGCTGTTTGAGGTGGTGTTGGTTCGTCAGCCAAAGACTCCCATAGAGTGGCAAAATGTCTTTAACGATTTGGTACAGCCCAATGGAGATTCCAAGTTTTTAATGCGCTTCAAAACACCGTGTCTGCGCGTTTCCTCCAAAGATGAGATTTCGTGGACGCTGGACGGTGAGTTTGGGGGAAAGCTACGCGATGTGCAGATATCCAACCAGTATCAGGTACTCACAATTTTCAGTCATAAGCAATAAACAATGCGGTCGGTTTGTAAAAGAACCGACCGCATTGTTGACGCAGAAACTTTAGAAAGGCAATCCTTGTGTGGGATTAGTGTGCGGTTGCAAAGCTCATGCAGTCAACACACTGCTGGGTGCAGGGGTTTGCTTCGTGTGTGCCAATCGTGATGTGTTCGAGTGCACAGTAGTCTGCTCCGGAACAATGGTGTGCACACTGCTTGACGGTACAGCGAATCGCTTTGTTTTCCTGATTCATCATAAGAGAATCCCTCCTTTGAATGTTTCATGAGCAGTTTGCGCAAGATAAATGAGTTTTATACGTATAAAATTTTTTGAATCAAATTTCCAAAATGGTATTGACACAAAGCGTATCACATAGCATACTATAGATAATAATAATTCTTATTTTCAGAAAGGAGTATTGTTATGAAAAACCTAAAAGGCACAAAGACGGAAGCAAATTTGATGGCGGCGTTTGCAGGAGAATCTCAAGCGCGTAATAAATACACTTATTATGCGTCAAAGGCAAAGAAAGAGGGCTACGAGCAGATTGCGCAGTTGTTCCTTGAAACAGCAAACAATGAAAAAGAGCATGCTAAGATTTGGTTCAAGCTCCTGCATGATGGAATTGGCTCTACGGTAGAGAATCTCAAGGACGCAGCCGACGGCGAAAATTACGAATGGACCGATATGTATGCGACCTTTGCCAAGGAAGCCAAGGAGGAAGGCTTTGACCATATTGCATTCCTGTTTGAACAGGTAGGTGCCATCGAAAAGGAGCATGAAGAGCGTTATCGCAAGCTGCTTGAGAATATCGAAACAGGCATCGTATTCTCCCGCGATGGAGATATGATTTGGCAGTGTGCGAACTGTGGTCACATTGTCATCGGCAAGCAGGCTCCAGAGGTATGTCCAGTCTGTGCACATCCAAAGGCATATTTCCAAATCAAGGCAGAGAATTATTGATTTTCAGCGGAACAGTAAAAAGATGGGCGCACCCTTTTGCCAAAACCGGCAGAAGGGTGCATTTTTGTGTTCGTGCAGCCATCAGCAGGTCTTTGGTACGGGGTTTGTGCGGTAAAATACTTGCGTCTTGATGTAAAGCAGATTATAATAGATTCACTTGATCTGTTAAAAAACGAGGAGAGGTGCGTTTCTATATGCAAAAGGGAGAAAAAAATAAGCTGAAATTGCTGTTGGTTGGAATTCAGGCACGGCTCAAGCAAAATAGAGATTATTTCATATCTGCAGTCTTTGAATTTAAGTCTGGCAATAAAAAGTTTCAGGCGATTTTGAAGGCAGGGGAGCAAGAGGATTATGTACTCACCTTTCAGGGAACCGAACGGCGCGTCGATGCGGAGGAATCAGTCGCATTTTTTGAACAGCAGGCAGATGTCTATGAACATGCAGTGCTGACCTATACCGAACGCGGGAGTGTCATGACCATTACGGTTGGTGCGCGTGGGGTTTCCATGAAGCAGAGCGAACAGAAGGCAGAGCCACAGGAAACCGTTATCAATCCGCTTTTGGATCAGGGCAGAAAATATCTCATTCAGGTGGATAAGGCAGGTGCGCTTTTGCGTGGAATCGGGATATTGACCGCCGATGGTAAGCTCAAAAACGATATGATACGCAAATATAACCAGATTGACCACTATGTTGAGTTGGTTGCGCCGATGTTCGAGCAGGACGACAGCGAGGAAATCCTGCTGTTAGATTGTGCGTGTGGGAAATCCTACCTCTCCTTTGTCATGAATTATTATCTGCGTGATGTGCTGCGCCGACGCTGCCGCATTGTGGGCATTGATATCAATCCCCATGTTGTGTCAGAGAGCCAAAAGATGGCAAAGCGCCTTGGATATCACAATATGGAGTTTATCACTGCCGATTTGCGTACCTATCAGCCGCCCGAACAGGTAACTGCTGTGATTTCGCTGCATGCCTGTGATATTGCAACCGATTTGGCGCTGGGAACCGCCATTCGTGCAAAGGCAAAATATATTGCCTGTGTACCCTGCTGCCACAAGGAGCTGCTCGACCAATATACACTTCCGGGATTGGAACCGCTTATGAGACATGGAGTATTTAAGGCACGTTTCAATGATGTACTGACCGACAGTATGCGGGCGCTGAAGCTCGAAGCAGAAGGCTATAAGGTATCTGTGGTAGAATATATCTCGCCGCTGGATACTCCTAAAAATCTGCTCATTCGGGCAACACGCACGAATCAGGAGAATGAGAAAGCGCGGGCTGCTTATGAAAAAGTGCGTGAGCTGGTGGGCACGACTTCAGAGCTTGACCGACGCTGCGCAGACAATGAGGCGGGATTCTTCATCACAGAGGAAGACTTGTTTTAACATCATATTCCTATAAGAAAGCAGCCCATGGAAAAATCCATGGGCTGAATCTATATTATTTGCAGCCGCACGAGCTGCCGCCGCTGCATGAGCTGCCGCTGCTGCCGCACGAGCCGCAGCTGCTGCCTTGACCGCTGCCATGCTGGGCGCGCGGCTGCGGAACAGGACTGCAGTGATGATGCTCACAGGGGTCATATTCCTTGCGTGGTGGGAAAAACTCATCAACGGGGAAGTCAAAGCGTGAGAAGATTTCGCAAGGGTCTTCGCTGTTATCGCCGCCAACATTGTCACAGCAATCCTTCTGCGGCAGACAGATGTCGTATGCGGGCATCAGCAGCTGGATATCGCGTTCCAGTTTGATGATAGAGAACTGACCAATTGTGACAACCAGCTGGTTGCTGGTTGAATCCAGAGCCAAATCCCGTCCGCCAAAGCAGCCGCAGATTGCACGCGGCACTTCGCGAAGCTCGCAAGGACAGCTGCAAGGACAGGGCTGTGTGGGGTAAACGATATGGGCATCAAGCAGGATTGCATCAACTGCTTCCAGCACAGCTGTGGGAAGATTGGAGCGCTCTGCAAGCTGGAAATCCATCTGATCGGGCAGATACTTCGAAGAAAAGATTCGTGCATGCCCTTCACTGCCAAACAGGATACAGCGCTTGTCATAGACGGAAAGACCTTCCAAAATTCGAGGACAGCCAACACCAGTGCATACTTCTACGGATACCTTGTAGTAGAAGCGGATATCCACGCTGTAAAAGCCGCGCTGGAATGTGACAGGCTCGACGTCCATGACAGCAGTCAAAAGCTCTGCGGAACGCGGCTTGACGCTGACAGAATTGCCTTCGATAAAGCACTGATCTTCAACCGGCAGATACACACGCAAATCACGCATACAGTCACGGCTGCGGCATTGGTCATAGACTTTTTTGGTATGCACACAGACCGCTTCACGGAAACCAGCTGCACCATTTACTGGACCGGGACACATTTTTTCA
Organism: Butyricicoccus pullicaecorum; assembly: GCA_018366195.1. Lineage (GTDB taxonomy): Bacteria > Bacillota > Clostridia > Oscillospirales > Butyricicoccaceae > Butyricicoccus > Butyricicoccus pullicaecorum_C. The sequence goes on along the minus strand of JAGZIN010000015.1, from coordinate 17,399 downwards.
GCCATTAGAAAAACCTCCGTATAGAATTTAATGTGGAAGGGAGAACCTTCTACATCAACCTATGCGGAGGTAGGGGCTTCGGTTACAGATTTTCAAGGAAAATACGCATACGCCGGCAGGCTTCTCTCAAGTGCTGCATGGAGTAGGAGTAGGAAATGCGAATGTGTCCCTCTCCGCTTGCACCAAATGCGTTGCCGGGAATGACGGCAACACGTTGTTCCTGAAGCAGACGATTGCAGAATTCTTCTGATGTTAAACCGGTCGAGGCAATCGAGGGGAATACATAAAAGGCGCCATGCGGCTCAAAGCAGGAAAGTCCCATGCTGCGCAGCTCGCTGACCAAGAAGCGGCGGCGAATATCATATTGACTGCGCATGTGAATGATATCATCATCGCCCGTGCGAATGGCCTCAATGCCCGCAAATTGTGCTGTGGTGGGCGCACACATAATACCGAACTGGTGGATTTTGCAGATGGGCTGCATGAGCTCACGCGGACCCATGGCCCAGCCAAGACGCCAGCCTGTCATAGCATAGGACTTGGAAAAACCATCTACCACAATGGTGCGTTCCCGCATGCCATCAATTTGTGCAAAGCTGACATGCTCTCCTTGATAGGTCAGCATACAGTAGATTTCATCAGAAATCACAACAATATTGGTATCTCGCACAACATCAGCGATGGCTTCCAGCTCCTGCCGGTTCATGATTGCGCCGGTCGGGTTATTGGGGTAGGGCAGAATCAGAGCTTTGGTTTTGGGAGTCATTGCGGCGCGCAGACGTTCCGGAGTGAGTTTGAAATCTTCTTCTGCAACGGTGGGAATAGAAACCGGAACGCCGCCTGCCATGGTGGTCAGGGGTTCGTAGCAAACAAAGCAAGGCTCTGGAATCAGCACCTCATCTCCAATGGAGACAAAGGAGCGCAGCGCATTGTCAATGGCTTCACTGCCGCCGACCGTCACAAGAATTTCGTCCTGCGGGTCATAGAACAAATCGTAACGGCGCAGAGCCAGACCGGCGATTTCATCGCGCAGCTGCTGCAAGCCCCAATTGGAAGTGTAGAAGGTGCGTCCTTTTTCAAGAGATGTGATACCAGCGCGGCGCACCTGCCATGGTGTTTCGAAGTCCGGCTCTCCAACGCCGAGAGAAATGACATCGTCCATTGTAGAGGCAAGGTCAAAAAACTTGCGGATTCCAGATGGTTTGACGGATTGTACGCGCTCGGATAAGATTTTTGAGTAATCGACCATTTTACATCATGACCTCCCGACTGTCAGAGTCATCGGGGTTGAAAGGAACACCCTGTTCTTTATATTTTTTCAGGATAAAGTGGGTTCCGGTAGATAGGACATTTTCCATAGGTGCCAGCTGCTCGGATACGAACCGTGCGACATCACGCATGGTGCGTCCGGAGATGATAACCGTCAGGTCAAAGCCGCCAGACATGAGATATACACTCTCTACCTGATGGTGTGAGTAGATTTGGCGTGCAATTTCATCAAAGCCCATACCCTTCTGTGGGGTGATTTTGACCTCGATGAGGGCAGTTACTTGCTCGCGGTCGGTCTTGTCCCAGTCGATGAGGGTTTTATAGCCAAGAATGGTGCTGTCCTTTTCCATGTCACGCAGCATGGCTTCGAGCTCAGACCGGTTGATTTGTACCATGTCAGCAATTTGCTGTGGGGTCAAACGGGCATCTTGTTCCAATATGGTTAAAATTTTTTCTTTTACATTCATGATGATAGCTCCTCCCAACGTGAATTGAAGATAGGAATGTATACTGCCTAATATTATACCGTATTTATCCGTGAAAGGAAACGGGCAATTTGTAAATTCTGTTTGCCTTTCGGGAAAAAACAGGATAGAATAAGAGAAGCAAAGAAAAGGAGTAAAGAATGGAATTTACAGGATTTTGTCCACAGGGCTTGGATCTTTTGGTAGAAAATCAGATGATGGATTCCCCTGCGTTTTATGAGGCACATAAAGCACAAATCAAGGAACTGGCAATTCGCCCCTTTTATGACTTGTGTGAGACAATCAAGGCTGATATGCTTGCAATTGATTCTGCCTTTGTGGTGACTCCCGCGCGCATGGTATCACGTGTCCGGCGCGATACCCGATATACCAAGGATAAAACGCTGTATCGAGCGAATCTCTGGATTTATTTCCGGCGTCCGCGTGTCCGGTTTGAAGATGTCCCCTTTTACTATATGGAGATTGGACCAGAATTTTGGAGATACGGCTGCTGGGGCGGGTTTGGACGCGGAGAAATGGAGCAGGCACGCCGTTTGATTGCGAGAGAAGATGTGCGGTTTCAGGCAGCCTATCAAGCGGTACAGGGAATCGAAGAAATGGAGCTTGCGGGAGCGCTTTACAAAAGACCCAAGTGTCCGCAGGCAGCTGCACCGTATCAGCCGTGGCTCAACCGAAAGCAGCTTGGTGTGGATTTCACAGAGACGGAGGATTTTGCTCCGGCATTTGATGGCAGTTTTGTTCCCAAGATGATAGAACGATTTCACAGACTCAAGCCGTTCTATGATTTTTTATGTACGATTCGCGAGCAGGCGAAAAACGAAAGGGGAGAGTGTGGTGAGATATGTCGCAATGGATTTTGAGACCGGAAATGGTGCCTATACCAGTGCCTGTGCAATCGGTCTGACTTATTATGAGGACGATACCGCAGTCGATTCGGAAAGCTTTTTGATTTGTCCGCCGGAATCGGTCGGGAAATTTCATTGGTATAATGTAAAGATTCATGGGATTACGCGCAGTATGGTAAAGGACGCACCGACCTTTGCACAGGTTTGGGAAAAAATCAAGGAACGAATAGAAGGCAGTATCCTTGTTTGTCACAATGCGGCTTTTGATACGGAGGTTTTATGCCGCTGTCTGGAGTTTTATCACATTCCGCTTCCAAACTGCCGGTATATTTGTACGGTTCAGGTCGCGAAAAAGGTATGGCCAGAGCTGGAAAATCATAAACTGAATACGGTAGCACAAGCATTGCAGATTCCGCTTCACCATCATCAGGCGGTCTCTGATGCACATGCCAGTGGAGAAATTTTACAGCGGGCGCTGGAACAAACACATTGCGCAGATGCACAGATGCTTGCGGAAAAGCTGCAAATACGTCTGGGAACCATTTCACCAGAGAGCAGACGGGGCGCAGCGGCTTCCAAGCAGATTGCAAGAGAGCAGAAAAGACACAAAAAGATGACGCAGAAACATAGCAATATCATAGAAAGAGAGGAGAAATAAATGAAACAGGAATTTCGAAATCATGCCATACAGGTGAAGGATTGTGCAGCCTGCGGTGCGCGGTATCTGATGGCAAAAGTTAAAACCTTGGAGCCTTGGGAGTTTGGGCTGTTTCAGCTAGGTCTTGTGAGCTTAGGTGCTTGGCTTGCGACGGCCTTTGCGGGTAAAATGAAAAAATGGAAGCATATATTCTTTATAACCTGTTTGGCTTCTTGGGCGTATGTCATTTGGCGTATCTTTTGGGATACAGAAGATTGATTTTAGAGTTGTTCGGAGGAAAATCAAAGTAGTTTATGAAAAATCCATTCCATAATCGCTATTTTAGGGTAGCAGTTTCTGCATGGCTTGTCATTGCCATGAGTATTCTCTGTTTTTTTGCATTTTATAAAATAGATGCGATTATAAAGGTGATACAGGATATCTCGGTGATTTTACGCCCCTTTACCTTTGGTTTTGTCGTTGCATATTTGCTGCTGCCGATTTTTAATAGTATGGTAAAGCGCTGTGAGCCTGTCTTTTTGCGCATGATGCGCAATCAGGAAAAGGCAAAGAATGTCAACCGCTTGTTATGCAGTCTGCTGAGTGTTGTATTTTTTCTGTTTGTGGTCGGTGCCCTGCTTTCCATGGTGCTGCCGCAGCTGGCAGAAAGTGTTGTAGGACTCATTGAAAAAATGCCGGAATATCTTGCGCAGTCAGAAAAGTGGATGACGAATCTGTTTTCGAACAATCCCATTCTGGAGGAAAATTTGCAGCAGCTTTATATGTCTGCCAGCGATACTTTGTTGAATTGGGCAAATGAGCAGCTTGTTCCTCAGCTTCTCAAGGTGATGAAAGGAAATTTGGTAGGCAGCTTTGTGTCCAATGCCTTGAGCTTTATGAAAACAGTTCTGGTGGGTTTCATCAGTGCGGTTTATATGCTCAACAGCAAGCATACATTTTCAGCGCAGGCAAAGAAACTCATTTACAGCATGTTTGAGACCGATACAGCCAATGCGGTTTTGGAAAATTTCCGTTTTATTCATAAGGTATTTGGCGGATTCATTACCGGCAAGCTGCTCGATTCGCTGATTATTGGTCTGATTACTTTTGTGAGCATGTCGATTTTGCAGCTGCCCTATGTTCTGCTCATTAGTGTAATCATCGGCGTTACCAATATCATTCCATTTTTTGGACCGTTTATTGGAGCCATTCCCAGCACGATTTTGATTTTCCTTGTCAGTCCGCTGCAAGCCGTATATTTTGTCATCTTTATTTTCATTTTGCAGCAGTTTGACGGCAATATCTTGGGTCCCAAAATTTTGGGGGACTCTACGGGACTTGCGAGCTTTTGGGTCATGTTTGCAATTTTACTGTTCGGCGGTCTATTCGGTTTTGCGGGAATGGTTGTGGGCGTTCCACTGTTTGCTGTCATATACAGTACGATTTCGGGACTGGTCAACCGTTCGCTGCGGAATAAGCATATTTCAACAGACACATCAGCTTATATGACGCTGGATCATGTAGATGCCGAGAGCAAGGAAATCGTTCCGATTACGGCAGAAAGCGTTGCACCAACTGAAGTGAAGCTGGAGCGCTTTAAGCGTCGCATGGACAAGAACGAGGAAGAATCTTCCAAACCATAAAATAAAAATGGCGTGTTTGATAGGTACCCGCTTTGCTGGATAACCAGTAGAGAGGGTACTTATCCGTTTCCACGCCATTTTTATTTTGATGCAAAAAAGTATGCGCCCAGAAACACTGGGCGCATACCGAAATACTTACTTGAGAGCCGCTGTGATAATTGCCATCTTGTAAACCTCTTCCGCATTGCAGCCGCGGGACAGGTCGTTGATTGGTGCGTTCAGACCCTGAAGGATAGGACCAAATGCCTCAAATCCACCCAGACGCTGTGCAATCTTATAGCCGATGTTGCCGGCATTGATATCTGGGAAGATGAAGGTGTTTGCATGACCTGCAACAGCAGAGCCCTTGCACTTGGTTTCTGCAACCACAGGGGAGAATGCAGCGTCAAACTGAAGCTCTCCATCTACTGCGAGTGCAGGAGCCGCTTCCTTGACCTTTGCGGTTGCGTTGCGCATCATATCAACCGAATCACCCTTGCCGGAACCCAGTGTAGAGTAGGACAGCATCGCAACACGCGGATTGATTCCGAAGATTTCAGCGGTACGTGCAGTTTCGATTGCAATTTCAACCAGCTCGTCCTCGTTCGGCGTGATGTTGATTGCACAGTCACCCATGACGTACTTTTCTTCGCCCTGTGCGGTATTGCGGTGCAGCACGAAGCAGGAAGATACAATTTTGCTGCCGGGCTTGGTCTTGATGATTTGCAGCGCCGGACGTACTGTGTCAGCAGTGGAATAGGTTGCACCGCCAAGCAGCGCGTCAGCCTTGCCCATCTTGACCAGCATGGTGCCGAAGTAGTTGCCCTTGGAAAGTGCCTTCCGGCAATCTTCTTCGCTCATTTTGCCCTTGCGAAGCTCAACCATTGTCTGCACCATCGCGTCCATTTCTGGATAAGATGCAGGATCGATAATCTCGATGCCGGTAATATCAAAATGATTCTGGCTTGCAGCAGACTGCACTTCCTGCACATTGCCTACCAGAATAGGAGTCAGAATGTCGTCTTTTTTGAGGCGAGATGCAGCCTCCAAGATACGGGGGTCTGCGCCCTCGGTAAAGACGATGGAACGTGGATTTGCTTTGAGTGTGGAAATTAGATTTTCTAGCATTGTTTCAAGAACCTCCTTAGAATACTCTTTCTCTTTTTATTATACACAACTTACCCACAAACCACAAGGAGTGTGGCAAAAGTTTGCCAAAAATATGACCGCAACGGCTGAGCCGCTTACGGTTTGTCGGTGCGATGAATGACATGAACCTGCATGCCAGTCATGACATCGAGCGTTTTTTCGTGCAAAGCAGCGTCAAAGCTTGCACAAAGAGAAGCATCTACAATGATTTGTGCACTCGGCCATGCCGCCTGCAGCGTACAGGCATTTGCCATGACACAGATATTGCTGACCAATCCTACAATCAGGATTTCATCAACTGTGCCAAGCTGTGTTTTGAGCCGGACGAGGTCTTCGGGTGCGATGCCAAAGGTCGTTTTGGAAATGGGGAAAATCTGCTTGGGGGCACAGGTTCCTGCAATGCAGTCCTGTGTCTTTCCGTAAAGCTGCCAGCCTTCTGTTTTGCAAATACAGTGGGGAACCGGAAGCGCTTTGCCCTCCCGTGTTTCTAAATAGTTTGTATCATGCGTATCATAGGTGATAAGAATGGGGTCGCCCTGTGCCAGATATTTTTGTGCAAGCTCTGCAATACCGAGGTCGAGCCTGTCTGCCCCCGGAAATCCCAGGCTTCCTGAAACGAAATCGTTTTGATAGTCAATGATTGCCAAAAGTCTTTTCATAATACATACCTCGCATTTTCAGGTTAAATTGATTGTATCATGGATTTTCAGGGGGGACAATCCTTTTTTTCCAACTGTTTTCGAGAGAAGTTTACAAAAAATTTAACGCAGAATATTTGCATCAGAAGGGAAATTCGTAGTATGATTATCCAATAAGGGGGGCTTGCAATGAAGATTATCGCATATCCTGCATCACACGCGGCACCAAAGACAAGACGGCGCAGAAGAAGGAATTTTCGTCCATTGATTGTTTTGCTGCTGATTCTGTTTATTTTTGTGGGCATTGGGGTTGGAATCGGCCGGGTGCTGCATCGCGCCGGCGACAAAGAGCCGGGTTATGAGATGACGGAAATTCGAGGACTGCCCATATATCGGCATTTTTTGGAGAAAGAAGCGGTTGGACGCATTGGCGGAACACGAGAGGTACAGTATATTGTAATTCATGAGACGGATAATTTTGCAGCCGGAGCCAATGCAGCGCGGCATGATGCCTTTATCCATCAGAATGCCATGCAGGAAAAGCTGTCGTGGCATTATACCATAGATGACCATGAGGGCTATCAGCATATTCCGGACACGGAGCCTGCTTATCATGCAGGAGATGGAATGCAACCGAATGGAGGCAATACCAATGGGATTGGTATTGAGCTTTGTGTTGCGGAGGACAACGACTATGAACAGACCTTGAAAAATGGCGCGATTTTGGCAGGATATCTGCTGTATCAGTATGATTTGGGCATGGACGCACTCAAAAAACATCAGGATTTTTCAGGCAAGATTTGTCCGGCGCGGCTGATTGAAGAGAACCGTTGGGAAGAATTTTGCAATATGGTACAAGATAATTATACTTATTTCAAAGAAAATGGTACAAATTGAACATTTGAAAAATATTTGCTTTTAGGTGCTAATATGTTATAATACCTCTCAGTATACAAAATGATTTTATCTTTAGCTGAAAGGAAATACGGAGCATGATAGTCGTCTTAAAGCCAAATCCCGATAAAGAGCGGGTCAACCGTTTGATTGAACACTTCCACGATATGGGGTTGAACACCAACTATTCCGAAGGAGCCTCCACCACAATCATTGGACTGTTGGGCGATACCTCCCGCATTGACGAGAGCGATATCATGGTGTATGACCTTGTGGAGCGGGTACAGCGTGTGACAGAGCCGTTTAAGAGCGTAAACCGTAAAATGCACCCGCAGGATACCATCTTGGAGGTCTGTGGACGTAAAATCGGAGAAGGATACTTTAATGTATTTGCAGGTCCTTGTTCAGTGGAGAATGAGGCGCAGATTTTGGAGGTCGCAGAGGCTGTGAAAAAAGCGGGCGCATCGTTCCTGCGCGGAGGAGCCTTTAAGCCGAGAACCTCCCCTTACTCCTTTCAGGGCATGGAGGCGGAGGGGCTCAAGCTGCTGCTTGAGGCAAAGCGTCAGACAGGACTGCCAATCGTCACGGAAATCATGAGCGAAAAGCATCTGGATTTGTTTGCTGATGTGGACATTATTCAGCTGGGCGCACGCAATATGCAGAATTTTATGCTGCTCAAGGAGCTGGGGCGTTCCAACAAGCCAATTCTATTAAAGCGCGGCTTGTCGGCAACTATGGAAGAATTTCTGATGGCAGCGGAGTATATTTTTGCAGGCGGAAATCACAATGTCATGTTGTGTGAGCGCGGGATTCGTACCTTTGAAACCATGATTCGGAATAATTTAGATATTTCAGCGGTACCGCTCATCAAAACACTCAGCCATCTGCCTGTCATCATTGACCCAAGCCATGCAGCGGGCAGACGAGATATGGTGGCACCTCTTTCTCGCGCTGCCATTGCAGCGGGCGCCGATGGACTGATGATAGAGGTACACAATGACCCGAAGCGTGCTCTGTGTGACGGGGCGCAGTCGCTGGATATTCCAATGTTCGATGATGTGATGACAGATATCAAGCGTCGGGTTTCGTTTGAGGAAAAAGTGCTGCAAACAGGAACAAACTGATATTCCAATAAAAAAGTCTGGGGGACAATGCAGTGTGCATTGTTTCCCAGACTTTTTTGCCCCGTATATGGAACCGTCTGCTGTGGGGGTTCGTCTATTAGGAGGAGAGCGGTTCCAGCGCAAGGTCGGATAGAGCACCAAATGTATAACCAGCTTGCTCCCATTTCGTCAAAAGTTCATCTAAAATTTTGGCATTCGTGGAGGAGGTAGAGTGCAGCAGCACGATGGCACCGTTGTGGATACGCGGCAGCAGCTTATCGAAGGCCTGTTCGCGGGTTGGCTGATTGTCGGCATACCAATCCACATAGGCAAGCGACCAAAAAACAGTGGTATAGCCGAGTGCTTGTGCCTGCTTGAGGTTTTCCATGTTGAATTTGCCTTGTGGGGGACGATACAGCTTGGGCATTGGGCTGCCGATGATTTCTTCATACAGCTGTTCTACTCCTGCAAGCTCTGCACGGAAAGAGTCAATGTCGGAGATTTTGGACATATCCGGGTGCGTCATGGTATGGTTGCCTATCAGATGCCCCTCGTCTACCATACGGCGGACAAGGTCCGGTTCGGTTTTCAGGAAGTTTCCGACCAGAAAGAAAGTGGCGGGCGCATGATGCTTGTTGAGTGCGTCCAAAATGGCTGGCATATTGCCGTTTTCAAAGCCGGCATCAAAGGTCAAATAGATAACCGGTTTTTGGGAATCGCCCAGATAACGGGCAGAGAGTGCTTCCAGCTGCTCTGAGGAAGCGTTTCCAATCGGGGGCTGCCCGGGAGTGGGAAAAGAAAGCCCCCAGTTGGTGATTTCGGAAGCCACGGCAGAAATCGGTCCGAAATGTGCCTGATAGAATGCACCAGCACCGGCAAGGGCAAGGATAAATGCTGTGACAACAAGAACAGAGCGGATTTTTTTCATCTGCTTAGGGGATAAAAACAAGAGATACACCGCCTTTCATACAGTTTGTTAGTACACTGTATGTGTCAGACGGGCGGGATATGCTTATGCGTCGTAATCCTCTAAAAGATGTGCGATTTCGGTGGCATCACGCAGAGCAATGCCCTGTGACAGTGCCTGCTGGTCGGTAGGAGGCAGGGTGCGAATGTCGATTCCAGTCATTAAGATGGGCTCGCTGTGTCCGGTTTGGTAGATGACAACCTGATGTCCAACGCTTTTGGCTGTGTATGGCGTTTCAGGCAGCGGGGCGCTGGAAGGCAGTGGCTTTGGCCACAGTAAAGAGAATAAAAGCAGAATAACAGAAAGAAAAGTGAGCGATAATATCATGATATGAAAGCCCGTAGAACGATTTTGAATTTGCATGAAATGTCCCTCCAAACAATGGTGTATTCCAAAGGATTGTGTGATTCAGTATGGCTTTCTAAGCAGAGAATCATACATAAAGAATAAAAATGTTGGAAATTTTCAGAGGGATATGATATACTGTAATCGCCTATATGCCAGAAGCGCTTATGAGAGGGCGTTGGCATTGGCGACCTTTGCGGCCGTGCATAAGGAGGCATAACACGATATGGCAAAAGAAAAAAAGAGTTCCAAAGCACGCAAGATTGTAATGGCGATTTTGGCAATCCCGCTCATTGGAATTGTAACAGCTTGCTTGTGCGGAATTGCGCTGGCATTTTATATTGGCATTTGCGTTGTGCCAAACGCTGATATTGATGTATCCTCTTACAGCAGAGAGCTGGCAAAGACCACTGTCATCTATGCCAAAAGCAAGACAAGCGGAGAATATGAGATTTATGAAACGCTGGAAGGGGACGTGAACAGGCAGTGGGTAGAGCTGTCTGAAGTCCCGAAGGATTTGCAGAATGCAGTGGTGGCCATTGAGGACAAACGCTTCTATACCCATCACGGTGTAGACTGGATTCGTACTTTGGGGGCTGTGCAGGGGTTTGTAACAGGCGATGATGGTGCGGGCGGCGGCTCCACCATTACTCAGCAGCTCATCAAGAATCTCACAGGAAACAGCGATAAGTCTGTCAAGCGAAAAATCAATGAAATCTTTCAGGCATTGACGCTGGAAAAAAATCTGGGTACCACCGCCAAGGAACAGATTTTGGAGATGTATCTCAATACGATTCCGTATGGCAACCGTGCAGCGGGCATTAAGGTTGCAGCCATGACTTATTTTGGCAAAGAGTTGGGGGAGCTGAATCTGGCAGAATGTGCGGTGCTTGCCTCTATTCCCAATGCGCCAACCCGATATAATCCGTTCCGCAACCCTGAGAATGTCAAGGAGCGGCAGGAAAAGGTGCTTTTTGCCATGAAAGAGCAAGGGTTTATTGGAGAGAGCCAGTATCAGGAGGCGCTTATAACCGAGCTGGTATATAAATCAGATGATTATAAGCAGCAGAACAATCAGCCGTATTCTTGGTTTACAGAGGCAATCATTCAGGAGTTGACCGAGGACTTACAGAAAAAACAAAGTATTTCCTATGACCTTGCGCGCTCTCGTGTCATGTCTGGCGGTTTGCAGATTTATGCAACCATCGACCAGGATATTCAGGCAATCATGGACGATGTCTATACCGATGAATCGAATTTCCCACGTGCCCGCAAAAATGGTGTGGTGCCACAATCTGCGATGGTGGTCTGTGATAAGCAGGGAAATGTGGTAGGACTGGTGGGCGGACGCGGAAAGAAGGAAGGCAGTCTGCTGACAAACCGCGCAACGATGACAACCCGTCAGCCAGGCTCCTCCATTAAGCCGCTCGCGGTCTATGGTCCGGCGATGGACGACGGAAAAATTACGCCATATTCTGCTGTGACGGATATGCCGTTCAAGGTATACAATGGAAAGGCGTGGCCGCGTAATGATAACCGGCGCTATCAGGGGCAGATGGTTGTGCGCAATGCCATTGCCAGCTCAATCAACTGTGTTGCTGTACGTGTGCTGGATATGATAACTCCGCAGCGCTCCTATGAATTTTTGCATGATACCCTTGGATTTGACCACCTCAATCCCAATGCGGACATTGATTATGCGCCGCTTGCATTGGGTGGCATGAATGGCGGTGTCACGGTGCGTGAAATGGCGGCAGGTTATACCATTTTTGCGAACAACGGCAAATATTCTGGCTCTCGCACCTATTCCAAGGTGGAGGATGGCGAGGGCAATGTGCTCATTGACTATACAACACCAGAGGAAAAGAATGCCTTCAAGAATGAAAAAACAGCATATTATATGCTAGATGCACTCAAGGAGGTGACTGAGTCCGGAACCGGACGGCGTGCCACCATTCCGGGAATCGAAACGGCAGGTAAGACAGGAACCACGACCGCAAAGCGTGATGTATGGTTCTGCGGTCTTACTCCATACTATGTAGGTGCCACATGGTTCGGTTACGACCAGAGCTATAATCTGGAGGGGATTTCGGGCAACTCTGCCCTATCCCTGTGGACAACGGTGATGCGCAGAATTCACGAGGATTTGCCCAATGCACAGTTTGATATGGGCGATGACTCCAACTTTGTAAACGCAAGCTATTGTGAAGACAGTGGGTATTCTCCCGTCAGTGCGTGCAGTGATGATGCGCGCGGAAGCCGTGTGTCAACCGGTCGCTTCTGGAAGGGAGATGAGCCGGAACAGGATTGCTATCTGCACAAGTATGTGGAAATCTGTCGGGATACCGGACGCATTGCAACCAGCCGATGCTGGCGAACAGGCACCGTTGGCAAGATGGATTTGACCCGAAAGTTCCCAATTGACTTTTCACCCTCCATTGAGGACGCTCCATATTGCTATACTGGTGAAAATGATCCGGTTGGCTCGGGAGATGTCACCGTTTCTGGCGGTTCTCTTGGCGTATGTTACAGCAAACATTCCATCTTCAGCAGCGATGATGAGGAGGAGCAGAGTACGCAGGAGGGTGATCCTGAAAATAGCGGAACCGAATCCACAGAACCAAATTCCTCGTCTGAGGAGGAACAGACACAGTCTCCACCTCCGGAGAGCTCGGACACAGAGGAGGAAGACCCAGAAAATTGAGACAATTTGGGTCTTGAAATCGGAATAAGGTTATAGTATAATATACCAGTATGTTATGTAGTGTCCTGTAAGGTCGCACTAGGCGGGGAGGCAGCGGTGCCCTTTTCCTGCAATCCGCTATAGCAGGGCTGAATCCCAGTTGGGAGGGGCGGCATTTGGATGCTTGCAGTTAACAAATCAATGATGAGAGATTGGTACTGTGCAACGTGGGACTGCGAACCATGTCAGGCGGGGAACCGAGCAGCATTAAACAGAACCCTGCGTGTGCCACAGAACTGCCGATTTTGAGTTGATTTGGTAAAAAGGCTGTCTGGATGTTCGTTTCGATCTTCTGGTGTGCGGTCTTACAGGGCACTGCATAGCCATAGAAAGCGTTGGAAAGGTGGGCAGGTGATAAATCTGCCCATTTTTTTCATTCTGCATGAGGGAGGCACACCATGTATCAGGCGCTCTATCGGAAGTGGCGTCCGCTCTGTTTTGCTGATGTGATTGGTCAGCAGCATATTACCGATACGCTGCGTGCACAGCTGCGGACGGGTCGATTGTCACATGCTTACCTGTTTACCGGTACAAGAGGAACTGGAAAAACAACTTGCGCAAAGATTTTGGCGCGCGCAGTCAACTGCGAGCATCTGGAAGAAGGTGACCCCTGCAACCAGTGCCCTGCATGTCAGGGAATTTTGGACGGCTCGGTTCTGGACGTTGTAGAAATTGATGCAGCGTCGAATAATGGTGTGGATAATGTACGCGAAATTCGAGATGAAGTGCGCTATGCGCCGGCAGCGGTGCGTAAAAAAGTGTTTATCATCGATGAGGTACACATGCTGTCCTCGGGGGCGTTCAATGCGCTGCTGAAAACCTTGGAGGAACCGCCTGAACATGTGATGTTTATTTTGGCAACAACGGAGATTCACAAGGTTCCAGCAACGATTTTATCACGATGTCAACGGTTTGACTTCCGGCGGATTACAGTCGATGCCATGGCAAAACGTCTGCTGCAAATTGCTGCAAGTGAGCAGCTTCCTTTGACAGAGGGCGGGGCGCAGCTCATTGCGCGGCTGGCAGACGGTGCAATGCGTGATGCGCTGTCTATGCTCGACCGCGCGGCAGGCTATGACCCGATTGATGAGCAGGAAATTTCTCGAAGCCTTGGGATACTCGGAAAAAACGATGCCATAGCACTCATGGAAGCCATTCAAAGCGGGAATCTTTCAGCAGCTATCTGTGAGATTGGGCAGGCGTATGAATCCGGACGCGACCTCACTGCGGTAATGGATCAGCTTTTGAGCTTGATTCGGGACATGCTGTTGGTCAAAACAGCAAACGAAGATGCCGCCAGCTTGATTTCTCCCGCCTATTCCATCGCACAGCTTCGTGCACTGGGAGAAGGGCTTGCCCCAACAGAGCTGATTGCATATAGCCGTATTTTGCAAGATGCCATTGGGCGTATGAAGTCCGCAAGCAATCGGCGTGTGGAAGCAGAGTTCAGCATGATTCGTCTGTGTACGATGAACGGAGCAGGATATGACTCGCTTGCAGGCAGAGTTGAGGCGCTGGAAGAACGCGTCCGTCATGGAGTGCCTGCGATTGCAGCACCCGCTTCGGTGGACGTGGGACAGCCTGCGGTGTCGGCTGTGCCGAAAGATGAAGAACCGGCGGCGCTGCAAATCCAGCCTGAGCCGGAAACACCGCATACCGAGTGGAGTGGCTGGGAGCAGGTGCTCGAGCGGGCGAGCGGTGTGATTAATATGGGGGCACTCACATGTTTACAGATTTCGTCCCATGCGGAACGTGAGGGAAACCAAATCCTTGTATTTTGTGAAGATGATGTAACGGCTGGGCTTGCAAAGGCACAGCCGACCATCGATAGATTGTCAGAAATTGCAGCGGCTGTGGCGGGAACGGCAGTTCGGGTCAAGATATTCGAACCGAACCAAAAGCCGCGTCCACAGAGCAAAGCAGCGTCTGACGAGATTTTGGAAAGAGCAAAAGAATTTGACATTCATGTCACAGAGTTTTAATCGTTTAGGAGGAATTCAAAATGGCAAAGGGCAAATTTGGCGGAATGGGCGGCGGCATGAACATGCAGGCCATGATTAAGCATGCACAGAAGATGCAGCAGGAAATGCTGCGCGCACAGGAGGAAATGGCACAGACTGAAACCGAGGCAACCGCTGGCGGCGGTGCGGTCAAGGCTGTTGTACTGGGCACCACTTCTCTCAAGTCTCTGGAAATCAAGAAGGAGGTTGTCGATCCGGAGGATATCGAGATGCTTCAGGATTTGGTGATGGCAGCAATCAATGAGGCACTGCGTAAAGCACAGGAGCAGTCCGAAAATAACATGCGTACCATTACCGGCGGTATGAGCGGCGGTATCCCGGGCATTCTCTAAAAAATGAAATTCTTTGCGCCGCCGGTCGAGCGGTTAATTGAAGAATTTGCCCGTCTGCCCGGAATTGGACAGAAAACAGCACAGCGTCTCGCGTTTTTTGTACTGGATATGTCCAAGGAAGATGCACAGCGCTTTGCAGATGCCATTGTACAGGCGAAAAGCACGGTGTTTACCTGTCAGGTTTGTCAAAATCTGACCGATACAGAGGTTTGTCCCATCTGCTCGAATCCCAATCGAGATGCGGGCATTATCTGTGTGGTGACCGACCCGCGCGATGTACTGGCATTTGAACGCACCCGTGAATTTAATGGTCTGTATCATGTGCTGCATGGCGTGATTTCACCAATGAATCACGTAGGACCAGATGATATCCGAATTCGTGAGCTGCTGCAGCGTGTGGCAGATACAGAGGTGCGGGAAGTCATCATTGCGACCAATCCGGATACGGAGGGCGAGGCAACGGCGATGTATTTGGCGCGTCTGCTCAAACCGTTTGGTGTTGCGGTCAGCCGTCTGGCGTACGGTATACCGGTGGGAGGTCATCTGGAGTATGTCGATGAGGTGACCCTGATGCGCGCGCTTGAGGGCAGACGAGAGATTTAGATTTTTGGAGGAATCGACTTTGTCCGATTTGAGACAAGAGATACAAAATCGGCGTACCTTTGCGATTATTTCACATCCGGACGCCGGTAAGACAACCATCACCGAGAAATTTCTGCTGTACGGCGGTGCAATTCAGGAAGCCGGTATGGTAAAGGGAAAGAAAAATTCCCGCCATGCAGTATCAGACTGGATGGAAATTGAAAAGCAGCGTGGTATTTCGGTTACTTCCTCGGTGCTCCAGTTCCATTATGAGGATTACTGCATCAATATTCTGGATACCCCAGGGCATCAGGATTTTTCGGAGGATACCTATCGAACCCTGATGGCGGCAGATTCTGCTGTTATGGTCATTGATGCCTCTAAGGGTGTCGAGGCACAGACACGTAAGCTGTTTAAGGTTTGTGTCATGCGCGATATCCCGATTTTTACCTTTATCAACAAGATGGACCGCGAATCTCGCGACCCGTATGAATTGATGGAAGAAATCGAGAATGAACTTGGAATTGGAACCTATGCAGTCAATTGGCCGATTGGCTCCGGCAAGGAGTTCAAAGGTGTCTATGACCGTGCAGATGATGAGGTCATTGTATTTGAAGGCGCAGACGCGCGCCGTGAAGTTACAGCAACCCATCTGAAGTTTGGCTCTGATGCACTGAAAGCCCTACTGTCTGATGCACAGTATGCAACACTTGCAGATGACATTGAGCTTTTGGAGGGGGCGGGCGATGAATTTGACTTAGAGGCGGTGCGCCATGGCAAGCTGTCTCCCGTCTTCTTTGGTTCAGCGCTCACAAACTTTGGGGTAGAACCCTTTTTGAAGAAGTTCCTGCAAATGACCTCCTCACCACTGCCGAGAAAGGCAGATATCGGCGTGATTGACCCGTTTGATGCGCGTTTTTCTGCCTTTGTCTTTAAGATTCAGGCAAATATGAATAAGGCGCATCGTGACCGTATTGCATTTATGCGCATTTGTTCAGGTAAATTTGAGCGCGGCAGTGATGTGTATCACATGCAGGGCGGCAAGAAAATTCAGCTTGCGCAGCCACAGCAGCTCATGGCACAGGACCGCTCTATTGTGGACGAAGCCTATGCGGGGGATATCATCGGTGTCTTTGACCCGGGTATTTTCTCCATTGGCGATACGGTCTGTGACCCCAAGCTCAAATGCACCTTTTCCGGAATCCCGACCTTTGCGCCTGAAATATTTGCTTCCGTGCGCCAAAAGGATACCCTCAAGCGCAAGCAGTTTGTCAAGGGCGTAACACAGATTGCACAGGAAGGTGCCATTCAGATTTTCCATGAGCCGAATACCGGTATGGAAGAGGTGATTGTCGGCGTTGTCGGACAGCTTCAGTTCGAAGTGCTGGAATATCGCCTGAAAAATGAGTATGGCGTCGATATCATTCGTGATAACCTGCCATACGAGCATTTAAGATGGATTGAAAATGATGAGGAGGACTTCGACTATAAGAAGCTCATGCTCACATCGGATACCCGCGTGGTACAGGACTTCCGTGACAATTTGCTGCTGTTATTTACAAGCCCTTGGAATATTTCATGGGCAACGGACCACAACGAAGGCTTACGGTTGTCGGAATTTTCAGAAAATGCGTAAACAAAAAGAGAGAGATTTTTTGGAATCTCTCTCTTTTTTGTGATGTAAAACCACTCGCTAGGCGAGTGGTTCAAAAAAAGGCTATTGCCGAAGATGAAGAAATAAAAACTCCTTTTGCTATAATAAAGAAG
>JAGZIN010000014.1 GCA_018366195.1 Butyricicoccus pullicaecorum | reverse complement strand
CTTAGGGACTTATATCCCGATGTTTATAAAACAGATCATTTTATAGAGGTAACAGAAGATGTGCTGGAGACGATCCGAGCCGCTGAGCGTGCAGAAGCTACCTATGACCGGAGGATGTATCGCTATAAAGCGCATTACTCTCTGGACTGCGACAACGGCATTGAAGATGCGCTGCCCCAAACACCTGAAATGCTTCTAGAGGAAAAGGCAGCTACGGGAGCAGCTCTATGCCGCTGTGATGGCTCTGCCGGAGAAGCAGGCTAAACGGATCTATGCCCGGTATTACCTGGGTATGCGTGTGAGTGAAATCGCCGCAGCGGAGGATGTAGACCCAAGCCGTGTTCGTGACAGTATCCGGCGTGGTCTGAAGCAGCTGAAAAAATATATTTATAGATAGAATACGCAAAGGGCGCAAGGTCTCAAAGTGCTTCTGGCACAGGGCCTTGCACCTTATCTATATTTGGTCATTTAATAGGTTTGATTATGCAGATTAAAATTTAATATCTTTATGAAATCTTCAAATTTCCCTTGTATCCTGTTGTTGAAATCAAAAGAAAGGACAAAAGGATATGGATATGATTTTGAAAACAACCGGCCTTTGCAAAAATTTCAAAGGGCAGATGGCCGTAAATAATGTATCACTGAATATTCGGAGAAATTCTGTCTATGGGCTGCTGGGACCGAATGGGGCGGGTAAGTCTACCACGCTCAAAATGATTACAGGGATTCTAAGACCCACCTCCGGAAGTATCGAGTTTGACGGTCATCCGTGGCAGCGCAGTGATTTGACACAGATTGGTGCATTGATTGAAACGCCTCCTTTGTATGAAAACCTGACCGCATACGAAAATCTAAAAGTGCGGACAACAATGATGAGGCTGCCGGATACACGGATTGATGAAGTCCTGCATATTGTTCGTTTGACTGATATAGGAAAAAAACGGGCCGGACAATTCTCCCTCGGCATGAAGCAGAGGCTTGGTATTGCCATTGCCCTACTGAATAGCCCACAGCTTTTAATTCTTGACGAGCCGACCAATGGCCTTGATCCCATAGGCATTGAGGAACTTCGTGAGCTGATTCGTTCTTTCCCAGCGAAAGGGATTACGGTCATTTTGTCCAGCCACATCCTGTCAGAAGTTCAGCAGATTGCCGATCATGTGGGCATCATAGCAGGCGGAGTGCTTGGATACGAGAACGGGCTTCGCACTGGCGAAAATCTAGAACAGCTATTTATGGATGTCGTAAAGCGTCATCATAAGGAGGTGTAATGAATGAATTACCTAAAAGCAGAACATCTGAAATTCAAGCGGACAATTTCAAATAAGTTACTGTTCATTGCGCCCTTTGTGACTGCTCTTTTTGCATGGATCGTAGGTGGCTTTTACGGCTTTCAGTATATGACTTTTTACTGGTGGTATGCTTTTCTTCTTCCCGGAACGATTGCCATTTTGTGTTCGATTTCTCATCAGAAAGAAGAACGGGCCGGAAAGTATGATTCTGTATTTTCTGCTCCTATCAGCCTGAAACGATTTGAATATGCAAAAGCATTGATTCTGGTTGAAAAAGTATTTGTGGCTGCGGTATTTCTGGCTGTCTTTGCCACGGTAAGCAATTTGATTTCCCCGGCTTTGGCTGTATATTCTGTGAGTCGGAACTTTATAGGAAGTATTGCTGTGGTAATTGCTTCCATCTGGCAAATTCCAATCTGTCTACTCCTGACACGGAAAACTGGCTTGCTGTTCCCGATTGCAGCAAACACTTTGCTGGGGATTCTTATGCCTATCTTGCTAGGGAATACAGCACTTTCATGGGTATGCCCCTATTGCTGGGCTGCGAAAACAGCGGAGCTGATTATGGGAATTGAAAGCAATGGAACCTTTTCTGGTGTTGCAGCTTTTTCATGGGTCGTTTTGCTGCCGCTGGTATTCTCCGTAATCCTATATGCCCTGCTTACTCTTTGGGACGCAGAACATTTTTCAGAGAAAGAAGGGAAGTAAATGAGGACGATTGCTCTGATTCATGCCGATTTTATGAAACAGCGGCACACACCCTATTTTTGTATTCATTCAGTGATTCCCGTAACGGGGGCTATCCTATTTGTGTTTTACTTCCTGCATTATCAAAATATAGATAAATTGAAAAGAATATGCTTTCTTCTGGAGCTGACGGCAATGGTCTTTCCGCTTCTGATCAGCATTATTGTCGGTCTGAATATCATGCAGGAAGAAAGGACCTCGCACTTTCAAAATCTGATGATGGTACCAGAGCGCAAGAAGATACTATTGGCAAAGTTCGCTGCACTGTATCTGTCTGGTATTTCCTCTTTCGTGCTGCTTTTTACGCTGTTTGTGATTGGGGTAGGAATGAGACAGACAGAAATGATCCCTTGGAGGTTGCTGATGCAATCTGTGCTGGGATTAGCTATGAATAGCTTCGTGATATACGCACTGCACTTATTTTTTAGCTTGAAGTTTGGGTTGAGTCTCTCTGTATTTTGGGGTGTATTTGAATGTTTACAATGTATCTTATATAGCAACATTGAATTGCATGGATTGTGGAGGTATATCCCTTTTTCTTGGTCAGTCAATTGGGTACATGATGTCTTGAACGGCAGACTGGTTTCTAATACGGTACAATGGATTTTGATTGCTGTATTATCCGTTGGATTTTTGTTGGTAATTCTCTATTGGTTTTCTCGGTGGGAGGGAAGAAAAAATTATGAATAAGATGATGAAAGCACTTTGCACGATGCTTCTTATGGGCTGCCTGTGTTCCCTGTTTTCCGGCTGTTCTTTTGTGAAAGAGCAAATAAAAGAATACGCTGATGATAAGGAACCATGTGTTTTGAATCATGGCGATGTGACACAGTTTACTTATAAGGGAGATTGCTATACAATTCTTGATGATACCATGAAAAATGAAAATCTCGGCGAATGGATTGGATATATCCGTCAACTTGTAGCGGTAGACAATACTGGCGCGATTATCGTTCAGGAGAATATCGAAGATGCCACTTTTCACGCGCTATCTGACCTTGCGGAGAAAGCCTCCGATGCAAAATATATCATTCCGTTTCTAAATGTGTATGCTGATCCCAATCATGCGTCCAATCTCATTGTGGATGTAAACGGAGAGTATCATAAAGCAACTCTCAGTAATCAGCTTACAGAGGCAGAAACTATATTTGATTTTAGGATCGCAGCAGAAAAGGCGTCCAGTGATTTTGAGCTTAATCCGACAAATGCAACACAAATTATTTGTGACAACAAAGTTTATCAAGTAACCACGGAAACAGTATCAAAAGAACAGCTTGGGAACTACATAGGTATTCTTGCGGAACAAGTAATATTTGATGCTGATACCAAACTACCGTTGACGAAGGAGGAAATGAATCAAATCGACTGGACAGGTAGTTTGAGTGAACAGACGAGAGAAAGCTGGTTTTATGTGGATGTGTACGAGATTTCCGACACTGATCCGGCAGACGCTGTTGCTGTAAAAGTAAATAATCAGTACCATATCGCAAGAGCACAGTAATTTATCTTGTCTTGTGGTATAATGGTAAGCACAGATTTTAATGAAAGGAGGCGGGAGAATGGCTACGATTCTTGCAGTAGATGATGAACAGCCTATTTTAGAACTCATAAAGAATGGATTGCAAAAGGACGGGCATATGGTAACAGGCTATGTATCTGCGGAGCAAGTGCCACTGAATCATCTGAACCGCTATGATTTAATCATACTAGACATTATGATGCCTGGGATGGATGGTTTTTCCTTTTGTGAAAAAATACGAAGTGTGGTTGACTGTCCGATTCTATTCCTTACAGCTAAAACAATGGAAAATGATATTACTTTTGGTCTGGGTCTGGGAGCGGATGACTATCTGACAAAGCCTTTTCGCATCCCGGAGCTGCGGGCCAGAGTAAATGCCCATATACGCAGGGAACAAAGGGAACGCCATAGCAGCCTGAACTTTGAACGCATAAAAATAGATCTATCAGCTAAAACAGTACAGGTAGACGGAGAAATCGTATCCCTTACCAAAAGCGAATATAGGATCTGTGAATTTCTTGCCCGCAATAAAGGACAGGTGTTTACACGGGAACAGATTTATGAGGCTGTTTTCAGTTTGGACGGAGAAAGTGATAATTCCACGATTGCCACTCACATTAAGAATATCCGGGCGAAACTGAACCAGTATTGTATTCAGCCGATTACAACCGTATGGGGGATTGGGTACAAATGGGAATGAAGAAACTGTCATCACTGAAAACGGCCTTTTGGCGTTTTTTATTTATGTTGCTTGGTGGTTTGATTGGCGCAGCTGCTGTTCCGTTTCTGCTTATGAACATCAGCACGACCTTAGGGATTACCACATATGGGGACTATTCAGAAATACGGTCGAATGAGCTTGCGCCGATTCTCGCAGCTACGCCAGATTTGTCCGATGTGCAAATACCAATGGGAATTGAATATGTGCTGTTAGATAAAAACTATCAGATTATCGAAACTACTTTAGATGAAGGTGAGCTGGAACACGCGATGCGGTATGCGACCACAGGTGTTATCGACCAGAACCTGAAAAAAAGATACCTGTTTGTCACTCGTGAGAATGAGTATGTTGTCCTGCAATACTATATCGGCGCTCAATATACAAATGAGTGGATGAATACGTATTTGCCGTCTCCAGATATATTGCTGATTATTTTGGTTGCAGCGGGAGGAATTTTTGTTTGTCTGTTCTTGACAACCAGATTTGCTAAAAAGCTACGATTGCAGCTTGATCCGTTGTATGAAGCAACTTCGGAAGTGGCAAAGCAGAACCTTGATTTTGAGGTTGGACATTCAAACATCAAAGAATTTGAAGATGTGCTACTTTCTTTTTCTCGTATGAAAGAAAGTCTGAAAGCTTCTTTGGAGCAACAGTGGGAAGCCGAGCATATGCAGAAAGAACAAATTGCTGCGCTTGCCCACGATTTGAAAACGCCCCTAACTGTTATTCAGGGAAATGCTGATCTTATCAGCGAAACAGAGCTGGATGAGGAACAGCGTTTATATGCGGAATATATCAGCAGTAGTTCCAAACAAATGCAGTTATATATTCGGACGCTGATTGATCTTTCACAGGCAGCGACCGGCTATCAGCTTCACATGGAGGATATTGATGTGCTTGCCTATGTGGAACAGTTGCGGGAACAGATTACTGCCTTGTGCCAGACGAAAAAAATCGGATTGCAGATGGAATTAGAACACTTGCCTGATGTACTGTCTGTGGATAAGTTGCTGTTAGAACGAGCGATTATGAATGTGATAAATAATGCACTGGATTATTCCACGCAAGACAGTTCCATTCATATCTCGATAATAGGCGGTAAGCAGCATCTGAAAATCACGATAACAGATGCTGGTCCTGGATTTTCACAGGAAGATTTGCTGCACGCTGAGGAGCAGTTTTACATGGCAGATCACAGCCGCAGCTCTAATCTGCACTTTGGAATGGGTCTGTTTATCACAAAGTCCATTGTCCAGCAGCATGGAGGACAGCTTGATTTGAGCAATTCCGAGAAGACAGGCGGCGCACAGGTTACAATTTCAATTCCGTATTGATTTTATGGGTGGCTTTTAAGCTGCCCATTTTTCAAATCTTTATAAAATATTCAAAATTATAGTTTACGATAATCCCATAAAGAAATGAGCTGCCGGATGACGGCAAAAGAAAAAAAGCCGTCGTACAGCAGACACTTTTCCCCAAAAACTCTTTTATCATCATGCAGGAAGTGAAAGAATATCAGCGTATATGAGGATAATAAAAAACGGTATGCAATAAAATACTTGAAATTGTAGCTTCGATATGTTATAAATAAAAATATTTCATGAAAAAGACTGCGAAAATTGGAAATCAGGTGTAAGTATGACCGATGAAGAATTTTTTAGATTAAAAGTTGGAACTGTGGTGTCGTGTAGATTTGATAAAGATACCTATTATGTAGTGAACCAAGAAGATGTCTTTGGCAATGGGAATGATATTCCGGATAAGAGAATTTTTGGCGCCCGTGAATTAGATGGAGCGCGGCAAATCCGAATCTCTAAAAATAATGCAAAGTATTGGAGTATTCAAGGGAAAATCAAAGAAGGATAGTAAATTCTGGTTGAGAGAAGAATTGGAAAAGCAGAAAATGGAGGGATTATCATGTATAGGTTAGAAGCAGAAAACTTCCTTTTAGAAATTGCTCCGATGATATATGAAACGGATCTTTCCTTTCCGCTCAATACCAGTCTGGATATCAAGGTGGTCAGCTACGGTTTTTCTGTTGACGCTATGATGGATATTGATGTTTATGGACTTGCAGGTTTTGCTGCGTCTCTCAATAGATTGTATGAAACACTGGGAGGTTATGCGAGATTAGAGGAGCCGTATGGTGATTGTTATTTGGAGTTTACTGTTTGCAGCAGAGGGCATATCTGTGTCAAGGGAAGCATCTATCATCGTGTCAATAACCATGAACATGAACTGATTTTTGAAAACGAATTTGACCAAACCTACCTCAAGTGCTTTGCAAAATCCCTATTTGAGGATTACAAAAAATATGTGGAAGCTTCCTGTTGATATGGGGATGGAACGAGAGAAAAGCAGCCTGAACAGGAAAGCAGATGAAAATTTAGGAGAGCGACTGATATGAAGAAAACTGTGATTTATATACATGGAAGCGGTGGAAATGCCCAAGAAGCGGCACATTATACATCGCTTTTCAGAGATTGCAATGTGATAGGTCTTGACTATGCTGCACAGTTTCCATGGGAAGCAAAAGAAGAATTTCCGTTGCTTTTTCAGGCGGCTTGTAAGGATTGCAAATCTGTTCAGTTGATTGCCAATAGTATAGGTGCTTATTTTGCCCTCAACGCCTTATCCCATCAGAACATAGAAAAGGCATATTTTATTTCTCCGGTTGTGGATATGGAAAGACTCATTCTGGATATGATGACTGAGGCGAAGGTTACAGAGGCTGAACTGAGAGAGAAAAAGGAAATTCCAATTCCCTTTGGACAAACCCTTTCGTGGAAATATCTCTGCTATGCAAGAGAAAACCCGGTTACATGGACGATTCCAACGCATATTCTGTATGGACAGAAGGATTCCTGCACTTCTTATCCAACGATATTTGAATTCGCGAAGCAAATTGGTGCGGAACTGACAGTGATGGAGAACGGACCCCATTGGTTTCATACACCAGATGAGATGAAATTTCTTGATGATTGGATTGGGCAAGCGTCTGGAATCCTAGAACGGGAGAATCCTAGAGTAAGGTAAGCATGCAATCATTGCCATAGCGTGATGAAAAGTTCTGGACAAGAGCATGTTGTATCTATTTTTATGCAAACGAGGAGAGAAAAGATGATTCGAGCATTTCAGAGCGCAGATGCCGACGAGGTCATGAGAATATGGCTTTCCGGCAATCAAGACGCACATACTTTTATACCCAAGGCATATTGGTGTTCTCATTTTACCGAGGTGCAGCAAGCGCTATTGCAGGCGCAGGTTTTTGTTTATGAGACTGATGGAGTGATACAAGGTTTTGTTGGAATGATGCAAGGATATATTGCAGGAATTTTTGTAGACAAAAATTACCGTTCCTGTGGAATCGGTAAGCAGCTTCTGACCTATGTCAAACAGAAATATGATACACTTTCTCTCAAGGTATACCAGAAAAATACAAAAGCAGCTGCATTTTATCATCGAGAGGGATTCTTCATCTGCGCAGAAGGAGTGGACGAAGACACCGGAGAAAAAGAATATACGATGCTTTGGGAGAGATGACATTGGAGAGGGAGATATCCGATGAATCAACTGACAAAAATAGCAATCATCATGTCTTTGATTGGGTTGAGCTTGCTTCTGTTTGTGATTGCTTCAGGCGCTGCATATCCTGATTTTTTGTTTCGCTATGGTACTGGGGTTGGTATATTATTTTTGTTTGCGGCACTTCTCTTGTTTATATTTGGGTGGATGATAGATTTCAAGAGAGCAATACAGCATAAAAATTGGACACGTGCAGTGTGGCTGCTTATCTTGGTAGGGATTATGATTTATGTATTCTTTTTCAAAAGGCGATGATATCTGCGGAGAGGAGCGGCATAAACGCATTGGAATTTGATGCCGCTATGCACATATGAATTGGAGATGGCAGAGAACTGTTAAGGAAACAGAAAATCGAAAGCTGATGGGAGAGGTGCTCTATGTTTCACGATATCAATTTGAACATTCATTATAGTATCCCCAAAAAAGCTTGGGAGAAAATCAGTAGAGTATATGAAACAATGCCTTATTGGGACGGATGTGAGAATGGCTCGCACTGGAGCGGGGAAGATATAGACTTGTGGGCGTCTGTGGAGCCAAGTGGGATACAGATTGCCGGAACCATGCCTGATGATATTTGGGAAGAATGGTATTGTCTGTTGAAAAAGAGATTGGCAGAAGCTTTGGGGTATGAAATTGGCGAACCAGAAGAAGGATTTGATTTTAAGTATTTTGACTGAGGCACTTCTTGTTTAACGGAGAGTTGACAAAGCAGAAAATCAAAATTTGAAGGTGATAGCAGAATGTGTTTATTTGCGGAAGTTGTTTTTTATGTTGGACAGCGAAAAAATTTGCCACAGACGGGCTATCGTCCAGATGCGATTTTTAACAAATCGAGAGACTATTGGGGAATTACCTTTGTTGAACTGCGGGTTAACAAATTTGATGTTCCGGCTCTAGCAATCATAAAATTTACATTTCAGGATTCTCATTATAAAGAAGTCTATATTGGACAACAATTCTTAATCATGGAAGGTGGGCATCAAGTAGGTGAGGGAAAAGTTGTTTTAATAGATATAGATTGATAAAGTATGTAAATATGAATACAGTGCTATTTTTCAAAATAGCGCAATAAAAAATTGCAGTTTGTGGAAAAGCAGGCATAATACAGGGAAAGTTTGCCTGCTGGAATGTCAGCGCATCTTGTGTGTTGCTGCAATATAAAAGAACGGAACGATTGACTCTTATGTAAAATAGGGGAAATATAATAAATTCTGTTTTAGCGGAGAGTTGCAAAGCAGAAAATCAAAATTTTGAAGTTAGGAGAAATGGAAAATGCTATTACTTACCGTAAAGGAAGAGAACGGCTGGTTATTATCCAGATGGAATCTGACATACGCAGTTGGTTGGGAACAAATCTGCAAAGCGGCTCATTTGATGTTTGATTATTATGATAGCCTTGAAATTCTGGTCGATGATAAGAGAATAGAAGTGTCATCGAAAGCAGAGATTCTCAAACTCAGGGAAGCGGGGAGCATGACAGTCAGAGGATTGTCAAAAATCCTAGAAGTACCTATGATGGTAACATTTTTGAATCAGATAAATGCTGTGAATGTGAGTATTGCTCAGATAACCGATGAATTTAAGACGGCTGATTACCAGAGATTCAATCTCTCTCTCGGACAATACATGGACAGCATTGAATTATCCATGTATAGATAACTTTCGGTTGATAGAAATATGAAAAAAATACCGCTTATCCCAATGTTCAGCGCGTGCATTGCACTGGTTTGTGCCGCTCTGCTTTTTGTAAACTGGAATCCGGAACCCTTATTTCAATCAGAGCAGCCACTGGTCACGATACACGATATCGAACAAAATAGGCAGGCAGATTTTACTGGTTTGCCCGCAGGTGAGGATATTCCTCGACTATACAGTGCAGCGGATTTTACAGAAGTCAGCTTTGCAGCGGAATATGTGACTGTGGAGCCAGTGGGGATTGTTCAGACTGATGTTTCCAGTCTCAAGCCATGGGTCGCGCACTACAATCCGCACACCTATCATCAACGAACAACCACCGGCAGCCGGAGGGCACAGGTCAAAGCTTCTGGCTTTGACCTGTTGGGTTACTATCTGCCATATTATCTGCTGGAGCTTCCGAATCATACCTATATTGTGGCACAAATTCCGCCGAAATCAGCAGAGCGCTTAAAAAGCGGGGAACACATCGTGCTCCCTATCGGACGGAAAGTCGGTATGACGGATACCGCTCGCAAACATCTTTCTGCCATTTGTGAGGGCTATGGGGCAGATATGGACGGTGTATTCTATGCCTTTGACAACCAATGGCAGGAAGAACACCATTTGATTTGCTTGCTGCTTCGCTTTGGAGCTGCTGCGCTGCTTTGGCTTGTACTGTCTGTTGGGCTGATGCTTGTGGCGAACGGATTTTTGCAGAGGAACGCCAAATCCGGAAAGCAAAACAGAGATTGCTGAAAAGCATTCCGATATAGAAACGCTGTATCGGATTGGAAAGGAATCGAGAAAAATGACTGAAAAAGAAAAAATGTGCAGGCAAATGCTTTATGATGCCAATTATGATAAGGATTTACAGCAGGAGCGTACAAAGGCAAAGGTGTTATGCCATCAGTACAATCAGCTTTCTCCGGCAGAGCAAACGGGACAGCAGGAAATCTTGAAGCAGCTGCTTGGAAAGACGGGAGAGCATTTCTGTATTACAGCGCCGTTTTGGTGTGATTATGGATATCATATTGAGCTGGGAGAAAATTTTTATGCAAATCACAATCTCGTGATTCTGGATTGTGCAAAGGTGACCTTTGGCGACAATGTATTTGTCGCACCGAATTGTGGCTTTTATACAGCGGGTCACCCCATTGATTTTGAACGCCGCAATCAGGGACTGGAATATGCTTACCCCATTACCGTAGGAAACGATGTTTGGATTGGGGCAGGGGTTCAGGTGATGCCTGGTGTCACCATTGGGAATGATGTTGTGATTGGAGGCGGCAGTGTTGTAGTCAAGGATATTCCAGACCATTCGGTTGCAGTGGGAAATCCCTGCAAGGTTATTCGTGCCATTACAGAGGCAGATCGAAAAACTGGCTGGGATAGATGAATTTCGGTGGTTTCTGTGGAATCATGCCTGCAAGATACGCTCAGTGTCCATGTGGTGTGTGCATCAGCTTATCCTGCTCACTCACAAGGTCGGCGTGAATCAAATTTACAAGAATCATCAAAAGTGGAACGATTGCCAGCCAAATGGATTTTTCCTGCAAAAATTGAACAGAAAAGCTCAGCAGAACCCCTCCGCCTAAAAAACTCAGCAGCATGAGCAGGTGGAGCTTTCCGCGGTGTGCTGCCACTGCATCGTGCTTTCGGACAATTTTAGCAGCCGCTACGCCAAGCTGACGAACATGGTTGGTACAAAATGTCGTTGCCATGGGGATTCCCTCCGCCTGCCGGAAGGTGTTGAATTGCATTGCGGCAATAAAATTGATGATAATTTGAATGATTTGATGAGGAACAGTGAGCGGGACAAATCCGACGAAAAACAGTACAAATGATTCGACGGCAATGAGCAGGGTGTCCCATCGGACAAGGCTGTAACGCTTGACAACAGACGGAAGCACTTCGGATAGGAATGTTCCTGCGAGATAGGCTCCAAAGGGAATGAAAAAATAGAAACCATCTTTCCATCTGCCTTCCCCAAAGGCAATCGACATGATAACGATATTGGCTGTCTGGGCATTGCAGAATGCACCGCCGCGTAAGATAAACGTATATGCACCCATCATGCCGGAAACAGCCATCAGCAGCAGAAACACAGAGTTTCGTTCACAGCGCAGATAGTATTCTTGATTGCAGTTTGATTCCATAAGAGTTCCCTCCTGTTACAGTTTGCGAGAAATATAGGATAGCAGTTTTGTTCGATGTTTGTTTGCAGACAAAAAATCAAAGACCACAGCTGAGACTGCCGAAGGAGTTCGGCAGTCTCGTTTTGTGCATATTTCTTGTTTTTATATCGGTTCCGAATCAATCTGGTAGCCATTCCGGTTTGCCTGCTTGACCCGATATAAAGCCTTGTCCGCTTTTTCATAAAGAGTCTGGAAGCTGGAACGGTTCTTGCCAGTCAGAACAATACCGATTGAGGCACTGACTTCAACTTGCTGGTTTCCCTTGTAATATACTTTGCATAGCAGACGGTTCAGCTCTTTGATGCGTTGTTCAAAGGCGGGGATATTTCGTATATTGCGTGCAAATACCACAAATTCATCACCGCCAAGTCTGCCAACAAGGTCATTCATGCGGAAAAAGCTTTGCAGAGTGTCTGCTGTTTTTTGCAGTACAATATCGCCCATGCCATGCCCCATGCAGTCGTTGACTTCCTTGAAGTGGTCAAGGTCCAGAATGAGCAGCGCACTGGTCTGCTGGCTTTCCCAATCCTGTTCCAGTGCCGTCTCCAGCTTTTCGATAAAGGCTTCTCGGTTATATAGCTTTGTCAGAAAATCAATTTGAGATTTTTTCTCGATTTTCTTGATGTCATGGAGATGGGTTTCGATTTGAAGCTCCTTTTCACGCTGCTCGCCATAGTCCTCCAGCACACCAATCATCTGCCCTGTTTGATTATCTGCCTCCATGATACGGGCACGAATCCATGTCTTTGTGTTGCCAAAACGACAATAGAGAATGACAGGCTCGCATTTTTTATGCTGTACGATAACACTTTGATAGAGCTTAGCATATTCCCCTAAACTGTTTGGGTCTAATATCCCTTTTTTGAGCATACGGTTTGGATTCATATCCGAAAACGTACTGCGATGAATCAAATCCTTGGTGGGATATCCATAGAAAATCAATTCCTTGAGCCGCTTATCAATGGCAAATGGAATACTTCTGGTTTGCTGAAGTGTGGTGCGGAACATAGCATTGATTGCCTGCACCTCGGAATTTTGCTTTACAAGCTTCTTATACATGCTGTAAATCAGATTATAGATAATGCCAAAAATCGTGAGCAGACCAATGGAAAGCAGTGTAAAGAGATATACTGCAATTTCTCTCGTGTGATGGACGTAGGCATGCAGTCCGTCCTCCTCTTGAATGGAGAATAGATACCAGTTGTTGATGTCGAGCGGGCGGTAGTTGATATAGCGCCCTTTTCCCTCGCTTTCCAGATAAAAGCTGCCGCTTTCCCGATTTTGAATGGATTCATAAAGCTGATTGGGGGACATACTGTCTGTGTAATGATAGGTGTTCAGGGAGTCCCAAATGGTTTCTGGAGCCCCTCGCGCTGCATCGCCCTGTATCAGCTGCTTGCTGGAGGGAAGCAGATAATTTCCCTGGTCATCAATGATTTGAAAATATTTATAGGAGGTATCCGAAAAATCCAGATTGCCTACCATGTCCATAAGCGCATATTTTCCCCAGAGAATGCCACGGATTTGATTTTCTGACTTGAACGGGATGGCAATGAAAATAAGCATTTCCGTTTTGTCCTTTAATACATTGGAAATGAAAACTTCTCCGTTTTTAATGTGTTCCCGAATCCCTTCGTAAAAGATATCATATTTTTCTCCAGTGGAACAAATACCGTTTCCGTTCAGGTCGGAAAGCCCCATCATTTTGAATCCGGACGCTCGATGCGCCTGTTGGAGGTGCTCTATAATGCTTTGAGAATGTATGAGGGCTTTTTGATCCAGCTGCGTTTCAACAACTTTTAGAATATGAATATAGCGATTGATTTCAAGCTGAATATTTTTTTCTGCGAAAATAGACAGCTCCTCGACCTGCTCCATCGCATGCTCCAGTGACATGCGATACAATCTGTCATTGAAATATGAAAATCCTATGATTTGAACGCCCAGTGTTACACATAAAATCAAGATAATGCCTGTAATTTTTTTGGCTTCTCGAGAGGAGAACCATTTCTTCATGGGGAAACCTCTTTTCGGTGGAATAAAGAGTGCATCAGAAATGCACAAAACGAAGTATCATGTGATACAGCTTTATTATATCATGCACATCACAATATGGGAATCCATAGAATTTGGAATTGTTTTCTCCCAAAAGACGAGGAATGTGAGGAAAAAAGCCTTGTGAAGATGCTTCGAAAATGATATCAGAATCATAGGTTGAAGGGTGGAATTTCTGCGGTGTTTATGATATAATAAAAAAAGTATAATACAATAAAATACCAAAGATGACACATATTTTTGCTCAAATGTGATAATATCATGATGCAGCATATCGCCCAAAGGTCTATTGGTATGCAGACATACATAAGATAGAACGGCTCCATTGGAGGGCGATGCCGCAGAGCTGATTGTGATACACGGGCAATTGCCGTTAAAATCCGATATGTGATACGCAAAAGACAGGAGAATATTGCTTATGAAACAGATTATGATGATTGATGACGACCCCATTAGCGTGGCAATCGTCAAAGCATGGCTTGCATCAGAGTATGAAGTCATCACAAATGCCTCTGGTTTGCAGGCGTTGGGACATTTACAAAAGAATGAGCCGCCGGATTTGATTTTGCTGGATATTGTCATGCCAGGAACAGACGGCATGCAGGTGCTCAAGGTGCTCAAGGAAACGCCAAGGCTTGCGACCATTCCGGTTATTTTCCTCACCAGCATGGACAGTCCAGAGGTTCAGCTGGAGGGATATATCCATGGCGTAGATGATTTTCTGCAAAAACCCGTAGACGAAAGACTGCTCAAGCTAAAAATCCAGCGTCAGCTGTATATCGCTGATTTGAAGAAAGAGAATCTGCGCCTCAGGCAGTCGGCACAGATGATTAAACTGCAAATCGATCAAGTCTTGGATAAGTTTCTGTGATTGGCATACCTGAAAATCAGTTTGACAGTGTATCCTTGGAGTGAAGCTGCAAGGAATCTCCAATGCCCACTGGCACAATTTGGTGTGTCAGTGGAAAGCGCACAGCCGGTTTTGTAGAAACCGGCTGTGCAGCTTGGAAGAGGAGCGTGCTGGACGGTTCTAAGACTTAGATTGGCTCCAATCAAGTCGTCAAAGGAGGCTGCAATTTGTATCTATGCAAATTTGGGAATTGTTTCTAGTAGCAGTCAGCTTAGCAATGGACGCCTTTGCAGTCTCTGTCTGCAAAGGGCTTTCTGTTTCCCATGTCAATCCGAAGCAAGCGCTGTCGGTTGGACTGTATTTTGGCGGATTTCAGACGCTGATGCCGCTTCTGGGGTATCTGGTTGGGATTCGCTTTCAGAATGTCATTTGGCAGTATGACCACTGGATTGCATTTTTACTGCTCGGATTCTTGGGCGTGAGTATGCTCAAGGAGGCGTATACTGGTGCACCGGAGGATATCGGCGCTTCCTTTCGCATGCGTGCTATGATTCCGCTTGCCATTGCAACCAGTATTGATGCCCTGACAGTTGGGGTGACCTTTGCTTTTCTGGCGGTACCAATTGTACCAGCAGTCAGCCTGATTGGAGTGGTCACAGGTATTTTGTGCATATCGGGGGTCTATTTGGGACATCAAATCGGAAGGCATTTCCAAAGATATACCACAGCGGCGGGAGGCGGTGTCCTGATTTTTCTAGGGACTAAAATTCTGCTGACCCATTTATACGGCGGATAGCTTTCACAAAAGCAATTTGCATGAGGTGCGTGCTACGGCTCACAGGAAGATTCCTGTGAGTTTTTTGTTTCCGCATGGTGCGAAGGTGGGGCAAGCAGTTTGCGATAGGTGGTATGGATAGCAATTGCCCCGAGGGGTGCCGTCAGCAGAATGGAAAGCACCGCTGCTGTTAATACGGTTTGTCCGCAGGGAAATCCAAGAGAAAGCGGAATGGCACCAATGGCTGCCTGTACAGTTGCCTTGGGCGTGTAAGACAGCATACAGAAGATGCGCTCACGCGCAAGCAGATGCGTCTTTGCTGTGCAGAGAAGAACCCCAAGCATACGGAATAGGAGTGCGCCCGCAATCACCAGCAAAACAGGCAGG
Source organism: Butyricicoccus pullicaecorum (assembly GCA_018366195.1). Classification (GTDB taxonomy): domain Bacteria; phylum Bacillota; class Clostridia; order Oscillospirales; family Butyricicoccaceae; genus Butyricicoccus; species Butyricicoccus pullicaecorum_C. The sequence continues at coordinate 46,348 of JAGZIN010000014.1, read as the reverse complement.
CTGGAGTTTGCCGCGTAGGAGATGTTGACACTGGCTCCGACCAGTACAAACAGGATTGGCTCTGCTCCTGCCCAAAGATTGTTATAGTGTGCAGAAATTTCTTTGATTGGAATTTGTTTGGCGAGTGCGATGGCAAGGGTCATAATGGCAAGCAGACCGGAGAACGCACCGTTCATGCAGTCGTCGATAAAGAGCAGCAAAAAGGATACGGCAAGCAGGAGTACAACACGTTGGGCGCTGGATTCGAAATATGCAAATACTCGGCGCAAGACAAGAGCGCCTAGGATTCCGGCAAGAATCCCGAATATCAGGGACAGCGGCAAGCGAATGAGTTCCAAGGGAGAGAATGAGCCGCCGGACATGAGATTGGTGCAGACAGAGAATAGACCGAGCACAAAAATGTCATCTATGGAAGCACCAGCGAGAATCATCTGTGGAATCCCTTGCTGGACACCGTATCCGGATTCCATCAGATGTACCATGTGCGGCACAACAACAGCAGGGGAGACCGCAGCAAGAATCGTGCCAAGGAGCAGGGCTTCCATTGGGTGAAGTCCCAGAATACGAGGTGCAAGGATTACAATGGCACAGATTTCACAAACAGCGGGCAGGAAACACAGCAAGAAAGCAGGGCGTCCGACACGCTTCAAACTATCGAGGTCAAGGCTCAGTCCGGCGCGGGTCAGAATGATGACGAGCGCAATGCGGCGCAGGTCAGCCGATATGGAAAGCAGACTGTCATCGAGCAGGTCGAGTGCATAGGGACCAAGTGCGATGCCCAGAAGCAGCATACCCAGAAGCGGAGGCAGACGCAGCTGACGGCACAGACGCCCTGCAAGCAAGCCGCCCAGAAAAAGTAAAGCAAGTCCAAAAATCATAATGGATATCCTCCTAAAAATTGTGACGCAAAAAAAGCTGATGCCCCTGCAAAATTGCAGAAGTCATCAGCTTTCATTTCAGCGGTTTCGGCAGATGCCGCGGGAGACATTCATTCCCTTGCTGTTATGATACCATAGATGGTTCAAACCTGTCAATGCTGGATTTCAGACGGATTCCCGCTTGAAAATTTTGAAATCGTGTCATAGATACTGATTGAATCATGCGGAGAATTGTGATAAGGTAAAGATAAATAAATTAGAATTTGGAGCATTGAATGATGTGGAATGAATTAGGCATAAGTGGAGGAACCGCAATTATTATTTTAATAGCATTATATTTCGTCATCAAGTGGGCGGTGAAGCATGGTGTGAAAGAAGCATATAAAGATATTAAAAATGAAAAAAACTAGAAAAACTGCTGCATGATTTATAAGATAAATAAATCCAAGTTATGTAAAAATGTAGCCTTAGAAAACCAAATTTTCAGAGAGAAAAAGAATCTAAAAACGAACAAAATTCTTTGTATTTTATGAATTATAGCGGCTTGCTGTTTTCTGGCAGGTACAGTGAACCATATCGTCAACACGCAGGAAGGGTGGTTATCATCTTTGTTGCTGGCTGGCGGCTGCTTATGCGGAGCATTTATATTTTACAGGAAAAGAGGCTAATAGATAGGAATTGAACTATCAAACGCAAAATATAAGCGATTCAATCGTGACATAATCAAATATATTGCTGTGCTTACGATGCTTATGAATTATATTGTAACTGTTTTTCCAACTTCTTGGTTCATGTTTCACAATATTATGATTTATTTTTTGTTGGAGGATATTCTGATACCCATGCTGATTCTGGGTATCTTACGCATTGCTTTTCACGCATAAGAGCCGGCTGCTCTCAGATTTCTTGGGAAATAGAGCGGCTTGTGAAACTGAGGTTGTACAATCCGGTTCTGGTAGAAATCAAAAAGCAATCGGCAGTGCATGCAGAACAATCTGTTTTTTGAAACATTCACACAAAAACAGCCTCCTTTCGTCAAGGTGACGGAGGGAGGCTGTTTTTGATTTCAATTACAAGAATCAAGTGGATTCCTGCAATTTAATTTTTATAAAGAATACGAATGGCATTGAGTACACAAAGCATGGCAACACCAGTATCGGCAAAGACAGCAAGCCACATGGAGGCAATCCCGAATAGACCAAGCACCATGAAGCCGAGCTTGACAACCAGTGCAAAGATGATATTTTGCCATGCAATGCGAATGGAGCTGCGTGCAATTTCAATCGAATCTCCAATTGCAAGTGGGTCAGAGGTCATAAATACGACATCAGCCGCTTCAATGGCGGCATCAGAGCCAGAGCCCATCGCAGCGCCAACATCTGCACCGGCAAGCACAGGCGCATCGTTGATGCCATCACCGACGTACATCACAGCACCATGCTGTGCGCGGATATCGCGCAGGGCGTCCAGCTTTTCCTCGGGCATGAGACGTGCACGAACCTCTTGAATGTCCAGCTGAGCTGCCACGGATTCTGCACTGTCCTGTGCGTCACCGGTCAGCATGACCGTAATCAAATCCAGCTTGCGCAGATTCTTCATTGCAATTTTTGTATTGGTCTTAATGGTATCCGAAATGACAATGGAACCAGCAAAGCGACCGCTTGCTGCTATCAGAACCTCGGTGCCTGCTGTTTTGACGGTATGACCAGACAGGTCTATGCCGGCGGTTTCGAGCAAATTGCGGCTTCCGCACAGCACTGTGACACCGGAAATCATGGCAACAATGCCTTGACCAGCGATTTCCTGCACCTTGGAGGGTGGCACGATTTGCAGACTGCGCTCATGCGCGGCACTTAGAATACTATGGGCAATGGGGTGCGTTGAATGTTGCTCACAGCTTGCCGCCATGGATAAAAGTGCAGTCTCATTCATGCCCTCAGCCGGAAAGATACGCTGTACAATGAAATTACCTTTGGTCAATGTACCCGTTTTATCCATCGCAACGGTGCGCACATTTTTCAGCGCCTCGAGAGATGCACCGCCCTTAAATAGGATACCCCGCTTGGAGCCAGCACCGATACCGGCAAAGAAAGAAAGCGGTACGCTGAGCACCAGTGCACAGGGGCAGCTGATGACAAGGAAGCTGAGCGCCGTATAAATCCAGTGCATCCAGTCACCGGTGACAATAGAAGGAACAATGGCTGTTATCATTGCAATGACCACAACGATTGGCGTGTATACTCGTGAAAAGCGAGTCACAAAACGATCCATGCGCGGCTTGCTGGCAGCTGCATTTTCAACCGCGTTGAGAATACGGGTGACCATAGAATCTGCAAGCGCGTTCGTTACCTCTACCTGTAATGCGCCGGTATTGTTGATACAGCCCGAAATCACCTCGGAGGAGGGGCGAACCGAAACCGGAACTGGTTCACCAGTGACCGGAGAGGTGTCTACACGACTGTCACCAGCGCGCACGATACCGTCAAGCGGGATTCGGTCACCGGGACGCACGAGCAACAAGTCTCCGACCTTTGCTTGATTCGCCGGAATGGTATGCACAACACCGTTTGTATCAATTTGATGAACAACTTCAGGACGCAGGTCAACAGCCTCCATGATTTGCCGGCGGCTTTTTTCCACGGCGCGGTGTTCGAAGAACTCGCCCACGCGGTAGAACAGCATGACCCCGACCGCTTCGCTGTACGTGCCCATGGCAATTGCGCCAAGGGTTGCCAGAGACATGAGAAAGTTTTCATCAAATATGTGACCGGATTTCATGTTCTTAAATGCAGTCAGCAGCACGTCTCCGCCTAGGATAACATAGGCAAGACAGTGAATGAACATGGAAGCAAAGGGCTGAAAGCGCTCGAGTATCATGCCAATGATGAGCAGAACTGCTCCGAATCCAATGCTGCGCATCTCGGATTTGTCATCAGGCAGCGTCTCGTTAGACCTCGGGATATTGTCCATTGGCTCAATTTGTACTTCAGGTTCGATTGACATGCATACGCGGCGAATTTGGTCGAGCCGCGCCTCCGGATCATCTGCTGCCAAACGAAGCTGTTTGGTGGCATAGACAACAACGGCATCTGAGACACCGGGCAGCTTGCGGATTTTTTCTTCCATAAGGGAGGCGCAGTGAGCACAGCTTAAATTCTGAATGCGGTAAATGCGGCGTTCTCCACGCGCGTCCTTGTTCAGCTCTTGACGAGGTGGGCAAGCGGCTGTGTCATCGCAGCAGTCACAATCCGCACCATCGTGATGATGGTCGTGTGTGCAGCCGTCCTCACCCGCTTCGTGATGATGATGGTCGTGTGTGCAGCTGTCCTCACTCGCTTCGTGATGATGATGGTCGTGTGTGCAGCTGTCCTCACCCGCTTCATGATGATGATGGTCGTGTGTGCAGCCGTCCTCACCCGCTTCGTGGTGGTGATGGTCGTGCGTGCAGCCGTCCTCACCCGATTCGTGGTGGTGATGGTCGTGCGTGCAGCCGTCCTCCTCTTCCTCAAGACGGTGATGCTGCGCATCATCGTCCTCGTGGTCATGTGTACACGCACAGTCTTCTGCACACCCATGGTCATGTGCAGCACAGGTTTCAATTGATGTAGGCTCGGATATCAGCGCATCAAGTGATTTGAGGGCTTCGGCATCGTGTTCCGTATTGATAGAAGAAAGGTCATGGTTCGGTACAGCTTCTGGTAGGGGATTTGAATCTAGTTCATCCTCTAAAATTTTGGACAAATCGAGCGATTCGGGGAAATCAAAATTCGAGAAAGGCACATTGTCCGTGGGCGAGAACGCCTCGAGCGGTACGTGAACATCTTCTTCGTCCTCCATTTCGGACAGTGCGGGAGAAGCAGGTTCAGCAGAGAATGTCGGCGCTTCAGAGGTGCGGTCCGTGTCCGGAGAAGCGTTTGGCTCCGGTATAGATTCCGGTTCATCGGTGTGCTCTATGGCTGCAATGGATTTGAGCTGTTCGCCAAAAAGGGACAGCAGATCAGGGTCAAGCAAAAGCGATTCATCTGACGGAGATTCTTTGCTCTTGGGGTCCAGACTCATAGCATCAACTCCTTTGAAATATATGAGTAATTGTTCATATGTTATGGTATTATGATAAACCAACTGTTGTGACTTGTCAATAACACATGTCAACAAAGTGCCGAAAAGTCAGCAGCAGACAGGTTTCTCATAAGACAGATAAAAATATCATAACACAATTTTTGTAAAAAATCATCTATTTTTTGCTGAAATCAGCACTTTGCAAAATAAAACCCGTCACAACAGAGGTGACGGGAAGTGGATTACAGCTTTTGACGATTTGGTTCCTGTTCACAGTACAGGCAATGGTATTTGTCATTTTCCCCCAGAACAAAGATATGCTCAATATCCTCCTCAACTGTGGTAATACAGCGTGGATTGCGGCAGTGAATTACGTTTTTCAGGATTTGGGGCTTGACCAGCTTTTTCTTTTCTACAATTTTACCGTCCCGAATGATGTCAATGGTAATATCAGGGTCGATGTATCCCAATACATTCAAATCCAAGTCAATCACCGATTCAATCTTAATAATATCCTTATGCCCGTGCTTTGCTGAACGGGCATTGCGAATGAGTGCAACACAGCAGTCCAAATCGTCCAGACCGGCAAGATGATAAATTTGCATGCCGGTGCCCGCCTTGATATGGTCGATGACGATGCCATTTTGGATAGAATCAATATTCAGCATAACAGTTTACTCCTTTATAAGACCCAGTAGTGTCATAATCAGCGCCATGCGCACATAAACGCCGTTTTGTACCTGCTCAAAATATGCTGCACGCGGGTCGTCGTCCACTGGCAGTGCAATTTCATTGACACGCGGCAAGGGGTGGAGCACTGCCATATCATGTTTGGCAAGCTTCATCTTGTCTGCTGTCAGGATATAGGTATCCTTGAGGCGGATATAATCCTCTTCGTTGAAAAAGCGCTCTCTCTGTACGCGGGTCATATAAAGGATATCCAACTCAGGCATTGCGTCCTCAAGGCTGGTCGTTTCTGTATAAGCAATGTGGTTGGGCGTCAATGCTTCCGTAATCACATAGTCGGGTACGCGCAGTTCCTCGGGAGAAATCAGAATAAAGCGAATCCCTGTATAGCGGGACAGTGATTTGATGAGAGAATGTACGGTGCGCCCAAATTTGAGGTCACCGCATAATCCAATGGTCAGGTCATGAAGGCGTCCCTTGCGGCGGTAGATGGTCAGCAGATCGGTTAGGGTTTGGGTCGGGTGCTGGTGTCCGCCGTCTCCGGCGTTGATGACTGGAATGGACGAAAAATGCGCAGCTCTGCGCGGTGCGCCCTCCTTGGGGTGACGCATGGCAGCAATATCTGCATAGCAGGAAATCACACGAATGGTATCTGCAATCGATTCTCCCTTTGAGGCTGAGGAGGAATCTGCACTCGAAAAGCCGAGCACAGAACCGCCAAGGTTCAGCATTGCCGATTCAAAGGAAAGGCGGGTGCGTGTCGAAGGCTCATAAAACAGGGTGGCAAGCTTTTTGTGTGCACAGACCGACTGATATGCCTCCGGATTTGCGGCAATGCGGTTTGCCAGAGCGAGCAGCTCCTGCGTTTCCTCCACGGTAAAGTCAAGTGGGTCAATCAAGTGACGCATAATATCCTCCTAAAATCATCATGGAATCTACATTCCACAAGGGCAGAATGTGTGAAAAATGCTGCAAAATCCAGAAAAAGGCAAAATTTTTTTGCAGCTAGCGCTGCATCAAATCAAAATACTCAAACACATGCTTTGCAGCAGTGTATGGGGAGAGGTTGTATCTCGCCCATCGTTCTCCGGTTTTCTGCATTTTTATTCAGTATAGCATACTAAAAAATGAAAAGCCATAAAAATTTTATGGCTGAACGGATTTTGCCTGCCTCTCAATCGGCATCGGCACCAAAAACCGCGCGGAAAACAGCCATGGCACGGCAAAAGAAAGTCGGAGACCGGACAGGAGATAGAAGGTGAGAGGGCAGTTTCTCTTTCACGCCAAAAAACAAAAGTTCATTGACTTTTGTTTTTTGCATGCGTAAGATAAAGATAATCGTATGGTGTCACAAAGAACAGGAAGAAAGGGTGGATACGATGGGAAAAAGAATCGTGATTGCGCTGGGCGGCAATGCGTTGGGAAATACGCTGAGTGAGCAGATGACAGCGGCAAAGGATACTGCAAGGGCAATTGCAGACCTGATTGAAGCGGGACATGAGGTCATTGTGTCACATGGAAATGGACCGCAGGTAGGAATGCTGCATCATGCAGTCAATGAGCTGACCCATGCAGCAGAGCAGGATTTTCCGGTCATTCCACTTTCGGTCTGTGTGGCAATGAGTCAAAGCTATATTGGGTATGATTTACAAAACGCAATGCGGGAAGAGCTTTTGCGGCGTGGAATTCCGAAGCCCTGTGCGACTGTGATTACACAGGTCGTGGTAGACCCGCATGACCCTGCATTCCGGCGTCCGTCCAAGCCCATTGGACGATTTATGTCCAAAGAAGAAGCGCAAAGGCTGCAACGGGAAAAGAAATATACCATGATGGAGGACGCAGGACGTGGCTGGAGGCGTGTGGTTGCCAGTCCAAAGCCGCTGGAAGTGGTAGAGATAGACACCGTTCGCACGCTATTTGAGGCAGGACAGGTTGTGATTGCTGCCGGTGGCGGTGGGATTCCGGTCATACGGCAGGGAAATGAGCTGCATGGAGTCAGTGCGGTTGTCGATAAAGATTTTACAAGCGCACTGATTGCACAGCAGGTAGACGCGGATATGTTGATTATCCTGACCGCAGTGGAACAATGTGCCATTCGTTTCGGCAAGCCCGACCAAAAATGGTTGGATACGATGTCCATTGCAGAGGCAAAACGCTATTGTGCCGCAGGGGAATTTGCGGCAGGCTCTATGCTGCCAAAGGTACAGGCGGCTGTCAAATTTGTAGCATCTGCACCCGAACGCACAGCGCTCATTACCCTGCTTGCAAAGGCACGAGAGGGAATCGAAGGCAAAACAGGAACACGCATTATAAACAAGATAGGCTGTTGATGGTTGACCTGCTTTTAACAGAGATAGGGCGAAGGATTGACACGCGGGGACAACAGGTCGGGGGTACAGGTGTTCAGACGATAGGGACGAATGACGTGTCCGGTGTTGGACATTTGTCTTAAAAGAGCCGCCGCCCCATACTGTGATTTGTATGCCAGTTCTTCTGGATAAAGTGAAAGCATATGCAAAAAGCGAACGGGTTCTCCGTCCGGCAGAATGCACTGGGCTGCCTGTTTTGACTGCTCCTGCAAGTCAACAAGCAGGATGCTGGACTGCTTCGTGCTGGCATCAAAAGGCGTGCAGTCAGCGCTTGTGGAAAGCGTGTGCCCATAGCCAAGCCATGTGTTTTCATCAAAGGGCAGGTAAGCTGTGATGAGCAGCCAGCGCAAAGGCCACGCCCACTGTTCGTCGTTTGGGTCGAAACGCCAGTTCGCCGGCAGCGTCATAATCAGTTCCATGCGTGCGGGAATCTGTGTTTCCTGCTCTCGGGGCAGGGACATTGGGAGCGCACCCATACCCAAAGTGGCGATGGTATAGTAGTTCCGCTCTTTGGTGGGAGCACAGACGCAAAGTTTGATTTCCATGGCGCGCGAGGTATGGAAGGTCAAAATGGTGGCAATGGGACCGAAGTGCTGCTCGATATGCGCCTGCACCGCAGCCAAGTCGCGAGGCAAATAGGTGACTACTGGAGGAAGCTCTGGTGTGGACTGCTCTTTTGACACCGCCTCTGGAACACTGCGGGGAAGATAGTTGTCAGCATCATGTTTTGTGGCATGGATACAGGCAAGGGTTTTGTTGGCAAAGCCGGAGGTTTGACAACGCGCAATGTAATCTGCAATATCAGGGGTAGGCTGAAATGTAAATGCCCGCTCAAAATAGGGGAGTGCCTGCAAGGGTTGATGAATAAAATAGTAAGAGCACCCAACATGAAGGTTCCAAATGAAGCGGTCAGGCTGCGGCACGGAAAAGAACAGCTCCAATGCACGTTCGTATTGCGCAAGATGGTAGTATGCGTGCGCCAAATGTGAAATGATTTCTGTATCCTGCTCCTGCGGCGGCAGGGCTTCAATGGTTTCTACCATTTTCAAATATTGCTTTGTCTCATGCAGGTATTCCAGCATTTGAAAGAATGTGGCGTCCATCGCGTAAATCTCCTTCGGTATCTGATTGCAGAATAGTATACCATATTTGCAGAAGATTGTCATCTTTTGTGTGCAGAGGGAATAAAATGACAAGTGGAGGGCAAAAATTTGTACATTTTCCAGCAGAGAAAGTGATGAAAGCAGCTCTTTCGGACAGATTTTTGGAATTGTCCCTTTGCATTTTGCAGCTTTGGGGGTAAGATAAAATAGAATTTAGAACAGGAGAGGGAGGGGCGCAAATGGCGGTATTGTCAATGAAGCGTATGCTTTTGCTGTCCGTTGCCGGACGTGCCATACAGGAAATTGATGCAGATCCCAAGCGAGGACTGCGCCGTATGGTGGACTTGGGACAGGAACTGGTGCATGGAAAGACGGCGCAGGAGATTTTTTCTTTTTTGCAGCAGGTGCTGCAAAAGCAGGATAGCCCCTTCTATGCCTTGTTGGAACGCATGGTGCATGAGGTCGCTCATAAAAGCTTACAGCATTTTAGTGTCGCACTAGGCTGGGACAGCTGGATCGAGGGAGGCAGATTGCTGCGGCAGTCTGCGGAGAAACAGAACTGGATTCAATCCCTGATGATTACAGAAGCTGATACCCTTCCTGCCTTGTGGGCACAGATGCAGCGGAATATTGCAAAAGGGGTGCGCACATTCTTTATGCAGGTGAACAGTCGGGAGGCTCTTGCTGCTGCGCTGCAGCTGGTTTCAGAGCAGACGGCGACGCTGCTCCTTGTGCCCCCTTCTTTGATTGACAACCAGACAGCGGCACGAATTGGGCTGTGTCACACGGTATGTACTGTGCTTTGCGATGCGCCTGAGAGGGCGAAAGCACAGGCGATTTTGCAGCGGGCAAAATGTTTATATGGCGTGTACCATATCTGCAGTGCAGAGGAAAACGCAGATAGTCTCAGAGCATGGCTTTCGAAACAGAACGGTCCTTATTTTGCCATTGTGCAGGAACAAGGCAGTCAAGAGGCGCAGAAAATTGTGCAGGAAATCATAGAATTGCGTCAAAATCCAATCACACCCATGATTCCGATTGCGGCAAAGGCAGATTGTGAGCGAATTCAGGAACAAATTACAAAAAAAGGGTGAACATTCGGTTGAATGTTCACCCTTTTTTATGGGTCGCTGCATCAGGGTCAAAATCTAAGAGGATGCGTCTGGATAGGTCGATGAGTAGATGCTTGAGATTGTCCAGATAGAGGTCTGGAGGGACGGGCTTGCCATTTCTCAGCCAACGCATGAGGGAAACCAAAAAGGCATCTGTTAAAAAGACACGGGAAAATTCACTTTGTCCCTCTGTGTGGAAGATATTATCTAAGAAGGTTTGAATGAACGGTTCCATGACCTCAGAAAAATATTCACAGAATGAATTTTGCCCTTGAATTTGCATGGCTTTTTGGTAGAAGATGCGTTCTCTATAAAAATAGGTACAAATGTCTTTGAGAAAGTCCCAAGCGGTATCATAGGTGTTATTCTGCACTTCTGTGATAAACTCCGTATAAAAAATCCAGTTGACAAGGTCATATTTGTCTCGGAAATGATAGTAGAAGCTCTTACGGCTCATACCACAGGCAGTACACAAATCTCCAACGCTGATTTTGGAAAAAGGAGTATGTACCATCAAGTCCTTTAGGGTTTGTGCGAGTGCACGCTTGGTGATATTGGAATCTGGCAAGAAATCGCCTCCTCAATGCCCGAACGACTTACAATAAGTTTATAGATATTATACTATAATCGTAGGGTAAGATGCAACCAAAAGCCAGTTTATTTCTATCTGGAAAAGATAAGAGAATCGGTTGTTGAACGATTTGCCTTAGAGGTTCACGGCTCCCACAGCATGTTCCCATCAAAGAGGGGACTTTGGCAGATAGTTTGTTCTCTGCCGTACTCGTCCTTGTAGCGAGTCATTCCTCGAGGGAGTGTTCGTTTTGTCTTTGCTCTTTTAGCGCCAGATGAAGAAAATTGGCGTCCAGTTCCTTACAAAGAGCATACATTTGTGCGTCGATGGCAAATATCCCCATTGCGGTGCGCGTTACAAAGGAAAAAATTAAGAGAGGGTGAAATAGGGCTCGATTTCCGATCAAGTAAGTGGCAGCCATGATAGCAAGATGAGACAGACTGCCAAGCCATACCTGAGCAGCTGTGATATCGGTTACCTTTGCAAGCATAGACATGATTTGATAATAAAAGAAAGTCACAAGGATAAAGCAGATACCAGCAAACACTTTGCATATCAAGGGGACAACGCCAAAGAAAGCAAGGAGCATGAGCGCACCCCCAATGCAGAGGAAAAAGACTTGCAGTTTATAATATTTGGTATACATAGAAAACCTCCTTGCTTGATATGATGATATATTATATACATAAGACTATGAGAAATCAAGCAAGGATTTTTGAATTATATGTGAAAAGTCCAGTCAGACAGACTGTGCATGACACCGGACATGACCGCCACGCCCGCTGCGCCTGCGGCAAGGCAGTCAGATACATTTTGCGGACAGATGCCGCCCAGCGCATAGACCGGAATCGGCACAGCAGCACAGACCTCGCGCAAAAAGCCAAGTCCGCGCGGGGGCAAATCAGGCTTGCAGTCCGTGGGAAAGATATGACCGGCAGTCAGATAAGATGCCCCATGCGCATAGGCAGTCCGTGCCTCCTCGGCGCTGTGTACGGATACCCCCAGCTGGGAGAACTGTTTGGCAATATCAGGCTGCATGAGCAAGTCGGGCAGAGGCAGATGCAGGTTTGGACAGTCAAGCGCAAGAGCCGCCGATGAAAAATGATGCAGAATACAAGGGGTGTTCCACTGCTGGCAAATGGAGAGAACAGACTGTGCAAGACTGTGATAGGCGGCTTCGGGTAAATCCTTTTCGCGCAGTACAATGCCGACAGGCTGCGCCATTGCGATGCGCGCGATCTGCTCTAGGAAATCTATCTCACATAGGTGGCGGTTTGTGACCGCAAGTACATGGTCAAACATAGACATAGTCGGTAAACACTGGCTGTAAGCCGCGGGAGCGAATCATATTGCGAATCTCCTCTACGGAGCGGTCATCAGAAATCTCAAATTGTTCATCTCCTTTGGCGTCCTCGTCATGTCCGCCGACACCGACCTTGACACCAGCGGAAATTCGAGTTGCCACCATACCAATCACATGGTCACGGAATCCGGCACGCTCACGTGTGGAAATGGTAATGCCGGCACAGGGCAGAAACAGGCGATAGGCGAGCAGTACCTGTAAAAGCTGAGTTTCGTGAACATCATGCGGATTGACGGTGGCATCATTGATAATGGGGCGCAGGCGCGGGCAGGAGAAAGAAATTTCTGCATGGGGATAGCGGCGCTGTACATAGTAGGCGTGCAGTCCGGTTGCATACGCATCTTTGCGGAAGTCGCTCAGTCCCAAAAGCGCGCCAAACCCAACCCCGCGCATACCGCCCTGAAGTGCGCGCTCCTGCGCATGAAAACGGTAGGGGAATGAGCGCTTGGGACCGGAAAGATGCTGGGTTTCGTATTTTACAGGGTCGTAGGTTTCCTGATAGACCGATACAAAATCGGCACCACATTGCTGTAAGAAGCGATACTCGTCGGTGTTCAGCGGATAAATTTCAATGCCGATGGTGGAGAAGTAACGGCGCGCGATTTGAACCGCCTCTCCGATATACGCCACAGGAGACATACTGCGCGATTCTCCTGTGAGAAGCAGGATTTCTTTCAGCCCTGTGTTTGCGATTGCCTGCATTTCCTGTTCGATTTCGGGCAGGGTCAGCTTGCCACGATGAATCTGGTTTTTGCAGTTGAAGCCGCAGTAGATACACTCATTTTCGCAGTAGTTTGCAATATAAAGCGGTGTAAACATACAGATGGTATTGCCAAACCGTGCGCGGGTCTCTTTTGCAGCACGTTCTGCCATCTGTTCGAGAAAAGGCTCGGCAGCAGGGGAGAGCAGAACCGCATACCCTTCAGGCGTAATGGTGCGCTGTGCAAGTATGCGGCGCACGTCTTGTGCGGTATATTGGGTATCGTCATAGCACGAAACAGCAGACAGGACTGCGTCCATGAGAGAGGATTCTGTCTCCTCCATTTCGGGGAGGTAGGACATATGGTCAAAAACTTTTTTCATGATGCACCCCCTGTATCAGTCACGCAGAAATCCGGTGAGCGGGCTGGACGCATCACCGCCATGAGAAAGCACGCGCCCGAGACCCGAAAGGTAGGCGGCTCGTCCGGCAGAAATTGCCTGCCCAAAGGCACGTGCCATGCTGGCAACATCGCCCGCCGTTGCAATGGCGGTATTTGCCATAACGGCTGCACAGCCCATTTCCATGGCTTCACAAGCCTGACTGGGTTTACCAATTCCGGCATCTACAATAATCGGCAGGTCAATTTCGTCCACAAGGATTTGAATAAATTCACGGGTACACAGACCTTTGTTGGAGCCAATCGGTGCAGCAAGCGGCATGATGGCGGCAGCACCGGCATTTTGCAGGTCACGTGCAGCATTGAGGTCAGGATACATATAGGGCAGTACAACAAATCCTTCCTTTGCCAGCCGTTCGGTCGCACGAATGGTTTCTGTGTTATCGGGCAGCAGGTATTTGGAGTCTCGTATGACCTCGATTTTCACAAAGTCACCGCAGCCGATTTCACGCGCCAGTCTGGCAATGCGAACCGCTTCCTCAGCGGTACGCGCACCGGAGGTATTGGGAAGCAGCGTAACATGCTTGGGGATATACTCCAAAATGTTCTCCCCGCCAGCCTGATTGGCGCGGCGCAGCGCGAGGGTTACAATTTGTGCGCCGCTGTTCTCGATGACGGTCGGGGTAAAGTCCATGGAAATTTTTCCCGAGCCAATGATAAAACGGGAAGAAAATTCGTGTCCGCCTAAAATGAGGGGGTCGTTCATTGAATTCATATTAAAGACTCCTTTTTTATGGTTTATGGGGTATCTTCGCCTACAATCAGGCGTAAAATCATATTGGCTTGATGTCCGGCACATACCGACACACGGGGCGCCATGAGTCCGCGTCCGGGCTGTGCACAGGTGTGTTCATCGCCGCATAGGTAAAATCGGCTGCTGATTCGGCGGGTTTGTATGGTGTTGCACGAGTCCAAGCCTGCCATGCCGCTTGCTGCAACCAAAATAGTGTCCGGACATGCAGACAGCACGGCATCAACAAGAGCCGCCTTGCAAGCGGGATTGTCAAAGGCTTCGCATACAATAGAATCCTGTGCAAAGAGGGAGGCAGCATTGTCATGTGTGACATACATACAGTCAGTCGTGATGGTCAAATATGGATTGACCGCGCGAAGCTGCTCGGTCAGTGCCTCGGTCTTGGGCTTTCCAAGGTCACAGATGCGATAACATTGCCGGTTGAGATTGCTAGGCTCTACGACATCGAAATCTACCAAATGCAAGTGACCAACCCCAGTGCGTGCAAGAGCAAAAGCAATGTGCGAGCCAAGACCGCCAAGCCCTGCGATACCGACCCGTGCTGTCTGAACCCGTTCAAAGACACCGGGGGTATGTCGGGCTGCCATCATAGATTGCAGGATATCCTGTGATGGAAAAACGCCCTTTTCAATCACGGTGACGGTATCACCATCGGAAAGCGGCAAGTCCGCAGAGGTCTGAAAACCGTTTAGAATGACAACCCGTTGTGCATGGGCAGGGACAAGGGCAAAGAGTGAGCGGGCTTCGGTTTCAAGGGACTGCCCGTTATAGAGAATGTGCATCAGCCACCCCCCACAAATTGTACGATTTCGATTTTGTCACCGGCACAGAGCACAGTGTGCGCATACTGAGCACGGGGGACAATGGCGCCGTCCTTCTCCACCGCAACAAAGGCAGGGGGATAGCCTGCCTGCGTCAGATAGTCGGAAAGCGTCAGCCCTTCCGCATCTTCTACCAGGTTTCCGTTCACTTTAATCATAAAAAGCCTCCTTTTACGCCTGAAAAACAGGACAAAACACAAAAAAAGACCGCACGAAAGTTCACACCCGAGGTGGTGTGCCCCTTCGTACGGTCTTGTGTTACCAGAACGAACAAGAGCAGTATAGCGCGAAATATGCGGTCTGTCAAGTCCTGAATTCTAAAACAGTCTGCCAAATTGACAACAAAGTTCCCTCCAAGACGAATTGTTTTCTGTGTGCCAGCGGGCTGCTGTGGTCTTCCAAAATGGCAGGGGATTGAAAACTATGCCGCCAGATGTTGCAAAAAGCGCAGCAATCATGTAAAATAAACTCACAATCGTTTGTATCGACATAGGAGGAAAGAAAATGGATACTCCCAAGTATAAACGCGTCCTCGTCAAAATCAGTGGCGAAGCGCTTGCCGGTGACAGGCATTTTGGACTGAATTTTGACGTGATAGGACCGGTCTGTGATGTGATCAAGCGCTGTGCAGAGATTGGCTGTGAGGTTGGCATCGTGGTAGGCGGCGGCAACTTCTGGCGCGGGGTCAAAGATGGCGGCGGACGCATGGAGCGTACCCGTGCAGACCATATGGGAATGCTCGCGACCACCATCAATGCGCTGGCACTGGCAGACGCACTCGAACAGCGTGGCTGTGAGGTGCGTGTACAGACTGCGATTGCAATGAATCAGATTGCAGAGCCATATATCAGAAGCAAGGCGGCACGCCATCTGAGCAAGGGGCGTGTTGTGATTTTTGGCTGCGGTACAGGAAACCCGTATTTTTCAACCGATACTGCCGCTGCTCTGCGTGCAGCCGAAATCGGTGCCGAGGTGATTCTGCTCGCAAAGAATATTGACGGTGTATATGATTCGGACCCAGCAAAGAATCCGGACGCAAAAAAATATGATAAGCTGACTTATATGGACGTACTCAATCAGGGACTGGGTGTGATGGATACCACTGCAACCTCACTATCTATGGACAATCATATTCCGATTTTGGTATTTGCGCTGTCCGACCCTGAAAATATTTATCGTGCCGTTACGGGTGAACAAATCGGCACACTTGTCAAGGAGGAAATGTAATATGAAAGAAATCATCAAGCAGCATGAGGAGAAAATGGGCAAGACCATTGATGTTCTGTCAAAGGAGCTGGCTGCAATTCGTGCGGGACGTGCAAACCCAGGCGTACTTAATAAGCTGACCGTGGAATACTATGGCACGCCGACTCCGCTGCCGCAGGTCGCTGCCGTTTCTTCTCCGGACCCGCGCACCCTGCAAATCCAGCCGTGGGATGCCTCCATTCTGCGCGATATTGAAAAGGCAATCCAGACCTCTGACTTGGGGCTGAATCCGCAGAACGATGGCAAGGTGATTCGTCTGTCCTTCCCGCCTCTCACCGAGGAGCGCCGCAAGGAGCTGGTAAAGCAGTGTGCTAAAATTGGTGAGGACGCAAAGGTTGCAATCCGTAACATTCGCCGCGATGCAATGGACAAGTTTAAGGAGCGTAAGAAGAAGAACGAGGCAACCGAGGACGAAGTGAAGGACGCAGAGCAGCAGGTACAGAAGATTACGGACAAATATGTCAAGGAAATTGACGGCATTGTTGCAAAGAAGAGCGCAGAGCTCAAGGAAGTTTGATATTCTAGGGGGGCGGCGTTGCCGTCCCCTTTCTGTGAGGTGCAAAATGGGGATTCTTGACCGGTTGACCGGAAAACAGCCGCCGAATGGACGTATCGTTCCGCGGCATATCGCAGTCATTATGGACGGCAATGGACGCTGGGCGAAAAAGCGCGGTTTGCCGCGAAAAGCGGGGCACAAGGTTGGTGCAGAGACCTTCCGCACGATTGCGACCTACTGCAAAGAAATTGGTGTGCAGTACTTTACTGTCTATGCCTTTTCAACAGAGAATTGGAAGCGTCCGGAAGATGAGGTGAATGCCCTGATGAATCTGTTCCGCACCTATCTGCGGGAGGCAGCGGAAACCATGGTCGAACGTGGCGTTGCCGTGCGGGTGCTGGGTGATTTGTCGGTTCTGCCGCCCGATTTGCTCAAGCAGATTGATGAGGTGCACGCGCTTGCGGACACCTTGGGCGAGCATGCCGCAACCGCATCTCTGTGCATCAACTATGGCGGGCGAGATGAAATCAAGCATGCTGTGCAGGCGATTGCACGTGAGGTACAGGCAGGCAGCCTGAAACCCGAGGACATCACGGAGGAAACAATCGGTGCACATTTATATACGGCGCACATGCCCGAGCCGGATTTGATTATCCGTCCTTCCGGGGAAATCCGCACATCGAATTTTCTGCTGTGGCAGTCTGCGTATGCAGAATATTACTTTACAGATGTACTGTGGCCGGATTTTAAGACGGCTCACATGGACGCGGCAATTGATGATTTCAATCGGCGGTCGCGCAGGTTTGGAGGGGTATAAAACGTGAAAGCAAGAGTTTTATTTGGGGTAGGCGGCTTTTTATTTGTGCTGCTTGCGCTTTATGTGCTGCCGCCGATTGTGCTTGCGCTGACTGTCTCTGCGCTTTGTGTTTGTGCATCGTATGAACTGATTGTTCCGACCGGATTGGTCAAAAATCGCGCGATGCAGCGGGTGACCCTTGCTGCGTCTGCGATGTATGCGGCGGTGACGTGTATCCCATCGACGTTGCTGCTGGTACCTTCTCCAGCGCTGGTGAGCGGCAGATTTGCACCGCAGGCAGAGAGCTTCACGATGTTTGCAATCATAGGTGGTTCCGGCGGCTCCACGAGCCTGACCGGTGCCGAGATGCGGACGCATCTGGAAGCCTTTCAGCAGCAATTTGGGCGGCTGCTCATGCTGTTTTTGCTCGTGGGTCTGTTTGCCTGCCTGCTGCGGCACCATGATACCGTGCGCACAGAGGAAGTCATGGCGGGATTTGTTGGCGGCTTTATTCTGCCCGCGCTGCTCCTGTCCCTCTGGCGCATTTTCGAGATGGAGGGTGGTGCATTTCTGGTGCTTCTGCCGCTGGTTGCAGCGTGGGGCTCAGACACCTGCGCACTCTTTGCGGGTATGGCATTCGGAAAGCACAAGCTGGCGCCTGTGGTCAGCCCAAAGAAAACCGTAGAGGGTGCGGTCGGCGGTGTCATCGGGGCAACGCTCCTAATGCTGGGCGTGGTGTTCCTCATGAACCGGTATGCCGGTTTGTCCATTCATTATGCCGGAGCAGCCGTGATGGGTGCGGCTGGCGCAGCGATTGGACAGCTTGGAGATTTATCATTCTCGATTATCAAGAGACAGTGTCAAATCAAGGATTACAGCCATATTTTCCCGGGACATGGCGGCGTGCTCGACCGCTTTGACAGTGTGATTTTTGTCGCACCTGTGATTGAACTTGTCCTTTCTATCAGTTTCTATCTGGCTGTGTAATATTGGGGGAGGAAAGGTGATACAATGAAAAAGCGGATTTCTATTTTAGGTGCAACTGGTTCGATTGGAACGCAGACGGTTGATATCCTATCCTCCATCGACGCAGAGGTGGTTGCCCTAACCACAAACCGCAATATCAAGCTGCTGGAGGAGCAGGCACGGGCACTGAAGCCCAAGCTTTGCGTCGCATTCGATGAAGATGCTGCAAAGTCGCTGAAAATTGCCCTTGCAGATACCGGTATTCAAGTACAGGCAGGTATGGACGGACTGATTTCTGCCGCGACCCATGCCGACTGTGACACCGTTGTGACTGCTGTCGTGGGTATGGTTGGTTTACTGCCAACACTTGCGGCGATTCATGCCGGAAAGGACATTGCGCTTGCCAACAAGGAGACCCTTGTCTGTGCCGGACAGCTGGTGATGGAGGCAGCCAGAGAACACGGCGTGCAAATCCTGCCGGTGGACTCGGAACATTCTGCCATCTTTCAGTGCATACAGGGCGCGGCAGGAAATGCGTTAGACCGCATTATTTTGACCGCTTCGGGCGGACCGTTCTTTGGAAAGTCGGCAGAGGAACTGAAATTCGTGACAAGGGAACAGGCTTTACAGCACCCGAATTGGTCCATGGGAGCCAAAATCACGATAGACTCGGCAACCATGATGAATAAGGGGCTGGAGCTAATCGAAGCCATGTGGCTTTATGGGCTTCCGGAGGACAAAATAGAGATTATCGTACACAGAGAGTCGGTGATTCATTCTCTCATTGAATTTACAGACGGTGCAGTTTTGGCACAGCTTGGTGTACCAGACATGCGCTTGCCCATTCAATATGCACTCACTTATCCGGAACGTGTGCCCTGTAAAGCGCCGCGCCTTTCGCTTGCGGAGGTCGGCTGTATGCGCTTCTTTACACCCGATGATGCGGCATTCCCTGCGATGCAGCTTGCGCGCAGGGCAGCCCGTCAAAAGGGCAATGCAGGAGCGGTTCTGAACGGGGCAAACGAAGCGGCGGTGGAACTGTTCCTCGCGGACAGACTGCCCTTCTGGCAGATTCCAGAGCTGGTTGCCCGTGCGATGGAGAGTGTACCGGTACAGGTGTGTCCAACGCTTGAGGATATTTTGGAGAGCGACCGCGCCGCCCGACAAGCGGTGAATCGCTGGAACATGAGGTGAATGGAATTCTATGCTAACAAATGTATTTTGGATTTTGATTGCTCTTTTGGGCTTTGGTCTGCTCATTATGGTGCATGAGTTTGGACACTGTGTTGCAGCGAAGCGCGGCGGCATACAGGTCGATGAATTTTGGATTGGTATGGGACCCAAGCTGCTGCAAAAACAAATCGGCGAAACCAATTATTGTCTGTGTCTTCTGCCCATTGGCGGTGCGTGCGTCATGCGCGGCGAGGACGAAAGCTCAGAGGACCCGCGCGCCTTTGGCAATGCGCCATGGCTGACCCGCTTGATTGTTCTGGCGGCAGGCGTCGTGATGAATTTTCTTTTGGGCTTTGTGATTCTCCTGTGCCTGACATGGAATACACAATATGAGGCGGTTCCGACAATTGAGGCACTGTCAGAAGGCTTTCCGGCAGTTGGAGCACAGGGGCTGATGGCAGGCGACCGCATCGTGAAAATAGATGGCTATCGCATTTGGACGGGCGGAGACGTTGCAGAGGGCTTGCGCCGTGGTGCATCAGATGGCAGCTTTGATTTCGTTGTCAAGCGCGATGGAAAGACGGTTGCAGTCAATGACTTGGCGCTGCGCGATGATTTGGACTTGGGAGATGGCAGAAAGGGGTATGGCTTCCACTTCGCGACCGAGGAGCTGGGCGTGATTGGACATCTCCGATATGCACTGGTGCTGTCGGCAAACAATGCGCGTATGGCTTGGCACTCTTTGGGTGACCTGATTTCGGGTGCGGTTGGTGTTGACCAGCTTTCCGGTCCGGTTGGTGTGGTTGCCGTGACTGCCCAAACAGCACAGGCGGGTGCACGTCCGTTCTGGGCACTCCTTGCATTTATTTCGGTAAACCTTGGTGTTATGAATCTGCTTCCAGTTCCGGGACTTGACGGCGGACGTATCCTATTCCTGATTGTGGAGGGGATTCGCCGCAAGCCGCTCGATAAAAAAGTGGAGGGCTATGTCAATATGGCAGGATTGTGTGCACTCTTTGCGCTCATTCTCTATGTGACCGGACAGGATATCATGCGCCTGTTGTGAGAAGTATAAGGTGATTGTATGACAAATCAAAAAACCAGACAGATTCATGTCGGAAATGTCGCCATCGGCGGCGGTGCACCGATTGTGGTGCAGTCTATGACCAATACCGATACCCGTGATGCACAGGCAACACTGACACAGATTCGAGCGCTTGCACAGGCGGGCTGTGAGGTCGTGCGCTGTGCCGTTCCCGATGCTGAGGCGGCGCGTGCGCTCGAAACCATTTGCGGGCAATCGCCCATTCCGGTTGTTGCCGACATTCATTTTGATTACAGGCTGGCACTGGATTCGATTGCCGCTGGTGTACACAAGATTCGTCTGAACCCGGGGAATATCGGTTCCGATGACCGCGTGAAGGCAGTTGTGCAGGCGGCACGTGCTAAAAATATTCCCATTCGCATCGGTGTCAATTCAGGCTCGGTGGAAAAGCGTATTTTGGAAAAGTATGGCGCACCGACTCCGGAGGCGCTTGTGGAAAGTGCGCTCTATCATGCGTCGCTTTTGGAGAAATTCGATTTTTATGACATTTGCCTGTCCATGAAATCGTCCTCTGTCCCTTACACCATGCAGGCTTACCAGCTGGCACACGAAAAGACTGCGTATCCGCTGCATCTGGGAGTGACCGAGGCGGGAACAACCTATATGGGCACGATAAAATCGGCGGCGGGGATTGGCGGTCTGCTGGCGCTTGGCATCGGAGATACCATTCGTGTTTCGCTGACCGATGACCCTGTGAAGGAAATTTATGCGGCACAGGCAATTTTGAAAGCAGTGGGACTGCATGAGGACGGTATCAATGTCGTGTCCTGCCCAACCTGCGGGCGCACCCGCATCGACCTGATTGCCATTGCCAAGGAGGTCGAACAGCGGGTTGCCAATATCCGCGGCAAAAAGCTCAAAGTTGCTGTTATGGGCTGCGCCGTCAATGGCCCTGGAGAAGCACGCGAAGCAGACCTCGGCATTGCCGGCGGTGACGGTGTGGGACTGATTTTCCGAAAAGGAGAAATCGTGCGCAAGGTGCCGCAAGAACAGCTCGTTGATGCACTCATGCACGAAATCGAACAGTATCCATGACATGGGTGGGGCGGCTTTGCAGCAGCCCCATTCTGCATTTGTAAAATTAGGAGAATGTTTTATATGGCAAAAATGCTTTCAGAGCTTTTTGAACGCTGCAATGATACACAGTATGCAGACTGTATGGCAGGAGAGGTGCGCTCGCTTGCAGTCAGCCATGACCATCGGCAGATGGTTTGCCACGTGGCGTATGATACCCCAATGCCGCGCGCGGCGTTGGACGGGTTGGGAAAGGAGATTGCGAACCTGTATGGTCTGACACGGTTTTCGATTGCCCCGCGATATCATGCGCTTTCCCCACAGTATATCCAGCAGCTTCGATTGGATTTGTGTCATCGTATGCCCTCTGCGGCGGGACTTTTGGCAGAGAGCCAGTGGGAGCTTTCGGCGGATAATCATTTGCGCATTTCCATGGGAGAGACTGCACGCGGTTATTTTTCGGTCGCTCTGCGGCAGATGCAGGAGCAAATTACAGCAGAAACCGGTTGTCCGGTGATTGTGGAGGCGGTTCCGCTTGACGAGGCACAGGTCAGCCAGATGATGAAAGTCCAAAAGGAAGAGCGCGCCGCGGCGCTTCGAGAAGCCGCGCAGACTGTGCCAGAGTATGCGTCCGGCGGAGAGAAGAATAAAAAGAATATCAAATCCCGTCCGGCACGTGAGGAAAATGCTTATCAGCGTCCCAAGGTGGAAAAGGTGACCGACGAAAATCTGATTTTGGGCAAGCTGTACACCGAGGAGCCAGTTGCGATTCGCGATGCGCTGGGTGCATTTGACCGTGTCACCATTGAGGGAGATGTGTTTTTCGTAGACCATCGTGAAATCGTCAGCAAAAAGAGCGGAAAAGAGTGGATAAAGCTGGCATTTGATATCACAGACCATACCAATTCCATTCGTGTTTCCAAGTTTATGGCAAAAGAGCAGGCAGAGGATTTGGTGTCTGCCATCAAAACCGGAATGCACCTGATTGTGCAGGGAAAAATCAGCTTTGATACCTACGAAAAGGAAAGTATTCTGGAGCCGACCGCAATTGTGAAGGCAAAAAAGAAAATTCGTATGGACAATGCGCCGGAAAAGCGGGTAGAATTGCACCTGCATACCAACATGAGTGCGCTCGATGGAGTTTCGGATACCAAGGCGCTCATTGAACGCTGTAAACAGTGGGGGTGGCGCGCGATGGCGATTACCGACCATGGCTGTGCACAGGCATTTCCGCTCGCCCTGCACGTTGTTGACGGCAAGGAGGACACATTCCCGAAGATTCTATATGGTGTCGAGGCGTATTATGTCAATGATGCCTCTGAGGTTTCTGTGGTGCGCGGTAGCACAGACGGCAGTTTGGAAGGAGATTTTATCGTATTTGACCTCGAAACAACCGGACTCAAGCCGACGACCGAGGAAATCACTGAAATTGCAGCGGTGCTGGTGCGGGACGGTGAAATTCGGGACTCCTTCCAAACCTATGTCAATCCTCATAAACCCATTCCTCCTGAAATTACCGAGCTTACGGGTATTTCAGATGATACGGTGCGAGATGCGCCCGAGCTTTCCGATGCGATTGCACGGTTTTTGGAATTTGCGGGCAATCGGGTGCTGGTTGCTCACAATGCCGGATTCGATATGTCATTCTTAAAGGCGGCTTGCAGTCGGCTGTCCATCGAGCGGGAGTTTACGTATATTGACACGCTGGATCTGTCACGTATCCTGTTGTCTCATCTCAACCGCTTCAAGCTCAATATTTTGGCAAAGGAATTGCAGGTGGGACCCTTTGCACACCACCGTGCAAGCGAAGATGCGGCGGTGCTGGCACGGATTTGGGTGAAGCTGATGGACAAGCTCAAAATCGAGCATCGGGTGCGCAAAATATCAGACATCAATCCGGTGCTTGCGGGACTGCGCGCCAAGGAAGGCGGACTGAAAAACCTGCCGCGCTATCACTTCATTATTCTGGTGCAAAATCAGGTCGGACTGAAAAATCTGTATAAACTGATTTCATACAGCTTTCTTGACCATTTTTACCGCCGTCCACTCATGCCGCGCTCTGCATTGATTCGGCACAGGGAGGGACTGATTTTTGGTTCTGCCTGTGAGGCGGGAGAGCTGTTTCATGCGGTGGTTGAGGGCAAGCCGTTTGAGGAGCTCAAACGCATTGCCGAATTTTATGATTATCTGGAAATCCAGCCAATTGCCAACAATGCGTTTTTGATTGCCAAGGGTACGGCAGAGAACGAGGAAGCACTGCGGGATTATAACCGCACCGTGCTTCGGGTTGCCGACGCGCTTGGAAAGCCCTGCTGTGCAACGGGAGATGTTCACTTTCTCGACCCGGAAGATGAAGCCTATCGCCGTATTCTGATGGCAGGGCAGGGCTTCGCAGACGCAGACAATCAGCCGCCGCTCTATCTCAAGACGACTGAGGAAATGCTCGAAGAATTTGCCTATCTGGGACAGGAACGTGCTTATGAGGTGGTCGTCACAAACCCCAACCGAATCGCCGATATGCTGGAGCCTGTGCGCCCCATTCCCAAGGAGAATTATCCGCCAAAAATCGAAGGCTCTGCCGAGGAGCTGGAAATCATGTGCCGCGAAAAGGCAAAACGTATGTATGGTGACCCACTGCCTGCAATTGTGCAGGAGCGTTTGGACCGTGAGCTGAAATCCATTATCGGAAACGGCTATGATGTGATGTATATGATTGCACAGAAGCTGGTTGCAAAGTCCCTTGCAGACGGTTATCTGGTTGGCTCACGGGGTTCGGTCGGCTCGTCGCTGGTTGCGTTTCTGTCCGATATCACCGAGGTCAATTCGCTTGCACCGCATTATTTATGTCCCGAATGTCAGTACTTCGAGCTGCATGAAAATGAAGGTGTGGGCTGCGGCGTATGTTTGCCGGATAAGGTATGCCCGCGCTGTGGGGAAAAGCTCAAAAAGGAAGGCTTTTCGGTTCCGTTTGAAACCTTTCTTGGGTTTAACGGCGACAAGGTGCCCGATATCGACCTGAACTTTTCGGGAGAATATCAGCCCAGAATCCACAAGTATACCGGTGAACTGTTTGGACACGACCATGTATTCCGTGCCGGAACGATTGCGACGGTGGCAGAAAAGACTGCGTATGGATATGTGAAAAAATATATGGAGGAACGCGGGACACAGTGCTCAAGGGCCGAGGAAAACCGCCTTGCAGCAGGCTGTACGGGGATTCGCCGCACGACCGGACAGCACCCGGGCGGAATTGTCGTGGTGCCCAAGGAGGTTGAAATCTATGATTTCTGTCCGGTACAGCATCCGGCAGATGACCCCACCTCGGATATCATCACCACGCATTTTGAGTATCACTCGATTGATGCAAACCTTTTGAAGCTGGACGAGCTGGGGCACGATGACCCTACGATTATCAAGCATCTGGAGGATTTAACCGGTGTCAATGCACAGGAAATCCCGCTCGATGACCCGGAGGTGATGAGTCTGTTCACCTCAAACAAGGCGCTTCATTATGCAGATGATACGCCGGACCCGATTTTGGGGGAGCTGGGCTGTCTGGCAGTTCCTGAGTTTGGAACCAAGTTTGTGCGCGGTATGGTCAAGGATACCAGACCAACGACCTTTGATGACCTCTTGTGTATTTCCGGCTTGTCCCATGGCACTGATGTATGGCTCGGCAATGCGGCGGATTTGGTTGCGGCGGGAATCCCGCTCAATGAGTGTATCTGCTGCCGTGATGATATCATGAACTATCTGATTGCCAAGGGAGTAGAGCCGAAGCTTGCCTTCCAAACCATGGAATCCGTGCGTAAGGGGAAAGGACTCAAGCCGGAGATGGAGGAAGCCATGAAGCAGAATAATGTGCCGGACTGGTATATTGATTCGTGTAAAAAAATCAAGTATATGTTCCCAAAAGCGCATGCAGTTGCCTATGTGATGATGGCGTTCCGCATTGCGTGGTTTAAGGTGCACCGCCCGCTGGCATTCTATGCGGCATATTTTTCCATTCGCGCGAAGGGCTTTGACGCATACAGCATGGTGCGCGGAGATGCGGTGTGTCTGGAAAAAATTCGGGAGCTGCATCAGAAAGAGGTAGAAAAAACCATTTCAGCAGCAGAAAAGGATACCCAGACCACGCTTGAGGTGTGCCATGAGTTTTATAAGCGCGGCTATACCTTTGCTCCCATGGATATCTATCAGTCGGACGCGACCCGTTTTCTGGTTACAGAAAATGGACTCATTCCGCCCTTTACCTCTATGCCGGGCATTGGAGAACAGGCAGCACTCAATCTTGTAGAGGAGCGTAAAAACGGCAGATTCTTATCTGCGGAGGAAATCATGGTTCGCTGTGCGAAGGTGTCAAAGTCAGTCATTGAGCTTCTCGATCAGATTGGTGCACTTGGCAATATGCCAAAAACGACCCAAATCAGCCTGTTTGGTTAAAAGAGAGAAGGGGGATTTTGATATGCGGTGGGATTCCAGCACAAAACTGCTGCGCAACTTGTGCAGATATGAAAAGAGAAGAAATAAAAGACCAAAAATCAAGGTGCGGTATATACAGTTTTCTAACAAGAGTTTCCCGCGGAAGGAAAGCGGGAAACTGCGCAAAAATCGTCACGCGGCAGTAAGACGGAAGCAGATAGAGATGAAAACGGCATCGGTGTTGTTTGAGTTGGGTATGCTGATTCTTGCTTTGAGTGTGATTCTTGCCCTGTTTGCGATATGGTCGCGTCTGTAATTGGAGCTGCTTGTGTGATGGAGGGATATGAATTTGAAATTATCGGTTGGAAAATTGATGGTGAGCATAGTTTGTATCGGCGTATGTTTTTTTCTGTTTACTACAACACACTTGTTCTTTTTTTGACACAAAGATTGCCAGAGAACTCCCGATACACGGAAATTTACAGCATAAAATCTTGAATATCCCAGACTCTGAAAAAGATGAAGTAATTGATGTATTTACAAAGGTGAAAATTCCTTGGATTCCAAGAGATGCTTCAAAAATTTCATCACGAGATGCGGCGCGGGAGTATAAGCTGTATGTCAATTTGGTATTTGGAGAGCAGATGTTTGTTAATCTTTTTATCTATGAGGATAATAGCATGGAAGCCTATCTTTATCCGTGGAACAGACCATGGGGTATGCATACAGAATATGTAGTCAAAAATCCAGAAGTGCTGCAAGAGGTAGTAGAAATTGCGGTAGAATGCGGAAGGATACAAGGAATCCTACCAAATGAAAATACGTAAACCGAAGATGTATTGCCTGATTTTTTTTGATGAGGCAGGAGACAAGACTTTGCGTTTACACAAAATAGCTGAAATTTTTACAAAACACTTGAAATATCACAAGGGCATTGCACACAATATAACAGAATATACACAGGATAGAACCAAAACAGACCAGTTTTCTTCGCAGAAATAGTAAAGACCTCTGCCAAAAGAAAATGTGTTCTGGTTTACAAGATTGGCAAAAAACAGTATAATAAAAGAAACATACGCTGGAAGAACGAGACCCCTCAGAATAAGTTCCAATTTATGTGAAAAACTGTGTAAACTTTATCATGCAAACTCATAGACTAAGGAGAGAGAATCGTATGATTACAATTACTGGCAAGGGCGTATCAAACGGTGTTGCTTATGGTCCGCTGTATTTCTATCACCGCGCGTCCGGAGAAATCGTCCGCCGAACCGATGCAGATGCGGCTGTGGAGCGTGAGCGCTTTGAGACTGCACGCAAGACAGCAATGGAACAGCTTGGTGCCCTGTATCAGAAGGCAATGGACGAAGTGGGCGAAGAGGCTGCCTGCCTGTTTGAAACACACCAGATGATGCTGGACGATCCCGACTATGTGGAAACCGTGGAGGGGCTGATTGCAGACGAGCATCTCAATGCAGAAGCAGCAGTATCCGATACTGCAAACCAGTTTGCAGAAATGTTTGCCAATATGGATAATGCCTATATGCAGGCACGTGCAGCAGATGTCAAGGATGTATCCAGCCGTGTCATCGGCATCCTGTCTGGCGCGGTACAGGGCGGTATTGATTCTGAGGTTCCGGTCATTTTGGCGGCAGATGACCTTGCACCATCTGAAACCGTGCAGCTGGACAAGTCCAAGATTTTGGGCTTTGTTACGGCAGGCGGTTCCGGAAACTCGCATACTGCAATTTTGGCACGTACCATGGGGATTCCGGCAATCATCGGCGTGGGCGATCAGCTCAAGCCTGAATTTGCAGGCAAGGAGATTTTCGTGGACGGTCAGACCGGTGAGGTCGTTGTAGATGCCAATGATTCCACTCGTGAGCGCCTCACGCACAAGCAGTCCAAGGAACGTGCGCTCAAGGAGCTTCTCGACCAGCTCAAGGGCAAGCCGAACGAAACCGTAGACGGCAGAAATGTCATGGTTTACTGCAATATCGGCAACCCGGGCGATATTGATGCGGTGCTCGCAAACGATGGCGGCGGGATTGGTCTGTTCCGTTCGGAGTTCCTGTACTTGCAGGGCAATGATTACCCAACTGAGGAAGAGCAGTTCAGCGCTTACAAGACGGTTGCAGAGCGTATGGGCGGCAAGCGCGTCATTATCCGTACTCTGGATATCGGTGCAGACAAGCAGGCAGACTATTTTGGTCTGGACCATGAGGAAAATCCGGCAATGGGTCTGCGTGCCATTCGTATCTGTCTGACCCGTCCGGAAATCTTTAAGATTCAGCTGCGTGCCCTGTACCGTGCATCTGCTTATGGCAAGATTGCCATTATGTTCCCCATGATTACTTCGGTTTGGGAGGTACAGGAAATCAAGCGCATTTGTAAGAATGTGCGTGAGGAACTTGCGGCAGAAGGCGTTGCAATGGCGGATTATGTAGAGCTTGGCATCATGATTGAGACCCCATCGGCGGTTATGATGAGCGACCGTCTGGCAAAGGAAGTCGATTTCTTCTCGGTTGGTACCAATGACCTGACGCAGTATACACTGGCGGTGGACCGTCAGGGCAACAATCTGGACAAGTTCTATGATTCTCACCATCCGGCTGTTTTGCGTATGCTCAAGATGGCAGCAGACAATGCACATGCAGCAGGCATCTGGATTGGTATTTGCGGTGAGCTGGGCGCTGATACCAGCCTGACCGAGACCTTCCTTGCACTGGGCATCGACGAGCTGTCTGTTTCTCCGTCGGCGGTTCTGCCGCTGCGAAATGCAATCCGCTCGCTGGATTCCCGCACAAATCACGACAAGATTTTGGAAGAACTGCTTTCCTGCTAAGCATGTGATGCTGTAACCAAACAGAATATCACCTCATTTGTTTAGATCGTTTGCGATACGAAAAACAGGTGAGGTGATTTTTATAGTAAATCATGGCAGTGTATCGGTTTGCTGGCTGCAGTGCTTTGCAGATTCTGTATGTTATGGAACTTGTCCGGTATATATCGTGTGATATATTAAATACCTTTAGAGAGGCATAAAATGTTTCAAATATTATTGCTGATTATTTACTTGGCTTTTATCAGTCTTGGACTTCCAGATTCCCTTTTGGGTGCTGCATGGCCTATTATGTATCAGGAATTTTCTGTTCCCGTTTCTTATGCAGGCGGAATTTCTATGATTATCTCTCTTGGAACAATCATTTCCAGCCTGCAAAGCGATTGGTTAACCAAAAAGCTGGGCACAGGGAGAGTTACAACCATCAGTGTTTTCATAACTGCGGCAGCATTATTTGGATTCTCGGTCAGCCACAGCTATGCTGCATTATGCCTGTGGGCAATCCCTTATGGACTCGGAGCCGGAAGTGTAGATGCGTCTTTGAATAATTATGTTGCACTTCGCTATGAAAGCAGGCATATGAGTTGGCTGCATTGCATGTGGGGAGTCGGGGCGTCCCTTGGTCCGTACATCATGGAATATGCACTGACAGGTGGAAAAAACTGGAATATGGGTTATCGTTATATTGCGGTACTTCAGGTTGTATTGACGGCTATCTTATTTTTTAGCTTGCCTATGTGGAAAAAGAACCAGATTATTGATACGAAATCGTTTGGAGAAGAAAATACACAAGTGCTTTCCTTGCGGCAGATTATAAGAGTATCAGGCGCAAAGGAAATCATGGTAACATTTTTCTGTTATTGTGCGATTGAACAAACCACTGGATTGTGGGCGGCGAGTTATCTTGTATTACAGCAAGGAATTTCTATGCAAACCGCCGTTGGATATGCAAGCCTGTTCTTCATTGGAATTACTGTAGGGAGAGCTGCTGCCGGATTCCTGACGATGAAATGGAACGATACGCAGATGATACGGCTGGGACAAGGGATTATACTGCTGGGAATTATATGCTTAGGATTGCCTTTGGGAAATGTGACCAGCTTATCCGGCTTGGTTATGATTGGCTTGGGCTGCGCTCCTATTTATCCTTCCATTATACACGCTACACCGGCATGCTTTGGAAAGGATAAATCACAGGCAATGATTGGCGTACAAATGGCATCTGCTTATGTGGGAACTTGTCTGATGCCGCCTGTATTTGGTTTTATTGCAAACCATATCAGTATTTCTGTATTTCCGATATACTTATTGATAATCCTGCTTTGCATGGCTGCCATGCATGAAAAAATGTTATCGAAAGTGAAGCAAAATCAGGGCACATAAAATACTCCAAGAGTGGGCGGAATTCAACGTATATGTTCCCGGATTTTGCAGATTTTCAGCTATTTTGTGAGAAATAGGTGTTTTTTGATGTGCTGCGCAGTATTTTATGGTATCTGGATACAGGCAGTCCGAAAGAAAATGAGATATTGTGTTATGTGTCGTAGTTTGGTAAAATAAGAAAAAGGAGTTGTTGGAAATGAAGTATGATATCAGACCAATTGAAAGCTTTGATGACATGGACAACCAGCAAAAGTATTGGCTTTTACAAAACGCAAAGCATCTCATTACGCACCTGTATTATACACAGGAAGGCTTTGACTATTGGACGGTCACAGAAGATTTGGACGAGGCAATGCAGTTTATCAAAAAGGTAATGATGAACGCAGACAAAGAAGAAAGCCAGAAAAAATAATCTGAGAGATGCAAAAGAGGTTTGCTGCCCTGCGGTGGCGAACCTTTTTATTTTTCGCTTCTGGTTTTGTGTGCGGCAAAAGCAGGAGAGCGGGGAAAGATTACGATTTAGTAATATTTTCGTCAGAGAAATTGACATTTTATATGGAACAGAGTATGCTAAATATCGGATAACCCTTGGATAGAATACAGGAGTGACAATCTCATGAATATACAGCAAGAGCCAGAACATACACCGCCTATGCAATGGTGGAAAAAAATACTGATTTTGTTCCTGATGATCGCGTGTATTGCATCTGCCGCATATCATCATAAGGATATTGATACATCAGCGGTTGCAGCCAACTCTGTAAGTCAGAAAACACCGCAGGTGCAGCCCACACCACAAGAGCCGACAGAGGAGCCAGAAAAGTCCTCTACACCGGCAGTTACAGATTTTTCGGATGTTGCCCTGCTGGGCAATTCCTATATTGATGGCTTCCATATTTACAATTCCCTGCCGGGGGCAGACTGCCTGTATCGTGTGGGACTGAGTGTCAAGACCGCATTCGAAAAGCCTATGCTTGGAGAGCAGATACCTGTGATAGATAAGCTGCTCGAAAAACAATATGCCTATATCTTTTTGACCTTTGGGGAAAATGAACTTGGGTGGCAGTATCCGGAAATTTTTATTGAGGATTATCGCAAGCTGATTGAGACTGTCAAGGACAGACAACCCAATGCAAAGCTCTATATTCAGTCTATTTTACCAGTGTCGGCTGAGGTTTCGGAAAAGAATGAGGATAATACGAATAATGAACGGATCCGAGAATATAATGAATTGCTGCGCGCACTGGCACAGGAAATGCAGATTTTCTATTTAGACGTTGCAGCAGCAATGCAAGATGCAGAGGGCAATCTGCCCACCGATGCCGCCACCGATGGGATTCACCCGGGACAGGCATACAATAAAAAGTGGGCAGATTTGATTGCCCAGCAGGTAACAGAAGGAGCTGCGAAATGAAGCATACAATGATATGGAAGTGCTGCCTGTGCGGTGCAGTGGCGTTGACTTTGCTGCTGACTGCTTGCGGTGAAAAGAAGGAATTGCCGTCTGCGGGAGAAATGCTGGACACTTTGCAGGAACAGGTTACATTTACAGATGAGATGATTGAGAAGAATAAGGACGAAACCGTTCTCTTTTATAATATCGATGGTGCGCTTGTCTCAGATGCCACGGCGCTCGTTGGCTCGGGGGCAACAGCGGAAATGCTCTCGGTCTGGCAGGCGCCAGACGCGCAGAGTGCGCAAAAAATCACAGAGTTCCTGCAAGACTTTAATGCCAATTGGCAGGAGGGCTATTCGGATTATAAACCCGAGGAGGTTCCGAAGCTGGAAACGGCTGTGGTACGTCAGCAGGGAACCGTTGTCGTTTATGCAGTGACAGCAGAAAATGATGGCGCTGCCGATGCCGTAGATGCGCTTTTGGGATAAGGGGAACGCGAACAGGTGAGCTTTTCCAGTCTGATTTTTATATATTTCTTTTTGCCGCTTGTGCTGTTGGGCTATTATCTCATACCACACAAGGGACGCAATCTCTTTTTACTCGCGGCAAATCTGGTGTTCTATGGATGGGGCGAGCCTTCCTTTGTCCCTGTGATTGTGGGTACGGCGCTCGTCAACTGGGCAGCCGGATTGGCGCTTGCTCGCTTTGCGGGACAGAAGCGCACGCGTACCCTGATTTTTGCCGGAGCCATGGCACTCGATTTGGGGCTGCTTTTTGTATTCAAATATGCAGATTTCTGCCTGAAAACTATGGGCATAGGCAAACAACTGGGACTTGCGCTCCCGCTTGGAATTTCATTTTATACCTTTCAGGTCGTTTCCTATCTCATAGATGTGTGGCGGCAGACCGTACCGCCCGAAAAGAGCCTGACACGCTTTGCCGCCTATTTGACCTTTTTCCCACAGCTCATTGCAGGTCCAATTGTGCGATATGATACCCTGCGTTTCCAGCTTGCTGCACGGCAGGAAAGCACACATGGCGCGGTGCGGGGAATCCAATATATTGCAGTGGGACTTGCCAAAAAGGTGCTGCTTGCCAACCAGATTGCATTGCTCTTTGATACAGTTCGCGGCAATCTGGCAGCGAGCGGCAGTCTGGGCGCATGGGCGGGGGCACTCGCGTTTACCTTTCAAATTTACTTTGATTTCAGCGGATATTCAGATATGGCGCGTGGTTTAGGGCTTCTGTTTGGCTTCGATTTGCCGGAAAACTTCCACTACCCCTATTGTGCGCAAAGTATTACTGCATTTTGGCGGCGCTGGCATATCACGCTGTCTAGCTGGTTCCGCGACTATGTGTATATCCCGCTCGGCGGCAGCCGCCGCGGGAATGTATTCGGAAACCTCTTTATTGTCTGGGCATTGACCGGACTCTGGCACGGCGCTGCATGGAACTTTGTTCTATGGGGCATCTATTATTTCGCTTTGCTGTCCATTGAAAAATGCGTTGGAGAGGAGCGGCTTGCCTGTATTCCCAAGCCCATTCGTCATCTGTATACCCTGCTGGGGATTGTAGTGGGCTGGGTGCTGTTTGCCGTGGAAGATTTTGGTGCGCTGGGCGCGTACCTCAAAACCATGTTTTCCGGTGCTGCCATGGGGCAGGAAATGCAGGTCACACTGCTTGCCTATTTGCCGCTTTTACTCGTCTGCGCCGTGGCATCTACGCCGCTTGCGGCGAAACTGTGGGCGCGGGGGAAATCCTCCGCTTGGGCAGATGGGGTGGCACTTGTACTTTGTCTCGCCGTGCTCCTGTTCTGTACGGCTGCATTCGTGGCAGACAGCTACAATCCATTTCTGTATTTCCGGTTTTGAGGTGGACAAATGAAACGAGAAAAATGGTTTCTGGGCGTGTTCGTCCTTGTAATTGTCATGGTACAGAGTGCTTTTTGGTTTGTGCCGCCTCAGGAAATGTCGGAAAAGGAAAAGCGGGTGCTGCGCACTCCACCCGAGGTGTCCCTTGCCCGTATTGCAGATGGACGCTTTATGGAGCAGGCGGAAGCCTACCTCATGGACCATTTTCCAAGCAGAGAGGTGCTTGTTGGTGTGCATGCGTATTTGCGGCAGGCAGAGGGACTAAACGCCGTTGGAGAAATCATACGCGGACAGCAGGGTTGGCTGATTGCCGCGCCGCTGGCAGACGCGCGCGAAACCTTAGAGCGCAATCTATCCGCCCTGCAAGCCTTTTTAGAGAACACGGGAAAACCGGCGACAGCACTGATTGTGCCGACTACGGGAGCTGTGGAAACGGATTTTCTGCCGCACCCACACCGACCCTATCCAGATGAAGCTCTGCTGAAAACCATTCGGGAGGGCTTGCCAGCAATCTGGTGTGATGTGTTGGGCAGCTTTCGCACCCATGACACGCCGGAGCAGTTATTTTACCGTACCGACCACCATTGGACGACGATGGGGGCATATACTGCCTATGGGCTGTGGTGTACCGAAACTGACCGCGAACCGGTTCCGGAAGCAGTTTATACCAAAACGAAGGTGCCGGATTTTTATGGCACAAGCTATGCAAAAAGCGGTTTGTGGGCAACGTCGCCCGATACCTTGGAGGTATGGGACATGGGAACCCCAGTCACCGTAACCGTTGACGATGGGAAAGCACCTGTCACACGGGACAGCCTGTTTTTCTGGGAGCATAAGGAGGAAACTGACAAGTATCCGATTTTTTTGGACGGGAATCATGGGCGTGTCACAATTGAGACGGGGAACAAGGGCGGCAGACTGCTGGTTTTGCGGGATTCATTCGCGCATTGCCTTGCACCATTCCTGACCGCGCATTTTTCCCGCATTGATTTGATTGACCTGCGATATTTTAAGAAGCAGACAGTTTCTCAGTATTTGGAAGAAAATCCGGCAGATGAGATTTTACTCTGCTATGGGTTGGATAGTTTGATGACGGACAGCAGCATTGCACAGCTCAAATAAATAGAGCACAGCAGAAAAAGGGCGCTCCCAAACGGGAACGCCCTGAAATTTTATAATCCATTAGATTTCCCCATTGTAGAAGCGATGCCATTGCTCAAGATAGGCTGCACGATTGCGCGTCGCGTCTATGAAGAACAGCATGAGGAGCAGCCAGTGAATCCAGCTAAAGATAGGAAACCAAGTGGTTTTATTTGCCGCTTTGCCGCGGTGTTTTCGAATATTGATGGAAAGCAACACCAAGAATATGTCGATAAATTGATAGATTCCTGATAACGTAACCGTACAGGAGGCGGTGAAAAAGCAAAATTGAATGAGCCTTGCAAGGAGAAACACGGCACAAACGATATAGAATGTGTAAATGATTTTAGGGTTCTCAAGCCATTTTTGACGTCTCAAAATATGCTCCTTTCAGAGTGCGAAGAAATCAATTCACCATGTTTTTTGACATATTGAAAATTCTTCTTATATGGGCAATACTGGGAAACAGCGCTCGTTATGTGATTACTGTACTGCATAAGGAACACTTGTTTTTGCAGGGTCATCTTGTGTGATGGAATAATCTATGTGTGTAATGGTTTTCTTCACATTCGAAAAATCAATATAACCATTCTCATTTTTTTCAAATGTATACATTCTTCCATCTGTATAAGCAATGACGATGCAATCTCCATTCTCCAACATACTGGCAATGATATTGCCATCTTTGGCAAAAAAGCCATAAACCTGAACGCCGTCCTCTGTTACACTCGTGACAATATCATATTGATTTAACGGTTTTCCTTCCTCGGTGTAGTATGCAGCATCTTTTATGATAGATGCTGGAATTGGTGTTTCCGTATCATTTTCATTGGTCTGAGAGTTCAACGCAGAAGATAGCGTATGTAATAGAAAAAGAAACATCAATCCACTGCATAGCAGAGAGCAAATCATTTTTTTCATTCTAAAGCACCTCATATATACAATAGCTGTTCCATCTGTTGCTGCTCTTTGTGCCTAGAATAACACGTGTTTCTGCCTCATGCAATTGTCATTCTACACAAAAGCATATACATGGTTTTGTGTATTATAGTATAAAAAAGAGCGTTCCCAAATGGAAACGCTCTGAAAGAAATTTACAACAATCAGTCACAGAGGGAGAGTGCGTCTGCGTCTGCAACAACCGTTACATCTGGGTGCAGCTGCAAGATGGACGCCGGAACACGTGGGGTGATGGGACCAAAGAAAGCCTTCTTCACGATTTCAGCCTTATCCTTGCCGCTGACAACCACAAGGATTTTCTTGGCAGACATGATGGTGCCGATGCCCATGGTATAAGCCTGACGCGGCACATCGTCGATGGAGGCAAAGAAGCGCTTGTTTGCCTCAATGGTGCTCTCCTGAAGGTCTACGCAGTTGGTACCCTTGGTGAATACATCTGCTGGCTCATTAAAGCCGATATGTCCGTTGTGACCCATGCCCAAAAGCTGGAGGTCAACGCCGCCCAGTTCCTCAATAATCTGGTCGTAGTCAGAGCAAGCCTTGTCTGCGTCCGGCTCCTCACCGTTCGGAATGTGCAGGTTATCAAAATTGATATTGATATGGTTGAACAGGTTGTCCTTCATAAAGTAATCATAACTCTGGTCGTTGGACTTCGGCAGACCGCGGTATTCGTCCAGATTGGCAGTTTTGACTTCGGAAAAATCCAAATCGCCCTTTTTGTGCCACTCAATCAGCTGCTTGTAGGTTCCAACCGGAGAAGAACCGGTTGCAAGACCCAGAACACAGTCTGGCTTCATAATGACCTGTGCGGAAATGATATTTGCAGCCTTGCGGCTCATATCATTGTAATCCTTTGCAGCAATGATTCTCATAGTAATATCTCCTTTTCAGTTCGGCATCGTTTACACAGTTGTAAACCGTTCGGGCTTATTATACCACAGCGGAAAGAACTTGAAAACCCTTTTCTCTGTTCGATGTGCCGCTGTGGTATAATCGTGAAATATCTAGTATAATAGTCACTTTTGTGACTATTATACCACAGCGGAAAGAACTTGAAAACTCTTTTCTCTGTTCGATGTGCCGCTGTGGTATAATCGTGAAATATCTAGTATAATAGTCACTTTTGTGACTATTATACCATAAAATGGTATCAATCTACAAGTGATTTGAGTGCATCAGAAACAAGTGATACCTTGCTGCCGATAATGAGCTGCACCTTGGTCTTTTCCGGACGCATCAGTCCGGCAATGCCGGCGGCTTTGATGGGCTTCTCATTAACCAAATCGGGATTTTTGACCTCAAGCCGCAGGCGGCTCACACAATGGTCAAAACGGCTCAGATTTTGCGCACCGCCGATGCTGTCCAAAATGACCTTGGCAAGACCAGCATAGTCCTGTGCGGCAAGATAGTTGATTCCGGTGCTGCTGTTTGGTCTGCGAGACTGACGTACAAGATACAGACCCAGCAGGACAATGGCTGCTGCTGCGAGCAAAAGAAGGGGAAGCATAGGATTCATAAAAAAACCTCCAAAATAGGTTAGGCAACATCACCCGCTGTCAAAACAGAGGGTGATGTTGCCTGTTATTTTACTTTTTGAGTGTGAGAAGCGGTTCTGATGCCTGAACAGAACCAGAAGCAATGGTGATTTCCTTGAAATCATCTGCATTACAAACCAGAACTGGTGTGATGACATCATAGCCTGCTGCACGAATTGCCTCGATATCAAAGGTCAGCAGGGTGTCTCCTGCGTTGACCTTATCGCCTGTTGTGCAGTGTGGTGTATAATGTGCGCCCTTGAGCATGACGGTATCCAGCCCCACGTGAATGAGCAGTTCCACGCCGTCAGAGGTTTCCAGAGATACTGCGTGTCCGGTTTCAAACATCATCGCAACCGTGGCATCTACGGGTGCAATCACCTTGCCCTCTGACGGTTCGATGGCACAGCCTTTTCCTAAAATTTCCTGTGCAAAGGTAGGGTCATTGACAGCGGAAAGCGGGTGAATCTGACCAGACAGGGGAGCGGGGATTTCAATGCTGTTATCAGCAGCGAATATATGCTTGAGTTTGGAAAACATGGATAATGACAACCTTTCTAAGCGGATAAATGGAGCAGGATAAGGAAAAAGTGAAAAAGCGAGGCTTTCTCCAGAAGCGGCAGAAAAGACCTTGTTTTGGCTGTAAGAGCCATCACAATCCTGCGCTGAAAATCCATACGAATTTTACTGAAATCATTGTATCAGAGCCCATCTGCAAAGTCAAGCATACTTTGACAAAGTGCTTGTTTACAGGGTTCAAAATATGGTAAAATGTTACGGAAATAAAAGTGATGGGACGGGGCTTGCCAAATGGGTGCTGTCGGATACAGGAGCATCATAGGCGGGTACCTTTTCGATAGAGCAAACAGGAGGAAGAACGATGGAGCTGCCAAAGGAATTTATGGAGCGCATGCAGATGCTCTTGGGACAGGAATATGATGATTTTCGGCAGGCGATGGAGGGAACACGCGCCTATGGACTGCGCATAAACCCCTTAAAAAATGCACAGGAGTTACTGGAAGCACAATTTGGACTGCGTCCGGTTCCATGGGCAGCAGGGGGGTTTTACTATGACCCAGATACCAAGCCAGGCAGGCACCCTTATTATGAAGCTGGTCTGTATTACATTCAGGAGCCTTCTGCCATGGCGGTGGGGGCGCTGGCAGCACCGGAACCGAATATGCGTGTGCTGGATTTGTGTGCAGCGCCGGGCGGCAAGACCACGCATCTGGCGGGATATCTCAAAGGACAAGGGGTTTTGATTGCCAATGAAATCCATGCGGGACGTGCCAAAATTTTGGCGCAGAGTGTGGAG
The DNA here is from genome assembly GCA_018366195.1 of Butyricicoccus pullicaecorum. Taxonomy (GTDB): domain Bacteria; phylum Bacillota; class Clostridia; order Oscillospirales; family Butyricicoccaceae; genus Butyricicoccus; species Butyricicoccus pullicaecorum_C. The sequence goes on along the minus strand of JAGZIN010000014.1, from coordinate 7,794 downwards.
CGTGCAGGCATTCCAAACTGCATTGTGACCAATGAGACACCGGCGCGGCTGGCAGAGCGCTTTCCGGCGTATTTTGACTGCATTGTTGTCGATGCGCCGTGCTCAGGAGAAGGTATGTTCCGCAAGGAGGAAATCGCGGTCACCGAATGGACACCCGATGCGCCGCGAAAATGTGCAGAGCGGCAGGCAGAAATTTTGGATACTGCTATGAGCATGCTCAAGCCAGATGGAAAACTTGTATATTCCACCTGTACCTTTGCACCAGAGGAGAACGAGGGCAGTGTACAGCGCTTTTTGGAGCGCCATTCGGATTTTTCGCTTGTTGAGGTGCCTGAACAGCGCTATTTCTCACAGGGACACCCAGAATGGATTGAGAATGGAAGTCCGGAACTTGCAAAGACGTGCCGTTTGTTTCCGCATCAGTTGTCCGGTGAGGGACATTTTGCAGCGGTTTTCCACAAACTGTGTGATGAAACGACATCAGCAGCCGAGCCGCCCCTTGCAAAGTGCCTGCGGGAAAATGAGATTCCACAAGCATATCACACATTCGAGCGGGAGACACTGACAAGGCACTTTCCACATCTGATACGCGGCGGTGATACCTTGTGGGCACTTTCAGAGGTGATGCCCGATGTCAGCGGTCTGCGTGTCCTGCGGCAGGGCTTACAGCTTGGTACCGTCAAAAAAGGACGCTTTGAGCCGTCTCACGCACTGGCACTCGCGCTGCATGCCGATTCTGTACAGCGTGTATGCAGTCTGACAGCAGAGCAAACGATTCCCTATCTTTGCGGACAGACCATTCCCTGTGATGGGGAAAATGGCTGGACGCTAGTGCTCACAGATGGTTTTTCGGTCGGCTGGGGCAAGGTCAGCGATGGTGTGCTCAAAAACCATTATCCCAAGGGCTTGCGCTGGCATGGGTAATTGGTCGAATTGTATCGGATAAAGAGAAAAATTTGTTGGTTTTGGAGATTGCTTTGCTGCGAAATATGGCAGTATAATGATATATATTTCCAATTCACAACCGATGAAAGACCGATTGGAGCAACAGTTTGGAGGTGTCATCATGAAACAGTTCACCAAAAAACAGAGTGAGTGGATTCAGTTTGTCATTCTGATGGCAGATGCAGCCGTTATTTATGGTATCCGTCTTGTCTTTCGGGCAGGGCATATCGATCGATGGGCTGCACTGGCACTCACGATTGTTGTCATGGGGCTTGGGGTTTGGTGCACGAGAAAGCACTTTTGGAAGCACCGAATCAGGCAAGCAAGCGAATCAGAGGGAGGGAAAGGGCTATGAAGCGAGACCCACAGGCATTTTTTCAAGTGGTACAAATCATGACAGGTGTGTTTGCCGCTTCCATATTTTTTCAGACCTTATCAAGCGGCGGCACGATTCAGGAGCTGTTATTCCCGCTCGCGGTTTCTGTTCTGGCGTTTGTGCTCGGATTTCACAATATGATTGAGCGCCGGAAGAAGTGAAAGAAGCAAAGGCGGATATCCTGACCATGTGACAAGAGAAAGAGGGCGAAGCAGAGACCCCGCAGGCAGGACTGGAACCATTCAATGTGAGGAGAGGATTCCTCTGTAAAAGAAAAAAGCAGCCACAAAAGGCTGCTTTGAGGCTGTCGATTTTGTTCGCCAGCCTCCTTTTTTACGCATTCACGGTGTCCAGAACTTCGTGCAGGCATTTTGCAAGCTGGTCAGAGCAGGACGTGCCCTTGCCGCCGCAGTCGATGCCGGTGAATACATTTTCGATTTGGGATACGGTCATACCGTCGATTACGGCACTGATGGCTTTCAGATTGCCGTCACAGCCGCCGGTAAAGGATACGTTGTGTACAACGTCACCGTCCAAGTCAAATTCGATCAGGCGTGCACACACGCCCTTGGGCTTACACATATAGTGCTGCATGGGGAAAGTCTCCTTTTTTGAGTGGATTTATTTCAGAAAACGTGCGCGAATCTGGTCGGCAGCGTGCTGAAAATCGGGGGATTCTAAAAAGTCAAAGTCTGCTGTGATTGGCGCAACGTTTTGATGTACATGCAGCCAAAGACCAAAGATTCCGGCAGAATGAGCGCCGCGAATGTCATGTTCAAAGCTATCTCCAACCATCAGCGCCTGTGCGGGCTGGCACTCTGCTTTTTGCAGCGCCAGCGCAAACATGGCTGGGTGGGGCTTGTCCTTGCCCGCTTCCTCACTCGTTACGAGAAAGTCGATTTGGTCTGCAATGCCAAGATGCAGCAGCTTGCGGGTCTGTACGCCCACCAGCATATTGGTGCACACGCCAATGCGAATATTGTGCGCATGTAAATCAGAAAACAATTCCAAGACCCCTTGACGCAGATGGGTGTGGGCAAGCACGCCTTGCCAATAGATGCGGTCGAGGGCTTCGATGTGTGGAATGGGATTGATTCCGAGCGATTCCAACGCATATTGCGCCCAGAGTGCGCGGTCGTGGATTTCGGGTTCGCCGGACAGACGGGCGGCAATGGCAAGACGTGCCTGCTGCATACGCACAGAGAAGTCGGACACACCAAGATGTTCCTGCGCATACTGCCCGCAGCGGGCAAACCCTTCCTGTGCGCCCTGCTGAAAACTGCTGTACAGTGTGTCGTCTAAGTCGAACAAGATTGCTTTGAGCTGCATAGATTTCTTCCTTTTATTGTAAATCTGGGTCATAAACGGCGCGTGCGCCGCCTACAAATTTGGGACGTACCCGTGCGGCGAGTACGATTGCCTCACCAATCTGTTTACAGGACAGACGAACCGGAACTGCGACCTGTCCAAGGTGCATTCCGATGAGAGTGCCGCCGATATCCAGTCCTGCCTTTGCCCGAACAAACTCCACAGCAGTCGGCTGTTCAAAGGCTTGCCATGCTGCTGTTGCAAATGAGCCGCCCGCCTTGGGAGCGGGAATGACATTGACTGGCTCATAGCCAAACTGTTCGGCGGTGTGCTGCTCCACAATCAGTGCGCGGTTGAGGTGTTCACAGCACTGGGCGGCAAGCTGCAGACCGTGCGCCTTGAGCACCGGAAGGATTCCGCGCAGTACCGCCTGTGCAGTCTCCATGCTCGAAGCAGTTCCGATTTTTGAGCCGAGGATTTCACTCGAGGAGCAGCCCACGACCACAAGGTCGCCGGATTTACATTTTGCCTGCGCAAGCAGGCTTTCCATGGCTTGCTGTGCCTGCTGTTCGATTTCAAGCTCTTGTATGGTCATGATGGAAAAGCCCTCCTTTGGCATAAAATGCCCCTGCCCATTTTTGGCAGGGGCGTTATCATGGTCAATCAGCGCTTGTTGGAGCGCTTCCAAATGCGCATCTTTTCTGCCTGTGCGACCAGTTCGTCATGGAACTGTGGGTGTGCAACAGAGATGAGCGCCTCGGCACGCTGCCATGCAGACATACCCTTCAGGCAAACCTTACCATATTCGGTAACGATATAATGTACGTTTGGACGTGCGTCGGTGACAATCGAACCCGTATCCAGTGTCGGCAGAATACGGGATTGCAGGTTGCCGTTTTTATCCGTAAAGGAGGAGGAACAGCAGATAAAGCTCTTGCCGCCCTTGGACAGATATGCACCCAGTACAAAGTCAAGCTGTCCGCCTGCGCCGCTGATGTGCTTGACACCGGCAGATTCTGCATTGACCTGACCGAATAGGTCAACATTGACTGCGTTGTTAATGGAAATAAAGTTGTCAAGCTGTGCAATGGTGCGGGCATCATTGGTGTAGGCAACCGGTGCGCTCATACAGGACGGGTTGTCGTTGATGAAATCGTAGAGCTTTTGTGTACCGGCACCGAACGCAAAGGTCTGACGGCCGCGGTCGATGGACTTGTGTGCACCTGTGATTTTGCCTGCCATGCTGATATCAACAAAGGCGTCTACATACATTTCGGTATGTACGCCAAGGTCCTTGAGGTCAGACTGTGCAATCATAGAGCCGACTGCGTTGGGCATACCGCCGATGCCGAGCTGCAGGCAGGCACCATTCGGAATTTCCTCTACGATGAGCTTTGCAACCGCTTCGTCAATCTCGCTTGCAGCACCGCCGCCGCCGAGAATACCGATGGGAGATTCATGTTCCACAATCATGTCTACGCGGGAAATGTGGATACTTTCCTCGAAGCCGCCCAGACAGCGCGGCATATTGGGATTGACCTCAACGATGATGACCTTTGCACGGTCACAGACAGCCATCATGTGGGAAGCGTTCGGACCAAAGCTGAAATAGCCGTGTGCGTCCATGGGAGATACCTGAAACATTGCAACATCAATGGGGTCACAGTGCTCGCGGATATAGCGCGGAAGCTCAGAGTAGCGCAGTGCATTATAGAAGGTATTGCCGTTTGCAATCATCTTGCGCTCGATGCCGGACATATGCCATGAGTTCCATGTCAGGCGTTCGTTGGCTTCGGGAGCCTGAAAGGTTTCGAGCGGGCGCAGCAGGATACCGCCGCGGAAATTGACATCGGACAGCTCGGGAACACGCTTTGCCAGCGCATGGTCAAGGGCTACTGGTGTGCCGGTACACCAGCCAAAATCGACCCAATCGCCGGACTTTACAACTTTGACTGCCTCATCAGCAGTAGTACATTTCTGTTGATATTCCTGTTCAAAAACCATGGGAAAAATCCTCCTTTAATCAGGTAACATTGTCTCCTGGAAATATGACTAAGTTGGTATAAATATATTATACGTTTTTTTGGAAGAAAGGTCAAGCAATGCAAAGAGGATTCCTAAAATTTCATACAAAATAAATAAAAGATACCTAAAATCATCAAAAAGTTTACAGTGCTGCTGGTGCGCCGTTGATGCGTGCACCGTCACCGTCGGCAAGAGGAATGACCAGACATTTTTGCCCATCGATGATTTGAGATTGGATTTGCTTTGCCTTGTCCTCGGATACCTGAAGGACGATTGCCGGAGGCGTTTCGTCCCATGGAAGCGTGTCATCAGATTTTTGTGCGAGCTGCTGCTCGAGCGATTCGATTTTGCGGGTCAAAGTGAGGGTTTGCTCGCGCTGCATGCCAGCAGAAACCAGTTTGCGGTCGAGCAGATTTTGGGCAGGGGGAAGTGCGCCCTCGAAAGCCGCCGCATAGGACTTTGTGATTTGCTCCTTGACGGGTGCCGGAATGGGCGTGTCAGATAGGATATCCTGCACCGCTTCGGTGGTCATCGCAACAGGCGGCAGGTCATCTGCATCACGCACTGCAATCAACTCATTGAGATTCTTTTGAATGGAGAGCATAGCGTTTTCAGCTTCCTCCTGTTCACTTCCAAATGCTTCGTTCACAATCGACTGAAAGCAGGATTTTTCCTCGCCGGCGGTACGCTGAGGGACGCAGCCCAGAACCTGCTGCATGACTTCGGCATGAGATGTCTTTCCCGTTTTGACATAATAAAGTACAGCGCTTACATCACTTCCGCCGCCGATGAACGCCGGATAGACAAAGCCAAGCTCGGGCAGAGATACGACCCAATCACGCACACGGGGACCAAAGCAGTTTTCGTTTTCGTCATACCCGATGCCAGGCTTGGACAATTCCACCGGACAGATGGCGCCCAAAAGGTAGGTGTAAACCTCCTCAGATTCCCCCAGCGCTGCACCGTCCTGTGCACGAGCGGGCACATCATAAATGTCATGAAACAGCAAAATCAGATAGTTGCCAGTGCTGTCATACTGCGCAATAATCTGCTCATACAGACGGTCGAGCAGGCTGTCATTTTTGAGCGCACTCCCACGAACAGCATCTAAAAGCTGCTGACAGACAACAGCGTCCTCGTTCGAATCAAAGCGCAATTCGAGCAGATTGCCGCCTGGTGTGCCAGAAAAAACCTTTTTGGCAATTTCCAGATATTTATAAAAGACATCATCCTCCAAATCGAGGAAGGGCTGAGCGAATTTTGTAATGATATTTTTGCTCCCGCCTACATAGCAGCCTGCCATGCGGGAAAAGGAGCAATCCTTTTTCGTCAGACGGCGGCGCAGCTCCAGCACATCGCGTTTGGTGATATTCATAAAAATTCCTTTCTTCATGGATAGCCTATTCTTTTAGTATAAGGCGCAGATACCATTCTGTGCAAGTAAAATTTCCGTCAGATTGGGCAGACATGCAGTGCACAGCCGAGGGACGAGCATTGGGAGGACAGATACAAGATATAGAAAGCTGCCTGAAAAGAATGGAATATATTGTGTGATTGGATGAAAAGAATGATTAAGTTGATATAAATGTAACAAAAAAATGAGAAAAAAGTAAAAAATAAACCAAAATAAAATCAAAAGTTCACATTTTTTGCGAAATAGATGGATTTTATCCGCTCTATATGCGAAAAAATGGAGTGTTTATGCACAATCTCAGCTCTTTAATCAGTTGACGGGGTAAAACAGATATGGTATATTGGATTCGGAAAAACGAAAGTTACCAAAAATGTATTCAAAATATACATCGTAACAATGCGCAAACGAACCAAATTTCCCCTGTCTGGAAAATTTGGAAAACTGGGCAATATCAAAAAAGGAGACTTGAAGATGGATTTCCACTTGACCCGTGAGCAGAATCTGGTACGCCAGATGATGAAGGACTTTACAGAAACTGAAGTCAAGCCAATCGCCGCTTACACCGACGAGACCTGCACCTATCCCCGTGAAAACATTGAAAAGCTGTTTGATATGGGCGTTATGGGCATGATTGTTCCCAAGGAATATGGCGGTGCAGGTGCAGATGACCTGTGCAGTGCACTGGCAATCGAGGAGCTGTCCAAACAGTGTGCATCTACCGGCGATATCTTGGCGACCCATAACGGTCTGTGCTGCGGTCCCATCATGGCACACGGTACCGAGGAGCAGAAGCAGAAGTATCTGCGCATGCTCACCGAAGGACACAAGGTAGGTGCATTCGCATTGACCGAGCCGGACGCAGGCTCTGACGCCTCCAAGGGCACCTGTACGGCAGTTCTGGACGGTGACCATTATGTTCTCAACGGCTCTAAAATCTTCATTACCAACGGATATGTTGCTGAGGTCTTTGTTGTATTTGCAATGACCGACCCCTCCAAGGGCACCAAGGGCATTTCTGCATTTATCGTAGAAAGCTCCTTCCCGGGCTTCTCTGTGGGCAAGCATGAGTCCAAGATGGGTCTGCATGGTTCCCCAACTGCCGAAATCGTATTTACAGACTGCATCGTACCGAAGGAAAATATGCTCGGCAAGGAAGGCAAGGGCTTCAATATCGCAATGCAGACACTGGACGGCGGTCGTATCGGCATCGCTGCACAGGCACTGGGCATTGCAGAGGGCGCTATGGAGGAGGCTGTGAACTTCACCAAGAGCCGTATCCAGTTCGGCAAGCCGATTTCCAAGTTCCAGAATACACAGTTCAATTTTGCGGACATGCACGTTGCAATCGAGGCAGGACGTCTGCTGACTTATCAGGCAGCGACCAAAAAGACCGCTGGCGAAAAGTATACACTTGACGCGGCAACCGCAAAGCTGTTTACCTCTGAGGCGGCTATGAATATCACCACCAAGGCAGTACAGCTGTGCGGCGGCTACGGCTATACCAAGGATTATCCGGTAGAGCGCATGATGCGTGACGCAAAGATTACGGAAATCTATGAGGGTACTTCTGAAATTCAGCGCGTTGTCATTGCAGGCAATATTTTGGGCAAGTAAGAAACAGGAGGAAAATTATGAAAGCTATCGTTTGCGTAAAGCAGGTTCCCGATACTTCCGGTAAGGTGGCTGTCAATCCGGACGGCACCCTGAACCGTGCATCTATGGCAAC
>JAGZIN010000013.1 GCA_018366195.1 Butyricicoccus pullicaecorum | reverse complement strand
TATAATATGTGCAAAACAAGCATCATCATGTATTCATGCAAAACGAAAAGTTCTGAAAAATGACTTTATATAGGGTTCAATTCCCCTCGTCTCCACCAGATGGACATTACACGAACACCTACTTTTTCAAATGCGGCTTTGCCGCAAGGGTGTGGCTGTGATGCCAAAAAGAACCAGAGGGTCAAGGTACGATGTACCTTGACCCTCTGGTTTTTATATCTCTGCGGCAAATTTCCCTTCTTGCACGAAATATTGCTTCTCACACGTTTCATCTTCTGCCAAGCTATCCGGCTGTATTTGACAGCAAACCCATCAAATCATCTGGGTATTCTATACAATTTCTTTTCTATCTGGTAAAATATAGCTATTAAAAAGTATCTGTAAAAATGAGGCATTCTTATGAACTGGAAAACTATTTTTGACCCAGAAAACGACTTTTTCCGTACTTTGAGCCGCATTGTCGATATTGTTGGACTCAGTCTGCTCTGGTTTTTCTGCTGTATTCCGCTTATCACCATCGGCTCTGCTACGGCCGCGCTCTATTCCACTGTTTTGCGCTGTATTCGTCAAGCGCATGATTCCTCCACTTATCTTCATTTTTTAAGAAGCTTTCTGGATAATTTGAAAATGGGGAGTGTCCTTACCCTGCTCTTTCTTCCGTTCACAGCTCTGCTCTGGTACGGTCTTCCACGGTTGGCATTTTTGGGCAGTCACGGTGATGTGCTTTCTGCTGTATTTTTCTATACATGGCAATTTTTCGGTTTGCTGATATTATCCTATGCCGCTCTCCTGTTCGCTCTGTTCAGTCGTTTTGTATTCTCTTTCAAAGCACTTTTGCAGACATCGCTGCAACTTATGATTCGGCATCTGCCCAGCATTCTGCTATGTGGTATCCTTGTATATCTTGCCACCGCACTATGCTGGAATCTCTGGTATCCTATTTTATTCCTTCCCGCCTTGACCGCACTCTGCCTGTCATTTCTTCTGGAACGTGTTTTCCTGCGCTATGCGCCGCCGCAGGAGCACGACCATATCGACTCTGACTCCTAACCGTTCCCCATGACAGAAAGCCTCAAATTTCTATTGTCAAAATATTCAAATTATCAGATTGCTTTTCGACATTTTCACGAAATTTAATCAATTCTACAAAATATCATTGACTTTTTTAGGATATAATTGTACGATTTACCCAGTAGAGGAAAGAGTCTCAACCTGTCCCATGCAGGGCTTTCCAAGCAGTCCGTTCCGGTTCGGTTACGTGAAGGCTGATTTTCATGGAGGAATGAGGAGGTTAAATCCAAATGAAAAAGTTTCTTGCTCTTGCGCTGTCTGCCAGCATGACACTGGCTCTGGCAGGCTGCGGCGGCGGTAATAATTCCGACCAAGCCGCAAACAATGACACAGCATCTAACGGCGAAACCACTACCATCACATTATGGACTTACCCCATCGGTTCTTGGGGCGGCACAGATTCCAAGCTAGATGATATCATTGCAAACTTTAATCAGGCACACCCAGAAATCACCGTAAAATACGAAACCCTAGATTATCAGAACGGCGACAATCAGGTGACCTCTGCAATCACCTCAAACAATACTCCTGATATCATCATGGAGGGACCGGAGCGTCTCGTTTCCAACTGGGGTGCTGCCGGAAAGATGGTCGATTTGTCCGACCTCTGGACAGATACCAAGGACGATATCGCCGCAGTCAGCGAATCTGTTGTCAGCGCATGTCAGCTGGACGGCAAATATTATGAATATCCACTCTGCATGACCACACACTGCATGGCAATCAACTATGAGCTGTTCGAAAAAGCAAATGCTTTGCAGTACATCGACGAGGAAACCCGTACATGGACAACCGATAACTTTGTCAAGGCAATGGAAGCGGTTCGTGATTCCGGTCTTGCACCCGTTCCGGGCATCATCTACTGCGGCGGCACAGGCGGCGATCAGGGCACCCGTGCACTGGTCAACAACCTCTATTCCGGACAGTATACCAACGCAGAGCACACCGCATACACTGTAAACTCTCCTGAAAATGTCAAGGGTCTGGAGCTTCTCAAATCAATGGTAGACAGCAAGGCACTCAACGCAAATGCTGGCTTTGTAGCATCTGATGAGCTGCAGCAGTTCGCAAACGGCACCTCCGCTGTCACGTTCTGCTGGAATGCCTCCAACGAATCTCAGTATGCTTCTCAGGTTCAGTTTACCCCCTATGCAATGGCATTCCCTTCCGATGACAGCAAGCCTGAGCTTTGCGGCGGCATCTGGGGCTTCGGCATATTCGACAACGGCGATCAGGCTCGCATTGATGCAGCAAAAACCTTTATCAAGTTCGCCTGTGATGATGCGAAGCAGGGCATCGAAAGCGTTCGTTTAACCGGCTTCTTCCCAGTACGCGCTTCTCAGGGTGATGTTTACAAGGGAACCGAGGACGCAGAGCGCATGGCAAACTACACTGAGCTTATGCCTTATCTGGGCGACTACTACAACGTCACTCCGAACTGGACAGAACAGCGCAACAACTGGTTTAATATGCTTCAGGAAGTTATGGTCAAGGGAACTCCCGCTCAAACAGCTGCTGACAACTTTGTATCTGCAAGCAATCCCTGACACCGTGCGCAATCATACGGGTTCAACTCCATAGCAGCATCATCATAACAGCGGGCTCGCTCTGTGGAATCAGACGGACGAGCCCGCTTTTTGATTTTCCAAACCAATCCTGATTGATACGAAAAACGAGGAGGGAATCTACGTGGCACAGCAACCTGCCTCCGCAGCCAAAGCTGCACAACCTCAAAAGCACTCCGATTTTTCCAAAAGAAGCCGCGCACTCATGCGTCGGGAAACCATCTCCGCTTATCTATTTTTATTGCCCAGCCTAATTTTCTTTGTCGGCTTCGTTCTGGTTCCTATGGGAATCTGTCTGGTATACAGTCTGCTTGATTACAGTCTGGCAGGGGTACAAGGCTTTTCCGGACTTGAGAACTATGTCCGCATGTTTCAGGATAAAACCTTCCTGCAATCCTTGTGGAACACCATCGTCATCGTTTTGGTATCCGTACCTGCGGTTACTGCTTTTTCCCTCTGGGTCGGCTCTGCCATCTATCCCATGCATGCAGCATGGCGTTCCTTCTACCGCTGTGTATTCTATCTGCCGGTCGTAACCGGCACCGTTGCCGTTACCGTAGTATGGAAATGGATGTTCAATCCCTACAATGGGCTCATCAATCAAATCACAAACAACATTGGTTTTGACTGGCTGGGAAATGAAAAAACTGCCATCTGGTGCATCATTCTCATTCTGTTCACAACCTCCATTGGTCAACCCATTGTACTCTACGTTGCTGCACTGGGCAATGTAGATAAATCCCTCATCGAGGCAGCACAGGTTGATGGCGCAACCAATCTTCAGGTCTTTTGGAAAATCAAGTGGCCTGAAATCATGCCTACCACCTTATATGTTTTGGTTATCACAACCATCAACTCCTTCCAGTGCTTTGCACTCATTCAGCTGCTGACTCGCGGCGGACCTTTGGGCAGTACAAGCACCCTCATGTACTACATCTTCGACATGGCTTACAACTTCCAAGACTTTGGATATGCCAACGCGATGGGCGTTATCCTTGCCATCATTATTGCAGTTTTCTCTGCAATCCAGTTCAAAGTCACAAAGTCTGGTGAATAATGGAGGATTTCTATGAAGAATACATTCACAAAAGGGGAACAATCCGCGAGCTATAAACTGCTTTCTGTACTCGCCCTCATGATACTGGCATTTTTCTTCATTTTCCCCCTATATTGGATTATCACAGGCTCCTTTAAAGATGCGCTGACCATCAACCTTCCAAAACCGCAATGGTTTCCACTTGCACCCACCACACAAAACTATATCAATCTTTTTAAGCAGCCTGCGTTCCAATGGCTGTTGAATACCATCATCATTTCAGTGGGTGCTATGATTCTCACCTGCTTTACTGCCTCCTTAGCAGGCTATGCGCTTGCCAAAAAGCGTTTTTATGGACAAACCATTCTTTTCACGCTGTTTGTCTGTGCAATGGCACTGCCAAAACAGGTCATTGTCATTCCGCTGCTTCAGGAGATGAGTGCACTGCACCTTAATAATACACTGCTTGCCGTCATTCTTCCGACAGTCGGCTGGCCTTTTGGCGTATTCCTCATGAAGCAGTTTTCAGAAACCATTCCCACCGAGATTTTGGAGGCTGCCCGTGTAGACGGTGCAGGTGAAGTCCGCACCTTTGCCACCATTGTATTCCCCATGATAAAGCCCGGAATCGGTGCGCTTGCAATCTTTACCTTCGTCAACACGTGGAATGACTATTTCTTACAGCTCATTATGCTGCAAAAACGAGAAGTCTTTACCCTTCCCCTTGGCATCGCACGTCTGCAAGGTGAGGTATCCAGTGACTTCGGACTCATCATGGCAGGCGCAACTCTTGCGGCAATTCCAATCGTTACCGTATTCCTATGCTTCCAGAAACACTTTACCCAAGGGATTACCATGGGAGCCGTCAAAGGGTAAACGGTTCTTCCACCATACTGCAAGAATCTTCCAACTCAATCGACCTAAAATGATATTTCTGGATATCGGATCTCTGGCAAAGCCCTCTCATTCGGGAGGGCTTTTCTCGTCGTCACAGGCAGAATTTTGATAGCTTCTCCTGTTTTCTCACACCAAACTCACACAATCTGTGCGATAATACAATGCAAGATTTGAGCGTATCTGAAAATGCGGATATCCCTAAGCCCCTTTGGAGCAATTTCCCGACAGGTCAGGAGCAGATTTCATGAATCCCAACATCACAAAGCATCTTCGAAGCATAACCATTATGCTCCTTTTGATTGCAATTCCAACCGCAATTGGTTTCCTCTCCGCAAATATTCATGACCCCACACTCTTACTGACGGTCATCATCATGACCTTAACCGCCGTTATCACCAGTACATTGACCAGCAAGGTCAAACAAACTGCCGCTCAAGCCCAAGAAAAAGAGTCCGAAAGCAATATCCTATACCAGATGACCAATCATCAGATTTTTTATTCCACCAGTAAAACTGGTGGTTTATATGCGCTAAAGCGAGACAAACAAAAAATCCGAACCAAATCGGTTCGGATTTTTTTGGTGCAGATGGTGGGACTTGAACCCACACGCCCTTGCGAGCACTAGCACCTGAAGCTAGCGCGTCTGCCATTCCGCCACATCTGCATTCTGCGTTGTCAGCAATATTCATTATACACGATTTTCAAAAAATTGCAAGCTTTTTTTCATAAAAGTTTTGCATCTGCATCGTCATGCCCAACTGCATCACAGAACGCATCATCAAAATTTCCCACACAGGCGGTCTGTGTGGGAATCCTTGACTTATCCAATGCGCTCTTTTATCATGCGCCCATCACGCAGCAATGCACGCAGCCGCTCGGCATCTCCCGCGGCGATGCTCTCCCGATATTCCGTCAAGTGCTTGATGATTTCATCAATTTCCTGTACCAACGGTTGTTGATTGAGCAAAAAAAGCTCTGTCCACATATCTTCATTGAGCTTTGCAACACGAGTGAGGTCCTTATAGCTCCCCGCCGAATATCCATTATGCTTGAGTGCTTCCGGACTTTTGATATAGGCAGAGGAAACCACATGGCATAGCTGTGAGGTAAAAGCAATCATATGATCATGCTGCTCTGCCGAACAGCGCACAACGCGCCCAAAGCCAAGCTGGGAAAAAAAGCCCTCCACAGCATCAACCGCCCAAAGAGGACTGCTCTCTGTCTGTACCAAAATCATGCTTGCATCGTGAAACAAATCCTCCTGCGCATAAGCAAAGCCTGAAAATTCTCTGCCTGCCATCGGGTGTCCGCCCACAAAATGAACCCCATGCTTTTGCGCCAATGGTGTCAGCGCGTCTACGATACACTGCTTGACGCCTACAAAATCCACCACCAGACAGCCTTTCTTTAATGTTCCGATATGTGCGTTCAGCCAATCCATTGCCGCCTGTGGATATAAACTGATTACAATCAGGTCGGCTTGTCCCAATCTGGTGTCATCTGCAATCCCATCGAGTACGCCCTCCTGCACAGCGTCCTGTGCGACTGTCTGCGTGCGATTCCAACCATATACCTTGCAATCTGTATAAGCGCGAACCGCCTTTGCGAAGGAGCCTCCCATCAATCCCAGACCCACCACAACTACATTACGAATCATACTTGTATCCTCTCAATCGGTTGTTTACATGACGCGACAGCGGCCAAAGGAACAGCCAGCTTACCAACGCGCCCGCCATATTCAAAATAAAATCATCAATATCCCCGCTGCCGCAATTGGTGAGCACCTGTGTGACCTCTACCCCCAAAATCATCAGCATCATACAGGGGAGATATAGAAACAGGTTTCCCATTCGCCTGCACAGACTGGGCAGAAAGAAACCCATCGGCGCAAATGCCGCAATATTGCCCAGCAGATTGACCATTGCAATATCCGGAATATACCCACGATTATATGCGCGCAAATAATTACGAATTGTATAAAACGGTTGCAAATTGATTCCATAATGTGTTTGATGTCTGCCAAAGGCTGTATCAAAAAACAAAAGGTTGAGCAGCACCCAAATATAATAAAGGAACAACACCATGAGCCACTTGCCCATATTCTGTTTGGTTGGTGGAAAGGCAATGGTCCAGAGCAGTACAAATGCCGCTGCAAACAACAGCTTGACCGGAACACTGACCACGCCATTTGCTCTTAACTCAATATATAAATTATAGCCTGTCACCAAAAGCCAGAAAACAAATGCTATGGCTCGGATTGCTTTGCCCACTGAACCGCCCACCTTCTTTCTGAAACCATTATACCATAGAGATGGTGAAATTTTAACCCGAAATCACGTGCTTTTTTCCGATACGCCAATTCATGCACAGTCTGTCAGTCCGGCAAGCTGTTTCCGTCGTATTTCGTAATTCCGATGACACCCATACAGCAAATAGGCTTTCCATGTTTGCAGCAAAATCAGGGCAGATGGTATCATTTTATCAAACCAAGGCGCAATCGAAAGCCCACAAACCAAAAGAACCGCCAGCACAAGCTCTGTCCAGCAGGCAGACCGGATTGCCCGTTCGTTCAAATTTCCATAAGTCCCTTCCAGTTCCCGAATCCCCCGCAAGCATTGATACCAAATCCAAAAATATAACAGACTCTGTATCCAAACAACAAGCCGCTCAACTCCAAGCGCTTGGGGAACAAACCGTGCTGCAATACATATCCCAAGGGCAATGACAATCCATGGTCTTATCTTGGAAAATGCAAAAAACGGCAGGCGGCAGCAGCCGTAAAGCAAAAACAAGTACATGACGATTTGCCAAATCCATGTACGTGCCAGCATGGCTGTGACGCTCGCAGCCCATAAATATTCCATGACATGCCCTCCTACCCAATTGCGCCTGATGCTGCAAGCAGCATTCTATTTTCTACATACAAAAATGGTGCGAACCCTGTCCGCACCGGAAGCCTTTATCTGGGGTATGGTGTTTTTTCATCTGTCAGCCCTACCAAATAGTCAATGCTTGTATCATAAAATCTTGCAAGCGTCACAAGCGTATCGGTTGGAATATCCAGCGCCCCGTTTTCATATCTTGAATATGTTGTTTGGGTCACTTTCAGCAGCTCTGCAAGTTTGCGCTGTGGTAAGTCTGCGTCCTCACGCAAATTTCGGATTCTATCGTACAATGCTTTCACCTCAAACACATTGTATGTCATTCCAAATTTACGTCTTGACATTTATGCGATTTTCGCATAAAATTTACTTGTACCGAGCACGCTGATACGGCGTTCGAACGTCCGTCAAGCCCACCAGATAATCCACACTGGTATGATAATACTGTGCCAGCTTGACTGCAATTTCCAATGGCAAAACACGTTCGCCGCGTTCATATTTCGAGTACAGCGATTGGTCGCACATGAGATAGTCTGCAATCTCCCGCTGTGTCAGGTCAGAGTCCTCGCGCAGGTCACGGATTCGGATTCGCATATACATCACCTACTGCACTATATCGCAGGACAAATCGTCCTATTGACATTTTGGACAATTCGTCCTAAAATATAACCGAGGTGATTCTATGCCGGATTATGAAGCCCTATACCATCGCTTGTTCCATGCAACCGAAAACGCAATCAACGCCCTCATTGCGGCACAGCGTGAATGTGAAGAACTCTATATCGCAGCGCAAGAAAACGAAGAGAGTGCGGACGGAACCCCATGATTCCAAATCCGCACTCTCTTTTTTGCTGTGCCAAATCTCTTTGTTTATTTGTGTTCTTCTCTTGCAATCTTTGCAACCACGCCGCTGAGCGCAATCAGTGCAACAAGGTTCGGGAACACCATCAAACCATTAAACAGGTCGGAAAGATTCCAAACCAGGTCAACCTTTAAGCCTGCGCCAAAGACAACACACAGGACAACGATTGCCGCATAAATCTTGACTGCTTTTTTCCCAAACAGCGCTTTGACATTCACTTCTCCAAAGAAATACCAGCCAATGATGGTCGAAAAGGCAAAAAACAACATACAAATTGCAATAAAGATGCTGCCAAACTTGCCAAATGCCTGATTAAACGCCATCTGCGCCAAGGTCGAGCCAGTCTCACCGCTCGCCAGCGCACCGGACGAAATGATAACCAGTGCAGTCAATGTCAGAATGATAAAGGTGTCAATGAACACGCCCACCATGGCAATCACGCCCTGATCCTGCGGTTTTTCAACCTTTGCCAGCGCATGTGCATGTGGAGTGGAACCCATGCCTGCCTCATTGGAGAACAGTCCGCGTGCCACGCCAAAACGCATTGCTTCCTTCACCGTCACACCCGCAATGCCGCCAGCGACTGCCTGCGGTTGGAACGCACCAACAAAAATTGCCTGAATCGACTCCCACAGAGCTGCATGGTTGATAAATAAAATCACAACACAGCCGAGGATATAAAAGATTGCCATAATCGGCACCAGCTTTTCTGTAACCGATGCAATACGCTTGACACCGCCCAGAAAAATAAACGCTGCAATTACAGCGCACACAACACCGACATACATCGGGTTGACACCAAACGCATTGCGGAAGGAATCGCCAATCGAATTGGACTGCACCATATTTCCAGCAAATCCCAATGCAAAAATGATGGCAATCGAAAAGAATCCTGCAAGAAATTTTCCAAATTTGCCTTGAAAACGTGCCTTGATGTAATAAACCGGACCACCGGTTATCTGACCGTCCTCTCCAACGGTTTTGTATTTCTGCGCCAGCACTGCCTCACCATAAATGGTGGACATACCAAAGAATGCAGAAATCCACATCCAGAAAATCGCGCCTGGACCACCAGATGCCAGAGCGGTTGCACAGCCTGTGATGTTGCCGGTTCCGACCTGCGCTGCAATCGCAGTGGTCAGTGCCTGAAAGGAACTCATACCCTCATGGTCTGCCTTTTTCCCGTTGAGGCTGAAGGAACCAAACATTCGCTTGAGACCGGTTCCGAGATGCCTGACCTGCACAAATCCGGTGCGGACTGTGAACAATACGCCTGTCAGTACCAGCAGGTATAACAGCAGATTGTCCCATACAAACCCGCTGATTTGCTTCACAATTGCCGCAAGTTGATCCATATCCATTGTTTTTT
Source organism: Butyricicoccus pullicaecorum (assembly GCA_018366195.1). GTDB lineage: Bacteria > Bacillota > Clostridia > Oscillospirales > Butyricicoccaceae > Butyricicoccus > Butyricicoccus pullicaecorum_C. Next base: position 53,478 of record JAGZIN010000013.1, on the reverse strand, counting down.
ACCCCTTTTTCGCGATTTCCGAACAAACCAAAGAAAAAGAAAAAGCGAAGCCAGACACCCCATTTTCCTGTATTCGGAGAATACACAAAAACGAGATGATGGTTCGCTCTGCTGCCCGAAGCTGCGCAGCCAGTTGTTCCAAAATCGAACAACAAAACAACGCCCATCGGGCTTAAAATCCACTCTGTCCTTTTGCCTGAGAGATTAGCGCACATTGCTGTACGCCTTGCACCTTCGGCACCCGTGATGCGGGATTCTCCAGAGCCACATCCGTTTATAGTCCTGATCCACCCAGTGGGCAGAAACCTGAGAGTTTTACTCCTTCGGTAAGCACATGGCTTTTTCCTAAAAACTTCGTTTGTCGGTATTAAGTTATTTTTAATCTATCACACTTGCAGGACAATGTCAAGTCAGCTTCCTAAATTTTCATACGGTAACATTTCCGACTGTCCTTTGCAGGTATTGTGTATGAGAAAAACAAAAAGGGACACCTAAGCACCCTTTTTTTTTTCACAATCTCAATCAGCCGTTTTGAAACTCCACCTTGACGCTCTCAAACTTCGCCATTTCTTTCAGCGTCAGGGTAATCACATTGGTGAGTCGTTCCTGTGCGCTCGATACCTTTCCGCTGTCAAAAGCCGCCTGTTCATCAATGGGCATTTGATCGTTACAGAATCCCGTAAAATCCTCCAACCGAATTTCCCGAAACTTTTTATCCTCCGTATCATACACACTGATGGAGGACTGATTGATTTCGTTTACAATAATTTTAACTGCCGGCACCTTGACCGTCACCGTTTTTTTGTCAATCACAATGTCATCTTTGGTAAGCTTGGAGGTATCCGAGCCAATCTGCATCGCACCTTGATACATGATGGTAAAATTCTTTTGATTCTCCGCCTCGCTCCAGCCATAAAACGTATCTCGATTTTGCAGCCGCAATACATTGCTGTAATCATAGCTTACCTGCACAGCCTGTCCCATGCCCTGCAAGGTTTTTGCAATATCCTCTGCCTTGACGCCTCCCAGACTGCGTCCCCAAAGTGCTCCCAACCCAAAAATAATCAAGAAGATTCCAGCGACTACACCGGCAACAGTCAACTGGCGCTGCCGGCGAATTTGCTTTTTGGATTTTCTGACGGGCTGTCGTCTATGCTGCTCTGCCATATCGCACTCCTCATTTCATACTGTTTCTTACTTACCATAGTAGCCTATTTTATAGAATAAATCAATTCACAATTGTAAAATTTATCAATCTTTTTATGAAATCTTCACAACTTGGTCTCCCATAATCGTACAAATTGCCGAACCCACCAACGGCATGTTGGTATACGGTGTGTTAATTCCCTTTGAATAATACGTTTTGTATATTTTTTCGCAATCCCAGTCCAGCATGGCAAGCTCTGCACGGTTTCCCACAGCAATCGACTTATCCGCAAAACGATAAATCTGGGCAGGATTGCGCGACATTTTTTCCAAAAGCTGCATCTTTGTGAGCGCACCCGTGCGCACAAGATAGGTATTACATACCGAAAAAGCCGTTTCCAAGCCAGTAATTCCAGACGGAGCTTGTCCAAAAATGCGTGCTTTTTCCTCTGCCGTATGGGGGGCGTGGTCGGTTGCAATCATGTCCACGGTACCGTCCTGCAATCCGCGAATCAGCGCCTGCCGGTCGGCTTCTTTTCGCAGCGGCGGATTCATTCTTGCATAGGTTCCGTATTGACAAACCGCGTCCTCTGTCAGCGAAATATGGTGCGGTGTGACCTCGCAGTAAATCTTGGCGCCCAACGCTTTGCCTGCGCGAATCAGGTCTACGGACAACCCGCTCGAAATATGCTGGAACACAATCCGCGCCCCGCTCCGTAAAGCAAGCGCAATATCTCGTGCCACCATCGCCTCCTCTGCCGCAGACTTTGCTCCCAGAACCCCAAGCTCCTTGGCAGCCGCAGAGCCAAAATTCACGCCTGCCGACAGCACCAGCGAGCGGTCCTCCTCATGAAAAGACAGCAGTGTATCCTCCTGTACCGCCCGCTCCATCGCTGTCAGACACAGGTTCATATCTGTCAGGTTCAGTCCATCGTCAGTAAATCCGGGCGCACCAGCGGCAAGCAGTGCAGAAAAATCCGTCAGCTCAGCACCTTTCAGCCCCTTTGTAATCGAACACGCCTGCTTCACATGGACAAAGTCTCCTGCGTTCTGTGCCTGCTGCTGCACATAGCGCAGTGTCTCCACATTGTCACAGGTGGGTATGGTATTCGCCATGCAGACTACGGTCGTAAATCCACCCGCCGCGGCAGCACGCATACCCGAAGCCACATCTTCCTTTTCCTTCTGCCCGGGGTCACGGAAATGTACATGTGTGTCAACCAGTCCCGGGCAAATGGTCTTGCCCATTGCGTCCAAAACGGGGCAGTCCTGCGGAGCATCTACGCTTGTATCCAGCGCGGAAATGATTCCGTTATCATCAATCAAAATCTCTCTCTTTTCATCTAATCCTGTGTATGGGTCCATGACCTGTGCATTTCGAATCAACAGCATGGGAAAATCCTCCTTGTAGGTTTCATTGTATCGTCATCGTGTGTTCCAGCGTAACCACCGGCTGATATCGCTTATCCTGTGCGCGCAGTCCTGTCACAATGCGGGCATTGATTTCTTCCTTTTGTTCCTTTGTATATCCAAACGGAACAATGACATCAAAAATCAAATTGATTCTGCGCTCTCCCTCCACAACCCGAAAATCGTGCATGGTCAGTGCCGGATCGATTTTTTGTAAAATCCCCAGCGTCATCTCGCGCATTGCGTCAATTCGGGGATCGCCAACCCGCACAGGGTCCATGTGAATCACCGTATATACACCAGTTTTTTCCCAAACCTTGCGTTCGGCTTCATCAATCAGCTCGTGTACCGCAACAATATCTGCCGTATCCGGCACCTCTGCATGCAGAGAGGCAAGCGATTTTCCAACCCCATAATTGTGGATAATCAAATCATGGATTCCCAAAATGCTTGGATATTGCAGCACCGTGTCCGCAATATCATGCGCAATCTGCGGGTCAGCCGCCTGCCCAATCAGCGGACTAAAGGTATCCCGCGCAATGCAAATACCTGACCATATAATAAAAAAGGCAACCATAATGCCGACAACGCCATCTACCGGCATGTTGGTAAACTGTCCTGCTATCATACCCACCAACACAACGCCGGTCGTTACCACGTCATTTAAGCTGTCCTGCATGGCAGCGAGCAGGGTTGGAGATTCAATCCGCCTGCCCAGCGAACGATTGAATGTGCCGAGCCACAATTTAACCAGCATGGTAAGAACCAAGACCGCTGCCGCCGTCCAAGTAAAGGAGACTGCCTTCGGGTGCAGAATGCGTTCCACAGAGGTCTGCAAAAACTGCACGCCAACCACACAAATCAGCATGGAAACAATCAGCCCCGCAATATATTCCGTTCGTCCATATCCAAATGGGTGCTGTGCGTCCGGCGCACGTCCGGATACCTTAAATCCCACAATGGAAATCAGCGAGGATAGTCCATCAGAAAGGTTATTAAACGCATCTGCTGCAACCGAGACGGCTCCTGTCAGCCAACCAATGAGCAGCTTTGCCGCAAACAGCAGCACATTACAGGCAATCCCCACGACACCGGACAGCACACCATAACGCTCTCGTATCCGTGCATCACGTACATTGTCGCACGCTTCGCCAATAAAATGCGCAATCAAAAACTGTGTCATGTAAACCAAACCCCATTTCGATACCCAATGTATAATACCAGAAATATAATTACCATTTGTAATATAAAAATTGCAGGAATTCCCCACATGAAGGAACGATGCAGCGTTTTATGCCGACACCCTTTTAAGGCTGCATACACCAGCGGACAGCCGCCCAGCCAGCAATACAAAAACAAGGTTCGTTCCCGAATTCTCCATTTTTGATGCTGTGCCAGCCATTTATCCAAAACCACCGCACCTGCACCCAATACATTGACCGTCACAAGATAGAGAATCCCAATCCATTCCACGTGCTATACACTCCTTTCTATCCTGTTGAGGCTTTGTTTGTGTTATTATAGCAAAATTTTCATTCTGTTACAACCATCTTACAGCTTCTGCTGCTCGACACTTGAACACGCCCCGTAAATAGTGTATGATGGAAACAACGTGTAAGAAGGGAGCAATCTCATGTTCGTCCGTTTGCTGTGCTGTGCACTGCTCACATTGCTTACCCTATTTGGCAGCACAGCCTCTGCCGCCCCTGCTTTGCAAGAACCGCTTTACGGCGCAGAGGCCATTCTATACTGTGCAGAATCCGGTCAAACATTATACGAGAAAAATGCAGATGTACCCGCACCGCCTGCCTCTGTGACCAAACTGATGACCGCACTCCTCGTGTTGGAACAGGTCGATGATTTGTCAAAAACGGTTACGGTATCGGACACCGCGGTACAAATCGAACGCGACTCCACACACATTGGTCTGGCTGCCGGAGAAATGGTCACCTTGCAGGACATGCTCTATGCAACACTCATGCAATCGGCAAACGATGCTGCCAATGTGCTGGCAGAAGCCGTTGCCGGTTCACAGGCAGCCTTTGCCCGTATGATGAATTTGCGTGCTGCTGCACTTGGCTGCACGAACAGCCACTTTGAAAATGCCCACGGACTGGACGCCCCCTCGCATCTTGTCACAGCGCGCGACCTTGCACGCATCACGGCCGCATTGCTGGAGGAGCCGCGCTTTTTGCAGATTTCCGGTGCACAGACCTATACCATGCCCGCAACCAACAAGCACGCCGCACCGCGTACCTTCTATACCAAACAGCGTATGCTGCGTAAGGATTCGGCGTTCTACACTCCTGATGCACTCGCTGGTAAAAACGGCTACACCAGCAAAGCGCAGCACACACAGGTCATGATTGCCCGCAAAGACGGTATGACCTTAATTGCAGTTTCCCTCGGTGCTTCCGGCAACCGCTACTACACATGGCGTGATATGCGCACGCTGTTCGCCTATGGCTTTGGCACGTTTCATACCGTCACGCTGCATGGGGAACAGGTTGCCACGCTTGCTGCACAGACAGGAGCCGAAATCGGCACAGATTGCGCACCGGTCTCTGTAACGCTCCCAATCGGAACCGACGCACAGGCACTTTCTCTCTCTCAGCAAGCCAATGCGCTCGGTCTGCGCACGTTACAAATTACCCGCAATGGTAGCACACAGGTGATGCGTACGATGCCATATCCGCTCCCCTGTGATATTCGTCCTGCGCCATCTGACGAAAACGATTCGTCAAGATTCGTTGAACAGCTCATTGCCTCAATGCTCATCACCTTACTCGGTATGTGGTTTACTGCAATCCATACTGTCAAAAAAAGTACCCCTTTTCAGCGGCGCGTTCCACGCCGGCGGCATCATATCCGACGCGGCTCGCACCGCCGCAGACGATTCTAAATCCAACCTTGGAGGTCCCCATGTTACCGCAAATCACCATTCGTCCAGCTGTTCCAGAGGACGCCCCTGCATTGCTTGCAATCTACGCCCCCTATGTCAGCCAAACTGCAATTTCCCTTGAATATGATGTGCCATCGTGCGCAGAATTTACCGAACGAATTCGCTCCATCACCGCACATTATCCTTATCTCGTTGCAGAGCAGAACGGCACAGCCATCGGATACGCTTATGCCGCTCCCTTTCACCCGCGCATGGGCTTTCACTGGGACGTAGAACTGTCCATTTACCTGTCCTTGGACTTCCAGCGGCATCATCTTGGAACACGGCTCTACCAAACACTTCTTGCTCTGCTGCGGCATCAAAATATCGTAACCGCCTATGCCTGTGTCACTGCTCCCGGAAGCAGCATTGCCTTTCATGAGTCCATCGGTTTTCAGCGAGTGGGGCTGTTTCCTCGAAGCGGCTGGAAGTCTGGCTCATGGCACGATATTGTATGGCTGGAATACCCATTGCGGCAGCGTGTTACAGAGCCTGAACCTTTGATTTCCTTTCCAGATTTACCAGCTGAGCTGGTACAAGAATTGCTCAGCACACCAATTTCCATCAATTAGAGTAAAAAAACGCACCCTATCCATTAGGATGCGTTTTTTATTATGCTGTGATACCTGTCTTTTCTTCGCTGCCAACATACGAAATATTGATGATTCCCTTCACACAGAGCGTGGTCACCTGACAAATGAATTCCATATCACTGACCATGCTGTGATGCGGCAGCGCCTTATATTTTGCGTGCAGCTTTTCAATGCGGGCAATCAGTGCCTCTGCATGAAACGGTGCAGAAATATCTTCCACCCAGCCTTCAAAATATGCCTCGGTGAGGCTGCGTCTCAGGCATAGGGCAACGCGCTTTTCATAGACGTAATGCAGGAACAAACCATGCGGATAGATATCATCATTATGCGGATAGCAAAAGAAATCTGTTAAATAATGGCAGATTTCACCCAAGTCAACCGACAATTCCCGTCCATTGACATCACCCAGCGTATAATTCTGACAGAATGTACGAATCTTATCCTTGACCTCTTCAAACATGATGGAAGGGTAATGCCGTTTGGTCAAATATGTACCGGTCAAATCGGGCTTGAGATTTCCGTAACGAAAGGCATTCGCATCAAAGGTCACGCCAGTCTCGGTCTCAATATGAGCCAATAACAGATTGGCAACGCGAGTATGAGAAATGGAATCCATGCTGCTCCTCCAGACGAAACAAAAAATGAACATACGGCATAGCTTATGCCGTTGAATTACTTTCTGAACCCCAAAAAGTGGCTATACTGTTCTGAATCATTGATGTAATCCGAACGATTTTATTATATCATACGATATATGTGAATTGCAACCAAATCCCCTTTGATATCACATGGTATGTTTTGTAAACCGCCCTGTTTGCTTTTCATTATATCACGTTCCATGGGTTTTGTCCTGCCAATCCTCTAAAAAATATCCCAGTTTTTGGCGTTCTTTTTGCCCGTTTCCTGTTTGTTTTCGCTGAATCCGCAGAAATCATCTCGCACGGAATGCTTCGCTCTTGAACCGTACCTGTCCGTCCAGCGCTGCGCGCAGCTTTTGGCACATGGCTTCTCTGTCCTGATTGAGTGTACCTGCAAGATTCACGTAATTTGACGCATGATTGGCACGGAACACACTGCCTTCACAGTCAATCTGTTCGAGCAGCACCAGAGTCTCCTGTGCAATCTCGATTGGCTTCATCAGGTAAAAGCGCCCTGCCTGCCAATCCTCCATGAGTGGAGTCGGCAATTCAAAGAGCAGCGTCAAAAGCCCGATATACTCCGGCTTCATTTGAGAAAGCGCCCGTGCGGTCTCTACGGCATGGGTATGAGAAAGCTCCAGAGAGCCAAGCCCTGCAATACAGGTCACAGAAAGCTTCATACCAGCCTGCTTGACCATCTGTCCAGCGCGAACGATTTCTGCTGCTGTTTCTCCCTTATTGACACGGCGCAGCACCTCATCAGAACCGGACTCCAGACCCATATAAATCATATCCAATCCCAGCTCATGCAGCAAATTCAAATCTTCCTGCTTTTTCACCAGAATCGAGGCGGGAGAGCCATAGCTTGTCACCCGCTCACATTCGGGGAACACTTTTTGAATATAGCGCAAAATCTCTGCCATGTGCGCAGTCTGGCACATGAGGGCATCGCCATCTGCCAAAAAGATGCGCTCGACGCGGCGATAAGCCTGACGGGCAAGGTCAAAATCGTGATAAATCTCCTCCAGCTTGCGAATTCGAAACGATTTTTCTTTGTACATATCACAAAATGTACATTTATTGTGACTACAGCCAATGGTCACCTGTACAATCAAGCTATACGCCTCGGACGGCGGACGAAATACGCGGCCTTCATACGGAATCATAGTTACATTCTCCTCTCATGAAAAAACAGGCGGAGCACATTGGCTTCGCCTGTTTCGACATCAATAAAATCAAGGTACTGTGGGCGGTTCTGGAGTCTCTTCAGTTTCTTCTTCCTGCGGAACAGCCTCGGCGCAAACCTCTGCACAGGCATCTGCGCAAGAGCAGGTATCGCAATCCATTGTGTCCTCATTTCCATCATTCATCATTTCATCTAGCTCATTCATCGCCTTCAGCTCTGCTTCATGATAGATTTCCTCACGCTTTTTCTTGCGCATGAGTGCCACAGCCAACGCGCCAGCACCAGCCAATACGCCGGCAAGCGCCATACCATAACCCAGTTCCTTTTTCATATTTGTCACCTCTAGCAACGGTTTTATTTGATATGATGATTTCATTTCATCTTCCAAATATGTATAGTTCCACTTTAGCACATTGGACACACAAAGTCAATGAATGTGATGTGAATTTGACGTTTTGTGTTTTTCTTCCTGTATTTTTGGGTTTCCGTATTGCCTAACCCGTCATTCCGTAGTATCATAAACATACTTCAAGGGGTTTGCGCCGGCAAAGCATATCCCTTTTACAGGAGGAATCTATGTCTCGTTCCCCACAGCCACATTATCACATCGGACTTCGCACCATCAAAACCGGGCTCGCTGTTGTTCTTGCGCTCCTGTTAGACAGCCTGCGTCCCAACCCGCTGCCCATTTTTGCCGCCATCGGCGCTATTGTGGTCATGAGCCGTACCCTGTCCGATGCCATCACTGCCGCAACCACCCAGCTTGCAGGCATCACCTGCGGCGCACTTGCCGGCTGTCTCTTTACGCTTTTATTTCCAAATGACCGTTATATTGCCATCGGCTTGGGTCTTATTTTACTCATTCCCATCTGTCAGCCCCTTCGAATCGGCTTTGCAGTCCCGCTTACCTGTATCGTATTTGTCTCGGTCTGTCTGTATGACCCGACGCGAGGCACACCGGTTGCCTATGCCATCAGCCGTTTTCTGGATACCTCAATTGGGCTTGCTGTGGGCTTTGCCATCAATGCAGTCCTCAAGCCCTATAACAACCATAGCTTGATTCTGCGGCTATTCGGCGAATACACGGCGGCATATCTCTCGGCGCTGCAAGAACTTCTGCTCTCCGGACACTATCCAGCGCTCCCGCCCTTTGAAACAAAACTGCGTCGTCTGCATGATGAAATCCGGATTTTTTCTGAACAGCCTTTTCCACACCGCAAACAGCGGAAAGAAGAATCTGCCTATCTGTTCGGCTGTTATCAGCTCGCCGAAAAAATGTATCTGGCACTGTCTGCACTTTGCGGAATGGATACGCTGGGCACACCCAACGAAAAAAACCGGCAGCGGCTGGCTGCGCTGGGTGTAGCGCTTCCGTCCCCAGTTTCCCATTCCAAACCAGAGGAATATAGTATTGTCCTCAATTATCACCTGCATACATTACTGGACGCACGCAGCTACTTGACCGAGCTGCTAAGCGCCTCTGCACCAAGGCTTCACTGAAAGGAGTTCCTCTTTTATGTCTTTTACCAAGGAAAGTAAATTTCTGTCCCTTGTTTTGCGTCACAAGCCACAAGCCATCGGAATTACACTGGACGCGCACGGCTGGGCAGATGTACAGGCACTGATTTCCGGTATGAGCAAATTCCTGCCCTTTAACTTTAATATGCTGGAAGAAATTGTCCGCACAGATGCCAAACAGCGTTATGCTTTTAATGAGGATAAAACACAGATTCGTGCCAATCAGGGGCACTCCATTGCAGTCGATTTGGATTTGGAAGCCGTGGAGCCTCCTGAATTTTTATGGCATGGGACCGGAGAAAAATATGTTGCCTCGATTTCTGAACAAGGACTGATTTCCAAGGAACGTCTCTATGTGCATCTGTCGGAGGACCCAGAAACCGCCTGTATGGTCGGAATCCGACATGGTAATCTGGCATTGTATCGGGTATGCAGCGGTCAGATGGCACAAATGGGCTATCTGTTTTACCGTTCTGCCAACGGCGTTTGGCTGACACAAAATGTGCCTGTACAATTTCTCGAAAAGCAATAAAAAAGGGAGAGTTCTGCTCTCCCTTTTTGATTTGACAAGCCCTCATGATGCCACTGGCTCGCGAACTTTTTCCAGCAGCTGTGCCCCTGTCATATCCTCCGTAATATTAAAGCGCGCCATGCCATATAAGCTGGAAGCATCACCACGCACCAGCGTATTGATTCCTTCCCGAATGGTCACTGTGATTCGCACACCCATCGCCTGAAGCATGCCCTCTGTGATTGCATTGTGCAGCCCGAAGGGATAGGCAAATGACAAGCTGTCTGCACCGAATCCCTGTCGAATCCCCTCGTTGGACTTGTTAAAATCCGTATAGAAAGTATCTATATATTGTTCCAGCGGTTCTCCAGAGCGCGGCAGTACACCACGTCGATAGCCCATGGTATCCAAGGTTGATACATTGTGCATGTCATAGGTGTGGCTCTGAATGGTCATCACGCCTTTATCACTCCACGGCTTTGCTTCCTCATAAGAAAAATGCGGAATGATTGGCACCCCCATGTTCTTATAGGTCGATTTTCCTACGGAAACGCCAATGCAATAAACGGTTGCCTTGAATCCATTGCGCTCCAGAATCGGAGCTGCAACTTCTATATTGCTGCGATATCCATCGTCCATCGTAATCCAAATTGGCTTTTCGGGCAATGCCACACCCTTGTCTACATAATCTACCAGCTGCTGTGGTGTTACGGCGGTATATCCTGCCTGCTTGAGCGCGTTCATCTGCTCCTCAAAGCGTGTTGGGGATACAATCATTTTCGATGTTCCCGGCTGTGGGTCAAAATGATGGTACATGACAACAGGAAGGTAGTCCGTTGTCGGGGCTGCCGTGGCGGAGCCGGACTGCTCTGCCGCTTTCGCAATTCCCGTCAGCAAACAAACAGATAGAACCACCGCTGCCATGCGGCACAGCAGTCCCGATTTTCCAAAATGCAATTGCATGCGCTTTCTTCTCTCCAAATCACTTTCAATCATTGGGGTAATTTTTATCCCCATAACAATCTTCCAAATAAAAAATCTACGCGACTGATGCCGCGTCTTTTTCATTATATCATAAATCGAATGCTTTGAAAAGGTCTGCTTCTGCTGCATTTGGTTTTTTATCCGTCTTTTTTCTTGCAAAAATCACAGATATTCCTGCATAAAAAGATTGTATCTGCCTGTGATTTGCAGTATAATTTTGCAGGAAGCCTTTCCCTGTATGCCGACAGGGTTTTTTACACTGTTTTACCAAATCTATTCATGCAAAGGAATCTATCTCATGATGCAAGAATTTTCGCGCACCGCATTACTTCTGGGGACTCAGAGTCTGGAACGACTGGCGCAGGCACATGTTGCCGTCTGCGGTGTTGGCGGTGTTGGCGGCGCAGCTGCCGAAGGGCTGGCACGCGCCGGTGTGGGCGCCATCACGCTCATTGATAACGATACGGTTTCGGTGTCCAACCGCAACCGCCAAATCATTGCCCTCGCCTCAACAACCGGAAAACCCAAAACCGAAGTCATGGCAGAACGAATTCGGGACATTCACCCCCATTGTGCGGTCACTCCCCTGCAAATGTTCCTTTCTCCGGACAATATGCCGGATTTATCCAAATTTGACTATGTCATTGATGCCATTGATACCGTAACTGCAAAGCTCCATCTCATTGAAACCTGTGACCGTTTGGGTGTTCCGCTCATCTGCTCTATGGGGACCGGAAATAAACTCGACCCAACCAAATTTCAGGTTGCAGATATCTATCAAACATCAGTCTGCCCCCTTGCCCGCGTGATTCGGCAGGCATGTAAAAAGCGCAGAATCCGCAAACTCAAGGTTGTGTTCTCGACCGAAGAGGCTGCAAGGATTCCACCGGAGCGCTATGCCTTATTCCCCGATGAAACGAAGGGAACGGCTGGCAGACCAGTTCCTGCCAGTGTTTCATTCGTCCCACCTGTTGCAGGATTTATTCTTGCCGGGGCGGTTATCAAAGATTTAACGGAGGGATTTCGATGAACATTTTAGTCAGCGCATGTCTGCTCGGCATGAACTGTCGATATGATGGCTCTCATGCCTACTGCCCAGAGCTGGAACGCCTGATGGACGAGCATATACTGATTCCCGTATGTCCAGAACACCGTGGTGGTCTGGAAACCCCGCGTGAGCCTGCCGAGCGGCAAGGCGATCAAATCATTTCTCGAGACGGCACAGACGTAACCGATGCCTTTATCCGCGGCGCACAGGAAACCCTGCGTCTTGCGCGTGAATATAACTGTCGTTATGCAATCTTCAAGGAGCGCAGCCCCTCCTGCGGTGCTGGTGTCATTTATGACGGAAACTTTACTCATACCCGTGTTGCAGGTGATGGAGTCACCACACAGCTTCTGCGCGCCAATGGCATCATTGTGCTCGGAGAAAGCCAAATTGGAGCTCTTCTGCCCAAATAAACAGACAATTTTCACAGAAAAATGATAGAACCATTCAAAAAAAACGCCCATAAGGGCGTTTTTTATCATTAACCTTTAGAAGCCTTGATGTGTGCAGCAACCTTAGCATCTTCCCGCTTGATATGCGTCACGAGCCAGCCGCCCACATTGGTATTGACCTTACCCACCAGTGCAACGGTTGGTCCTGTGCGCTCCAGCTCCTGACAAATCTCGCTTACGACCTTTTTATACCCGTCGTGCAGCCCCTTATGGCGCACGGCATCTGGATAACCAGTCTGTGCCTGAAGCTGCTCCTCATGTGCAAAATGCTTCGCAATGTACGATTCCAAAAAACTCATGGTCTGCGCAAGCTGACCGCGTCCTTTTCCCTGTGCGCAAGCATCTAAAAGTGCATTGATTGCATCAAACAGCTGGCGATGTTCTCCATCAATAATCGTATTTCCTGTCAACAAATCTGGTGTTATCTGATATGTCATTTTTATAAAACTCCTCTTGATTCTATCCTCTGACGGCAAATAAAATTTTTCTCTATCTTACATTCCCCTTACTAGGAATGTTTCCTAAAATAAGTATACCATTTCAATGCATATTTGCAAGTATATCCGCACAAAAAAATCTATAAAATTTAGCGGGTTTTACAAAATCTTTTTACAAATTTGTGCAACACGCCATCTTCTGTCCAGCAATCTGTCCAAATCCAAAGATGGTCAAGGGAGAAATTGACGATTCTTTCTACTGAGATGCCAGCAGCACACTGGTTTCCTGCTTTTGCGCAAAATCCAGCCAGATTTCTGGTGTTTCCGGCAGACATTCCATTTCGCTGACGCTAATTACGTCGTCCATTGAAACGCCGTATAAAATCCGGCGGCAAGCAAACCCATCTTCTCCATAAACGGTTACGGTTCGGTTCTGCTGCATACCATCATGAATGACACAGTTTTCCGTCTCTCGCCCCAGCCGGTCATAGTAATATTGCATGCGGTAGGTATCCTTTTCTCTCCAGAGCGGCTTTCCTGCATCGTCGTAACAGGTCAAATCCGGTGATAATTCTCCTTGCACAACCGTTCGAACAATGGTTCCCTGCTCGGTCTGCTCGCGGGTATAGGTTTCCTTTGCGATTGGCTGACCCGCTTGATAAGTGGTTTTTTCAGCGAGTCCATCTGCTCCGTACTGATACGCATAGGTCTGCTCTGTATTCTGCACACCCTCCAAGGTGCGTGCCTGATACTCCCAGCTTTCCTTTTCGCCCTTTTCATTATAAGTATACACACTATGTACAAAGCGCTTATCCTTGTCATAGCTTGCCGTCTCTACCTTATTTCCCTGTGCATCATAGGTAGATATGGTAATAATTGGGCTATCTTCCTCCAAGATGGATACCACCGTATCCCCCTCTGCATTATATCCCTGTATCATGGAGATATCATCACCCATCTTGTTCTTTTGGACTTCCCGCTCCCAACGCACAACGGTATTATATGGCTGTGCAGCTAAATCCAGACGCATGCCTGCACTTGCCTCATTCTGCTTTCTTCCACTGCCCACAAAACAAGAAACAGTCACAGCAACGATACATAACGCGATGGCTCCAATCTGTTTCCAACGCATATTCAAAACGCCTCCTCTGCATTGATGACTGTCTCTAAACCGGCAGCCATTTGACATACTGTTTCTAGTGTAAATGCTTTTTTACCAAAATACAAGGAACATTTTGTGAATTTTGTTTCTACTCTTTATACAAAAAGCCACCCAAAACGGGTGGCTTTTTTTGAAATTGAGTTTGGACTCTTAGTCGATGCTGTACAGCGCCTGCAGCTTTTGCAGGTGTGTGAATCTCTTCTTGGATTCTTCCTCTGCTTCTGTAAACAGCTTTTCTGCACGCTCTGGGAAGGAGCGAGTCAGAGCAGAGTAACGTGCCTCATTCATGATGAAGTCACGATAGCTTGCAGTCGGCTCCTTGGACTCCAGAGTAAATGGATTCTTACCCTCAGCCTTGAGTGCTGGATTGAAGCGGAACATATTCCAGTAACCGCAGTCAACAGCCTTCTTCATCTCGCTCATGCAGTTGGTCATACCGCCCTTGATGGAGTGCATCTCACACGGCGCATATCCAATGATGAGGGACGGTCCCGGATAAGCCTCTGCCTCAGCAATTGCCTTCAGGGTCTGTGCAGGATTTGCACCCATTGCAATCTGTGCCACATAAACATAGCCATAGCTCATTGCAATTTCAGCCAGAGACTTCTTGCCAATGGTCTTACCAGCAGCAGCAAACTGTGCAACCGCACCGATGTTGGTTGCCTTAGAAGCCTGTCCGCCTGTGTTGGAATATACCTCGGTATCAAATACCATAACATTGACGTCCTCGCCGGAAGCCAGAACATGGTCCAGACCGCCAAAGCCGATATCGTATGCCCAGCCGTCGCCGCCAAAAATCCAGATGGACTTCTTGGACAGATATTCCTTCTCGGACAGAACTTCCTTACACAGTGCGCAGCCAGCAGCAGCGCCCTTCTCCAGCTCTGCTACGAGTGCCTTTGTTGCCTCCGTATTAGCAGCGCCGTCCTCCTTGGTCTCCATGAACTTCGCAATTGCAGCCTTTGCCTCAGCCGGAGTATTCTCAGACTGTGCCATTTCTTCCAGCTTTGCAATCAGGCGGTCACGAATTGCCTTCTGACCATAGTACATGCCAAGACCATGCTCTGCATTATCCTCGAACAGAGAGTTTGCCCAAGCCGGACCACAACCGTTCTTATCCACGGTGTACGGAGAGGTAGCAGCCGGACCACCCCAGATGGAGGAACAGCCGGTTGCGTTGGAAATATACATACGGTCGCCGCAAACCTGTGTAATCAGACGCGCATACGCGGTTTCAGCACAGCCTGCGCAAGAACCGGAGAACTCAAGCAGCGGAGTTTTGAACTGAGAATCCTTCACAGACTTGTTGGAAATCATCTCGTCCTTTTCGGAAACCTTGGCAACCATATAATCGAAAGTATCCTGCTGCGCAGCTTCCTGCTCCTGCGGAACCATCGACAGCGACTTGGTCGGGCAAATGCCAACACAAACACCGCAGCCCATGCAGTCGAGCGGAGAAATTGCCAGAGCGTACTTATAAACGCCCTTGCCCTTGCCAGCCTTGATATCCATGAGCTTGGTTGCTTCCGGTGCAGCAGCAGCTTCTTCCTCAGTCAGCGCAAAGGGACGAATGGTCGCATGCGGGCAGACATAAGCACACTGGTTACACTGGATACAGGTTGCCTCATTCCAAGTTGGAACGGTCACTGCAACACCGCGCTTCTCATAAGCAGCAGCGCCCTGTTCAAAGGTGCCGTCTACATGATCGCCAGCAAATGCAGATACCGGCAGGGAGTCGCCGTCCATGCGGCCAACAGGCTCCATGATATCCTCAACCATCTTCACGGTCTTTTCGCGGCCAATCAGTGCTTCACCCTTTGCCTCGTCCTGTGCATCTGCCCAGGAAGCCGGCACATCAATCTTAACAAATGCGGTTGCACCTGCATCAATTGCCTTATGGTTCATGTCAACCACATCTTGACCCTTCTTCAGGTAGGACTTGGTTGCAGCGTCCTTCATGAAGCGGATTGCTTCCTCAGAAGGCATCACCTTAGCCAGCGCGAAGAATGCAGACTGCAGAATGGTGTTGGTACGCTTGCCCATACCAATTTCAATCGCAAGGTCGATTGCGTTGATGGTATAGAGCTGAATGTTGTTCTTTGCAATATAGCGCTTCTCGGAAGCTGCCAGATGATGAGAAAGCTCCTCTGGAGTCCACTGGCAGTTGATGAGGAATACGCCGCCCGGCTTTACATCGCGCACGATGGGGAAGTGCTTTGTGATGTAAGACGGGTTGTGGCAGGCAACAAAGTCTGCCTTATTGATATAGTATGGGCTCTTAATCGGCTTGTCACCAAAACGCAGATGCGAAACGGTTACACCGCCGGTCTTTTTGGAGTCATACTGGAAATATGCCTGAACATACTTGTCTGTATGGTCGCCGATGATTTTGATGGAGTTCTTGTTTGCACCAACCGTACCATCGCCGCCAAGACCCCAGAACTTACATTCCGTAGTGCCTTCTGCTGCGGTGTTCGGGGACGGCTGCTCCTCCAGAGAGAGATAGGTCACGTCATCGGTGATGCCCAGCGTAAACATGTGCTTCGGCTCGTCCTTCTTCAGCTCGTCATAAACAGCGAATACAGAAGATGGCGGGGTATCCTTAGAGCCCAGACCATAACGGCCGCCTGTAACCACAATGTCGTTCTTGCCTGCGTTGCGCAGTGCGGTTACCACGTCGAGATAGAGCGGCTCGCCCTGTGCGCCAGGCTCCTTGGTGCGGTCGAGGACTGCAATCTTCTTTGCACTCTCCGGAATTGCTGCAACAAACTTATCTGCTGCAAACGGACGATACAGACGAATCTTTACCAGACCAACCTTCTCGCCATGTGCGGTCAGGTAGTCGATGACCTCCTCTGCCACATCGCAGATGGAGCCCATTGCAATGATGACACGCTCAGCGTCCGGTGCGCCATAGTAGTTGAAGAGCTGATAATCGGTGCCAAGCTTTGCATTGACCTTGCCCATGTACTCCTCTACGATGGCAGGAACTGCATCATAGTACTTGTTGCAGGCCTCACGGTGCTGGAAGAAGATGTCGCCATTCTCATGAGAGCCGCGCATAACCGGATGCTCCGGATTGAGGGCGCGCTTACGGAATGCTTCCACAGCCTCCATGTCGCACATCTCAGCCAGATCGTCGTAATCCCATACCTGAATCTTTTGAATCTCGTGGGAAGTGCGGAAGCCGTCAAAGAAGTTGATGAAAGGCACACGGGACTTCAGTGTTGCAAGGTGTGCAACAGCAGACAGATCCATGACTTCCTGTGGGTTGGTCTCGCAGAGCATTGCGAAGCCGACCTGGCGGCAAGCCATAACGTCAGAGTGGTCACCGAAAATGTTGAGCGCATGAGAAGCAACCGTACGCGCCGAAACATGGAATACACAGGGAAGCAGCTCGCCCGCAATCTTATACATGTTCGGAATCATAAGCAGCAGACCCTGAGAAGCTGTGTAGGTGGTGGTCAGTGCACCGGCTGCCAGCGAGCCATGCACAGTACCAGCAGCACCGGCCTCGGACTGCATCTCGATAACCTTTACGGTCGTACCGAAGATGTTCTTCTGGCCAGCGGCTGCCCACTGGTCAACGTTGTCTGCCATGGGGCTGGAAGGGGTAATCGGGTAGATACCCGCAACCTCAGTAAATGCGTACGACACATGTGCCGCAGCAGTGTTACCGTCCATGGACTTCATTTTTCTTGCCATGTTTTGAAATCCTCCTTGATGGAAATTACGGATTGACGAAAAAAGCAGAACGACGCACCACGGGTGCGGTTCTAAAAGCAAAATACGTTACCGTTAATATTTTATCACACTTCACAGCATTATGTAAACCCGTCCACTATGAGATTTTGTGATTTCTCCTGTATTTTCAGAAAATTCTTGGCAAACACAGGAAAAGTATATTATATTACTATCATATACTTGCATATTTTCGGGGAGGTATTGGTATGGTTTCCTTGATTCACTCTGCCGGTCTGACCGGTATCGACGGATATATTGTTTCCGTAGAATGCTTTTTTTCCTCCGGACTGCCGCGTTTGGATATTGTCGGACTGCCGGATAAGGCAGTATCCGAAGCAGGAGAACGGGTACGCGCCGCAATCAAATCTTCCGGCTATGAATGGCCTGTCTCACGGGTCACGGTCAATCTGGCGCCTGCCGATGTGCGCAAGGAAGGGCCGGTCTACGATTTGCCGATTCTGTTATCCATTCTTGCGGCATCGGGTCAAATCGCCCCTCCAAAACAAAACGCTATGTTTTTAGGAGAGCTTTCCCTCACGGGTGCACTGCGTCCTGTTCGTGGAGCCCTCTCTATGGTGCTGGCTGCACGGGACGCCGGCTTTGCGCGTGTATACCTGCCTGCCGCCAATGCCGCGGAGGCAGCCTTTGCGTCAGATATTACCATTTGTCCGGTCGAAACACTTTCCGCTCTGCTTTCACACCTATCTGATCATATCCCTCTGCCAAAATGTTCCACCGACACGCCGCAGCCGCCACCGCCGGAAATTCCGGATTTTTGTGATGTTCTGGGTCAGCAGACGGTCAAGCGTGCCTTTGAAATCGCTGCTGCTGGCGGACATAATATCCTGCTGTCCGGCTCTCCCGGCTCCGGCAAAAGCATGATGGCAAAGCGCTTCGTGGGAATCCTTCCTCCGCTGTCCGAATCTGAGCAATTGGAGGTTATTCGCATCTGGTCGGCTGTCGGGCGTGGCAGCGAAGCTGCCAGACTAACCACCCGCCCCATACGCGCACCACATCACACCATCTCTGCGCAAGCGCTTGCAGGAGGTTCAGCGACCGCTTCTCGGCTTCCACTTCCAGGTGATATTTCTCTAGCGCATAATGGGGTGCTGTTCTTAGATGAGCTGCCCGAGTTTCACCGCAATGTTTTGGAGGTTCTGCGCCAACCCTTGGAGGACGGCGTGGTTTCCATTTCGCGCGCCGCAGGAAAGGTTACCTATCCCGCACGGTTTCAGCTGATTGCCGCAATGAATCCATGTAAATGCGGCTGGTATGGCACACCACGCTGCACCTGTTCGCCTGCTGATGTCGCAAAGTATCTGCGTCGTCTTTCCGGTCCGCTGCTCGACCGCATTGACCTTCAGGTTGCTGTCCAGCCAGTTTCTTACGCTGCACTTGCAGCACGCGGAGAGCGAAGCGAAGAAACCTCAGAAGCCATTCGGACGCGGGTAGAGAAAGCCCATGCCCTGCAAACCGCCCGATTCCATTCGGTTCCCATTCATTATAATGCGCAAATCCCACCCGCTCACATGGCAGCCTTTTGCCCGATCGATGACGAGGGACAAAGTATGCTGGAGGCAGCGTTCTCCCGCCTTGGTCTGACCGCCCGTGCCTATGACAGACTGCTCCGTGTTGCGCGCACCATCGCCGACCTCAATCAGTCAGATATCATACGCGCTCCTCATATTGCAGAGGCTCTCAGCTATCGTACCCTTGACCGTATGATATGATTACTTTTTGTTATTTTTTGTTGTATCATTCTCTTTGTGGATAACCCTGTGGATTGTGTGCATAACTTTTTATCCCTTCCATTTTTTCCTTATTTTCTCTGAAATAGTTGCATTTTATCTGATTTTTCTCTCCTTTTTCCGATTCTCTATGTAATCACTTTTCCACCTCATGCACAGAGTTATCCCCAACTTGTATCTCATTCGAAAGAGTGTATTCCAAGTAGTGGAACAAAACCAAGTGATTTTCGTCAATATAATTGACATTTGATATGGAATATGATGTAATGAACCTGTAACCAAATTGTAATTTTTCTTTTCCACCGTTATTCTGCAAACGGGTTCAGAAAGGAGTTCTCATAAAAATGAAATATCCCCGCTTATTCTGTACACTTTTGACTGCCATACTCTCGATTTCCAACCTATCCCATGCTCATGCACTCACAGGAATCTCTCCTTGGGCAAAATCCGATGTGCTCGCAGCGGGAACCGCTGGACTGGCTCCCGATAAATTCGCTTCCCTAGATGCACGCACGCCCATATCCCGTGCCGAATTTTGCGCGGTTGCCCTCAATCTCTATGAAGCCGAGAGAAAAACAAAAGTTCCGCGGACAAAAAAAGTGTATTTCAAGGACTGTAAAGACCCCGACGTCAATACCGCCTATGAAATGAAGCTCGTTTCTGGACGTGACCAAAACCATTTTGCTCCGAATGAGCCGGTCAGCCGGCAAGACCTCTGTGTGATCTTGGAAAATGTACGCACACGCTGCGAAGCGGACAAGCCCAAAATCACAGTATCTGCCAAATCCTTTCCAGACGGTAAGGATTTACGTCCCTATGCCGTTTCCGCAACTGAAATCATGCTCTCCAGCGGAATCATACGAGGGGTTGAAGTCTTGCAGTCCCCTGACCCCGAGCATTCCGGTCAAACACGCACGCTCTTGGAGCCATTGGGTACTGCCACCCGTGAGCAATCCCTGATTATGGCGAACCGTTTCTTATCGTCCTTTGACACCAAGCCGCTCAAGCCTTCTGATATGATGACAGACGGCACCACAGTCATGGGAACGAAGCCTGAAAACACAGACAAAGAGGCGCAAACCGATGGCAGAACGGAATTCTTATCCAAACCCGACCAGTCGGAACAGACCGAGAACACGTCACAGCCTGAGCCAGAACAATCCGAAGCGCACAATCAGCTTTTGATTATGGGAGAGCCCATTCCAGTTTCTGGTACCGTTTCCGAAAAAAAGCTGTCTGTCTTTGGGGAAAATGGGGATTATTACACCACACAGGAGCAAGCAGAAGCCAACATGGTCGATGTGACTGTGAAAGTATGGTCTCTTTTGTCCAGCGGACAGAAAACCCCCGCAACCAGAACCTTCAAAATCCATCGTGCAATTGCAGATGAAGTACATGCTGTATTCGATGAAATCTTTGAGGGTGACGAAAAATTTCCAATCAAAGATGCCGGCGGTTACTCTTGGCGCGCCAGCACACGCTCCGAGCACCGGCAAGGAACTGCCATTGACCTCAATTATATGGAAAATATGGAGTGTACCATTGATGCAAGCGGAAAAGTCATCAAGGTCACAACCGGTTCCCACTGGACACCCATTCTTGACCCCCATTCCATTCCTGCCGGCGGAGATGTCGTACGCGCCTTTGCAGCCCATGGATTTGCTTGGGGCGGTGATGCTTGGACCTCAAAACGGGATTATATGCACTTTTCCTACTTCGGCACCTGATTTTAGTATTGGTATTTCTTCACAACCAACAAGCCCTCCTGCGGTTTTTTTCGCTTTCCCGCTTGACTTTTGAAAAACGCGCTACTATAATTAGGGTGTCAAAAACTTCATTTTCCGACCATCTGAATTCGGACTTTATATCAAATGCTCATCACCCAGTCTTGACTGGATTGTCGGACTCTGCCGTCCATTCTGCACAAAACAGGGGGATTCCTTATGGAAAAGGCAAACGAAAACAAAATGGGTACCATGCCGGAGGGACGCCTGATTCTCACCATGTCCTTCCCCATCATGCTGTCCATGCTGGTACAGGCACTGTACAACATTGTAGACAGCGCTTTTGTTGCCCGTATCAGCGAAGATGCCCTGACCGCAGTGACACTTGCGTTTCCGGTACAGCTTTTGATGATTGCCGTAGCAACCGGCACAGGAGTTGGCATCAACGCGCTGCTGTCCCGTCGTCTGGGCGAACAAAAACAACAGGAGGCAGACGCCGTTGCTTCCAACGGTATTTTCCTGTCTGTCTGCTTTTGGATTCTGTTTGCTGTGCTTGGTCTGCTGTTCGGTCGGACATTCATCTCCCTGTTTACGGATATCCCCACTGTCATAGATATGGGAACCAGCTATGTAACTGTTGTTTCGGTTGCCTCCTGCGGTGTATTTTTGCTGTTCACAGCAGAACGTCTGATGCAGGCAACCGGCAACACCGTCTATCACATGATTACACAACTGATTGGTGCCGTGCTCAACTGTGTGCTTGACCCCATTATGATTTTTGGTCTGCTGGGCTGTCCCGCCCTTGGTACCACGGGCGCAGCGCTTGCCACAGTCCTGTCTCAAATCATCGCTATGGGGATTGGCTTCTTCATCAACGTCAAATGCAACCGCGATATTCATATCCAGATGCGCGGCTTCCGACCGGACAGGACTATCCTGCGCGAAATCGTTCGGATTGGTCTGCCGGCTGCCTTGCAGCAATCTCTGATGAGTGTGCTCACCATCGGGTTCAACCATATCCTCATGCCATTTTCACAAACTGCAGTAGGATTTTATGGAATTTACTACAAGCTGCAAAACTTTCTATTTATGCCCATCTACGGTCTGAACAATGCGCTGATTCCCATGATTGGATATAACTATGGTGCCAAAAAGCGCAGCCGTATCGAACGAATCACCCGTCATGCAATGCTTCTTGGACTCGGCATCATGGCGGTCGGCACGCTGCTGTTTGAGGCACTGCCTGTTCCGCTGCTCCGGTTGTTCGATGCCTCGGAAGCTATGGTAACCATTGGGATTCCCGGTATCCGCATCATCTCAACTTCATTTTGTTTGGCTGGTGTCTCGCTGATTCTGTCCGGCTGTATGCAAGGATTGGGACGCGGAAATGAATCATTGTTTGTGGCTCTGCTCCGTCAGCTGATTGTGATTCTTCCACTCGCCGCACTTTTGGCACGATACAGCTTATCGGCTGTGTGGCTGTCCGTTCCATTGGCAGAAGCCGTTGGTCTGCTCGCCGCTGTGCTCCTATATCGCCGTGTGCACCGTCAGATGCTCGGTACACTGCCCGAATAACACATAGAACATCATCGTTTGTGTTTCCTATCCAATCTGGTAACAAGCTGTATTGACCCGGAGATAAGTTTATCTGCGTGTACTTATCCTTTTCCCACCGGTGTACAAAGCTTTTACGTAACAAAAAAAACCGCCTGTTCAGAAAGCTGTTTTCTGAACAGGCGGTTTTCTATACGAGTCATCAAACGAGAATCTTCTTTGTTGATTCGAAATATCCATTCAAAAAGGACGCAAACTGCGTCCTTTTTGAGGCAAAATAAAAGATGGAAATCGGAATTTCAGATAGAATCATGAAAAGGTAAATCTGTTTGGAATGCTTCGGGAATGGGAGTTAGTCCATCTTAGAGAAGGATTCCTTGCCCACACCACAAAGCGGACACACAAAATCTGCCGGCAATGCGTCCCATGTTGTACCAGCTGCTACACCGTTGTCTACATCACCAATAGCTTCATCATAAACATATCCGCAGATATCACATACATACTTGTTCATTTCAACTTCTCCTTATGGCAAGAAAATTATCATATTTTATCTTTTAGAAGGAAAGGAATTGTGATTTTCTATCACTTTGGATTCCCTTTCTGTGCTTTTATTATACCGTCTTTTTCACGGCTTTGCAAGTCCTTCTCCTCTTTTTCATACCTAATTTATATGTAATTCTCTCGACCTTTTCGGACATATTATACAAAATTAGTATACGTTCAGCAATCGGTATCAAAAATACCTGTACTGAGATAACGGTCTCCCGTATCTGGTACAATCACAACAATTGTCTTTTCTTCATATTCCGGACGCTTTGCCAAGTCAATGGCAGCACTCACTGCTGCACCTCCAGAAATCCCCACCAGCAGCCCTTCTTTTCGGGCGATTTCACGGGCAAAAGCAACAGCCTCGTCAAATTGTGCTGTAAAAATTTCATCATAGATTCCACGGTCGAGCGTCTGTGGTACAAAGTTTGCACCAATCCCCTGAATCTTATGCGGTCCCGCTTTCCCCTCTGAGAGCAGAGGCGAATCTGCCGGCTCAACTGCCAAAATATGCAAGTTGGGATTTTGTTCCTTCAGATACTTTCCCGCCCCGCTGATGGTGCCTCCAGTTCCGATTCCGGCAACAAAAGCGTCCACCTGTCCGTCGGTATCCTGCCAGATTTCCGGCCCTGTGGTCTGATAATGTGCCGCCGGATTTGCCGGATTGTCAAACTGCCCCGCAAGGATACTGCCTTCCAGTTCCGCATGGAGTGCCTGTGCCTGTTCCACAGCCCCCTGCATACCCTTTGCGCCCGATGTCAGTACAATTTCCGCGCCATAGGCAGCAATCAGACGGCGGCGCTCCAACGACATGGTTTCGGGCATGGTCAGAATCACACGATATCCACGCGGGACAGCGACCGATGCCAATCCAATTCCAGTATTGCCGGAAGTCGGCTCGATAATTGTGCCACCCGGCTTCAGCTGTCCTGTGCGCTCCGCTTCTTCAATCATATTACGTGCCGCTCGGTCTTTGGCAGACCCCGCCGGATTCATACATTCCAGCTTTGCCAGAACACGCGCCTTTACACCATGTGCCTTGCAAACAGCATGCAGGGCCACTAGTGGTGTGCCGCCAATCAAATCAGAAGCACGTGCAAAGATTCTTGCCATGTTATTTCCTCCTCAATGCTCCAATGCCTGCTTCAAATCTTCCAAGATATCTTCAATGTGCTCGAGTCCGATGGACAAGCGCACCGTGCCGGGGCGAATCCCTGCTGCCTCCTGCTCCTCCAGATTCATCTGCGCATGCGTCGTCGATGCAGGGTGAATCACCAGAGATTTTGCATCTGCCACATTGGCAAGCAGTGAAAACAGCTGTAAGCGGTCAATAAACTGCTGCGCTGCCTGCGCACCGCCTGCAACTTCTATTGTAAAAATAGAGCCTGCCCCCTGCGGGAAATAGCTTTGATACAAATCATGTGTTGGACTGTCTGACAAAGACGGGTGGTGTACTGCTTCGATGGCAGGGTGCTCACTCAAAAATCGAACGGCACGCAGGGCATTTTGTACGTGGCGTTCCACACGCAGCGACAAGGTTTCCAATCCCTGCAATAACAGAAACGCATCAAACGGAGACAAAACCGCGCCCGTATCCCGCAAGAGAACCGCACGAACTCTGGTACAGAATGCCGCTGCACCGCAAGCATCTGCAAAGCATACTCCATGATAGCTTGCGTCCGGCTCCGAAAGCTGCGGAAATTTTCCAGATGCCTTCCAATCGAAAGCACCGCTTTCCACAATCACACCACCCAAAGTTGTACCATGCCCGCCCAAAAATTTGGTAGCAGAGTGTACGACAATATCAGCGCCGTGTACAATCGGACGAATCAGGTAAGGGGTTGCAAATGTATTGTCTACGACAAGGGGGATTTGATGCTGATGTGCAATCTGTGCCAGTGCATCGAGATTGATGACATCACTGTTGGGATTGCTGAGGGTTTCCACAAAGATGACTTTGGTATTGGGTTGGATTGCTGCTTCGAAGGACTCAGTCAGCGGGTCAACAAAGGTGGTCGTTACCCCCTGCTGCGGAAATGTATGCTGCAACAAATTATAGGAACCGCCGTAAATTGTACGCTGTGCCACAATATGGTCACCAGCACGCACCAGATTCTGTAAGGTGTAGGTGATTGCCGCCGCACCGGAAGCAAGAGCCAGTGCCGATGTTCCTCCCTCCAGCGCCGCAATCCGCGCTTCCAAGGCTGCCGTTGTGGGATTGGTCAAGCGACTGTAAATATTGCCGGCATCACGCAATGCAAACCGCTCTGCCGCCTGCTGAGCAGAGTCAAACACGTATGCTGCCGTCTGATAAATGGGAACCGCACGTGCACCGGTTGCCGGGTCTGGCTGCTCCTGTCCGGCGTGCAGCTGAAGGGTTTCAAATCGGTAAGTTTTATTTGTATCCATTGTGATGTTCTCCTTTGTCTGTGGTGTATTGATGATAAACGCAGATACATCACATTCGTCCGCAGCGCCAGCCGGCTCGCAGAAGGATTGGAAATACATAGCGCATACACAGTCCAACCTTTCTCAAATACCTAGTTCTTTTATATGTTTCTTTGATTCTGTATTTTAACAAGCAAAAGTGTTCTTGTCAATAACAAAATATCCAAAAACTTTCTCGTCATTTTATTTATATTTCACATCACATTCTACCTACCCAAATATTGACAGTATCACAATAAAATTTTATACGATACTCATAAAATTGAAGATTGCCGAGAGCGTATCTGTATCTCTCCGCTTATTTTGCTCTCATGGCTGTGATTTGCTATCTGCATATCCTCCAGAATTCTTTCCCCAAGTCATCACAGCCGGTTTCGTCGCAATATTGGCTGGTATCCCCATCGCAGCAGAAGCGTCCAAATTGCATTATCGCGTCATAGATTTCTTACAATTTATCAATCAAAATCTGCTTTTCTACATCATATTTTTTGCCTGCTTTTTTGTTTGTCAGAGAAAATCTCACAGCTTTTCATCCTGATATTTATTTTCTATGGCGGGTAATACGGCTGCCCGACACAGCAGCTATATAATCAAAAATATGGATAAAAAATGGTGCCAGAATCAACTCCGGCACCATTTTTATCTGTATCAACAAGGACACGAGGGTATCCCCATAAAATATGATTATACAAATGGGCTTCGACCCGCAGCCATCTGCGCACGCAGCCATGCTTCGTCCTTGGGGTCGATGACATTCGCCTCGGTTGTAAGGAATACTGCCGCCATGGACGCCGCATTTTCCAGCGCCAGACGAACCACCTTGGCCGGATCGACGATGCCCGCTTGAATCATATCTACATATTCTCCCGTGGTAACGTCCATGCCAAAGCCGACACCGCGCTTTGCAGCCTCTGTCGCCACAACCGCACCGTCCATACCTGCATTCTCTACAATCTGACGGAATGGAGCATACAACGCACGTGCAACGATTTGCGCACCCACACGCTCGTCTCCCTCACGCGCATCGGCATATGCCTGCACAGACGAAATCGCATTGCAGAATGCGACACCGCCGCCAGCTACAATTCCCTCTGCCATTGCAGCACGCACCGCATGCATCGCATTTTCAAGACGCGCCTTTTTGTCCTTCAGCTCCAGCTCCGAAGCCGCACCCAAGCGAATCACCGCCACACCTCCGGCAAGCTTGCCCAGCCGCTCCCGTGCACGGTCTACTGCAAACTCGTCCTTTGCATCTGCCAGCTGGCGGCGCAGCTTTTCAATCTCTGCCTGAATCGCTTCTTTATCTCCGGCTCCGCCAACAATCACCGTGCGGTCCTTGCTGATGGTAACCTTTTCTGCACGACCCAACATATCCATGGTCGCATCACACAGAACAAATCCAGTTTCCTCACGGACAACGGTTGCGCCGGTCAGCAGCGCCAATTCATCGACCAGGGCCTTCTTGCGGTCACCAAATCCAGGGGCGCGCACTGCCGCTGCCTCAATCGTGCCCTGCATTTTGTTGATGATGAGCGCCTTGAGCGCCTCACCGGACACGTCCTCTGCCACAATCACCAGACGTCCGCGGCGCTGTGCCACCTGATCCAAAATCGGCAGGATATCCTGCAAGTCGGTAATTTTCTTATCGGTAAACAACAGATACGGCTCGTCCATTTCGACAATCATCTTTTCCGAATCTGTCACCATATATCCTGAAAGATATCCCTTGTCAAACTGGCTTCCCTTAACGATTTCGAAGCGTGTGTCCATGGTCTTGGACTCCTCCACGGTAATGACACCGTCCCGTCCGACCTGCTCCATAATATCGCCCAGCATTTCTCCAGTTTGCGGGTCTGCGCCTGAAATAGACGCAACCTGTACGATATCCTCTTTTTTCTCCAGCTGATATGCGCTTTCACGAATCGACTGCACCGCCGCATCTACTGCGCCATGAATTCCGCGCCGCAGTCCCATAGGGTCTGCGCCGGCTGCCATATTTTTGATTCCCTCACAAATGATAGCCTGTGTGAGCAAAATTGCTGTGGTTGTTCCGTCTCCAACCTCATCTTTGATTTTAGAGGCAACCTCTGTCAACATCTGTGCACCAAGGTTTTCCGAAATATCGCTGAGTTCAAAATCTCGAGTCACACCCGAAGCCTCATTGGTGATGACTGGCTTGCCGCCAATCCCGCTCACCAATACATTGCGTCCCTGTGGACCAATTGTTGTCTTGACTGCATCGGCCAGTTGGTCCATACCGTTTTGCAGCCGCGTTCTGGCGTCCTCGCCATAGTACAAATCTCTTGCCATTGTGTTTTTGCATCTCCCTGACAACTATCAGCAAATAGGCACGCAGCAGGAAACTGCCGCATGCCCATTGACCGACGAACTATAAATGCTGTTAAACGGATTGCTCCGCTGTCACAGTCTCCAGCTCACCCGCTGCGTCAGAAACAGGAATCGAAGCCTGCTCCTCCGCAAGGGCTTCCGCCCGCAATTCTTCTTCCTGCTGTGCGACAATCTTCGCATGCAGTCCGATGTGATCATCATGTTGTAACCATTTTAACAGACCCAGTATGGTTCCCGCAAGTATAATCAGGAACGGAGCAGAAATAATAATTGCAATATTTTTAATTGCGGTAAATTCTGCGCCAACCAGAATGATAGACAGCGGAATGACTGCCAATAGAATACAGAAGAACAGGCGCAGTGCCATTTTCGGCGTACCGCGTTTGGTAACGGTTTCGGCAAGCGCGAGCGAAGCCGAGTCCATTGATGGTGCCACGAATCCAACGACCAGAACCAAAATCAGGAATGGCAGCAAGGTGGAACCAAGCGGTAATGTTTTCAGAATACTGAAAATTGCGACATCACCCACACCGCTGGTGACCAAACCGATGACATCAACCATACCTTCCAGATGCTGGAAGATAGAGAAGCTGCCGTTGATACCAAAAATCAAGATACCGCCGCCCGTCATGATAAACATGGTGTACAGCGCAACCTCACGAATGGTTCTGCCCTTGGATACCTTTGCGATAAAAATACCCATCATGGCAACATAGTTTAGATAAAATGCGATGAAGTATACCGTCCAGCTCTCTACAAAGCCTGTGTTATTGACCGGGTCAGTAAACAGCGCCATGCGAGGCAGTTTTTCAATCATGTGACCGAATGAGTTGACGATATTCTTCAAAACAAAGGTGGTTGGTCCTGCAAACAGGACATACAGCAGGAAAATCACACAGGTCACAGATGCAATGTTACTGATTGTCTGCATTCCCTTCTTCGTGCCGAGGAAAGAAGTGATGGAATATACAATTGCAATAAATACAATGCAGCCAATCTGTGACACTGCATTGACTGGTATATTGAACAGAACATTTAAGCTGCCGGTAAACAGCGGCACCGCCAGACCGAGCGACGAGCTGAGCGCACCCAGCACGCCAAAGATAACCAGAAAATCAATTACTTTGCCAATGGCACTTTTTCCCTTCACCTTATCCCCCAGCATTGCGCAGCAAACCGCACTTGTCTGGAAGGAAGGCACCTTACGTACATAAACACCGTAGGCAATTGCCACACCCATAATGGTATACATGGACTGGTTGACAATGCCCCAGTGGAAGAACTGGTATCCCAGGGAAGACTCGATTGCTTCTACGCTTTCGGGTATGATGCCAAGTCCGGGCGCCTGATAATAGCTTGCCCATTCTGTAAAGGACCAGTACAATGCTGCGGACGCTAACGACGCGAGCAGCATCATGGAAAAGTAGCTGAAGTTGGAATATTCCGGTTTGCAATTGCCCAGACGTACCTTGCCGTATTTGCCAAAACAGAAATACAAACCGACAATAAAGGATACAAACGCAATAATCTCAAAGAATGGTCCCAGACCAATAATCATCATGTTGAAGAACTTGGTGATTGCATTGAGTGTACCATCTGGATTGACAATCATCAAAATGATAAATGCAACCAGAATCGCCACGCTGGCGATAATCAGACCAACCTCAACATCGGAATTCTTTTTTTGTCTTGTATTTTTTTCCATTCTGTCGTCTCCCGTTTCTTTATACTGTCACGGAGTTAAAAGCGATCTCATCAAATCAGTAATCGGGCGGCTCGCACGGTTTTCCACATCATATCCAACATATACCGACTCACAGCGGACAAGAAGTTCCTCCTCACCCTTCCGGTATATCTCAAATGTTATGGTAAGACTCTTGTTTCCTACATGAATGCTGCTGATGCCAACTTCCAAATCATCTCCCTCGAAAGCACTTGCGTAGAAATCGTAGGTCGATTTTCTATGGCAGACCTCAGACCCGTGCTTCTCTGACAGCTCACGGTATGTGTACCCCTTGGAGCGCCAGAACTCTTCAAAGGCAAGATCAGTATATACCACATAATTACCATTGTAAACGATTCCCTGTCGGTCTACCTCTCCGAAGCGTACACGAACAGGGCAGAAGAAAAAACAATCGCTCCTCATTACTTTGAATCTCCCCGCTTTGTCTTATGATCTCTTTCTCTGGCTGCGTGCAGACGTTTGAGTGCTGCGTGCAGCGCAGCTGTGGGATTGACCGAACGCTTACGCACCCTGTGCAGCAGGGCGCCGGGCGCACAGACATCCACACAATAGCCACAGTTGATGCAGGTTAGGAATGCCTTTCCCACAGCCTGCGGATATCCGTCCTCATCTCGATGGATAACATGCATCGGGCAAATGTCCACACAGGCATCGCACCGGACACATTTTTCCTTATCGGGTGAGATCAGTTCATTCGCTTTCACAGATAAAAATCCCTTTCTAAAAAATGAAATCCACCCAATACGCAGCCGTGCCCCTGTTTTACCAGGCGATGCGTATCGGATGGATCATTCATTTCACACCATGATCAAACCATCAACCTGCCTGGTGTACTGCGCCCTCTGCGAGCAGACTGTCGATGCGGTCCTGCCCATAGCCAAGCTGCTGCAGGATTTCCACGCTGTGTTCGCCCGGATGTCCGGCAGCGGAGGCGTTCGGATCGACTGGCGTCTTGCTGAAAAGGACGGGGGTGTTGGTCACGACATAATCGCCCACACCTTTTTGATGGATCGAAGTGATCACGTTCAACGATTTTGTTTGCGGATTGCTGTCAAACTCCTGCAAGGACTGCACTGCCGCAGCAGGCACACCAACTGCACAAAGTTTGTTCTCCATATCATATCGTCCCATAACACTCGTTGTCTTTTCCAGCTCCACGATTAGCGCATCGCGGTTTTGCACGCGCAGCTCACTGGTGGCAAACCTCGGGTCGGCAGCAAGCTCTTGCAGCCCCAGCGTGTGGCAAAGCTTGCCCCACTCCTCTTCCGATTTGACTGCAATGACCACATTGCCGTCCTTTGCCCGAAACTCACCGTACGGTGCATACCACACATAATGGTTGCCGCTCTTTTCGGTGAATTTACCTGTGAGTGAATGCTCCAGAACAGACGATTCACACATATAAAATGCACAGTCCAGCATGGCAATATCCACACGCAGACCCTTACCAGTCTTCTGCTTATGCAGCAGCGCCATCGCAAGACCACGCATCAGCTGTAAACCCGCCCACGTATCACACATGGAAAATCCGGGCTTTATGGGGGCGCTGCCTGCCTCACCGCTCTGTGCGACCAGACCGCTTCGTGCAGCAGCAATGATATCCATACAGGGCAGGTGTGACAGCGGACCGTATGTACCAAAACCGGAAATCGAGCCATAAATCAATCCTGGATTGACTTCAAGCATCTTATCATATCCGATTTCCAGCTTTTCCAGCGTACCTGCCTTAAAGTTCTCAATTACAACGTCTACCTGTGCGACCAAATCGAGAACAACCTTTTTGCCCTCTTCCGACCGCATATCAATAGCGATTCCTTTTTTACCACGGTTATACTGGCAGAAATACAAGCTAATGTCATTGACATACGGCCCATATTCACGGGAAATATCGCCTGCGCCAGGTCGTTCGACTTTAATCACCTCTGCGCCCATGTCTGCCAGCATCATGCCGCAGAACGGCGCAGATAAAACTTGAGAAAAATCAAGAACTTTTATCCCTTTGAGAGGTCCCTTCTTCATTTTTCACTCTCCTCAACTCGTTATCTCAGGCTTATCCGCGCCAGCCGCTTAAATGACGCCTTCCTTCTGAAGACGGTCTATGGCCGCAGAATCCAAACCCAAAGCGGTGTAAAGTGCCTCATTCTGTTCACCCACAGTTGGGGCAACAGCAAGCGGCTCCTCATTTTGATTGCAGAATTTTACCGGCTTGCCGGGCATTTCCAGTTCACCCAGCTCGGTATCCTTTACGGAAACAATCATATTTCTTACCTGAAGCTGGGGCTGCTGCAGCGCTTCCTTGGTTGTGCTGCACATCGTACCCGGAATCAGTGTATTGTCGCAAATATCTGCAATCTCCTGCATGCTATAATCGGAGAACAAATCTTCCAGCTTATCACGGAGATCGCCAAAATAATGATACCCTCTGACCAGATTGGAGCAATACAGCTCATCATCTTTCCATTCCGGTCGTTTGAATGCATCACAGAACTTTGCCCATTGGGCATCGGACGAAATGCCCATTGCCACATAACCATCTTTACATTTCAGGATATCGTATGGGTTAATCAACGGGTGTGCGTTGCCGGTGCGCATCGGGTCTTGATGCTCTGCACCATAGGTGATGACCTTATCCTCGGAAATGGCAATGGCTGAACCGCAAAGCGTCGTTTCCACTACCTGACCTTCGCCGGTTTCTCTGGCATGATACAGCGCCAGACAAATCGCAGAGGAGAGGAAGCTGGCTGCATATCGCTCGGAAATTGCAAAACCGATACGGGTAGGCTCATTTTCCGGAAAGCCGGTAAAGTGCATGACTGCGCTCTTTGCCTGCGCAATCAGGTCAAGCTGGGGCATATTAGCCCCTTCTCCGGTCGAACCATAGCCGGAAATGCGTCCATACACCAGAGAAGGTTTGATTGCGCTCAGCACATCATACCCCAATCCCAATTCCTCCATGGTGTTCGGTGCAAAGTTTTCCAGCACAACATCGGCCGTTTCTACCAGCTTCTTGAAAATCTCTTTCCCTTCAGAATGCCATAAATTGAGCGTAATGCTCTTTTTCCCGCGGTCACGGAAGGCATGATGAACACTGGCGCCATTTTTCAATGGCGCCAGCGATCTCAGTGGGTCTCCTTCTGGAGATTCCACCTTAATAACTTCCGCTCCGTAATCAGCCAGTTCCATCCCGCAGTAACCGGAAAGTGTCATCAAGTCAAGCACTCTAATACCTTCCAAAGGAAACATATTTACCTCCTATTACTGTGAGAAGCAAGCCTCACGGAATCCTTTCATTATTCCTCGTAAGCCCAGTCTGTGTACAGCTCTGTGCCGCGCTTCTTAATCATGCCGCCGATGACGTTGCGCTGAATCTCAGAAGTACCTTCCCAGATACGGTCAACGCGCTGGTCACGCCACAGACGCTCGACTGCGTTCTCACGCATGTAGCCACGGCCGCCCAGAATCTGAACGCCCTTATCGGTTACGCGGTTAACCATTTCAGAGCACCACAGCTTGATTGCAGATGCACGAGCATGCTTGAGCTTACGATCCATATCGCCGGAAATCTCCCAGCATACACGGTACAGCAGGCTCTTCGCAGCCATGATATCCATGGTCATGTCAACCAGCATGTGCTCAATGACCTGATAGTCACGAATGACACGATCGCCCTGTACACGGCTTGCAGCAAAGTCGTTTGCTTCCTTCAGCACACGCTCAGCGCCGCCTACGCAGCGAGCAGCGATGCCCAGACGAGCCTCTACGAACCAATCCTTAGTCATGTTGAAGCCTTCGCCGATGCCCTTCAGAATCTTGGACTCATCAACAACAACGTCCTCGAAGGTGAATTCCGGGTGCTTAAATGCAAAGTGATGGGTGAACTCCGGAGTGCGCTTTACGCTTACGCCCGGTGCATCTTTCTCTACAAAGAATACAGTAGCCTTGTTCGGGTCACCATCGAGATGGGTATGAACGAGCAGGAAGTCTGCCACGTTACCAACGGTTACGTACCACTTCTCACCATTGATTTTGTAGCCGCCGTCGCACTTTACAGCAGTGGTCTGGCACATGGTCGGGTCGGAACCTGCGTCTGCCTCGGTGATTGCGTAAGCATCACGGCGCTTACACTGACAGGACGGAATCAGATACTCCTCAATCTGCTCCTGTGTACCGAACTTCATCGGGAAAGAAGGCTGCGGAACAGCGTCCCAGATTGCACCGGTGGACATACCCAGCTGCTCACTTACCAGTGCCTGCTCAAACAGGGTCAAACCAGCGCCGCCGTGCTCCTTAGAGTGGTTGGTTGCGTTGAAGCCCCACTTCATAACCTGCTCTGTGATGTACTTATGAGTCTCAGGGGAGATGCCGTTGTTCTCCTCACACTCCATCTCATACGGGAACAGAACCTGCTCGGTAAATTCTCTTGCCTTTTCCTGCAGCGCGCGATGCTCTTTGCTCAGTTTGAAATCCATAACGATTACTTCCTTTCTCCTTGTGAAACATATTGTCTGACATCGGTTCGTCCGTTGTCGTTTAGTCCGTTATCGGATAATCCAATTATATATCTTAGGCAAAATAAGTCAATACCTTTTCTAAAGTTCTATACACTTTGTATGATTACACAAAATCCATACGCCAGTTTTGTGCATCGCGGTAAAAATTTGGTTGGTGTTTCATTTTTTTCTTACAAAGATGAGCATTTTCCCGCATAATCCTGTTTTTTATAGTTGACGGCATCTCCTCTCCTGCGATATAATAATAAAATAATCAGTCCGGTAACAGATGATTTGGTTCCAATCAGTCCATCATCAGATAGTCTGAGTATTTTGTCATCGAGCTGTCCCTATCTTTCTACGCCACACACAGCTCGCCCTGCGCCGCAGACCTGCTTCGAACCGCAGTTCCTCTCAGGAGGTCGGCACATAGCGCCCGTGTTACAGCGTCCCCCAGCCAGCGGGCTGACCGATTCTCATATTAAAGGAGCAGTAAAGCAATGGAACGTTTGAACAATGATGTATTTGACCGGTATTATAAAAGCTGGCACGGCATTGATGCCGCCTATGATAAAATTGCGGCGCGGTGTGGTGTCACCTCCAACATCATGAATATATTAACGCTGTTATACAAACATCGCACACCAATGTCCCAAAACGAAATCAGCCGTGAGCTATATCTTTCCAAACAGACTGTTACCAGTGTGGTGGACAGCTTGGAAAAGCGCGGCTTCGTCACCCGCTCGATTTCCGAAGGGGACCGCCGCAGCCGAGAAGTCACGCTTACAGAATCCGGTCGGACTGCAGGCCGTCGGATTGGACGCGAAATGCGCCGCGTTGAGCTGTCCGCGTTTGAACTGCTCTCCGATCAGGAACAGCGTGCCCTTGTCGATATTCAGGAAAAGTTGTGGCACGGCTTTTATCAAGTCCTCGGCGAAGAATAAGTTCTCTCCCCTCACACTGCCAAAGGTTCCTATGGTCTTTTGGCAGTGTGTTTTTTATGTCGAGATTTTTTATACGGAAATATATATTTTATAAAAAAGCTGGTGCCGGAGTTTGACTCCGGCACCAGCTTTTTTCGATCATGGACAGGCAAAGCAGAACCGCCTGAACTAATTTGGATATGCAAATGTTACAGGTCTCACCGTATTTTGAAGAGCTTCGCAGGTATAGCCTGCCTTTTTCAGCTCACTGAGCAGATTTCCCATCGCGCGTGCGGTATCCTCTGCCGTATCGTGCAGCCATACAACCGGTGTATTTTTTGTTTTCTGCACCCCTGTCAGAACGGTCTGTGTGACCTCCGTAATGGTACGATTCCCACTTTCTGCATCATTGGCAGAAGCACTCCAATCATAATATAAAAATCCGCGGCGCAGCATCTCTGCAATAATCGGCTGATAGGTATTCTGTGAGTATCGGTTCACAGAACCGCCCGGAAAGCGAAAAATCGTTGGATATACGCCGCAAGCTGCATATATGGCTTCATACGCCTGATGAAAATCCTCCACAAACGCATCTGGAGAGAGATAAATCGCTTTATAATCACCAGAATAACTGGAAACGCCAACGGTATGCCCTTCCTCTACCATACGTTTGACAAGCGCTTCATTTCCCGCAATATTTTTTCCGGTCACAAAAAAAGTTGCATGCGCACCGCTCTTTTTCAGGGCATCTAAAATGGTAGCCGTATGTGGAGAAGGCCCGCCCTCAAAGGTCAAAAACACCGTACCCCGTTTTGCAGTCGCTACCTCCGGTGTCTGTGCGACCCGCATTTCCGGATAGAGGGTCTGATATGGCAGTGGTTCTGCCGCCCCTGTGAGGGCTGGGTCTGGCATGACTGCCTGATACCGTGCAACCGTCTGAGAAAGTACCTCGTTCTGCTTTTTCAAATCTGCCAGAATCACCTCTGCATGTACTGCACGATATACCATAAAGGTACCAAATCCAATCATTCCAACAATCAAAATCAATAAAATAATACGAATCACTTCACCAAACGTCATGCGTCTGTGTCGATAACGGGAAGAATAATAAGATGAATGTCTATATCGCACAGCTTGTCTGCCTCCTTATTTCCAATAACATATCTATCAAATATTGACCGTATCATAGCCGTTCGTGATATCATCATGAAATATCCAGTATAATAGTCACTTGTGCCACTATTATATCATAGAAACAGGTAAATTTTAAGAGAAATCTGTAATACCACGCTGTTCTCTCCTGTTTTTGTCGGTTTTCATGCAAAAGCAGAGCGGCACTGCTTCTATCATGCCGCTCTGCTTCCATGATACTATTTTTGATGTTCTGTCGCTTGGAACCATCTGGACGCTTTTATTCTACCACATGGGCATACGTATCCATGCGTGCAACAAAAAGATCATATTCTTTTTGTGTTAAAAAACCTTCTTCTAAATTGCTTTTCAGTCCTTCCAAATTCTCTCTCCGAAATCTTTCCGGATCAACAGGGGCTAAATTCGTAAACCTTTGAGGCAATGATGCCAGTTCCAGTACCTCGCCCTGCTCCGTTTGGAAGCTTTCTGACTGGTCGCTCTTATAGAACACGCCATTGCTCATGCGATTCAAATAATAATAGGTATTCTCTTTTGTATTAAAACCGCCTCCCATATGCGGCTGCCAGAGAAAGAATACGGCTTCATCTCCTATGGCAAGCGTTGGATTATCTTCAACAATCACCTCATGACGACCCATTTTTCCACCTTGCATACGAATGAGCACACGTTCCTGTGCGGGTTCCCCTCGCAAAAGCATGACAGGTTCGATGATATAATCCGTAAAGATACTTCTTTGACCATCATCTGTTTCAATTTCGTATGGCTCAGAAATATCAATCACACTTCCATGAACCACCAAATCAGATGTCTCAGCCAGTTCTTCCAAAGAGACTTCTTCTAAAATTCCATGTATTTCTTCTGTTGTTGTACCAAAATATCCATTCTGATACAAAATTACACATACACAACAGGTCACCGCTGCCAACAGAATCATGATATATTTTTTCATTTCCGTGTTCTCCCTTTGTCTTTTTTATGTGCTTTTATACATATTTTGACATAGAATTCAAGCATGCCATTCCATATTTTTGCTATACGAATCCGGCAAAAGCGCAAGCGCTTGCGAAACAGCACTCCTCACTTCCTCTTGATTGACCAAATCATAAATTTCTAAACTTTTTTGCACAAAGGCATGAACTTCATCCTGATTGATATTATGGAATCTATCGGAAGAATAATACCTTGCTAAAATTTTACAAGCAATATTGATTCGTGCGGGAGATTCATTCTGAAAGTTCTCATAAATATCTTTTGCGCGTATCATCGCACACTCAGGGTCTATATGCTCTAATGCTTTCATTGCATTATAAGCCAAATCATCATTTTCACTGTCTGCTGCGGATAACAATGCCGAAATATGGGCTTCCTCCTGCGCATCAAAGTGATGATGAAGCAATGCAACCGCAAGCACACGCAAGGAAGAATCGACATCAGAATCCGCTATCAATGCAACGATGTCCTTGTCGACTTCGGAATCCGAAAGTTTTTTCGCATAACACTCAATTGCAACGGAACGCAAAGGGACAGTGTTGTTTGGATTCCGAATCATCATCAGATAATCTTTGCATGTAAAATCTGTACGTTTGAATAAAACCTGACCTGCAATCAGAAGGGATTCAACGTCGGACTCATCTTGGCTCAAGCTCGACAAACTCTCTATCAATTCTTGCTTCGACTGCCGCATAAAGATATCATACATCTCATCTATATCCGGCGTATTTTCCACCTGTATCCGAATCGGTTCAGATGCCTCTGAACGAGGATTGGGAGAAAGCCAGATCCAACACGCCAGACACAGCAAAATACAGTTGCACACAAAGAATATCTTTTTTATCGATCCAGCGATATCCATAAAAACACCTCTTTTCGCAACATATCCCGAATGAAAAACAACATGACTCACACAATAGATTCTCTATTTGTCAGTTATAAAATAACATTCTCGACTTACGATGTCAAGTGAAATTTTTCTGTATCTTAACGATATGTTGATAACAGAAAAAACTTCTCATATCATATATAAAAAAGTCTCCCATATCCAAATAGGATACGGGAGACTTTGTATCTCAGCGTAAAAACATCACCCAACAGGGCAAGTGAAATGCTTACTTGAGGTTAAACCAAGCAGCACGACCCGGATAGGTTGCAACATCGCCCAGCTCTTCCTCGATGCGGAGCAGCTGATTGTACTTCGCAACACGGTCGGTACGGGACGGTGCACCAGTCTTAATCTGACCAGCGTTCAGTGCAACTGCAATATCTGCAATTGTAGTGTCATCAGTCTCGCCGGAACGGTGAGAAATAACAGCAGTATAGCCAGCGCGGTTTGCCATCTGAATAGCGTCCAGAGTCTCAGTCAGAGAACCAATCTGGTTTACCTTGATGAGAATGGAGTTTGCAACGCCCATGTCGATGCCCTTCTTGAGGCGCTGGGTGTTGGTTACAAACAGGTCATCACCAACCAACTGAATCTTGTCGCCCAGAGTCTTGGTCAGCATATCCCAGCCTTCCCAATCTTCCTCAGCCATACCGTCTTCCAGAGAAATAATCGGATACTTCTCAACGAAGCCCTTCCACATCTTAACCAGCTGCTGGCGAGTCATCTTCTTGCCAGACTTCGGCTGAATGTAGCAATCCTCTTCTTCGTTCCACCATTCAGAGGAAGCTGCATCAATTGCAATCATGAAGTCCTCACCCGGCTTGTAGCCAGCTTCTTCCACAGCCTGTACGATAACCTTCAGTGCGTCCTCGTCCTTCTTGAGGTTTGGTGCATAACCGCCCTCGTCGCCAACACCAGCTGCCGGAGTACCATTCTCCTTCAGCGTCTTCTTCAGGGTGTGGAATACCTCTGCACAGCGGCGCAGCGCCTCACGGAAGGAAGGTGCAGAAACAGGCATAATCATGAATTCCTGAATCTCTACGTTGTTGGTTGCATGCGCACCACCGTTGAGAATGTTCATCATCGGAACCGGCAGAGTCTTTGCATTGCAGCCGCCGATATAGTTGTAAAGCGGCAGACCCATTGCCTCAGCTGCTGCCTTTGCAACTGCCAGAGATACGCCCAGAATTGCGTTTGCACCCAGCTTGGTCTTGTTCGGGGTACCGTCCAGCTCAATCATAGCCTTGTCGATAGCCTGCTGATCGAGTGCGTTCATGCCGATGATTTCCTCAGCAATCTCACCGTTTACAGCGTCAACAGCCTTCAGAACACCCTTGCCCAGATAGCGGTCCTTGTCACCGTCACGCAGCTCGCAAGCCTCGAAGATACCGGTAGATGCACCGGACGGAACAGCAGCACGGCCCATAAATGCGCCGGTATCAGCCTCTACATATACCTCAACCTCAACGGTCGGATTGCCACGGGAGTCCAGAATCTCGCGGCCGATTACGTCAACGATTTCGATGTAACCCTTCATAGTATAAACACTCCTTAAAAATTTTGGTTGTATGATAAAAGTATACTACCCGATAATTATTTAACCAACAGGCTGTGACCTGTCATCTCAGCCGGCTGCTCCAGTCCCAGCAGTTCGAGCATCGTCGGCGCAAGGTCAGCCAGCACACCACCCTCGGACAGTGCCTTCACGCTGTCATCGCGTCCAACCAGTGCCAGCGGAACCGGATTGGTGCTGTGTGCTGTAAACGGAGATTTTCCGTCCTCCTCCAGCATCTGGTCAGCATTGCCATGGTCGGCGGTAATCAGCGCACAGCCGCCATGTGCTGTAATGGCGTCCAAAACACGACCCACACAGGTATCCACCGTTTCTACTGCCTTAACAGCTGCCGGAATCACACCTGTATGCCCAACCATATCGCAGTTTGCAAAGTTCAAGATGATGACATCATACTTATCTGACTCGATACGCTTCACGACCTCATCGGTCACCTCAACAGCTGACATCTCAGGCTTGAGATCATAGGTTGCAACAGAAGGTGACTTGATGAGTGCACGCTCCTCATTTTGATACTCTTTCTCAACGCCGCCGTTAAAGAAGAAGGTAACATGTGCATATTTTTCGGTCTCTGCAATGCGCAGCTGTGTCAAGCCCTTTTCCGCAATATACTCACCAAAGGTATTGGTCAAGGACTGCGGCTTAAATGCAACGGTAACATTTGGCATGGTTGCATCATACTGTGTCATGCAGATGAATTTGATTGGCAGATTGCCATTTTCACGTGCAAAGCCATCAAAATCGGGGTCTACCAGCGCACGGGTGATTTCACGTGCACGGTCTGGGCGGAAGTTTGCAAAAATCACTGCATCGTCCTTCTGAATGGTTGCACCCTCTGTCACAACAAATGGCTCAATAAATTCATCGGTGACACCATTTTCATAAGATTCCTCAATTGCCTGTACTGCATTCGGACGAAGTGCACCCTGACCATAAACCATTGCTGCATAGGCACGCTCCAAACGCTCCCAGCGCTTGTCGCGGTCCATTGCATAGTAACGTCCGGAAACGGTTGCAATGCAGCCAATTCCCAGCTCCTCTATCTTATCCTGAATTTTCTGCACAAATCCGGCACCCGAAGTTGGCGCTGTATCACGTCCGTCCATGAAGCAGTGCACACAAACCTTAGTCAGACCATTGCGCTTTGCCAAATCAAGCAGTGCGCAAATATGCTCAATATGGGAATGCACGCCGCCATCAGACATCAGCCCAAAGATATGCAGCGTGGAGTTGAACCACTTGCACTGATTTACGGCTTGCTCAAATGCCTCATTTTCAAAAAATGTGCCGTCCTGAATGGATTTCGTAATACGGGTCAGCTCCTGATAGACGATGCGACCTGCACCAATATTGGTGTGACCAACCTCAGAGTTGCCCATCTGCCCGTCCGGCAGACCAACGTCCATGCCAGATGCTCCAATCAGAGTATGCGGATGCTCACTGAACACCTTGTCGAGCACCGGCTTCTTTGCCATTGCGATGGCATTGCCCTCAGTTTCCTTACGATAACCAAAGCCATCTAAAATTATGAGTGCCAGCGGCTGCTTTTTGCCGCTCTTCTTCGCAGCTGCAGTCGTTGTCTTTTTGGTAGTTCTTTTGGTTGCCATTATTTTATTTACTCCTTAGTCAGGAAAGGGACAACAGATTATCCGTTGTCCCCC
Source organism: Butyricicoccus pullicaecorum (assembly GCA_018366195.1). GTDB lineage: Bacteria > Bacillota > Clostridia > Oscillospirales > Butyricicoccaceae > Butyricicoccus > Butyricicoccus pullicaecorum_C. Next base: position 11,914 of record JAGZIN010000013.1, on the reverse strand, counting down.
TCACAAATGTGCACGGGGAAAAGACCCGCACGCGGAAATTACTGATTTGCCGCCTCAACGATTGCTGCAAAATCTGCAGACTTCAAGGAAGCTCCACCAATCAGACCGCCATCAACATCAGGCTGTGCAAGCAGTTCTGCTGCATTCTTTGCATTCATAGAACCGCCATACTGAATGGTGATTGCACGTGCTGCACGTGCACCATATAGCTCGCGCAGGCAATCACGAATTGCTGCACAAACCTCGCCAGCCTGCTCTGAAGTAGCAGTCTTGCCGGTACCAATTGCCCAAATCGGCTCGTAAGCGATTACAACCTTTTTGATATCCTCAACGGCAACGCCCTGCAAAGCAATCTTAATCTGCTTGCGCACGACCTCGGTGGTAACATCTTGCTCACGCTCAGCAAGGGATTCACCCACACACAGAATCGGGCGCAGACCGTTTTCAATTGCAACATGAACCTTCTTGTTGCAGGTCTCGTCGGTTTCGTTGAAATACTGACGGCGCTCGGAATGGCCAATGATAACATATTTTACGCCCAATTCCTTCAGCATATCAGCAGAAATCTCACCAGTGAATGCACCGGACTTCTCAAAATGCATATTCTCAGCACCGATAGCGATCTTAGAGCCCTTTGCGGCCTTGACAGCAGCCTGGATATCGGTGAACGGTACACACAGCACCATCTCGCACCACTTTGTCTTAGACAGGAGTGGCTTCATCTCCTCAATCAGAGCCTTCGCCTCGCTCGGTGTCTTGTTCATCTTCCAGTTGCCGGCGATGATCGTCTTACGATATCTGCGATTCATTGTTCAAATACCCCTTTCAACACCCGCGGAACGGTTTATCTTCCCTTCAAACACGGATGGCATACAATAAACTAGGATTCTATGTAGACGCGGGGCGGGGATACCGCCCCGAGCATACCAAATTTACATTACTTATCTTCGAGACAAGCAATACCCGGCAGTTCCAGACCCTCCAAGAACTCCAGAGAAGCGCCGCCGCCAGTGGAAATGTGGCTCATTTCAGCTGCAAATCCCAGCTTTTCAACAGCTGCTGCGGAGTCGCCGCCACCAATGATGGAAACTGCCTTGGACTCTGCAATTGCCTTTGCAACAGCCTTGGTACCAACAGCAAACGCATCAAACTCAAAGACACCCATCGGGCCGTTCCATACCACTGTACCAGCGTCCTTCACAGCCTCAGAGAACAGCGCAATGGTCTTAGGTCCAATGTCCAGACCCATCATGTCAGCCGGCAGTGCGCCTGCATCATATACAACCGGAGTTGCATCTGCGGCAAAGCGGTCTGCACATACGGTATCCACTGGCAGAAGCAGCTTTACGCCCTTTGCCTCAGCCTTTGCCATCAGTTCCTTTGCCAAATCCAGCTTGTCTGCCTCACACAGAGAGGTGCCGATTTCCTTGCCCATCGCCTTCATAAAGGTGTAGGACATACCGCCGCCGATGATGATGGTGTCGCACTTTTCGATGAGATTGTTGATGACACCGATTTTATCGGAAACCTTAGCACCGCCCAGAATCGCAACGAACGGGCGAACCGGATTTGCCAGTGCCTTGCCCATGATGGAGATTTCCTTGTTAATCAGGAAGCCGCATACTGCCGGCAGGTAATCTGCAATTCCCGCAGTGGTTGCATGTGCGCGGTGTGCGGTACCAAACGCATCATTGACATAAATCTCAGCCATATCTGCCAGTTCCTTGGCAAATGCCGGATCATTTTTTTCTTCTTCCTTGTGGAAACGTACATTCTCAAGCAGCATTGCCTGACCGCACTGGAGTTCAGACGCCATCTTCTTTGCGTCCTCACCAATCACGTCCTTGGCCAGCTTTACTTCCTGACCGAGCAGCTCCGTCAAACGTGCAGCAACCGGTGCCAGAGAGTACTTCATCTTGAACTCACCCTTCGGGCGTCCCAGATGGGAGCACAGAATCACTGCTGCATTGTGCTCAAGCAGGTACTTAATGGTCGGCAGCGCAGCCACGATGCGCTTGTCATCTGTGATTGCCCCGTTTTCATCTTGCGGCACATTAAAGTCACAGCGAACGATGACCTTCTTACCAGAAACGTCGATATCCTCTACGCTCTTCTTATTGTAATCCATAATAGCATCTCCTTTATAATAGGTGAAAAAATATAGACCGATGAACAGAAATATCGTGGATTCCTGGCATGAATCCTGCTGTTTTCCAGGTTCCCACTACCAAGACAAAATTATACTTGGTTTTTGTTCAGGTTTCAATAGAAAATCTGAAAAAAAGTATGTTTTTTTCGAATTCTTTACACCTTTCCGGCAGGCGAATCCCAAAACCAACCGAAATCATGCAAGAATTTCCCAAAACATGCCTTCCGGTCGTCCGAAATCAGTCGATAGTGCGCTGTTCTCCATGATAGGCTACCGCAAACGCCTGCGGTCCTGTATTGGTGATAACCGATATTCCGATGGGTCTGCGCTCGACAGATTCAAACCCGATTTTTTCGAGCAGACCCTTTTCTATTTCATCTATTTTTTCCGGTGCAATTTTTCCATATAGCAAAACGGCTTTCTGAGCGCTCGGATTTACAACCCGTCTTGCCACCTGCTCAAGCACCTTGGAAATCAGATTTTTCTCTCCCCGTGCCTTGTCAATCACCGTAACTGCACCCGCTTTCACAAGGCTGACAGGTTTCAGCCCCAGCGCCTCCCCAACAAAGGCGGCACCTCCGGAAATACGTCCGGACTTTTTGAGATGCTTGAGTGTATACACACCAAGCACCGCCTCGCAGCGCTTGAGACGTGCACGGGCAATGTGTACAATGTCACAAAATGCGTCCCCTGCATCGCGCATTTCACACGCATGCAAAACGACCTGTCCATAAATATAGGTGTAGCTTTCCGAGTCGATTAGCTCAATCTGCATATCGGTTCCATAGGCTTCATAAAACATCGTGCGCGCGATACAGCACGACTGATAGCCGCCGGAGCCGGAGCCATTCATAATAATCCCCAGCACATGTGTACACCCATCAGTCCGTGCTTTTTCATAGCTTGTCATGACCTCTGCTGGAGTAATCTGTGCTGTTGTCGGAATTTCTTCCGATGCGTCAAGCAAATCCCAATATTCCTCGGGTGTCATATCATAGAATTCCCGAAATGTCTTTCCTTGATGTGTGACTTTTTCTGGAACAATATCAATTTCATATTTCTGAACCAACTCACGCGGAATATCTGCCGCCGAATCACAAAATATATGGATTTTTTCCATACCATTCCTCCTGTATCAATATGCCGCGTCCATTTCTCCAGGGAAGCAGCCAGCCTCTGTCAGTCCGGCAAAATCGGTTTGCCGAAGTGCCTCAAACACAGTCACTGCTACCGCATTCGACAAATTCATGCTGCGTGCACCCTCCCGCATTGGGATTCGAATACAGCGCTCCGGATTTGCCATCAGCAGAGATTCCGGCAGTCCGCGGGTTTCCTTTCCAAACAGTAAATAATCCCCATCTTGAAATCCGGGTTCGGTGTAAGCATGCTTTGCCTTTGTCGTCAAATAGAAGTATCTCCCGTCTGGATTTTTTCTAAAGAAATCCTCCAGATTTTGATAGCGGCGGATATCCAGCAAATGCCAATAATCCAATCCAGCTCGCTTGAGCTGCCGATTATCAATAGCAAACCCCAAGGGCTCCACAAGATGCAGCACTGCACCCGTCACCGCACAGGTGCGCGCAATATTTCCAGTATTCTGAGGAATCTCCGGCTCAACCAAAACAATATGAAACATAAAACGCCTCTTTATAGTTATTACACCCCCTATTTTATGCGATTGCGGAGTATTTTTCAAGCATTTTATATGATTTCTGCAAAAATATCCAGTATTTTCCCAATCACAGCCGCTTTATCTGTTCATTTTCGCGCAGACAGACCCCAAAGATATCGCTTTTGATATTGCAGCACGGCATAGCCCGTGATACGGTGATAAAGAGGAAGGTTATAAATTCCGCCAGCCACCCCAACAATCGGCAAGCCCTGTATGAACTTTGCAGTCAACATACCCTGCGCCAGACTTTCCGCGGCTTCTCTCTGCACCGCCTCCAAACATTCTGATATTTCTCTTCCTGCCTGAATTTCTTGTGCCAACCAATCCAGCCGTTCCTGCCGTTCCGGCTGCGGCGCACCCGCACAAGAAAGCAGCAGCATGAGATATATCTGTTCGTGTTTTTCCCGCACATCTACACCATAGGACAATGCGATTTGATAAATCCCTCGCAGCAATCCTGCTAAAAAAATCGGGATATCCGGCAGCCCAATCCCAAGCACCCCCAACCCGACCCCCTCCGCCAATGCAGCACCGGAGCCACTCCGCCGTACCTGACGCGCCCGTGTACCAAGCGTGCGGAGATGCTTTGCACACGGCTTTTGTCTAACCTTGCTATCCTGTTCATAAAATGTCTGTGCAATCTCTGTTTCGTCAATCCCGCGCCGAATCAGCCAATCTCCCTTTTTGAGCACCAAATCCAACCCCCGTGCAAATGCAGCTGTCAAAGCAGCCTGTGCCTTTTTCGGAATAGCAGTCTGACCTGTAAGTTTTTTGCCAGATGCACGTTCCAGATATTTGCGCTCTTTTCTGCGAATTTTCTGCTGCGCTTTTTCGATTGTATTGCGCATATCTCTCGTCTCCTTTCAAAACACACTGCACAAAAAATAGAAAAACTGCCCGCTCGTTCTCAAATCCATTCTCTTACACACAAGAAAGCCCAGAATCAGACAGCATTTCTCAGCCGTTTGACTCTGGGCGCTCTGCGCAAACCTCTTTCTGATTCGCGTCTGTCATTTGATTTCTCTATATTTGATAGCCTTCCAGCCAAACAGCCTGTCCGGCGGCAAATGATGCAGGCACATCTAAGACGCGCTGATTGCTGCTGCCACGGAAGCGCAGTTCCAAACCCTTTTGCGTCTCTATAAATGGTCCGTCAACCAAAATCGTCAGCTTTTGCAACAGGCGCAAAACCCAAGGGTCTGGCAGCTCCAAAAGCTGTTCCCATGTATATCCGCTATATGCCATCAAATGTTTTTTGCCTTGCAGCTTTTCTGCAACCGCGAACAACGCCTGTGCCTGACAGAACGGTTCTCCTCCTGAAAAGGTCACACCAGATAAAAGCGGATTTTTGAGGATATCCTGCACCAGCACATCAGGCTCTATCAGGTGACCCCCTGCAAAGTCATGCGTTTCTGGATTGTGACACCCCGAACACCGATGCGGACAACCCTGCGTAAAAATGACATAGCGAAATCCAGGTCCATCTACAATAGATTCCGAAATGGTTCCCGCAATGCGAAGCAGCTTATCCATCTGCCTATGCGGAACGTGTGCTGTCATGGAGCGAGCAGCAGGATACCCCATGCTTTACACGGTCATTTTCTTCTGCCCGTTTTCCATTGTTAAACCGATCGAGTGTCCCAACCAAATACCCTGTGATTCGACGGATTCTTTCAAATCCGACACCTTCTCCAACGACAGCAACCCCATCTGCTTCGGTTACACGATATCCTTTTGTCATTTTGATACAGCCTTCTTTCTCTTTGTTTATGGTTGCACGCAAAGTGGATTTACAGTGCGCTCTTGCTCCTCATAAGGGTCTCCATGGTACCCCAGTGTTGTTGTATTCAAATGCCGATAGAGTCCCAGCTTATGCAGCTTGGCAAGTGGAACGCCTTCACCCTCCCGCCGTCCACAACGCGGACATACATCACCAATGATGCCTGTATATCCGCAAACGGGATCCCGGTCGATTGGGTGATTGATGGCGCCATATCCCATACCAGCTTCCTTCATGGCACGCACAACGGTTTCAAACGCCTCCAGATTCTGTGCAGGGTCTCCGTCGAGCTCAATATAGCTGATGTGTCCGCCATTGGTCAGCGCATGGTATGGTGCCTCCCGCTGGATTTTTTCAAAAGCAGAAATGGGATAATAAACTGGAACATGAAACGAATTGGTGTAATATTCGCGGTCCGTAACCCCCGGAATATTGCCGAAGCGCGCACGGTCCATACGGACAAAGCGTCCGGATAATCCCTCTGCCGGTGTTGCAATCAAAGAGAAATTGAGCTGATACTGTTTTGACGCAGCGTCCATACGCTTTCGCATATGCGAGATGATTTTCAGTCCAAGCTCCTGCGCTGCGTCGCTTTCACCATGATGCACACCAATCAGTGCTTTGAGGGTTTCTGCCAGTCCAATAAATCCACAAGTCAGCGTCCCATGCTTGAGCACCTCACCTACCGCATCGTCCGGATCCAGCTTTTCCGAGTCCAGCCATACACCCTGTCCCATCAAGAACGGATAATTGCGTACCTTTTTCTGTGCCTGAATCCGGAATCGTTCCAGCAGCTGCTCTATGACCAGATTGATTCTCTGATCCAGCTGTGCAAAAAAAGCATTGATATCACCGTCACTCAAAATTGCCAAACGCGGCAGATTGATGGAGGTAAAGCTTAGATTTCCGCGTCCATTGACGATTTCACGTGATGGGTCATATATATTCCCAATGACTCGGGTGCGGCAGCCCATATAGGTCGCCTCCGTTTCCGGATATCCAGCCTGATAATAAGCCGCATTGAAGGGCGCATCTAAAAAAGAAAAATTGGGAAACATACGCTTTGCAGATACCTGCATCGCAAGCTGGAATAAATCATAATTGGGATCTTCCGGATTGTAATTGACACCTTCCTTGACCTTAAAAATATGAATGGGAAAAATAGAGGTCTCTCCGTTTCCCAATCCAGCTTCTGTTGCCTTCAAAAGGCACTCCATGACCAGTCTGCCCTCCGGTGAAGTATCCGTACCATAATTTAACGAAGTAAATGGAACCTGTGCACCTGCACGAGAATGCATGGTGTTGAGATTATGAACCAGCGCTTCCATCGCCTGATAGGCTGCACGCCTTGTTTCCTTCTTTGCATATTTGTGTGTAAAATGTACGATTTTTTTTGCGGTTTTGCCATCGGTCTGTGTGCAGAGCAAGCGGTATACCGCTTCATCAAATCCATTGTCCGCTGCTATCACAGCTTTTGCGCCGGTTTCCCGCTCAGCCTCCTGCACAATTGATTTGCCTATTCGTGCACCATCGTCCTGCTCCAAATAAATCTCGACTGCTTTGGTTAAATTTTCTGTAAAGAGGCGGCGATAGGTCTTGGCAACTCCGGGCGCCATAGAATATTCAAAATTCGGGATTGACTGCCCTCCATGCTGATCATTTTGATTGGACTGCAGCGCAATACACGCAAGGGCAGAATAAGAACGAATGTCATTGGGTTCCCGCAGAAAACCGTGCCCCGTAGAAAATCCGCCGCGAAACAGCTTGCACAAATCAATTTGACAGCAAGTTGTTGTCAGTGTCAAAAAATCCAAATCATGAATATGAATATCTCCCTCTCTATGGGCGCGAGCATGCTCAGGTGCAAGAAGAAACATTTCATAAAACTGCTTTGCGCCCTCAGAACCATATTTTAGCATGGTTCCCATTGCCGTATCGCCATCAATGTTTGCATTTTCCCGCTTCGTGTTGTTCTGAGCAGACGACTGAAACGTGAGCTCCTCGTAAATTTTCATCAAGCGTGTATTCATTTCACGTACTCGGGTGCGCTCCCTTCGGTACTGGCGATACTGCTCCGCCATTTGCAGCTGTCCAGCCTCCGTCAGCACCTGTTCTACTGCTGTCTGAATCTGCTCAGCATTGAGAAGCACATCTGAAGAGGTTTGTTCTAACTTGTGCTCCACCGCGCTTGCCAGTTCCCGCGCAGTCTCATAGTCATACGTTTCAGATTCCTGTGCCGCTTGAAAAATAGCATTCGTAAGCTTGTCCAATTCAAAGACTGCATGACGACCATCTCGTTTGATGATTTCTGTTATCATGTAAAAAGAAGGCTCCTTCCAAGGCAGATTTGCCTGTGCATAAAGCTGTGCACAACTTTTTGTTGTTGTGGATAAATTCTAACACTATATCTAGTGTTCTCAGCGTGTAATGCTTTTAATACTATATCTCTGTTCCAGTCACTTGTCAAGGGTGCTGCAAATCGTTTGGGCAGTTCTACAATTCTCATCTTATTTTTTTGTCATATCTAAAACGACATTCCTATTGACAATCCATAATCCTCTTTTGTTTGACAAAAAGGCACCGTTCCTCTACTCGGCACTCCGACTTCCGGATATTGCCGCCCCCTCCAACCGCATAAGGTTCTTTTGGGCAGTCTGCTTTTCTCCAGACAGCCGATAGACAGGATACTTCACAAATACACTTTAGATTTGTTTTTATTCTCATATATGCGTAGATATACAATGTACTGAACATTTTTTACAAGATACACACTCTTTTTTCGTGTAAATGCTAATTTTATTGGTATTTTCTTACAAGATTACACATCTATTTTCTATACATCTATTGTAAGTTTTCCTTTTTATCGTTTTTTGTTCGTACATTGTGGATTTTCTTTTATAATTCCGCGTGTAGCGGACATTCAAATAGAAACAATCTAGGGATTCTCGATTTCTATCCGGTTGCGTAAGGGGAATCGAATCTGTATAATGAGAGTGCACAATCACAATCTACGATTAGGGGGATTCTATGATGGAAAAGAAAAAATTAGGGCTTGTACCCCGCCTCATTATCGGTATCCTTTTGGGTATTCTATTGGGGCAACCGTTCATTCCCGAGGTAATCAGCCGCTTGGTTGTTACGGCATCATCACTCTTTAGCATGTTCCTGAAATTTGTCATTCCACTCATGATTCTGGCATACGTTACCATGGGCATTGCAGACCTATCGCAGGGTGCTGGTAAACTGCTCCTTGTAACTGCAGGTCTTGCTTACGCTTCTACATTGATTGCCGGTTCAGCCTCTTATCTTGTTTCCAGCACTTTGTTTCCGTCTTTCATGAGTCCAGATGCACTGGAGCAGATTGCAGAAACCGCCGGAAACTCCTTGACACCTTTTCTGTCTATTTCTGTAACGCCGCTTTTGGACACGTTATCCGCTGTACTTCTGGCGTTTATCCTCGGTCTTTGCATGTCCTCTATGCGCGGCAAAGAACTGGGAAATTCCCTTTACAATGGTTTCCACGATTTTTCAGCAATCATTGATAAAGTCCTGCATGTTGCCATCGTTCCGCTTCTGCCACTTTACATCTGCGGTACATTCGTAGATATGACACGCTCTGGTAAGACCTTTGTCATCTTAGGTATTCTATGGAAGGTATTCATTGTTGTCATTCTGATGCACCTTATCTGCATTACCATACAATTCATCATTGCAGGCAGCATCAGCCACAAAAATCCGTTCCAGCTGATTAAAAATCAGTTCCCCGGATACACCACAGCTCTTGGCACGCAGTCCTCTGCTGCAACCATTCCTGTCAATTTGCAGTGTGCAGAGGCCGATGGCGTTTGTCCCGAGATTCGCAACTTTGTTGTTCCTCTATGCGCCAATATTCACATGGCAGGCTCGATGATTACCATTACTGCATGTGCAACCGCAGTTTGTCTCATGAACCAAATTGATATCAGTCTTGCCACTGTGATTCCCTTCATCGCAACCTTAGGGGTTGCCATGATTGCATCGCCTGGTGCGCCCGGTGGTTCTATCATGACTGCTCTTCCATTTCTCTATATGATTTTTGGTACAGAACTTGGCGACCCGGAAGGTCCTATCTGTGCAATTATGGTTGCACTGTATATCACACAGGATTCTTTTGGTACGGCTTGTAATGTTTCCGGTGATAATGCAATCGGTGTGATTGTGGATACGATTTACAAGAAGTGGATTAAAAAGTAAAAATCCAAGTGAAACAGCCGTGCCTTCGGGCACGGCTGCTTGTGAAATTTCATTGATTCCAAATCAACGTAAAAGGAGTAGGATTATGCAAATTTTTGATATCATTGGTCCTGTTATGATTGGTCCATCTAGTTCCCATACGGCAGGTGCTTGCCGTCTTGGGCGTGTTGCACGTAAAATCCTTGCCGACCGTCCCATAAAAGCACGTATCGGTCTATGTGGTTCGTTTGCTCAAACCTATCGCGGGCATGGCACGGACAAGGCACTCATTGCAGGTATTCTGGATATGCACACCTATGACCCCCGTTTGCGCAATGCATTGACACTGGCAGGAGAGGAAGGGCTGGAATATGAATTTTATCTCACCACGCTCCCGGGTGCCCACCCCAATACTGCAATTCTTGAGCTGACCGGACAAAACGGGAACACCTGTCATATCACAGGGGCTTCTATTGGCGGCGGCAATATTATTGTAACCAATATCAACGGATTAGATGTCCAATTCACAGGACAATACAATACACTGATTGTCCTGCATAAGGATACCCCGGGTGTCATTGCTGCGGTAACCAATACTATGGCATATTCAGGAGCGAACATTGGAAACTTTCGCTTATCCCGTCCGCAAAAGGGCGGTGAAGCAGTCATGACAATTGAGGTAGACGGAGATGTGTCCGACTCTATGATTAACTGGCTTCGTGAATTGCAGCATATCACAGGAGTCGTACTGGTTCGTGCCATTTAAGGAGGAAATTTATGCTGGATTATAATTCCATTGCTGAACTGATTCAAGCAGCAAAAAAAGAAAATATCACAATTTCTGAACTGGTAATACGCGATCAGGCAGAACAGACAGAAACCCCCCGTGAAAAATTATTTGCACGCATGCGCGATAACCTGCATGTGATGCAGGAGGCCGTTGCAGAAGGTACCGCACAGGATTTGAAGTCCACCAGCGGTCTAACAGGTGGAGATGCCTATAAAATGCAGCAGTACAGCAAAACTGGTGGCTTGTGCGGCTCTTTTTTCGGCAACGCACTTACCCGAGCGCTTGCAGTATCTGAGTATAATGCAGCGATGGGAAAAATTGTAGCTGCTCCAACTGCTGGTTCCTGTGGTATTCTGCCGGGAACAATCCTCTCTTTGCTGGAGGAACGAGAGCTTCCGGAAGAGATTGCAGTCATGGCACTCTTTACCGCCGGCGCATTCGGTATGGTAATTGCGACCAAAGCTTCTATTGCAGGTGCACAAGGAGGCTGTCAGGCAGAATGTGGCAGTGCTTCTGCAATGGCAGCTGCCGCTTTAGTGGAAATGGCGGGCGGAACTCCCGAGATGTGTGGACATGCTTGTGCAATTGCAATCAAAAACCAACTGGGTTTGGTATGCGACCCGATTGCAGGTCTGGTAGAGGTACCTTGTGTCAAGCGCAATGCAGGCGGCGTTGCCTGTGCGTTTACAGCAGCCGAACTCGCTCTGGCAGGAATTCAAAGTGTGATTCCAGTTGATGAAGTCATTGAGGCAATGCGTGAAGTTGGAGATGCAATGCCCTGTGCACTCAAGGAAACTGCTTTAGGCGGACTGGCTGCCACGCCAACTGGCATACGTCTAAAGCAAGAAATATTCGGTGAATAGCAATCAACACACTTCTGTGCGGTTGATCAAACAAAAAAGTGGAAGAATTGATATTCTTCCGCTTTTTGTTTACGATTCACAATAGCTTTGAAAATTTCAAAGCAGCATGCTCCATTGATTTTTTATGACATTAAAAAACAAGCAAGAATTTATTTTCTTGCTTGTTTTTATTTGGAGCTGTTGAACAGATTCGAACTGTCGACCTCTTCCTTACCAAGGAAGTGCTCTGCCTGCTGAGCTACAACAGCATATTGTTACGAAAAATGGATTTTACTTTCCCGAATGAAAAATTAGCGAATTGATATGATTCTCTCTCTTCTCGCCTTCTCCTAAAGTAAAAAGAAATTTAGCGACTCAGATGGGACTCTCCCGCGGTCTAAAAAACATGCCACAGGCATATTTTTTACGGTGTAATCACCGCCGACCTGTTCTCGCCCCTTTTCGAATA
>JAGZIN010000012.1 GCA_018366195.1 Butyricicoccus pullicaecorum | reverse complement strand
CCCGGTTTCGGTCAGTGCCATAAGGTCGGCTTCGTCCACTTGATTAAGGAAATGTACGGTCTGTTCCCCCTCGGCTGCCCGGTCAATGAGGATATAGAAATAATTGCCGCCTTTGGTGGTAACAGTGATAAGCTGCTTATTGCCGCCGAAATCGTCTACCAGTGTTGCGTTGCCCTTTGGGGTAAGGGGCGGCGTTTCCGGTTCTTCCACAACAACATTGCTGTCGTTGGTCGCGTCCTCTGTGGGTGGCTCTGCGGCTGTCCCCTGTGCATAGGCAGGGACAGAAAAACCGCCCATAAGGATAAGGGCGGCACAAAGGGCAGTCATGGTCTGTTTGAATTTATTCTTCATCTGCATTGTCCTCCTGTTCTTCGTAGTCTGCGGCTTCATCAGAAGCAGGGGCGGCACTCATGCCGGGGATAGTATCGCCTTTGAGCATGGCATTCAGTTCCTGTGGGGTCATACGCATAGCGCGTACAAGCTGCACGATTTCAAGGTTTTCCGCTTCGGTTTTCTGCGCTTCCAAGCCTTTTAGCTTGTTCTGATACTCTGTGATTTTCTCGCGGGTCTTTGCGATTTCCTTATTGATACGGTCAATTTTGTTGTTTGCCATAAAGTAAATTCTCCTTTCTTTTTGGGGCTGTGTTACCAGTTCATCAGCCCGTAACCTTTGATACATTGATAGTTGAGGTCGTAGCTCTTAATCTTGCAGGCGTCGCCGGAATTGCCCTCAACGGTATAGACGCGGCTTCCGTCCCTGCCAAGCACAAGCCCCACATGGTCGGCAACGCCGTCTAAATCCCAGTCGAAAAAGATAGCGTCGCCCGGTGCGATATTCTCATAGCCCCGCGCGCCCCATTGTCCCCTTGACTGGAACCAAGGGACACCCTGCCATTCGCAGCCTGCAAAGCGGGGTTCGCTTTTTCCGGCTTGATTGTAGCACCAAGACACAAAGCAGGCGCACCATTCCACCCGGCTGTTAAAGCCGTACCAACTCCAATAGGGGTAGCCGCCTACATTTCCCACTTGCTGTTTTGCAAGCTCCATAAGTTCCGGGTTTCCGGGACGTGTGCCGTTTACAAACTCCACACCGCTTAAATCCTCAGACGGGCTGCCGTCGGGAGAGCCGCCGCCAAAAATCAACGGTTTGTTGCCCTGTGTCTGTAAGTACACCTTGAACATTTCAAACTGCTGTGAGTTCAGCAGTTCTTCCGCAAGGGAAGCAATCGGCTTGTTTGTCAGCTTCACGTTCAAGATACGGTATTCGTATTCTTCCTCGTTGCCCTCCTCGTCGGTGGTGGTGCGTATCTCGATTTCTTCCGTCAGCGTCAAGGTGTACTGTAAGCCGAACAGCCGCTTTAGCTCTGCCTGTGCGCTCTGCGGGGTGTAGCTCTGTAAAAGGGCAGTCAGATAAGACGCAAGCTCATGTGGGTTATGCCCGATAGTGTCAAGGTCATAACGGTATTCATCATAGCCGGGGTGGGTGCTTTCGATATTGTCAATTTCCTGTTGCAGCTCATTTTCCATTGCAGCATAGCTCTGTTCCGCTGCCACAAGGTCGCTGTCCTCAGACGTGTAGGAAGTCCCTAACACGCTGTTCATGCTGCCGAAAAACATTGCACCGCAGGAGGAAAGCCCTACCGATACCATGATGAACAGAAGCAGCGCAGCGATAGCGATTATCACGCCTGCCGGGTGTCGCCCGGCAAAGGCAGCCGCTTCCTTTGCTGCTGTCTGGGACGCTCCGGCGGCTGCTTTGGCGGTAGCTGCGCCGCCTTTCTTTACCGTCTTTGCATACTGGCGTTTGATTTTCTGTTTCTGCATGAACCGGGAAAAGGGATTGCTTGTAAGCTGCGGGTTTTCCTGCAAGGCTTTGTGATACTGGAAGTTCACATTCGCCTTGAACGCTGCCTTTTCTGCCTTTGCGACTTCCCGGTAGGGTTTCAGCTTATGGCTACGGTAGCCCTGTTTTAGTTTCCGCGTCCCGTACCTTGCGCCACGCTCGGCAAGTTCCTCCGATTTGTGCGCGCCCTCCACGCCGGAATTGTCTTTCTCGACGCTGTGGATTTTGTTGTGAACAAAAATACCCGCTTCCTGCGCGGGGCGGGATAACGGGTTATTATGGGGTTTGCCGCCGGGTATGGGCTTTTCCTGTTCTTCAAAGTGCAGGCGCGTCTTTGCCTTTCCGGTGGCTTCCTCAAAGGTGCGCTCTTTTACAAGTTTCTTTTGTTTGGGGAGAGCTGCCTTTGCTTCGTCCAGTTTGTCGGCTGCTTTTTCTGATTTTTTGATGTAAGTTTCCAGTTCCGGCGTTGCCCGTTCCTCGTCGGTAAACTGCAAGCGGGAAGTGGAAGTACGCAAAACGGTAGCTTCCTGCGCTTTCTTGACTGCCTTTTTGCTTGCCTTTCGGGTATGGGCTGCGTCAAGGTGTTCCATGACGCGCTCTGCGGTAGCGGTGTCCGGCTGTGAAAAGTTGCTGTCTGCTTCCCGGCTGCTGATACGCTCGGCGGTCTGCTGTGTTTCGTTGACTTCCACCGCACCGTCGCGGGTCATTTTCTGTGTGATTTTATCGCGTGGTTTTAACTGTTTCATAGGCTGCTCACTTCCTCCGGCTTCGTCGTCATAATGCGGTAAAGCTCGGTGTCTTTCGGAAAATGGTCTACAAAGGGCAGCACCACATTTCCGTAAAAGATAAGTCCTTCGCCTGCTTCGGTGTGGGTTACATATTTCATCTGCTGTGGGCTGATATTTAGCTGCTTTGCAAGGATAGCCCGGTCGCCCTGCGCCTGATTGAGCATGAGGACAAAATCAGAGTTTTCAAAGATATTTTCCACCTCGCGGGAAGCAAGCAAGTCCTTGATGTTCTGCGTGATAGCTGTGGGTATCTGTTGTGTGATTAGCGGACAGTTTTTTATCTGTCCCTCCGGGGCTTTCGCCCATTTTCAGCGGTATGTCTGTTCATACCCGGCATAGCATATCTTTTTATCCTGCGGTTTATGCCGCAGACCGAAACGATAGCGGAGCCTCGTGGGGCTGTTATATTCCCGGCTATTGCAAACCGGGGGTCAAGCCCTATGCGTTGCGTGTGTATCAAGTATTACCTTGACACTTCCACTCGGATTAGGATTGCAAAACCTTTCCCGTTTTCTTCTCCGCTGATATTCTTAACCGTTCTTTTCGGCTTCGGTTAAGACGGCATACACAATCCCCATTTGCAAGATTGTAGGGACTGTGCCTGTTTACCTCCCCATTTTCTAAAACGCTTCCAAATCTCCACACTGTAAGCGGCGGTCTGTTCCTCTTTTAAGAGCAAATGAAATTCGTCCATATAGTAGCGGGTAGATTTCTTTTCTGCCCGGTTAATGGTAACGCGGTTCCATATCTGGTCTTGCACAATGAGCATACCTAATTTTTTGAGCTGTTTTCCAAGCTGCTTAATATCAAAGCAGACAAGGCGGTTAGAAAGTTCCACGTTGGTTCTGTGGTTGAACACGTTAAGACTGCCGGAAACATACAGTTCCAACGCCGCCGCAATACGGGCAGCTTCCGGCTCCGGCTGTTTTAACAGCTCGTCGTAAAGGTCGCCCAAAATAGGCATTTTTTCCGGTACAGGGTCAGCAAGATAGTCCCGGTACACATTCCTTACGGCGCGGTCAATGACGGTCTTATCAACGGGCTGCAAGCCCTCCTTGCCGCCAATGACAAGCTCGTAGAGGGACAGGATAAAATCACTTTTCAGTGCAAGGGGGCTGTCGTCCTCGCTGTAATTAAGGTTCATATCCATAGGGTTCACATACTGGGGCGTACCGTCCATGCCTTTCCCGGTCGGGGATAACCGTATCACTTGCCCGCCAAGCCGCTTTACAAGGGCAAAATACTCGGCTTCCGGGTCGCAGATAAAAATATCGTCGTCGGTAATGAGAAAGGCATTTGTGATTTCCCGCTTTGCCGCAAAGGATTTTCCGCTGCCCGGTGTTCCCAAGATAAGCCCGTTGGGGTTTTTAAGCTGCTTGCGGTCGCAGAGTATCATGTTATTACTTAAAGCGTTCAGCCCATAATACAGGGCAGCCCCAGTCTGAAATAGCTCCTGCGTGATGAACGGGATAAAAATAGCGGTGCTGCTCGTCGTCAACCCTCTCTGAATAGGGATAAGGTTCTCCCCCAAAGGGACAGAGGACATCAGCCCCGCTTCCTGCTGATAGTCAAGACGGGTTAAGGCGCAGTTATATTTCTGTGCAATGCCCGCCGCCGCGAAAATGTCATTTTCCAGTTTCCGCTTCGTGTCTGCCATGTTTACCACAAGGAACGTGAGAAGAAACATTCGCTCGTTGCGGCTCTGTAAATCCTGCAACAAATTCTTTGCTTCATTCCCAAAAGTGGCAAGGTCGGACGGGAGTATATCCATGTCATAACCGCTTCTAACCGCTTTTTTCTGTTCCTCAATCTTCATCTTGTCAAGGTCTGTGATTTTGCGCTTAATGGTCTTGATTGCTTCCGACTGGTCGATACTTTTAATGTGGAGATTGACGATAACCCCTGTTTCCAAGTCCAACATATCCGCTAAGATACGGTCGTTTAGCTCCGGGGCAAGGATTTCAAGGAACGATACCGCCCCCGTCTTTTTCCCCATAGCAAAGTAGCGTCCCTCCCCAAACTTGAAAGAGGACGGGGCGATAAAGTCCTTTGTGGTAAGCCCCGTCGGGGTCAGCCAGTCATAAGAGAATGAGAACGGCTCGCCTGTCGGGTGGAATACCCCATGCAGCACTTTCAGACGTTCATAGCCGGATAAGGGGTGCGCCGATACCCCAAGCACCTTGAAATTATTGAGTACGTCCGTTTCGATACGGGAAAGACGCGCCCTTGCTGCCGCCGGATTGTCTGCTTCAATGGAAAATGTGATGTACTTGTGCTTGACAAGCCCGTTGTTCCCTTTGGCAAGCTGCGATTTCAGCATATCGGAATACTCGGTGCGGATAGAGTTAAAATCGTCATTTTGCTGCGGGATATGGATTGCCCGCGCTGCCTGTTCCTGCTGTGAGCCTTGATTGATGAAAGAAAGCTGCACATTCACGCTTGCGTCAAAGTAGTTGAGGAAATCGCACCAGTTTTCAAAAATGGCGGTCTTATCGTCTGCCTGTGCAAGCTGATAGTTAATGTCCTCAAAAGCAATGCTCTTTGAATATTTCCGCTGTGCCACTTTGCAGATACCGTCCGGGTACATGGCAAGGTAGGGAATGGTCTGCTGTGCGGTGTGGGCTTTGCCGTCCCCCTTTGCCTGCCGGATAACCGCCGCTATCTGTTTCTTTTCCGCGCGGGTCAGCTTACGCTTGTTTCCTGCGGTTTCCCGCGTCTTTTTTGTCTGTCCTTTTGACAATCGCTGATACCTCCTTTTCTAATGCCCGCTGTTTCTCTAAAAGTGCATATAGGTTTTCCGTCTGATACGGTCGCACTTTGGGGCGGGTAAATTTTGTCTGAATGATGTTCTTAATTACCACTTCAAGGGGCTGTCCATGCTTTTCATACATGGCAACCAAGAAGCAGGGAAGCATGACGACAATCATTGCCATTGCCGCAAGGCTCGTCCCTGCGCTGTCTTTGAGCAAAAAGAAAAGCGGCAGTCCCATAAGAAGTGCCACTGAAAAACAAAGGATTTGCCGCTTTGTCAGATTGAAAGCGACTTTTGTTTTGACTTTGGATAAGTCTTTGGGTACAGGTACATACGCCAAGAAAAAACCTCCTTTCTGCGGGACTTTCCCGCGTGTGCTGTGTTAATGTGCATTGAAAATGGATTTTGCCAGTGCGCCGGATTTGAACAGGGAGAAACAAAGGATAACGGTATAGGCTGCAAGGGAAAAAATCGCGCTGTGCAGATTGTCCGCTACCACCATTTCGCCTACTAAAACCGCGTAAATGCCGACGCATATCATAATGAGGAAGCCTTGAAAGCCCAGTGCAAACAGCCCCTTTAGGTAGTTGTTCCCAATCTGTCCCCATTCCCGGTTTGTCATGGTGGCAAAAGGGATAGGGGAAACGGAACAGTAGGCGTATATCTCAATCATTCTTCCGTAGAGGATAACGGTTATCAGTACGGACATGATTTTCATACAAAGGCTTACAAGGCTCGTTTCCATGACAAGTAACAGTAGTTCGGGGATTTCCATATCTTTTAGTCCCTCCTGCATGGCGGCAAGGGCTTCGGTTACGTCGATATTCGTATCGCCGCCGATAACCCCCGCCGCGCCGGACACAATATGCTGCGCCATATCAAACACCGCCATAGTAATATCAAAGGTATGCGTTACCAAGAAAACGGCAACAAAGGCTTTGAAAAACCACTTGAAAAACATAAAAGTGTCAACGTCGTGCATATTGTTTTTTTCCGTTACCATGCTGATAAGCTCATAACAGAGGACATAGGTAATGACAAGCCCCGCAATGGGTACAATCACATTTTCAGACAGGTTTTGTATCATGTTGAAAATGTTTGCGTTCCACCCCTGCGGGGTCTTGCCTACCTCCGCTGCAATGGTGCCTACTTTTTCGTTTACGTCCCCGAACATCGTTGACAGATTACCGTTTATTGCGCCGATAAGGATTTCCTTTATCCATTCGTTAATCGCGTCAAGTATGCTCTCCATAGGCTACCCTCCGTAATCTTATCCGAACAGACCGGAAAGAAGCGGTACAAGGATAGTGCCGATAAGGGCAACGCCGCCGCCCGCCATGAGCTGCTTAATGCCTTGACTTTTTGCACCCGGATTGTCGTTTCCATATCCCTCTAAGAGATTGATAACGCCCCAAATGCCTAAGCCTGCGCCCAGTGCGATAACAAGGGTCTGTAATACGTCGATAGCAGAGTTAAAAAATTCCATAAAGCTCCTTTCTGCCGCAAATGCGGCTTGCCCCCTAAAAGGGCATAAAAAACGGCGGTCAGTTTTGTAACTGCCGCGGTCATAAGTCCCCGCGCTGCGTAAGATTCTGCTGCGCGGCGGTATTCAGTTGTCAGTGTAGGCGATAGGAATTTTTGTAGGGGCGCGTATTCTGCACCCAGTCATAAGTTTTGTTACTGCGTCAATTCCTCCTTTCGTTGCTGCTCATACAGGGCTTCACACCGTTTTACAAATCGCCGGATAGCTGCCTGCCGCTGCTGTTCCCGTCGCTCGGCAATAAAAATAAGCCCGTTTATGGCTTCTGTGATTTTCTTATCTTTTTTCTTCCGCATACGTCTATTCATGGTCGGTGTCCTCCTGCAAATCTGCTTCGCTGATTTCGTAGTAGTCAAAGGGTTCGTCCGGCTTTACAAGGGCGGGTCTGCGCCTTAAATGCTTCTCCATATCAAAAGTATTTTTCTTGTCATAGTCAGAAAGATATTTATAGTTGGGGTGCTTTGTAATGTCGTACTTATCAGAGAAGAACGGGCGCACCCCTCGTAGCTGTAAAATACATTTCCCGCCGTCCATGACTGCAATTTCATCTTCGGTCATAAGCTGCTTTCCTAACTTCTGATAGTTCAGCCCATGCGATACCTCCCGCCCCCGGTTTTCGGAAGTGTTGAAGCTGTCAATGGTTTCTTTCCCCAAGATTTCCGACATTTCTTTGAGGGTGGTTTTCTCCTTGCCGCCCAAGAACAGGGTGGTGTCGCAGTTGCCGACTATGGTATCAGCGTTATCTTTGTATATTGCCTTTAGCTGCGACTGGCTTTGCAGAATGATTGAAGCAGAGATTTCCCGGCTTCGTATGGTGGCTATGAGCTTTTCAAACTTCGGTATCTGCCCGATATTTGCAAATTCATCTAACAGACAACGCACATGGACGGGCAGCCTGCCGCCGTATTCATCATCTGCCTTGTCGCAGAGTAGATTGAAAAGCTGCGTGTAAAGGATTGATACCACAAAGTTAAAAGTGTCGTCGGTGTCGCTGATAATGACAAACAGGGCGGTTTTGCGGTCGCCTATGGTGTCAAGCTCCATTTCGTCGGTTTCCATAAGGTCGCGCAGCTCTTTAATGTCAAAAGGGGCAAGCCGCGCGCCGCAGGAAATGAGGATAGAGCTTCTTGTCTTTCCCGCAGACAGCAGGAATTTCTTATACTGCCGGACAGCAAAGTGTTCCGGGTCTTTTTCCTCCAACCGTTCAAACATGAGGTCAACGGGGGACTGAAATTCCGGGTCGTCCTCGCGGGCTTCACTGGCGTTTATCATTTCAAGTAGCGTCGTGAAGTTCTTTTCTTCCTCCGGGGCTTCGTACCAAATGTAGCCGATAAGGGCGCAGTAAAAGAGCCGTTCCGATTTTACCCAAAAATCCTCCCCGGCTTTTTCCCCGTCCCCTTTGGTGTTGGCAATCAAGGTATTTACCAGTTTCAAAATGTCTTTCTCGCTGCGGAGATAGGCAAAGGGATTGTATTTCATACTTTTTTTGAAGTTAATCGTGTTCAGCACCTTTATCCGGTAGCCGCCCCGCTGTAAGAGCTTCCCGCACTCGACTAAAACCGTACCTTTCGGGTCGGTTACAACATAGCTTGAGTGCATTTGCATTAAATTCGGCTTCACAAAAAATCTCGTCTTGCCGCTGCCGCTTCCCCCGATAACAAGGATATTTTTATTCCTTGCATACTTCGGCTGCTTCGGGCGGCTGTTCATGGTAAGCCGTTCCGTCTGTGTCAGCAGCACGTTATTTTGAAATACCGGGTCGGTGTAAGGCTTTATATCTTCGGCAGTTCCCCAACGGGCAGAGCCGTATTCCACACCTTTGCGGTATTTCTTCGCGTTCTTGCCTTTGACATAGACAATCAGCCGGATAAACACCGCGCCGAAAATCCCTATCAGTAAATCCATAGGGGCAAGGCTCGGAAGTGGATTTGCAAAAGCCATAGAAAAGCCCTCCCCAAGCGACAGTACCTTGCCGGACAGGTCAGCCCCCGGCGTAAGGCGTACCGCCTGCCCGACTTTATCAAAGAGATACACAAAGAGCAGATAGGGAATGTTGGGAAGTAGCAATTTTTTCCAGTTGATAGCGTTCATCTTGCAATCCCCCTATCTTTGTTTTTGACTTTCTCCCGCTGTGCGTTTAGAGCCGCCGCCTTTTCTTTGAGGGAAACAATCAGCTTACGGATAGAGGGCTTTTGTTCCTGCGTCAGCTTCTTTGCGGAAAACTCCTTGAAAGCTGCGGTCAGTGCGTCCGCGTCCCGTCCCTTAAAGAACACAAGATAGCGGGGCGGGGTTTCAGTGCTGTCTTTCTTTAGGGCAAAGTCAATCCCGTATTTCTTCGCCGTACTCTCAAAGGCTTTGATATTGTCCTTTGTGATTTCAATGTTGGAAACGCCCGCGTTCTGCTTCATAAGCTGCTTTAGGGTCTGCTTGCCATGCGGGATTTTCTGTTTGTCATGCTGCTTTTTCATCTGTGCAAGCAGGGCTTTCATAGCCTTTTGGAGCTGCTGTGCGGTCAGCTTCCCGGTCTTGATGTAGAGGGCTATGGTCTTTTCGTTGGTTTCCTCCTGCAATGGGGTTCCTCCTTTCGTGTTCTATGGTGGTATGCCCGCCGCCGTAAAATGGGGCGGGCATGAAAAAAGAGCGTCCGTTTTCACGCCGCCCTGTTAAATCCGCACCCGCAGCCCGGAAAGGTCTGCCGCTCGAATACCCACAAGATACCAGTTGTCCCCGTACTCCATACGGGTCGGTTTCCATTTGCCCCGCACAAAAACCTCCATGCAGTCGCCGCAATGTAAGCCCCCGTAATAGTCGTTTACGTCAAAGCGAATGTCGTAGCGGTCAGCGGTTTCGTCAAAAATCAAAGCTCCTGTTTTCTGTGTCATCATAAAATCCTCCTTTGGGTTGGTTTACAGGCTTTCGTCCTCGTTGCAGGTGTAGTCGGGTATGCCCTTGCTTCTTGCCGACTGGATAATGCGCCCGCCGTACATATCGTGAGATACAAGGGACGTGTAATAGCTGCCAATCGTAGACGGGGCATTGAAAAGGGCAGCTTTCATGTACTGCTTGATGTTGCGGATTTTGGTGGTGTTTTCCTGCATACAGTCCAGTACAAAGCGGATATGTTCGCCGTTCAGCTTCATAAACTTTGCTTTTACAAGCTCTGCCGGGTGGTCGTCCCCTGCGATACGGATTGTTCTTCGTTTGGTGCAGACGGTTTCAAGGATAAGGGCAAGGATTTCCTCTATCCTGTCCCGGTCAAGGTGTCTGTCCTGTATCAGATAATCGTACTCGATATTGTCCTTGATGATTTCCTCATACACGCGATATGCGTCTGTCGCTTCCTTTCGCTTCCGTTCCGGCGGCTGTGCCGCGTCCTCTAAGGGAGAGGGATTTAGGGAATGGAAAGGAATGGAATGGGTACTTGATACATCTGTATTTAATTTTTCTTTGTTTGGTAAGTTAGTCTTTTGTATCTCTTTATTTAATTGCGTTGGATTTTCCGACGTCGGGTTATCCGGTGTCGGATTTTCCAATATCGGCTTATCCGTTGTTGGATTTTCCAATACCGGACAATCCAATGCTGGGGGCTGTGGCTGTTCGTAAATGGTGTACTCGATAGCGGTCATTTTACCTTTCTCGTCGCGCCCCTGCCGCCTTGTGATATATCCGGCTTTTTCAAGCTCCCATACAGCGGTGCGGATAGCGTCGATACTTTCCCGGTTGATAAGGGACAGCCCTGCAAGGGTATAGTCCCAATCTTCGGGAAGTGAAAGCATTTGCGATAACAAGCCCTTTGCCTTTAGGGAAAGTTCCTTGTTGCGTAAATGGTGGTTGCTCATAACCGTATAACCTTTGTTCTTTTCCACGCGGAAAACTGCCATAGCTTCATCACTCCTTTGGTTGGATTTGTTACGCAGTAGAAACGCGGTTTTGAGGGAAAAGGTATCAACCCTTGTCTTTCTCATTTTCGCGCTCTAAGAGCCGCATAAATCAAGGCTTTATTTGCCCTTACTGCGTAACATGAGGGTAAAAAAATAGCGGCGTTCCTTGTTTCCCTGTTGGGATAAAGTAACGTCGCTTATGCGAA
The DNA here is from genome assembly GCA_018366195.1 of Butyricicoccus pullicaecorum. Taxonomy (GTDB): domain Bacteria; phylum Bacillota; class Clostridia; order Oscillospirales; family Butyricicoccaceae; genus Butyricicoccus; species Butyricicoccus pullicaecorum_C. Next base: position 55,127 of record JAGZIN010000012.1, on the reverse strand, counting down.
TAATGTTCAATTTTATTTATATCGTGGCAAGGCAATCAACAATTTTAGTAAGTAGTAAATAAGTAGTAAATTTTCTCTGTCAGCTTCAAAAAGTCAAGGAATATCAAGGGTTTCCGCGCTCGATTAGTGTACTGCCGTGGCACACAAAAAGTATTCGATTCATAGTGAAGCTCCTTCTTAGTTTGATAGATTTTAGTATAACATATCAATTGGGGGTTCGAGAAGCCTTTTCCCATCGGGGAAAGGGGAAGAAAGAAGAAATGGATATTTTTTTTGCCTGTCCAAAGGCTGGTTGTTTCTTGCCATGCAAGCAGAAAATGTGCTGGAAATATAGAGGTTTCTGTCATATAATAAAAGGGCAGTGTGCCAGAAGAAGAGCGCTTTTCTGTTCAGGTTGTGGAAGAAAGCAGTTTCTCATGGAAGTGGGATTTGGATAAGGAGATGGAAATTGGACATGCGGGATGGGAAGAAAAAGAGATGGCATGTTTCGGCGGCGATGATTTTGGCAATCGTATCCACGGTGATTTGCGTCAGCTTTTTAATCAATACGGCGAAACTCAAGAAGGAGTTGTATGAAGAAACCAAAGATTATATGATGGACAGCAATGCACAGGCTGGAGAAAATATTGCATATCAGATGAAAACAGATTTGCAGCTTGTGGAGGGACTTGCCGAATCCATCGGTAATATACCGCGTTTTTCGGTCATTGAAGCGGTACTGAAGCAGAAAAAAGAACAATTTGCAATGGAAGAAATTCTAATTGTGCGTCCGGAGCAGATTGTTTTTCCGCAGGTATATCATCAGGATATCCTTGCAGAGTGGAACACTCAGAACCCAGCCGTTTGGGAGAAGTCTGCCATTTCCAGCACCGAAAACAATCAGATTATATTTTCATCACCGATTCTGCACAAAGAGAAAAAAACGGGATATGTCCTGTTAGGGGTCAAATCCTATGCTGCAATTCAGGATATTCTGCGAAAGACAAATGATAAGTATCATAGTATCAATGCCTTGATTTCCGCAAATGGCAAATGGATTGCAGGTCCGATTGGGAAGGATACACGGGGGCTGATACAAAATCAGGAGCTGAAAGAAAAACTCTATTCTGCACTTTTTTCAAGATTAGACGAGAACGGTATGCAGAATATGTTGGACTTCACAATGGAGCTCACATCAGGAGAAAAGCTACTGGTATCTGCGTATCCATTACAAATCAATGATTGGATACAGGTTTCTGTGGTGCCATGGAGCTTGCAGGAAAAGGAATATGCGTATCATTTGGTCATATATTTTTGGCTGGTGATGGCAGTTGGAATGGCTGCCGGCGGAGGACTGTGGTATATCATTGCGTTACAGCGGGAAGCGCGGGAACGCTTGGAAAAAATCGCTTATTATGATGCAATGACAGGGGGGATGACCAATGAGGCATTTCAGATGCAGTGCCTGAACTGCCTGCGGAAAGCAAACTGGTCTTGCTATGCAGTCGTTTATTGGAATTTGTGCGATTTTAAGTATATCAATGAAAATTGGAGCATTGACAGCGGGAATCAAACCTTGCGATATATTTATCAGGTGTTTCAAAAAAATATTGCGCATGATGAACTGGCTGCCCGTTGTGAGGTCGATCATTTCTTCCTTTTGCTGCATGGGACAACCGAGACAGAGGTGATACAGCGAACAGAGAACCTCGTTCAGCAAATCAATGCGTTTGCGTCTGCGGGCAGGCAGCGATATCATCTGGATTTTATCATTGGTGCCTGCATGGCAGAACCGCACAGCGGTGGGATACAGCTCCTTCAGGACCGCGCAAGACGTGCGGCGCAATTTGCCGAAGGGGTGAATCGGTGTACCTTTTACAATGAAAGTGTGATTGCCAAAATCAATTGGGAAAATCGGCTCAACACCTTGTTTGAAGAATCTCTCCAAAACCACGATTTTGAGGTGTATTTACAGCCAAAGGTATATTTGCAGCAAAATAGACCCTGTGCAGCAGAGGCTCTGGTGCGCTGGTTCCATCCAGAGGAAGGTGTCATTTATCCATCGGATTTTATTCCGATTTTTGAGGAAAATGGAAAAATTTGTCAGTTAGATTTGTATATTTTTGAAGAAGTGTGCAAGCTGATTGCTGGTTGGCGCATAGAGAACAAACCTTTCAGTGAGATTTCAGTCAATGTATCTCGAGCCCATCTGAAAGATACTGCGGGCACATTTCCTAAAATATATTGTGCGCTCAAGGAGAAATATCAGATTCCTGATGGTGTAATCCAACTGGAACTGACGGAAACCAGTATTCTGGGAGCACATCAGACATCGTATGTGACCGAGGTGATTTGCGAGCTTCACCGGGCAGGCTTTTCCTGTGCACTTGATGACTTCGGAATCGGATATTCTTCTCTCTCGATGCTCAAGGATTTTGATGTCGATACCATCAAGCTGGATCGGAGCTTTTTTATCAACGAGAGCGAGCGTTCGAGAATCTTGGTGGCCAATCTGATACGATTGGCACATGATATGCAGATTCAAATTGTGGCTGAGGGGATTGAAACAAAAGAGCAGGTCGAGGTGCTGAGGTCTTTTGGCTGTGATTTGATACAGGGGTATTTTTACGCGAAGCCGCTGGCGATTCCTGCGTTTGAGGATTGGCAGGAGCAAGAAATCCTGAGATGGGGGAAGTATGATGAAGTAAAATAAAAAATCCGTTTCTCAAAAGAAACGGATTGCGGAAACGGTCAGTTTCTGTCCTTGCTGCGCTTTGACATGGCATGTGCACGGATATGGTCAAAGGTTTCTTGGCTGAGGATATGCTCAATTTTGCAGGCATCTTGCTCTGCAATTTCAGCAGAAACACCGAGGTCAATCAGGTATTGCGTCAATAAAATATGCCGTTCATAAATTTTATCAGCAATCGCACGTCCGCGCTCGGTTAATTGGATTAATCCATGTGGTTCGACGGTAATATATCCATTTTCACGGAGACGTTTCATCGCAGTCGAAACACTGGGTTTGGAAAATCCCAGTTCATTTGCGATATCAATTGAGCGTACAGAGCCGTTTTGAAGCGTCAGCCGCAGGATGGTTTCCAAATAGTCCTCGGCAGATTTTTGGATACGCATGATGGGTCCTCCATTCTCTGTCATGACGTTTGACTTTGGGACAAGTCTTCTTTGTATATAGTAGCATACATTCCAGACATTTGCAATTTTTTCTATCATGGGCTGATAAAAAGTTAGTTTTAATAAACTTTTTGGGCTGCCAAAGCAGTTTCTCGTGCATGCAGCGGTGGTGAAATCCTGTCCGAAGTTTTGCCCTGTGTGTCAAAATGCGACATAGAAAAATGCCCGTTTCCGCGTATTGATACACGGAAGCGGGCATTCGAATTTGCCGAAAAAATGGTATTTCAGCGAGATGTTTGACCTTCTTGCAGAGCAGAGACTGGTGAAACATCACTTCTGACTCACATTGTGCTGACAATCACAGCAGGAAGTCTGTTCCTTTGGCGCTTTGCTGCTGTGGCAGCTTCCAGCAGACGGACAGCCAATACATTTTACGCCGTTCTTTTTGGATTTGATGATATAGCCAACGGCACAGCCAATCAGAATCAGTATAATCGTAAGTACAATCCAGTCCATAGCGACCTCCTGTTAACCCTTTTGCGTCACTGCTTGCTTGAGAGAATACTGCGCATCAATTTTTTTGTTGGTATTGATGGCGAGGGCAACAACGATACCGATGATTGCAGCAACTGCAATCAGACCGGGCACGAATGCCTGTCCCAGAGAACCAGTGGTGATGAATGTGCCGATTTGATATACAAAGAATGCAATCACATAGCCGGTTGCAAGTTGAAGTGCAATGCCGCCGAACAGCCATTTTTTGTCCTGCATTTCGGAGTTCATTGCGCCGATTGCAGCAAAGCAAGGCGGGGTATACAGATTAAACATCAGATATGCCAGAGCAGCAACTGCGGTTAGACCCATTGTGGCAGCCACTTCATTTGCCCCCCCAACCAGAGCGAGGTCTTCATCAATAAAGCGGGTGAATCCATAAACAACAGCCAATGTGCCAACAACATTTTCTTTTGCGATAAAGCCGGTGATTGCAGCAGCAGCCAGCTGCCATACCCCGAAGCCGAGCGGGAGAAGAAGCACGGCAAATGGGGAGGAGATGCTTGCAAGAATGGACGTATGCTCCATTCCCTCTTCCACAACCTGCAAATTCCATGTGAAGGACTGCATGATTTGAACCACTGCGTTGCAGACCAGAATAATGGTACCTGCCTTAATAATATATGCCTTTGCACGGGACAGCATGGAAATGACAGCACGTTTGAGGCTTGGAAGCTTATATTCCGGCAGTTCCATGATGAAGAAAGATTTCCGGTATTTGTGACCGGTGATTTTGAGAACCAGCAAGGAGCTGAAGAAAATCAGTGCGATGCCGACGAAATACATGAGTGTTCCGACCCAAGACGCATCGTGGAAGAATGCTCCGGCAAACAATGCAATGACCGGAAGCTTTGCCCCGCAAGGCATGAATGGAGTCAACATAGCGGTGGTGCGGCGTTCTCTCTCGTTGCGAATGGTGCGGCAAGCCATAATGCCGGGAATGGCACAGCCGGTGCCAATGACCATGGGAATTACCGATTTGCCGGAAAGACCGACCCGCTTAAAAATGGGGTCCATTACAACACTGACGCGTGCCATGTAGCCACAGTCCTCCAGCAGAGAGATCAGGAAGTACATGACCATAACAAGCGGCAGGAAGCCGACTACGGCACCGACACCACCGATGATACCGTCAACGAGCAGTGCTTGCATAAAGGGAGAGGCGCCCTCTACCATGCCGGCAACCATTTCTTGGAAAGACTCAATCCAGCCGGTCAGGGTATCTGCAAGAAGCGGACCCAGACGTGACTGTGAGATATCGAAAACCGCCCACATTACCAGCGCAAAGAATGGGATACCCAGCCATTTATTGGTCAGGATTGCATCAATACTGTCCTGCTTTGTCTTGTCCTTGGTCAGTACGGTTCGTTTTTCCACCTGACGCACCAGCTCATTGACAAATGCAAAGCGTTTGCGGTCAGCAGCCTCGACCTCATTTTTATCATGCAGGTTAATGGAATCCTGCACATAAGGTGCTGTTTGCGTCAGACCGACAGACTTTGCCGCCTTTGCAACCACCGCAGCCAGTCCTTCATCGGTATTCGAAGTGGACACAGTTTTGATGACCGGACAGCCTAGCTTTTCAGCAAGTAAATCGGCATTGATTTGGGTGCCCTTCTTGACATTGATATCGCTCTTGTTGAGCGCTACAACGACCGGAATCCCAAGCTCCAGAAGCTGTGTTGTGAAGAACAGACTGCGGCTCAGGTTGGTCGCATCAACAATGTTGATGATGACATCAGGGTGCTCGTTTTTCACATAGCTGCTGGTGATGCTTTCCTCGGAAGTGAAGGGAGACATCGAGTAAGCACCTGGAAGGTCGACTGCAATCAGCTCCGGATAGCCGTTGGAGAAGGATTTTTTGATGGGACTTTCTTTTTTGTCAACGGTAACACCGGCCCAGTTGCCAACGCGCTCGGTTCGTCCGGTCAGCGCATTGAACATGGTGGTTTTACCGCTGTTGGGATTGCCTGTCAGAGCAATTCTCATAGCTTTTTCCTCCGTTTTTATGATATGATTTTGTGAGACGAAAATTAGCTTTAACTAACCAATGGGGCAATTAAAAACTATTCGGTAGGAATAGTTTGAGAATAGTTTTTAATTTGTGATTTGGATTGCTTGTGCGAGGTTTTGGTCAATGTTATATCGCCCGTCTTTGACCGCGATGACAAAGCCGCCGCGCATTTGAGAAACAACGGTAATGGGTTCTCCGCTATAACAGCCTAAGGAGAACAAGAAGCTGTTTAGCTCTTCGTCCTCGGTCTGAATGTCCGCAACGATATACTCCGTTCCGAGCTGTGCATCGGATAAGTTCATATCCATTTCCCCCTTTATCATAAGACATATAGTTAACAGCAACTAACTTATATGAATATAGCATATCGTTTTCGAAGTGTCAAGGGGTTCTTGTGATTCTATAAAATTATGTAGAAATAGACGAAAAAATGATAATAGAATAAAAAAGTATTAAATTTCATACAAAAGCAGAAATTTAATACTTTTTATGGATTCAATCACGGGCTGTGACCTGCAAATTCTGGTCGAGCTGTGGGCGCTTGCCGCAGAAGTGTACCAAATAACGCTCCATACAGTCGGAAATGATTTGTTCTGCGGTTTCTCTGTTATAGACTTCGGAGATTGCAGTCGTGCGTCCTTCCAGCTGTTTATAAACCTCAAAGAAATGTGCAATTTCATTGCCAATATGTGGGGGAAGCTCTCCATATTCCTTGTAGAAGTTCCATGTGGGGTCATGCTCCACCACGGCGATGATTTTATCGTCACAAAATCCATCGTCCACCATACGAATGACACCAACCGGATAGCATTGGGTCATAATGGAGGGGTCTAAGGTTTCAGAACACAAAACGAGCACGTCAAGCGGGTCCCCATCATCTGCATAAGTACGGGGGATAAAGCCATAATTTGCGGGATAATGGGTGGAGGTGTATAAAATGCGGTCCAGACGAAGCAGACCAGTGCGTTTGTCAAGCTCATATTTTTTCTTGCTGCCTGCGGGAATTTCAATCACGGCGGTAAAGCAGTCAGGCGCAATGAGCGCAGGGTCAATATCATGCCAGATGTTCAATTTCATTACCTCTTCTCTTTTTCTGCTTGCAAAAGCAGTAGACTATATGGGAATTTTAATATATTTTATCGGGACATGCAAGAGAAAGTCATTTGGAGGGAAGCCTTCTCATAGGCTGAAACCGACCGATTCTGATTGCCTCTAATATTGTGTGGTTTCCAATTTGCTGAGATTGGGATTGCTGCCCAGTGTTTCCAGAAAAAGTGCCTGATCCCGTTCCGGGTGCAGACCGCGAAAGACAATGGTAGAGGACAGGTGATAGATACCGGGCTCATCTTCATCAAACTGAATGTGCGAGAGCGTGGCATTTTGCTCTTTGGTGCAATGATTGAGGTCGTGCATAATCGTTGGCAAGTCATGACATTGCAGCGATATAACAAGGGTTGTAAGATGGTTTGTGTAAAGCTTGCGCTGCAATACCTCGAATATCGTCAGTGTAGCATAGACGGCAACTGCGCCCGTCAGAGCGATAGAATAATATCCGGCACCAGCGGCAAGCCCCAAACAGGCAACGGTCCAGATGCTGGCAGCAGTGGTCAATCCTTTGACCGAGAGCCCTTCCCGCAAAATGGTACCTGCCCCCAAAAAACCAACACCGGAAACGACCTGTGCCCCAAGGCGTGCCGGGTCTGGCGTGGCACCGAATGGAGAAAATTCTGCAAACAACAGATTGCCCACAATCATGACGACACACGACCCGAGTGCGACCAGCATGTGTGTGCGCATACCTGCCGGACGATGATTCCGCCCACGTTCTGCACCGACTACAATGCCGATGACCATGGCAAATAACATTCGAAGGAGGGAGTCTATATAGGTCAGTTCATGGTATACGGTGTCGGGCATAGGGGAAAACTCCTTTCAAAATAGAATGGTAATCTTATTGTAGCACAACGGGAACGGGGCGAAAAGTAAAAAAATACAAAATTTGACGAAAATAGACAAATATTCTGGCATAAATACCAGATAAAGATATAAAAAAAGCACTGCATCGCCAAATGCTTTTGATGCAGTGCTTCATTTTATGCGAGATATCCGGAGGCAGTTTCCAGATTGATTTGAGAAATATCATTTTTCTCCTCTACGTCGGCCGCAGATAACCATTCGCTTGCGATGTCGGAGAACAGGGTTTCCTCAATCACGCCCTTCTTGCTTTCAAAGTCGGTATCCCGCAGAGGCAGGCGCTGAATGATATGCCAGCCATAGCTTGTTTTGATGGGGTCCGAGATGGCATTGTCAGCAAGTGCCTTGGTGCCTTCATAAAACTCCGGAACCATTTCTCCATCGGTAAAGACATAGCCTTCCGGATTGCTTTCCATGCCGGGGTCTTCATTTTGGGACTGAATGAGGGCATCAAACGATTCCCCGTTCTTGGCGCGCTTTGCAACCTCCTCCGCTTTTGCTTTGCGTGCTTCTTGGTCGGGCAGTTCGGCATTGTTGTCATCAACGGTTTTGATGAGTACGTGCTTGCAGCGCAAATAGTTTTTATCAAAGTATTCGCGTGCTGCATTGGGATTTTGGGCATAGTAATTGTCACGCAGCTTTTGAATCATGACATTCAGCTTGGCAAATTCACGGTATTGGTCACGGGTCAGCCCCATATCCTTGAGATACTTGTCAAGCTCTGCATCGTCGCCAAGCTGCTTGGACAGCTCAGTCAGCTGCGCATCAACTTCTTCGTCTGTATAGCTGAGTCCTTTTTCCTGCATTTGATTTTCGCATACTGCTAAATACACAAGCTGCTGTTTGGCAAGCTCGGCGATATTTTTGGAAAACGCTTCCTTTTCCGCAGCTTCGGTCATATCCGCAGAGGTTTTCTGCCCATACATGGCAAGCATACTGTCCATACGGTTGGCGTTGTAGACAAATGATGCAGCATATTGCTCGGCGGTAAAATCCATGCCGTTTGCCGTCAGAACGATTGCCTGTTTTTGTGTGTCACTGACCGCAGACGTGGCATCTTTGCCGCAGGCGGTCAAGGATAGCGCGAGCGCGGCGAGCAGTCCGGCTGCGGCGCGGCGCAGGGGGTTTCCAGTGTTTTGTATCATGGGGGTTCTCCTCTCTTGTTGGTCAGGATACCGGATTTCCGGTGTTTTGTGACAGAATTGATACAGAAAATAGTATATCATTTTTTGCGTTATGCTACAAGTCTTGGATTGCCGTTGACGCACAAACGGCTTTGCGGTAAGATGAAGGGGAGCAAAAAGAGGAGAAGCTATGAAACAGATTCCAAGTGAAAATGAGGCGCTGCTGTTTTGCGAGCAGAGAGCCGATGGACTTTATATCCTGCGCTGTCAAACAAGTGACAGCATACTAAAATTGCCAAATACCATCGAAGGGATTCCGGTGGTGGGGCTGGGAGACTATGTCTGTGCAGCACGCGAGCCGGAGCTGTCGGGGCGAGGAATTAGAAAAATACACATGACATGCGGGCAGACTGGATTACCCGTGCATGATGCCAAGGCAATTTGTCATGTGGTTTTGCCGGATACCTTGCGCGTCATTGGCAGCTATGCGTTTTATAACTGTTATCATTTCAGCCGTTTGGAGCTGCCCGCTGCGATTCAGGAAATCGGGCATGGCGCTTTTATGAACTGCACGAATTTTCGAGAGGTGACGCTTCGGGGAGATGCGCAAGGGCGCACCTGCCTGCCGGAGCTGTTGGGACAGGTAAGCGGAGAAATCCAAGCCGCTTTGCAGCTGCCTGCGGGGGAGGTGCATCTTCTGTTTCCGCCGTATCAGGAACAGTGGGAGGACTTGGCACCTGCACATATTTTTCAGCGCCGGATTGAGGGCGCAGGCTATCCCTATCGGCAGTGTTTTCAGAGCGGTGTACTGTCGCTTTTGGAATATGATATGGCGTTTGAACGATTGCTGCGGATACAGGATTATGAAACGGCTGTACGTGTGGCACTGAACCGTCTGCGGTGGCCGGTAGGGGTTAGCGCAATCGCACATACGGCGTATGTGGATTGTCTGCGCAGTCATGCAGATGCTGCGGCGCGGGTTTTGCTGCATCAGAGCGATGTGCAGGGAATCCATGCACTGCTGCGCCTTGGGGTTCTGTCCGCACAAGCGCTTCATAAAACATGTGATTTGGCGCGGCAAATGGGACAAACCGAGGTGCTGGGCATTTTGCTGGCTGCAATTGGCAGTACAGTGCCGCCTGCACCCAAGCAATATGATTTATAAAAAGGAGCGTGTAGGATTGAAGCCAACATGGCAGACAATTGGACAGCAGATTCTGGAGACTGCCCGCAATGAATTATATTTGAATCTGCCGTTTTTAGATGCAGCGTTGTGTGCATTGCCGTTTGATGCGGGCTATGATACCCCCAGCCTTGCGACAGATACCAAGGTGCTCTACTATAATGGCGCATGGCTGGCATCGCGCTATGCGCGTGCACGCAGTCTGGTATGCAGAGCCTATCTGCACACGATTTTACACTGTATGCTGCGACATTCGGTCAAGAAAAAAGGCAGAGACGGTGCATTATGGGATTTGTGCTGTGACATTGCAGTAGAGAGTATATTGGACCAGTTGTCTTATCGCTGTTTGGAGCTGGACACGCCTCATGTACGTCGTATCCATCTATATCGTATGCTCAAAGCAGCCTTTCCGGTTCTGACGGCAGAGGCAATTTATCGTTATTTTCGACGGAATCCGCTGTCAGAATATAACTGTGCAGCATGGGCAAAAGAATTTTTGCAGGACGACCATAGCCTTTGGGAGAAGGCGCAGCAGGAACAGACATCAGAAGACCCGTGGCCGCGTGTGGCCGAGCGGGTACAGACCGGTATGCAGACAGTTATGACTGAGTCGGCAACCGGTGGGCAGGCCATGACAGAACAACTGCAAATCGCCACCCGTCCAACCGACCATTATCGCGCTTTTCTGCGTAGATTTGCCGTGTTGGGAGAGGAAATGGGGATAGATGCGGACAGCTTTGATTATGGTTACTATGCCTATGGACTGCGGCACTATGGAAATCTTCCTTTGATTGAGCCGCTGGAAACCCGTGAGGTCAAGCGTATTTCTGACTTTGTGATTGTAATTGACACTTCCATGTCTACGTCCGGAGACTTGGTGCGTCAATTCTTGTCCTATACGTATGGGTTGCTTAAGGATAGCGAAAACTTTTTCAGACAAATCAACTTATATATCTTACAGTGTGATGATACCGTTCGCGCCGAACAGCACATTCGAAATACACGTGAGCTGGCGGCATATATGGAAAATTTTACACTCATTGGACAAAGTGCAACCGACTTTCGCCCTGCCTTCGAACGGGTAGAGCAGCTCAAGCAAGGTGGCGCATTTCATCATTTGCGCGGTCTTTTGTATTTTACAGACGGGCTGGGCATTTATCCGTCCAAACGTCCGTCCTATGAAGCGGCATTTGTCATGCTGTCTGACCAAGGGTATCCGGAGCGCGTGCCGCCGTGGGGGATTCGTGTGATTGTCGATGCAGATGAACTGGAAATGGAAGGAACACAATGAATATTAAACAGGCAAAACAGGAAATCATTCATACCATTCGTGCTTATTTGGCACGAGATTGCTTTGGTGCATATCAAATTCCCTCAGTGCGCCAGCGTCCCATGCTGCTGATGGGACCGCCGGGCATTGGAAAAACACAGATTATGGAGCAGATTGCCGCAGAAACGGGAATCGGTTTGGTTGCATATACCATTACGCACCATACCAGACAGAGTGCGCTGGGACTGCCCTATATTGAGCACCATACCTATGATGGACAGGACTATGCGGTGACCTCATATACCATGAGCGAAATTTTGGCATCGGTATATCAGCTGATGGAACGCACAGGAGTACGGGAGGGAATTCTGTTTTTAGACGAAATCAACTGTATTTCTGAAACCTTGACGCCAATGATGCTGCAATTTTTGCAGTGTAAGACCTTTGGCAACCAGAAGCTTCCGGAAGGCTGGATGATTGTTGCAGCAGGCAATCCGCCGGAATACAATAAATCGGTTCGGGAGTTTGATGTCGTGACACTGGACCGTGTGCGCCGGATTGATGTACAGGAAGATTTTACGGTATGGAAGGAGTATGCGTATCGCCGTGGTTTACATGGCGCTGTGATTTCGTATCTGGATATCCGAAAAGAGAACTTTTATCAAATCGAGGCAGCAGCCGGCGGTATGCAGTTTGCAACAGCACGCGGCTGGGAGGACCTTGCAGCCCTTTTGACTGTTTATGAATCCTTAGAGCTTCCGGTTGACCGAGAGCTGATTGGGCAGTATATCCAGCTTCCGCGCATCGCCAAGGATTTTGCAAACTATTTGGAGCTGTATCGCAAATATCAGCGCGCCTATCGCATTGATGAAATTTTAGACGGGCGGTGGGATAGCGTATTGGCATCGGAGCTGAAGGCGGCACCGTTTGATGAAACGCTGAGTGTATTGGGGCTTCTGATATCGCGTCTGGCAGAGCGTGCACGAATTGCTTGGCAGCAGGACGGTTTGACCGATGCTCTATATGGAGATTTCACCCGCGTCAAGGGTTCCCTGACCACAACCACAGTTTCTCAGGCATTGACTGCAATTCTGACGGAACGCAGTCAGGCGCTGGAAGCGGGACGGGAAGCGGGAACGCTGGATTTGGAGAGCGTGCGCAGAATACAGCAGGAGATTTCGATAATAGAGCAGTATTTGCATGCGGTACAGCCGGAAAGCACCTCGGAAGATGCGTTTGCGTGCGTCAAGGAACGGTTCGCACAGCAGACAGACAGACGTGCGCAGGCGGTTGCAGCAGCCGGACAGGGGCTTGACCATGTGTTCCGTTTTTTGGAGGAAGCAGTTGGGGAAGGGCAGGAAATGGTGATGTTTGCAACCGAATTGACCGCAAACTTCTATACCGCGTGGTACATTCAGAACTGCGGCTGTGAGGCATATTATCGACACAATCAGGCAATTTTATTTGATGATACCCAGAGCCGGATTTTAGATGAAATTGCGCAGATGAAATCTTGAAGGACAGGAATGATTTGGGGAAGGTAGGAGTTCGTCAGATATGCAAATATCCTTTGCCCCATTGGAGGGCATTACCAATGATGTATTCCGGCGTGCGCATGCGAAATGGTTTGGTACGGCAGACCGCTATTTTATTCCGTTTCTGGTACTAAATCAAACCTATAAATTTACATCGCGCGAGAAAAATGACATCTTGCCAGAGAACAATGCAGGACTTTGTGTGGTTCCGCAGCTATTGACCAATCATAGCGAGCAATGTCTATGGGCAATCCGCGAATTGCAGCGCTATGGATATTCTGAAATCAACTTGAATTTTGGTTGTCCTTCCGGAACGGTGGTGGTCAAACGTAAAGGTGCCGGATTTTTAGCCGATTTGCAGGCGCTTGACCGTTTTTTGGAGCAGGTCTGTACCAGATTTTCAGGACAGATTTCTGTAAAAACACGTTTGGGTTTGAACGATGCAGCAGAATTTGCAGATATTTTAGCGATATACAATCAATATCCTTTGTCTGAGCTTATCATTCATGCACGGGTACAGAAGGACTTGTACAAAGGTGCGGTTCACCTCCGTGCATTTGGGGAAGCCCTTGCGGCTTGCAAGTGTCCGGTCTGCTACAATGGAGATATTTTTACGGTGCCGGATTTTACGTATTTTTGTGAGCAATTTCCAACTGTCCAGCGTATGATGCTGGGGCGCGGCTGGGTGGCCAATCCGGATTTGGGCAACCAAATACGTGGACAAGGCAAGATAAGCCTTGCGCGTGTACGGGGCTTGCATGATGAACTATATGAGAGCTATCGAGAGCGGTTGTCTGGAGCAGCACCAGTGCTCTTTAAGATGAAAGAATTGTGGCATTATCAGCATTGTTTGTTTGAAAACAGCGAAAAAACACTGAAAAAAATTCGGAAATCCAAAAATCTTTCCGAATATGAAGCAGCGGCAAACGAAATGTTTCAGCATCATCTGAACCCAAATGCTGGATATCATGTGGTTCGCTGACAGAGGTGGAGAGATTTACACAGTATGTGATGCACGCATATAGGTGATACTGCTTCTGAGGTGATTGATATGGAACGTCATACCGCAAGAGAAGGTGTATTTGAGCTTTTACTCGGGCAGGACGCACGCGCGGCATCGTTTTATGCGGGCTGCACGCCGGAACAGAAAGCGGCGATTCGCGCACAGGTACACGCCATTGGCACGCCCGAACAAATGCAGGCATTTGTCTCGAATTTATCCAGCGCAGCCTTATAGGAAAAAAGCCGCTCCGAAACGGGGCGGCTTTTGTATCCACAGAAATCAGGCATTGACAGCAGTCAAGGTTTCAGGTACTCTAACAATAGAATGAACAGGGAGGAATTTACTTATGTTAGAGCTTGGAACAAAGGGATATCAGGAACTCGTGGTGACAGAAGAATTGCTGGCGTGCAATGTCGGCAGTGGTCTCGTAGCAGTTTATGCAACGCCTATGATGATTGCAGGCATTGAGGGGACTGCGGCTGCCAGTGTAGCGCCCTATCTGGAGGACGGGCAGACCACCGTTGGCACACAGGTGAATGTATCGCACGTTGCTGCCACACCGGCAGGAATGAAGGTACATTTTGAAACGAAGCTGGTTGAGATTGCACCGAATGGAAAGATACTGACCTTTGAGGTAACAGCTTATGATGAAGCTGGCTTGATTGGAGAGGGCACCCATCAGCGTGCGATTGTTGCGAAGGAGCGATTTGAAGCAAAAGCACAGAGCAAGCGCGGTTGATTGCAGACGTTCTCGTGTGTCACAAAATCATACCAAAAGAGTGTTCAGAAGATGCAAAGGACTTGCCCCTGTGGAAACAGGCAGCAAGTCCTTTGACTTTTTAGGATAGAGATTCGTGCGTGCCCTAAAAAACGACAAGGGTAATGCCATTGTTGTGCCGTTCCAAATCCGAATCCTGCCGCAATTCAGCGCAGGTATGCAGTGCACGCTGGGTATCTGTATCGAAAATGGAAAACTGTTCACCGGGGATAAAGCAGGCGATTTGTCTGCGCTCTTGTGCCCGTGTCAGTTCTCTGCGAACAGCCAAACGAAGCTTGCCGCCTTTTCCACTGGAACCATACCCGTGAATCAGCTTCATAACCCGAATTTTATGACGTCTGGCTTCCCGCAGTTCACGGGAGATGCGCTCCGGAACATCACGTACAGCTGGAAGGGTCAGCTCCAGATTGATGATACGATAATTTTTCATGTTTTCGGTGTCCTTTGGGTAAAATAGGTGAATAGTGCTGTGTGATTGGCGGGTGTGTCGGCGCAGAGTCCGGCAATCATACGCTCGGGGTGCCATTGCACGCCAAGAATGGGTAAAGAACGATGCTCAATCGCCTCTATGATTCCGTCTTTGGCGTATGCAGCGGCATATAACTCTCCGCCGAGTCGGTCGATTGCCTGATGATGATAACTGTTTGTGTGGAAAAACGGACCGAGCAGAGAGGCTGTGCGGGTCATGGGTACGGTGCGGACAAGATGTCGGCAATCGCTGTGCCCTGTGATATCCTGAAATAGAGTTCCGCCGAAAAAGACATTTAATACCTGTATGCCGCGGCAAATTCCTAAAATCGGCTTTTGATTGACACAGAATGCACGAATCAGAGCAAGTTCCTCCATATCTCGGCAGGTGTGGGAAAGCGTTTGCCGATAGATGGCAGGCGCATCATAGAGCGCAGGGGAGAGATCACCGCCGCCGGAGAGCAGCAGACCATCAAAGGTTTGTGCGAGGAACGCAGGCTCCCCGCCCGTATATAAAACACCTGTCAGCCCCACCTGAGACAGGGCAGAATGGTAAAGCACAGAAGCTGTGCGCTGCGGCGAGCGTGCTCCCGATTCGATTCCGGTTGTAATCAGTATAACAGACTTTTGCACAAAACGCACCTCCAAAGGGATAAGAAGTTTTTGATTGTGTCAATGACAAAGTTCGGCAAAGTGGTTGACAGGCAGAAATGTAAAACGATATAATGAAAATGTTGAATTTTAGGTGAACATACTGGAAAGAATGAAAAAGTTCGCAAAAAGAAGGAGAGTAGAACATGGGGTTTGATTTCATGAATCTGGTACAGCTGGCAGGTGGTCTGGCACTGTTTATCTACGGTATGACCATCATGGGCACCGGATTGGAGCAGGCCGCCGGCGCAAAGCTGGAAAAAACGCTGGAGAAGATGACAGGAAACATCTTCAAGGCGCTTCTCATGGGTATGGTTGTCACAGCAGTAATCCAATCATCTTCTGCAACAACCGTTATGGTAGTCGGCTTTGTAAATGCCGGCATTATGACCCTCAAACAGTCTGTCGGCGTGATTTTGGGTGCGAATATTGGTACGACCATCACCGGACAGATTCTGCGTCTGGATTCTTCGGGCGCGATGGGCGAGAGCTTTTTGATGCAGATTCTAAAGCCGAAAAATCTGGCTTACGTTATGGTATTGGTCGGTATTATCCTGATGATGACCAGCAAGAGCAAGCGCCGCCGCAATGTCGCAGATATTTTGGTAGGCTTTGGTGTTCTGTTTATTGGTATGGCAACCATGGAGAATGCGGTTTCTCCTCTGGCGGATTTGCCACAGTTCTCCGAGCTTTTTGCAACAATTTCTAACCCAATCTTGGGTGTTTTGATTGGTGCAGGCGTAACAGCAATTATTCAGTCCTCTTCTGCTTCGGTTGGTATTTTGCAGGCACTGTCTACGACGGGGGCAATCACCTATTCCGCTGCAATTCCCATTATTCTGGGACAGAATATTGGTACCTGTATCACCGCATTTTTGTCATCAATCGGCGGAACAAAAAATGCACGCCGAACCGCGATGATACATTTCTATTTTAATATGATTGGCTCTGTTATTTTCCTGCTTGCAGTATATGCGATTGAGTATACGATAGGATTCTCTTTCTGGGAGGAAGCCATTGACAAAGCAGGAATTGCAAACTTCCATACTCTATTTAATGTGGTTGTGACACTTTTATTCTTGCCATTTACAAAAGTACTGGTATTTCTGGCAGAACACACCATTCCTTCAGGAGAGGACAAAGCAGACCCGCTGTCCAAGCTCGAACCGCGCCTGCTTGCAACTCCAAGCATTGCACTTGATCAGGCACAGCGCTGCATTGCAGATATGGGTACTGCGGCGCTCAGCAACTATGCGCTTGCAGTGGAGCCAATGTTCTCCAACAAAGCACAGAATGCAGAACTGTTTTTGGAGCAGGAAAATTTTCTGGACCGCGCAGAAGTGGAGATTGCCAAATATTTGGTTCGAGTTCGTTCAGATTTGCCAAGCGGATTGCGGCGGCAGCATGCAGAAATGTTACATTCTCTGAGTGATTTCGAAAAAATCGGTGACTATGCACAGAATATTTTTGATTGTGTGACCATGCTGCGGGAGACAAACGGAAGCTTTTCCAAGCAGGCACAGGGAGAACTTAGCATTATGTGTGATGCGGTGAGTGAACTGCTCGAAAAAACGGTAAACGGCTATCTGGAGCGCTCTGCATCGGTTTCCCGTCAGGTAGAACCGATTGAAGAAGTGGTAGATATGCTCAAAGCAATCCTCAAAGACCGCCATATTGAGCGCCTCAATGAGGGGCTGTGCGGTATTCAGACTGGATTGCCATACCTTGAAATCGTACACGATTTAGAAAAAATTGGTGACCATGCTTCCAATATTGCGATTTATACCATTCAGCTTGCAGAGGGAAAAAATGGATTTGATACACATGATTTCAGCAAGCATGAATATAAAGCTTCCCCAGAGTTCCAAGAGGCAGTGGAATATTTCCAAAAGAAGTATTTGACCCGTTTGGAAAAGACACGGACAGGGGCACAATAAAACAGCAAAAAAACTGGAGCCGAATGGCTCCAGTTTTTTTTATACCCTTTTTATGAAACGGTAATCAAACGAATTTGTCCACCCTTTTCCAACGGGGCATCTGCATAAAGATTGAAGGTATCAAAGTCAGCCTTTGCTTGACGCAGTGTCATAAGGTGGTTGGTGCGTGTGTTCCAAACCGGAATATTTTCGGAGATCCGCCACACAGTATCATTGTATTTGACACTGGTATAGCCGTCAAAGGCGGCGAGCGATGCCGCGCCGACTCGAATCGGCTGTTTAGAAATGAGATTCATTTCTCCAGTGTTGCTGAGCGCTGCTCGTGGCAGACCGAGCGGAATGGGCTTTCCAGACAAGCCTTCTACCTGCTCCTCTACATCAATGGTGTAGCTTTTTTCCTTTCCATCTTCCAGTGTGGTGATTTTGACCTTGTAATCATAGATGGGGAATTCCTTATAATTGGGCTCACCGGGCGTTCCGATGATTCGGGTATCCACCACTTCCGATACGCCTTCCACGGCACCCCATACCCAGCTTTCGCCGGTTGCGTCGTTTAGAACCATCGCGATGACCGTACCAGATGGGTCGGTGATAACACTTTCTACGTTTTTACCAGAAATCACATCGGTACCGATTTCCTCCGGCTTGATTTGATAGAGCGGCGCATCTTTGTTGGTGCGCTCAAAGACCTGTACATCAGGAGCAACCGGCTTGCTGCCAAGTACACCGCGGGATACAATCCAGTCACCTGGATTTGCAGCAGGACGGGTGTTTTCCATCACGCGTAAATTACCTTGGTTGTCCTGCGACAAGTTTACCATTTGACCGACTGCGACGTTGTGGATTGTTTTTTCAGTCGGACCCTTGACGGTCAAACCATTGAACAGCTGCACCGTGATTTCATTTTCAGAGGAGGCTGTTACAATACCGTGCATGGGTGCAGACAGTTCTGATTCGGGTACGGCAGCGCGCACATTATGATTGCTGTCAAGCAGCAGGGTAACCTTCTCACCCAGTTTTGTCTTGTCAAAGGTCGGTGCGGCATCTTCGGAAACGGTAAATTCGGTTGCCAGCACCTTAATTTTTTCTGGGAAGCGGAACGAGGGAGAGGCTTCCTCATAAAGCCCTGTGATACGTGCATTGGAGACAAATGCTGTCTGCGTGGTAGGGTTGAGCGTCACGACATCATATTTTTTTAAGTCCCCGCGTTCGATGGTAACACCGTTTCGCTCGATGCGGTATCCATTGGGAAGAGAGAAATTATCCATGCCCCATACATAGCTTTCACCAGCCGAAAGCACCGTATCAATGGAGATAAGCTCCAGATTATGTTCATTATCATAATATAGGCTGACACGGTCCTTGGCGTGGATATCATACCATGCCTCGATGTAGTCATGCAGTTCGCCCCCTACAACGACAGGAACCTTACGCCCAACCGGAATCGCACCTCCGTCAGCCGTGACAAGCTGCTGCCGTTCTGCGCGCACGACCTCATAGGTTTCCCGCTGGCTGACTTCGGGCAAGAACGAGCGCACTTTGTTGGTGGCAGTTTTATCAAACAGAACAATGCCGCGGGAGCCGATGAGTGCACTGTCAATGGTGTTGGCTCCGGGACGGGTTACGATTTCACCATTTTCATAAAAGCGGATTTGTCCGGCAGTCATGGAAGGGTCGGTTTCCGGCGTTGCAAGCAGGATTGAATTTTCAATCGGTGTGGAGCCGGAGAGAGCCGTATATAGCTTCTGACCGCCCTTGGTTGGGGTGCGCAGCGCGTTGCGCAGCATAATCGCGGCATCGGCACGGGTAATGGAATCATTTTCGCCGTGTGTTTGTGCACCTTTTGTCAGATTGAGGGACTGTGCTTTGGTGATATAGTCTGTGGGCCAGATGGGACCAACGTCTGCTGTGGTATAGTCCAGCATACGCAGGAGCATGGTGCAGGCCTCCCCATAGGTCACTGGCTTTTCGGGTGTAAAGGTTCCGTCGGGATTGCCGCGAATGATTTGTTTTTTTGCAAGTTCAGGGGATTTGGACATGGCAGCAATGTATCCAGATGCCCAGTGCGTATAGAGTACATCTGGGAACAGGGTATAGCTGCTGTAAGCGGTTGCGTCCGACAGACCCAACGAGGTGGCGGCGAGCTTTGTGAACTCGGCGCGTGTCAGACTGCGGTTTGGTTCAAAGTTCCCTGCTCCATCACCCTGCATAATGGCAAGTGCACTGAGGGAAGCCGCTGCCTGTGCAAGGTCTGTATTTTGAATATCATGGAAGGCCGCCCCCGCAGTCCCTGCCAGCAAGGCAAGAGAGAGGGACAGACAAGTGAAAGAATGACGCTTCATGCGTATCATCTCCTTTTTTATCATTGTGTGCGAAGCGCATCGACCGGCTGCAGCTTAGCAGCCTTGTTTGCCGGATATAAGCCGAAGATGATACCGAGCAATGCCGAAAACAGGAATGCACCCAGTACCAGCGGCACAGAGGGCAAAACAGTGAATTGCTCTACATCAGGCATCCAGCCGGAGTTAGACTGTATAATCTGTCCAATCAGCAGATTGCCGATGATGGCAGAACCAAAGCAGCCCAGCGCAATGCCGATGAGTCCACCGAAGCAGGAAACAGCTGCCGATTCAATGAGAAATTGCCCGATAATATCACGTCTGCGTGCGCCAATTGCCATACGGATACCAATTTCACGGGTACGCTCCGTGACCGATACCAGCATGATATTCATAATGCCAATTCCGCCAACAAGCAGGGAAATCGCAGCGACACCGCCGCCGAGCAATGCCATCTGATTGCTGGAGGCTTCCATTTGCTCCTGATACTGTGCATTGGAGGAACAGTCAAAGTATCCGTTTTCCCCGACGCGCGGCTTCATAAGCTGATTGATAAAATCAACGGTTGGCTGAATATCCTCCTTGGTGTTGGTTTGCACATAATAATTACGGTCACCAGCAGAACGAACGTCCATCATGATGGGCTGCAAGGTATAGGGCAGCAAAATCATTTGGTCATCGGAGTTCAGTCTGCCGCCAAATCTTGCCTTATAGGTGCCAATGATTTCGAAGCTTTTTCCGCCAATGTAGATTTTTTGTCCGATGGGACTCATGGCGCCGAAAAAGTAGCGGCGCAGTGCATCACCAATGATACACACACGGGAGGCGTACTTGATATCCATAGGAGAGATATCGCGTCCGGAGGAAATGGTATTGTTGGTCACCATGCTGTAATCTTCGTTTCCGAAATAAATGTTGGTGTGATATTTTTCATCGCTCAGCACCTTGCCGCGATATTGGACTCCCTTAGACTGCCAATCATAATAGCGACTTTGCGGAGACCAGCCTTTGATACGCTCTTTGAGCTCCTTGTCAAAGGTTTTTTCCAGCATTTCCCAATCATCGGATTTGAGTTCCCAGCCAGAAATGTGAATTTGATTGCTGCCCATTGCTTCAAACTGAAGCCGTGACAGAGTTGCCAGACCTTGAATAGAAGCCACAAGCGTGATGACAGAGGCAACACCAATGATGATGCCAAGCATGGTCAGGAAGGAACGCACCTTATTGTTTGCAATGGACTTAAATGCCATGCGAATGGTTTGCAGCCAGTTCATTCGTCCAGTCCTCCTCTCCCGAGGGCATCAGAGACGATGTGACCATCTTGAATGGTGACAATACGCTCTGCCATTTGTGCCAGATGGTTGTCATGTGTGATGAGAATCACCGAGGTGCCTTCTCGATTGAGTGCGGAAAGCTGCTCCATAATTTCCCGTCCGGAGGCAGAATCCAAATTGCCAGTGGGTTCATCTGCCATAATAATGGGTGGTTTGGCAGCCACGGCACGTGCAATGGCAACACGCTGCTGCTGACCGCCGGACATTTCTGAGGGACGGTGATGCAGACGATGTCCAAGACCAACCTGTTCAAGGGCAGCGACTGCCAGCGCATGCCGCTTGGCACGCGGCATGCCGCGGTAAATGAGAGGAAGCTCTACATTTTCGATGGCAGTCAATGCAGGAATGAGGTTAAAGCCCTGAAAGATGAATCCAATTTCGCGGTTGCGGATACCAGATAAGGTGGAAGGCTTCATATCGCTGACTGCCTGCCCGCCCAGACGGTAAATCCCATAGGTCGGGATATCCAGACAGCCTAAAATATTCATGAGTGTGGATTTACCTGAGCCGGACTGCCCAAGGATACAGAGAAACTGTCCCCACGGTACAGCCAATGAGATATCGTCAAGTGCGCGGACTTCATTTTCTTTGCCCTCATTGTAAATTTTGCTCAGATGCTGCACATCAATGAGGAGAGAAGCATCACCAACCGACTGTGCGGCAGGTTCTCGTTTGCGGAAGAACATAAAACAGTCCTCCCTTAACCAACGGCAACGGAAACGGCAGTACCGCCAGCCGAGTCGCCCTCTTGCTCCATGTTATAAAGGTCCTGCGGTCCTGCGAGCAGGACAGTGGTGCCTTCTTCAATGCCGGAGAGCACCTCTGTATTTTCTGCATCTGCCAGTCCGGTTTCAATGGGAACGAGGACAAAGCCTTCCGGAACATCAGAGCCTTCTGGAAGCGGCAGTGCATTTTCAAAGGTCTGTCCTTCTGCGGGCTGAACAAAGACAGCAACTCCATCTGCGGTGTTCACAACTGCAGAGGAAGGAACTGTGATGCAGTCCTCAGACTGTGCTGTGGTGATGCGGTAGTTGACGTAGAAATCCGGACGCAGCGTCTGTCCCTCTATGGGGTCAACCGAAATCACAGCAGGGAAGGTGGGCATTGCCCCTTGACTGTTGCTCTCATTTTTGCTTGCCTCAAGTGCGACGGACTGTACGGTTCCAGTAAAGCTGATAGATTCATTACCCAAATCCATTGTGATAGATGCCGTCTGTCCAACCTGCACATGGGCGACATCACTCATGGAAATATCAGCATTGATGACGATATTATCAGTATCCGCAACGACACAAGGAATGGTATTGCCGCTGAGGTCTTCGCCCTCTACCGCATCAAGGGACATCACAATGCCGTCGATTGGGGAAGTGACTGTACATTCCTGAATCCGTTTTGTGAGGTCGTTTACGGTTTCCTGACGGGTTTTTACAAGCTGCTGGGCTGTGGTCAGTGCATTGGTGGCTTCCTCACTGGTCAGGCGCAGAATGGTTTGCCCCGCAGAGAATTTTTGATAGCTGGGTGCACAGGCGGCATTTGCCTTACCAGCTGCCTTGGTCACAATTTGGATTTCGCGGCTGTATGCCAGCTTTCCGGATTCGGTCGGAGCGATGTTGAGACCGCCTGCTGTGACCGTTGCAGTTGCAGCCATGCCTGCCTTGAGCGTGCCGGGATTGCGGAATGTGATGGTTGCGCGGAACAGGCGGCTGCCTTCATCGGAGATTTTTTCAATACGTTCGATTTTATCAACCTTGCCGGAAACCGTTCCCATGGTCTGTGGAATGGAAATGACAGCTTCTGCACCAACTTTGAGCTGATCGATGTAGGCATAACTGTAATAGAGGTCAAGGTGCATGTTGGTATCATCAACCAGCGTACCAAGTGTTGTACCGGAGGCTACCTCATCTCCTGCCTGAATTTTTACCTCCTGTGTGCTGCCAGAGGGTGGGGGAGTGCTTTCTTCGGAGGAAGGGGCGGTGTCTGTTTCGCTGCCGGTAACTTCACCGGGCGGAAGCAGGCGTCCGGTGAAGGGAGCGGTGATCACCAAGTTGCTGAGTGTTTTATTGGCATCGCTAATGCCCTTCTGCGCCTCGTTCAATGCTGTTTGAGCAGTTTCCAATTCTTTTCGGGTTTCCGTCGGGTCAATGGTCAGAATGACCTGCCCCGCCTTTACGGTATCTCCGGTTGCAACATTGACTTTCAGCACTTTGCCCTTAATATCCTTGCCAAGCTCAGAGCGGGTCTTTGCAGCGGTGCGGCCGTCCCCCTCTACATAGGTCTCAAGAAAACCGCGCTCTGCTGTTGCGGTTTTGATAGATGAGGTCTCGGTGGTTTGGCGGGATTTTTGCACCAGATAAATGCCGCCGCCTAAAATTGCTGCAAGGAGCACAATCCAGAGCACGATGCGTACCGGCTTTGGCAGACGCCGTCTGGGTTTGTTCATCGTATCTGCATAGCGGTTGCGCACAAGATTTGGAGGTGCAGGGTCTGGGCTTCCCTCCGTCACGGCTTCCGGAACGGGAGCTGTGCTTTGGGTATCCGCAGAATCTGGTGTATGTTCTACCGGTGTCTTATCCAATGTTGGCATAGATAGTTCTCCTCTCGCTTTTTCACTTGCCTCAATGCAGATGGAATCAACTGTATGAGTAAGTCTAGTACAGTCACAGTATACGAGCAGAAATTACACTTGTCAAGCAAGGTAACCAGATTGTAATGACGTTTTTTCCTGATTTATGCTTTTTATCGACTGGAAAATCGGTTTCATGTTGCAAGAAAAAAACAAAAAAGCCAGAACAAATCTGGCTTTTTTATGCAAAGAAGAATCGCTTATCGTTCACATAGCTGCGTGTAAAGCGCCTCATATTTTTTCGCGGACACATTCCAAGAAAAATCCTGCTGCATTCCGCGTTTTACGATGCCGTTCCAAGCCTTGCGGTTCTCATAGTAGGTTTGCTCTGCGTAATAGATTGTGGAGAGCATTTCATCTGCATTGTAATTGCAGAAGGAAAAACCAGTACCGAGGTTCTCGAATTCATTGTATGCTTCTACGGTATCCCGCAGACCACCGGTTTCTCGAACGATTGGCACGGTACCATATCGGAGAGAGATGAGCTGAGTCAGCCCACAGGGTTCAAAGAGCGAAGGCATGAGCAAGGCATCTGCCCCTGCATAGACCTTGTGTGCAAACGATTCGTTGAATGCAATATAGGCACGCACCTTATCTGGTGCAACCTCCTGCATGTGGCGGAACAGTCCCTCATAGCGGGAATCCCCTGTGCCAACGACAACCAGCTGGATACGGGATTCTACGAGCCGTCCAATAATCCAGTTGACAAGGTCGAGTCCCTTTTGGTCGGTCAAACGGGTGACCATGGCGATGAGCATGGTGTCCGGTTCTTCGGGAAGTCCAAGCTCTTTTTGGAGCGCTGCCTTATTGGCAGCCTTTCCCGTGAGATAATTTTGAATCGAATAAGGCGACGCAATGTTGGAATCAGATGCCGGATTATAAATGGTGTAATCAATCCCGTTTACAATTCCGGAAAGGGTGTCGCGCTTGGCGCGAAGCAGTCCGTCGAGACCTTCTCCATAAAAGGCACATTGAATTTCTCCTGCATAGGTTTGGGAAACGGTTGTAATCCAATCAGCAAAGACCAAGCCGCCCTTCAGCATGTTGGCATCATTTTTGAATTCCATACGGTCGGGAGTGAATACCCAATCGGGAAGTCCGGTATAGAGCTTCATGGTGGGGATATCCCAAATACCCTGAAAACGCAGGTTGTGAATGGTCATGACCGTGCGGATATTGTGGTAAAAGGGATTATCTTTGAACAGGGTATGCAGAAAAACGGGGACAATGCCGGTCTGCCAGTCGTTGCAGTGAATGACATCGGGATGAAAGCCAATGGTGGGAAGTACAGACAGGACAGCTTTCGAGAAGAAGCAGAATTTCTCAACGTCCCAATGGATATCGCCATACGGCTTGCTGCCACCAAAATAGTACTGGTTGTCAATAAAGTAATAGATGACACCATCTATTTTATATTGCAGGATACCAACATAGACCGAGCCTAAGCCGCCGAGATCCATGTAAAAATGGGAAACATATTCAAATTCGCTGCGATAGTGCTCCGGAATCGCCATATAGTTGGGAATGATAACACGAACATCGAACTCCTCACGGTTCAGTGTTTTAGGGAGTGCGCCGACGACATCGGCAAGACCACCGGTTTTGATAAATGGGACACATTCAGATGCGACAAATAAGATATTTTTCATAAGAGAACCCCTCCGTTAGCATACTGTATGGCAGCATGGATTGCTGTGGGTGTTGATGGCTTATTCATATTATAACAATCTTGGACATTAAATTCAAGGCAGAATGCCGAAAAATATGGGGATTACAGGAGTACATATCAGCGAAAATGGATAAAATCATAGTGGTACTTGAGGGTGAACGGTCACCTGAGCAGGCTGTGTGCCGGAAATTGCTACCATAACAGAATGATTGCATGGGAGGATTGCGCGGGTGAGCGCATGCCATTGTCCCTGCACAGGAGCAGTCAGATGGGGCGTCGGGGACAGGCTGACAGAGACTGTTTGAAGTCCCCCGCAAAGCCCACAGCCGATTTCTTTGAGTACCGCTTCCTTTGCCATCCATAAATCAAAAAAAGCAGAGGAATCTTGTGCAAGCAGTGCCTGCTCTGCGCGGGAAAACCAACGTTCGGCAATTCCAGAACGGACGTTCCGTGGCAATTCGATATCAACTCCGACAGGAATGGATGCGACGGCACAAACAACAAGGTCAGCGCTATGAGAAATCGAAAAATGGAATTCCGGATAGGCGGGCAGATAGGGTTTCCCTCCGGCGGTGCGCTGACGGTGCAGAGGGAAGCGGGCATCTGGAATGAGGCGGCGCACAAGTGTATGAAGCAATCGGTCTCCTGTCAGAGAGCAGGCTCGTGCATGCGGGTGTGAGATGCCGGACAGTTCTGCAAGACGTTCCGAAGAAATTTGCCCGTCAAATTCAGACAGTGTGTGAACGGGTAAGACCTGTGCATAATAGAGGGAAACAGAAGGTGTGGTCATGTGTGCAGCTCCGAATCGATGGGCCAGCAAACGCGGAAAACCGTATAATCTGGCTCTGAGGTGACTTGGATAGATGCCTTGTGAATTTCACAGATATGCTTGACGATGGAAAGCCCCAGACCAGTTCCGGGAATTTCCTGTGAGCGGGAGGCATCTGCTCGATAAAAACGCTCAAAGATATGTGCTTGTGCATCGGGGGGAATCGCAGGACCGGTGTTGGAAACGCTGAGTATGACCTGTGTGTGCTCCTGTTCCAGAGTGACCTCAACCGTACCATTGGGACGATTGTACTTGATTGCGTTGTCACAGAGATTAGAGAGAACCTCGTCAACCATAATGGGAACGCCATAAATCATACACGATGCCCCGTGTACACTCAAAGAGACCTCATGCTGCACAGCGCGGTCGTAAAGACGCTCACAGACTGTGTTTGCAAGCGTATACAGGTCGAGGGTTTCAAAATCCAGTGTGCTGCGTCCCTCGTCTAATCGGGACAGTTTCATAATATCATCAACCAGATTCAAGAGCCGTGCAGCTTCATTGTGGATTCGGGCGGCAAAGCCTGGAATATCCTCAGGCTTTGCAAGACCATAACGAATAATTTCCGCGTAGCCAAGCACAGAGGTGAGGGGGGTTTTCAGCTCATGTGTGACATTTGCCGTAAACATACGGCGAGATTGCTCAGCGGCATATTGTGATGAAATATCCAGAACGAGAATGACAACGCCGCGCACCCCATTATCGACATAGACCGGACTGAAGGACAGACGCAGATGCCGGTTGGAACGCTCAGCAATGTAAACGCTGGATTCTCCGGAAAACGCTTTTTGTGCCTTGTTCAGAATCACAGAATCCTGCTCAAAGGTATCTAACGGCAAACCGGGAGCCGCAGGCGTGTCTAACAGATAACGCGCTGCGCGGCTGCAAGTCAGTACAGTCAATTTTTCGTCTAATAAAAGCAGACCCTCGTCCATACCGGCTGTGATTGCATTAAATTCAACCTGTTTGCGCTTCAATGTGGCAATTTGCAATGCGATTTGCCTGTTTTGTTCGTTAAGCCGCTGGACAAGCGGAGAAAGTTCATCATAGACATCGGTTGCAAGCGGATTTGATGGGTCAATGGCATTGATGGGACGTACCAGCTGCTCGGTTAATCGGCTGGATACCAAGGCTGAGAGCAGGAAAATGAGTAAAATGATAATGCCCATTGCCGGAAGGGTATCAATGACGGAGCGTATGAGCAAATCCGTGGTATTTGCAACACGCAGGATATCCCCGTTGGCAAGCGGGAGGGCAACATAACAAGTCAGGGTATTGAGGGTAGAGGAAAAACGCACTTCTGTGCCGCTTCCGGTCGCTTGTGCCATTTGAACTTCTGGACGCGCGGCATGATTTTCCATTTGCGTGATATCCGCATTGGAATCATAGAGCACAGAGCCGTCCTTTGCAATCAAGGTAACACGAGAACGGTCAGACTCTCCAATGGCGTGCAGAGCGGCAGTTGGGTCTGCTGCGTGCAGATACCCTGCCTGTGCAATGGCAGCCTGCCGAAAGGTTTGCTCGGACAATTCGTGCAAACCGTCTTGCCATCGCAGAGCAAGCATGGCAATACTGGTGAGCAGAGCGACCAGCATTGCCAGCGCCAGCATACGGTGACAGATTCGATTTTTCATTTGTGACCTGCCTCAATTTTATAGCCGACCCCACGCACAGTTTGGATTTGTGCACTGGGAGCACCCAGTTTTTGGCGCAGGGTTTTGATGTGCATATCAACGGTTCGGCTTTCGCCCTCAAAGCCAAATCCCCAAACAGACTCCATGATTTGTTCGCGGGAGAGAACGATATTTGCATTTCGCATCAAATAGTGCAGAAGGTCAAATTCTTTGAGCGTGAGTATCACAGGCTGTCCGTCAGCCTCTACGATGTGGCGCGCTGTATCCAGTGTGATGTCTCCCAACGTGATGCTGTCAGTGGTTGGGATAGGAGCTGCCCGCCGCAATACTGCCTTGATACGGGAAATCAGCTCCATCACACCAAAGGGTTTACATAGGTAATCATCTGCTCCGTCATCGAGTCCGCGAACGCGGTCATATTCTGCGGTTTTTGCGGTTAAAAGAATAACTGGAAGCTTCGCCGTGCGTGGGTTTTCGCGCAGTGTGCGCAGAATGGATAATCCATCCATTCCGGGCAGCATAATATCAAGCAAAACGAGGTCGGGACAAGTGGTATGCAGCCGTTCCAGAAACGGGTCTGCGTTTTCAAAGCCCTCTGCCTCAAAGCCGGAGGCGCGCAGGGCGTAGAGCACAAGCTCCCGAATGTTGGTATCATCTTCGACACAATAAATTGTTGGCATATGACATCTCTCTTTGTTTCATAGATTATCAAGGGTATCCCGTTAAAATCAGTATAGCTTTTTTTGCTGCTTTTCACAAGCAAATCCCAATACATTATAATGGATTCTATCAAAATGATGTAAATTATACATGCCTGCTATGTAAAAAATGGGTAAATTGGAGAGCGAGCAATTCAAAATATGAGTTCTGCGCTGGTTGGAGATAGAGGGTATTCTGCTTTATCACGTATGATGATGCTCGAATATCTCACAAAAGCTGTGCTGTTATGCAGAGCGTGCCAGTAAAAAGAGAGCGGACTGCTCATATTCTCTGCAATGTGGGATAAAGTACAGGAAAATGTGTAAAACGGAAAAAAGTAGGTTGGATATGAAAGATTGATGAAAAAATAGAGGGAAAAATTTTAGTAAAAGCGTATAGTAAATGTATAGCAATTTTGTGGGAATTGATGCTTTACAAAGAATAGGAAAATCTGAGATAATTAAAACATACAAATACGAGTCTGTAAAAAAGATAGGAGGAATATCATCATGCGTATGCAGCGTTATAGCAGCGGACGAGGGCGTATGCCGCGTCGGCTGACTGCACTGTTCTTGGCAACCACCATGACAGTTGGAACGGCGCCGGCAGCATTTGCATCGGAAATCCGACGTGATGTTGCAAATAGCCATACCCAGACTTCGTCTCCCGTAGAAACCGTATATGTAAATTCATATACAGGTGCGGAGCGCACAATCAATTTTAATGATCACTGGAGATTCAATTTGGGGGACGCTTCCGGAGCTGAGGCGCCGGCTTTTAATGATGCCATGTGGCAGGATGTCACCTTACCACATGATTACAGCATCGATCAGCCGTATACCTCTTCTGGTGAGGCAGAAAGCGGTTATTTGCCCGGTGGTGTGGGCTGGTATCGTAAGACCTTTACGGTAGATCCCTCATGGAAAACGACCAAGCGCCTGTCTATTCATTTTGACGGTGTATATATGAATGCCGAAGTGTATTTGAACGGTCATAAGCTTGGCTCTCACCCATATGGCTACACTGCATTCTCTTTTGAACTGCCGGCTGATTTGCTGGAGGACGGCGAAAATGTATTGGCTGTCAAGGTAAACAATCAGATTCCCTCGAGCCGCTGGTATTCAGGCAGCGGTATTTATCGTGATGTAACACTGACAGTTACCGACCCAGTTCACGTTGCGCCCAATGGTGTGACTGTCCGAACACCGGATATTGAGCAAAATAAAGGCACTGTGGAACTCACGACAAAAATTGCCAACGACAGCGGTGAAGCAGCAGAAGGAATTTCCATTGAAAGCGCTGTCCTGAAAAAAGGCAGTGAAGAAGTCATTGAAACCAAAACAACACAAGTGGATACGTTGGCTGCCGGCGAGAGTACAACTGTAGAAAGCAGTTTGGTCGTTTCAAACCCTGAGAAGTGGAATGTATGGGATCAGGGCGATCAGACCATGTATGTTGTACGTACCATGGTCAAGAAGGGCGATCAGGTGCTTGACACTTATGAAACTGAATTCGGTTTCCGCTACTTTGACTTTGATCAAGAAACAGGCTTTTCCCTCAATGGCGAAAAGATGAAACTGCGCGGCGTATGTATGCACCATGATCAGGGCGCACTTGGCGGTGAGGCATGGCGTCGCGCAATTGAACGTCAGGTCGAGATTTTGAAGGATATGGGCTGTAATGCAATTCGTGTTACCCATAACCCAGCTGCACAGAGCCTGATTGAAATCTGCAATGAGCAGGGTATGCTGGTTATTGATGAGGCGTTTGATACTTGGAGCAATCCAAAGAACGGCAACAGCAATGACTATGCAAAGCACTTTAAGGCACAGATTGGTGCAGACAACCAGATTGAGGGCGGTGCACCCAACATGACATGGGCTGAGTTTGATATTAAGTCCATGGTTGAGCGCGGCAAGAATGCCCCCTCTGTTATCATGTGGTCTCTGGGCAATGAGATTTTTGAGGGCTTAAATGGCGGTGCAAATTACTCTGACTATGATAGTATTGCACAGGATTTAATCGATTGGGTAGAGGAAGTGGATTCGACTCGCCCAACAACCTTTGGTCAAAATAACAATCATGGCGGCAATGAAGCGTTTGAGGTTGCTAAGGTAGTCAATGATAACGGTGGTGTAGTCGGGTTGAACTATGCCAGTGAAGCCAAGATGACAGAGTGGAACAAAAAAGGTTGGAAGACCTATGGTTCTGAGACAGCATCTGCTATAAACAGCCGTGGTGTATATGAGTACAAAGGTGGTGGAGCTCAAACACCAAATCAGCTGTTGACCTCTTATGATAAGAGTGCTGTTAATTGGGGTGCGGTTGCGAGTGATGCTTGGTGGCGTACCATTCGTTTTGATTATAATGCCGGCGAATTTGTATGGACAGGCTTTGACTATTTAGGTGAGCCAACTCCATGGAATGGTACTGGTTCAGGCTCTACGACAAATGACTTCAATGTTGCACCAAAGTCTTCTTATTTTGGTATCATCGATACGACTGGTTTCCCGAAGGACTCTTATTATCTGTATCAGAGCCTGTGGAATGATAAAGTCACAACATTACATGTCCTGCCGACTTGGGACGAAAAGGATGTAAAGAAGGATGACAGCAATAAAGTAGAAGTGGTTGTCTATAGTGATGCGCCAGTTGTTAAGCTATATTTGAATGATAAAGAAATTGGTGTTGCTAAGGCAAAGACGAATAAGAGCAATATTGATGGCAATGGAATTTATACTTATCAAACCTATGAAAAAGGTGAGATGACAAAGGGAGCGACACAGGAAAACACATTCCAAGCAAAGGATGGACAACACCAGAGCTTGTATGCAACATTCCTTGTACCGTATGAACGCGGTAAATTAACAGCAAAGGCATTCCAAGAAGATGGAACCACTCCGATTGCCAACACTGAAGGACGTCATACAGTAGAGACAACTCAGGGTGCTGCAAAGCTTGATGTTTCCGCAGACCGCACAGAGATTACCGCGGACGGTAAGGATTTGAGCTATATTACAATTGATGTAGAAGATTCTACAGGAAAATTTGTAAATGGCGCGGAACCGGAAATTTCTGTTGAGGTTACCGGTGATGGCAAGCTGCTGGCTCTGGATAATGGCAAACAGTCTGACCATACTCCCTATACCGATACAAGCAGAAATGCAGTACGCGGAAAGCTGCTGGCAATTGTACAGTCCACAAACAAGTCAGGTGAGTTTACTGTAACAGCAAAAGCAAGCGGTTTGGAAGCGGGGTCTGAAACGGTCACAACAACAGCTGATACAGACACCCCGGCAGCGGATAATTCTGTTGTTAGCTTGGAGTATTCCAAAAACTATTATGTGAAGCTCGGCAATCAACCGGAACTGCCAACACAGCTCAAAGTCAATTATGGCGAAGACAAGCATGAAATGAGAAACGTAACATGGGATACGCAGCAGCTGGATATCCACAATGAGGGGATTTCTAAGGTGAGTGGCGTACTGGACTTGGGAGGAAACAAGAGTCTGGGTGTTTCTGTCAATGTCATGATGATGCGTGGTGTGGCAACGCTGAAAAATTACTCAGCAGCTGTCAGAGCTGGGTCAACAACTGCAAATCTGCCGCAGGTCGTACCCGCAGTCATGGAAGATGGAGAAGTGTCGGAAGCTTCCTTTGAAGTAAAGTGGGATGACAGCAAGCTGGATTTGAATACACCAGGTACATACGTTGTTTCTGGTACAGCGCAGGTATTTGGACAGGAGATGCACCCAACTGCAACCATTCGTGTGTCTAAGGGTGAAGTCAATCTGGGCGGCAATGTTGCCAAGAATGCAAGTAAATTTACAAATGAAGCTTTAGCTGATACAAAAGCAAATGATTTACAGGTTATTCGTGACGGAAAAAAAGCGTCTGCGGATGCTGCTTGGACAGGAAATGGTGCAGTTAAGTTTGGCTATGATACTGCGCAGAATATGACACAGGTAAAGCTGTATCTAAAAGGTGATGTAGACGCTAGTAAGATTCATGTGAAATGGGCGCCGGACTCTACAAACTGGCAGGACGTAAATGCAGAAGTAAGTAAAGATACTGAAAATGGAATGACTGTTCTAACCTATGAATTTGAAATGGTATCTGCTGAATGGATGAAGCTGGAATTTGAAGAACAAGTACAGCTGGTAGAGTCTGAACTGTATGTAGGTATTCCAAGCTTTGCGGTTGGCGCTACCGATAAACTGGAATCTTTGAAGGTTGGAACGTATGTTGCAGAGCAGGGCGCACTGGATAACTATACATTCAATATACCAGAAGTAGGAGCAACCGAGCAGGACGTGGAAGCGATTGGTAAGGATAATGCCAGCGTTACCGTTTTGCCGTTGGACAGCAGAGTGATTCGTATTCTGACGGAGTCAGAGGATCACACCAAGCAGGGTATGTATACCATTAAGCTTGGAAATAACAATGGTAATCTACCGAGTGCAGATGATGATTCCAAGGACTATGATTACCGTAAGATGACAGCCTATGCACCGAGCTGGAATGAGGCAAATGGCAGTGATGGACCTCCGTCCTTTGCAGTGAACGGAAATGCGGACGATTGGTGGCATAGCCGTTATGGCGAGGGAGAAGGACATGATAACCTGTCTGAATATCCGGAAGAGCGCTTCATTCAATTGGAACTGGAAGAAGAAACGGTACTCAATGCACTGCGTTATTTGCCGCGTAAGGGTGAACTGAATGGTGTGATTACCAAATATTACATTGAAGTCAGCACGGATGGGCACGAATGGTCTAGTATTGCCGAGGGTACTTGGGAAGCAAGTGCCGGCTGGAAGCTGGCTCCATTTGCCGGAGCGGTTAAGGCAAAATATGTTCGCCTGTACGGTATGGAAACAAAGCCGGAAAATAAATTTATGACTGCTGCAGAAATTCGTGTTTGTGTGGCAGAGATTTTGGGCGTAGAATCAAAGATTCAGTCCTATGAGCCGATTCAGGTCGCAACAGAATTGGGACAGAAGCCGGAAATGCCAGAGACTGTGAAAGCAAATATGTCTACTGGACAGGTAAAGCCTGTGACAGTGGTATGGGACGAAATTCCGGAAACACAGTATAACCACGTAAATAAATTTGTTGTGGAAGGTACTGTTGAGGGCGAGCTGTTGAGACCCAGAGCGCATGTGGTTGTACGTGGTGTTCATAGCGTTGACCCTGTTTACATGGTTGCCATGGAAGGATTTGCGCCAGAATTGCCGGGCAGTGTCACCGCACGTTTTAATGATGGCACAGAAGAACAGCTTTCTGTTCAGTGGGAACCTGTATCGGAAAAGACAGGAACGGTTACAATTTCCGGAGAGGTAACAGGTACAGATATTAAGGCTTCGGCAACGATTCGCTTTGTGGAAGGAACCTCATCTGACGAAAATATTGCGCTGAATACCAGTAAGAAAAATATGCCGCTTGCAATTGGCTGGGTTGGACCCCCAAATGACAACCCATTTAATGCAACCAATGGCAACAAGGATTTTGTAAGCGATGGCAACAAGGTCGTTTGGACTGACTGGGAAAATGGAGTATATCATGCGGATCAGAACTGGATGGGTGTGATTTTTGGTTCTGGTTCCAGCGTTATGCCTCAGGTTGTAGAGCGTGTTTCGGTTGGTTTTATGGAAGAAGATGGAGAAAGCCAGCATAAGGTAAAGTTACCGAAGTCTTATAAAATTGAGTACTATACTGGTTCATCAGCATTTGAATATGATGCCTCCAAAAACCATCGGGTGAAGGACTGGAAGAATAGTCCGCTTCAAGATGAGAAGAATTGGACAGAAGTGAAATATACAAATTCTCAGCCTACTGTACCAGATAGCACCGATTTTAAGAAGATGGTTGACATTTCCTTTGAACCAGTTACAACACGTGCCATTCGAATTTCCTTGACACCACAGGATCAGCAATGGGTTGGTCTGGAAGAATTCGAGGTATACGGCATGGAACCGAAGGAAACACTTTCGAGTGACTTTGAGGTATCTTCGATTTCTCTCAATGGCGAAAATCGCTTGCATGACTTTGAGGAAAATACGCTGAATGTTCCGCTGCGTGAGGGTGAGCAAGTTCCACAGGTTGCAGTTGAAGTCAGCAACAATGCCTTTGTAAATGTGAAGCAGGCATCTGCTGTTGGAGACAGTGCTGTTGTGTACATCAGTCCAGAAAATGGAAATGCTGGAAATGCCCAGGTTTATACAATCAACTTTGTAGCAGAGCAGGCAACGCATACCATTCGCTTTGAAAGCAATGGCGGTTCTGAGGTCGCTTCTGTTACAGTACTCGATGGGCTGCGTGTGAGTGAGCCTGAAGAACCGGGGCGCAGAGGATATGTTTTCTGTGGTTGGTATCGCGATGCCGTCATGGGAAGCCTGTATAATTTTGACGCACCTGTATATGATGACTTGACCCTATATGCAGGCTGGAGAGAGTCTGCCGCTGGAAATTCTTCCAGACCAGAAAAGCCAGAGAAGCCGGAAAAGCCAGAGGAGAAACCAGAGGAAAAGCCGGACGAGAAGCCGGAGGAAAAACCAAGTGAGCCAGAGCAGAAGCCCGAAGC
This sequence comes from Butyricicoccus pullicaecorum, assembly GCA_018366195.1. Classification (GTDB taxonomy): domain Bacteria; phylum Bacillota; class Clostridia; order Oscillospirales; family Butyricicoccaceae; genus Butyricicoccus; species Butyricicoccus pullicaecorum_C. The sequence continues at coordinate 19,817 of JAGZIN010000012.1, read as the reverse complement.
ACCAAAGGTTGATATGATTCCAACGGTTCCGGGCAATCCGGAAGCCATCAAGGCGTATGGAGACGTGCAGGCACATTGGGCGCAAGATGCAGTTGCATGGGCTGTCACCAATAAGCTGTTTGCAGGTGTTTCGAATACACAGTTTGCACCGGATAGTGCGATGACACGCGGTATGCTGGCAACGGTTCTGCATCGTTTGGCAGGTCAGCCAGCTCTTGGACAGAATCAGTTTGCAGACATTCCGGCAGATGCATATTACAAGAATGCAGTTGCGTGGGCAAGTCAGCTGGGTCTGGTATCTGGCATTGGTGAAGGTCGTTTTGCACCAAACAGCAATATCACACGTGAGCAGCTGGCAGTTATCCTGTATAAATTTGCAGGTTCTCCGGCAGTATCTGCGACAGAGTTGACATTCAAGGATTCTGCGGCAATCAGTGCATGGGCACAGAATGCGATTGCATGGGCTGTTCAGGAGGGCTTCCTGTCGGGTATGTCTGATGGAACACTGACACCGGCAGGACAGGCAACACGTGCACAGGTGGCAACGATTCTGATGCGTTTTGAGCAGAAAAACCATAAGGCGATGCCAAGCGCGAATCCGGTCGCAGCAGGGCCTTCAATCTGATTAGAATCTCAGACTTTATCACAAGTGGCGTAATACCCTTCGCTTTCGTTATGGGGATATCAGCCACACACCAAAAACCCAATTTCTATGGTAGGGCGGGACATGCCCAAACCAATACGCTCAGGGAGATGATGTAAGACCTCACAAGTGCAGGCAACAGTCGTTGAACTGAGAATCCCCTGCCTTTCGGCATGAGGAGTGTCAGTGCATGGCCATGTATCAAATATATCAAATTTCTTGGTAAGGCTTCGGCTTTCCCAAGAATCATATAGCAAATACATGGCTGTAAGACAAAAGCAGGAGTCTTTTCCATGTGGTTAAGACTCCTGTTTTTTTCTGAATCAAGGTAAAAAAAAGAAGAAAGAAACATGGAAGAGGAGCAAACAGAATATGCAAAACAGAGCAAAGAGATGGATTGCAGGCACACTATCGGGTGCGATGCTGTTTGGCTGTATGCCCAGTGCATTTGCAGCTGCTGCACAGGAGCCGGTCAGCAATGTTCAGCCTGAATTATCCTATCGGAATGTGCTGAGCAATGCGCCAAATGCGCAGAAGCTAGATGCAAAGCAAACCTATGATCAGGTTTTGGATCTCTATGAATCCTATTTTCAGAACAGCGTCCGTTTTACACAGGACGGAGCACAGGCAGACATCACAGGGAAAGAATGGTTTGATGATATTGAAACCGTAGGAATCAATCGCGAGCGCGCAAAGACACAGTTTATTCCTTATGATGATGCGGAAAAGGCATTTGCAGCTGAAAAAAGTGTTCTGGACGAGGTTGGTGCAAATACATCGCCTTATTATAAGAAGCTGTCCGGAACAGAATGGGAATTTGCTCTCGTGGATAATCCGGCTGAGGCAGAGAAAAAGGATAAGGAATGGCTGTCCAAGGATTATACCGGAAAGGATTTTCAAAAGGAATATGTTCCGGCATCTTGGCAGACCTATCGCAATCCAGATGGAACATTTAAGTATGATGAACCCATGTATACAAACCATGGATTTCCGTGGGCAGATAATCTGGAAAAGGAAGATTATGTAACACCGCAGGCACCAACGGAAAAGAATCCGGTGGGTTATTACCGCACCAGCTTTACACTCGATGAAGGCTGGAAGAATCGTGAAACCTTTATTTCACTTCAAAGTGTAGAGTCTGCATATTATCTGTATGTCAATGGCAAGCCGGTGGGTTATTCGACGGACAGCTTTACCGCACATGATTTCAACATTACTCCATATTTGCAGGACGGAGAAAATACAATTGCTTTGAAGGTGTTCCGCTGGTCCATTGGCAGCTGGCTGGAAAATCAGGATTTTATTCGTCAGAGTGGTATTTATCGTGATGTATATCTGTATTCCAAGGGAGAGGCAGAGGTACGCGATTATTTTGCAAAGACGGAATTTACAAATCCAAAAGATTTGGTAAACAGTGATGTAAAACTGAATCTGGAGACGACTATTCGTGGTCTTAAAAATACGCAGGATAAGAACTATAAGGTGTCTGTAAGATTGCGCAATCAGAATGGTGACGAGGTGGCTCGTGCACAGGAGCAGTCTGTTTTGGTAAAGGCAGCTGGAAAGACATCGGCAGAAAAGCTTCGGGACGCAGGCACAACCATCACGAGTACAATGACCGTGACGAATCCAGATAAGTGGTTCCCAGATACGCCAAATCTTTATTATTTGGAAATCGTACTGTCAGATGAAAATGGAAAAGCAATGGAATCCATTGTGGAACGGATTGGGTTCCGCGATTTGCGCAAGGTTCGCACAGAAAAGAAAAACGCAGATGGGCAATTCTTGGAGCAGCTGCAAATCAATGGCAAGCAGATGGTTCTGCGTGGTGTAAACCGTCATGATGCAGACGTAGAAAAGGGACATGCAGTTGGCTATCAGGAATATCTCACCGATTTGACAACCATGAAGCAGCATAATTTGAATGCAATTCGTACAGCACACTATCCAAATGATTCGGTCATGTATGATTTGGCAGATGAACTCGGCTTGTATATCTGCATGGACGCAAATATTGAGAGCCATCGTGCTGCCTTTACTGGAGCAAGAGTTCCAACCGGTCCAAAGGAACTCGGGGAATACAAAGAATGGGTTGCACCTGTTCTGGACCGGAATGCAAACATGATTGAACATTATAAGAACAATCCATCGGTTGTGATTTGGTCCTCCAACAATGAGGCACAGTATGCAAAGGTTCCCTATAACAGTCATTCCTGCTTCTGGGTTGCATCTATGTATGCCTTAAAGCGTGACCCCTCCCGTTTTCGAAAGAGTGAACGTGCCTCTGCCTATCAGGAGCAGGTTCAGACAGGAGACCCGTGGTCTCTGGAATCTCGTATCCAGAATATCGTTGACCTGCATAGTACCCAGTATGCACTGCCGGGCGGCGTAAATGCCTATAACAATGTGCAGCCCTATGTACATTCTGAGTATGACCACGCAATGGGTCAGTCCTATGGCAATGCAAAGGAGCATTGGGACGTGATTCGTAATCGAGACAATGTCAATGGCGGCTTTATTTGGGATTATATTGACCAGTCTATCCGTACTGTCAATCGAGATGATACTTCTGATGAATTTTGGGGCTATGGCGGAGATTGGATTGATAAGAAGTACAACGACAATGCATTCTGCGGAAATGGTCTTGTGTATGCAGACCATACCCCGAGTCCAAAGCTCAAGGAGGCAAAGAAGGTACACCAGCAGGTAAACTTCTATCTTGCAAATCCGAATGTTGCACCAACAGATACCGTAACGGTAAAGATGGTCAATGAGTATGAAAATACACCGCTGAGTGCATTTGACATTACCTGGTCGATTTACCAGAACAGCGATAGCGATAAGCCGCTGGCAAAGCAAACCGTGACCAGCAATCTGGGAGCAATGCAGGGGCTGTCCATCAATACCAATTCGGAAGAGATTTCCATTGATTTGGCAAGCGTTCTGCCGGACTTTGCGCCTGTTTCCGGAAATGATTATTTCCTTGATTTCAGTGTCAAGCTGAAAGAGAATGTAAACTGGGGCGCAAAGGCTGGATTTGAAGTTGCGCATGAACAGTTTGAACTGGACTTTACAGAGCGGACAGAGCAGCCAAGCATGGATATTCAAAAGATTCCGGCATTTGAAAGCGTGGAAGAAAAGGGAAGCAATGTGATTCTGACAGGTACAACCAATCAGAAGCAAAAGTTTGAAATCGTACTGAATCAGGAAAAGGGTACCATTGACAGCTATAAGCTGGACGGTCAGCTTGTGATGGCTGCCGGTCCAGAGCAGAGCATCTACCGCGCCCAGACTTATAATGATACCACTGCATATTGGGACGAAAAGAGCCAGAATGCAGGTGCACCAGATCGGCTCAGCGAAGTACAAGTCAAGCTGGATACCGATTCTAACAAGAATAAGGTTACCATGTCCATGACTGGTCGCATGCAGGTCGATGCTGCGATGGGAATGAGTTACGAGATTTATGGCAATGGCGAAATTGTTGTGCTCGATCAATTTTCTCCTAAGAGCGATTTCGCAAAGGAGGGGGGACTGGCGAAGGTTGGTTCCCGTATGATTGTCAACAGCAGCTACGATAACTTCCAATACTATGGTCGTGGTCCGTGGGATACATACGTAGACCGCGAGAGTGCGGCAAGAATCGGTGTTTATCAGAATAAGGTTTCCGACAGCTTTGATAAGAAGATGCTCAAGCCACAGGAAAACGGCAATCATACCGATGTGCGCTGGACATCGCTGACCAATGATGAGGGAACAGGTCTGCTTGTTTCCACAAATGGAACCATTGAAGTTTCTGCACTGCCCTATACTGCGGAGGAACTCAATCGTAAGAACTATAATGAAGCGCAGTACAGACACCCCAATAAGGTACCGACACGTCAAGATAGCATTGTATGGAATATTGATTACAAGCAGCGTGGTGTTTCAGATACCGCTTTTATGGGACATACTCCGTTGGACGGCTATCAGGTTCCCACCAATCAGGATTATAGTTACTCTTACCGTATCACGCCGATTACCGGACAGAGCGAGATTGCAAAAATCAGCAATGAGAAATATCGCGTAGAGGCAGCCGCCGATACGGTCAAGAGCATTTCTGTCAATGGAAAACCAGTAGAAGGCTTTTCCTCTGAAAAGACCGAGTATGATGTTACCATAGATGCGCAGGCATCGGCGGTTGAAATCACGGCAGATGGCAGCAATATCGAGGTTGTGGATCGCCGAAATGGTACTTTTGCCGTTTCCGGAAAGGGAGAAGGCGGAAGCCAGACCTATGTTGTAAAGGTCACTCGGGCTGTGGAAAGCAGTGGATATCGTGCAGCAGATGCACAGGTCAGTCTGGCAGAGGCTGCTCCGCTGGTGGACGGAAAAGCAGAGCCTGTTCCGGTTGTCAAAACTGCAGATGGTAAGCTGCTGATTGATGGTGTTGACTTTGTGGTTGAATATGAGGGGAATACAGAGGCAGGAAAAACAGCTGTTGCAACCATTCAGTTCAAGGGTGCATACCATGGTGACGCAATTGTCAAAGAGTTTACTGTTGGAGACCAGAAAACGGTCATGAGAACCATTGATTTCCAAACAGATGGCGGTACAGAAATGCAGTCCATGCAGTTGGCAGACGGCACATTGCTCAAAGAAAAGGAGATTCCGCAACCAACGAAGTCTGGATATACCTTTGCAGGCTGGTGGAATTATAACTTTACACAGGCATTTGACTTTAATCAGCCGATTGCACAGGATACAACCTTGTACGCAAAGTGGACAGAAGATGCAGCCGGAGCAGAAAAGCCAGAGCAGAAGCCGGTAGAAAAGCCAGAGCAGAAGCCGGTAGAAAAGCCAGAGCAGAAGCCGGTAGAAAAGCCGGAGCAGAAGCCGGTAGAAAAGCCGGAGCAGAAGCCGGTAGAAAAGCCGGAGCAGAAGCCGGTAGAAAAGCCGGAGCAGAAGCCAGTAGAAAAGCCGGAGCAGAAGCCGGCAGAAAAGCCGGAGCAGAAGCCGACCGCAGCAGTGAAAACCATTGACACGGTTGCAGGAAAGCCAGAATCCGTAGCCGCATATACGGATTTGAAAACACACTGGGCGAAGGACGCTATCGCATGGACAGTCACCAATAAGCTGTTTGTTGGCGCATATCCAACACAGTTTGAGCCAGATCATGCCATGACACGTGGTATGTTGGTGACTGTACTATATCGTTTGGCAGGTCAGCCAACCGCTGGACAGAGCACATTCACAGACATTCCAGCAGATGCATATTATAAAGATGCAGTTGCTTGGGCAAGCGGGCTTGATTTGGTCGCTGGCATTGGAAATGGAAAGTTTGCGCCAGATGAGAATGTGACATGTGGTCAGCTGGTGAAAATACTCCATCAATTTGTAGGCGGCACAGCAGATTCTGCGGATACGATTGTATGGGCAGAGCAGGAGGGTCTCCTGTCGGATATGCCGGAGGGAACAGACCTGAAGCCGGAAAATGAAGCAACACGTGCACAGGTTGCGTCTATGCTCATGCGTTTACAGCAAAAGAAGGGATAGTTTTTTCAAGTCGAATTTCTTTCAAATTCCCTCTTGCGGGCGGCTCCAAAACAAGGAGCCGCCCGCTTTTGGCATAAAGAGCATAAATTTCTTGCGTTTTATCAAAATGGCAGATAGAATAAAAGAAAAAGGACTTTGGAAGGAGAGCCGGTATGATTGCGATTTTATCTCCAGCAAAAAATATGAGGACTGCGCCGGAACGTGCCCTGACGGGGACAGAACCGCTGCGGCGAGAGGAGCGTATCGCCTTATATGAGACATTGCGGAACCTTCCTGCTTATGAATTGGAGAGCATCATGAAAATCAGTCCCGATTTAGCGCTCAAGGCGGCAGCGGATTTTGCTTCGTGGAAGCCTGATGGAGGGCAGCCGGCAATTCTCAGCTATGACGGACTTGCCTATAAAAATTTAGATGCAGATACGCTGTCAGATGCTGATTTGGAATATGCACAAGCGCATTTACGGCATTTGTCTGCCCTTTATGGCGTGCTGCGTCCATTGGATTTGATTCGTCCATATCGTCTGGAGATGGGGCAGCGCCCCAAGGGGTGCAATCTCTATACCTTCTGGGGCAGTAAGCTGCGTGATGACCTGTATGGTCAAACCGATTTGGTCATCAATCTGGCTTCCAATGAATACAGCAAAGCGGTATCCAAGCATTTGCACAGGGGAGACCAATTTTTGACGTGTGAATTTTTATCAGAGAGAAAGGGAAAGCTGTGCTGCTTAGCGGCACGAGCCAAGATGGCGCGTGGGGCAATGGCGCGATATATCATTCGGCAGCGTGTGGACAGAGCGGAGGGACTGATGGATTTCAAGGCACTTGGATTTATATTTGAACCAGCATTATCGAATGGGCAGGTATATACCTATGTACAAAGGTCATAAAGCAAATATCTGATATACATGCTTTCCATGCGAGCCTGATAAAATTTGATAGAGATGTGGAACATTTTGGATACCCGATGCGTCTGTAATAAATAGAAGAGATTGCATGAAAGAAGGAAAATATTTATGAATCGAGCTTCTATTCTGTTAGGAATTGCACTGGCTGTTGCGGCAGCTGCGCCAAGCCGACAGCCGGAAAAGATTGCTGCACTGGATTTGCAGCAGACCGCACAGGTGGGTGTGGCAGAGCAAACAGGAAACTATACCGTATCCAATGGAATGGCGCAAGGGTTATCTTACTCTTTGCAGTTTGAGCAGCCGAACCAGAGAGCCGGAGGATTCAGCAGCGGAGTTCTTTTGGTGAATCTGTGGGACGGCATGGCGTTGGATAGAGAGTCCACTGCACAGCATTTAGAGTATGCAGGTATCTGGGACAGCGTGGCAGAGGGCACACAAGTCACCCTGACCATTCCGGAAGCTGATATTGCACAGATAGAGGTCGCGTTCGACCCGAATACAGGATACCATGGGAATGGAACGCCAAGGACAAGCCATGCAGTCTATCAGCCGCAAAGTATCAGCATGATACCGGACGCAAATGGTCAGCTGCACAGCTGTACCTTTCCGATTTCGTTTCAGTCGGCGCAGGGAAGCTATCATCAGCTGTTCTGTGTGATAACGGTCGTATTTCAGGACGGGAACAGTTGTGATATTGGTTTTGCACTGACACAAATTTCATGAATCGACCCAGCAAATCCGGCATGTGGTTTGCTGGGTCTTGTTTTACGGAAAGGAAAAGCTATGATGAATTCTTATGAAAAAATTTACACCATTGTTCGCGCCATTCCCGCTGGATATGTAGCAACCTATGGACAGGTTGCCCGCTTGGCTGGAAATCCGCGGTGGGCACGTGTCGTAGGCTATGCTCTGCACGTCAATCCAGACCCGCAGGGAATCCCGTGTTATCGGGTGGTGGACCGTATGGGACGCACTGCGGCGGCCTTCGCCTTTGGGGGAGCTGATGTACAGCGTGCACTGTTGGAAGCTGATGGGGTCAGCTTCTTGCCAGATGGGCGTGTTGACTTGGCGCGCTGTCAGTGGGACGGGATTTTGAAGGAGAAAGAGAAAAATGTTCTGTAATTCAGAAAAATACAGAAAATCTTATAAAAATACAAAAAGTTTATACAGAGACTTGTAAAGCGTGTGTATAACGTGTAAAATAATGTACAAGACTTTGTTCTATCTCACAAAATAAAAAGTAAGGAGTATACAAAAATGAGTGCAACGATCTTTGCGGTCTTGCCTCCCGTGATTGCCATTGCATTGGCATTGATTACCAAAGAGGTCTATTCCTCTCTTTTGATTGGTATTTTTGCAGGTGCTTTGATGTTCTCTGGGTTTCACCCGCTGCATGCAACAGAAACCACATTTTCAATCATGGGAAGCAAGATTAGCGACAATATTGGCATTTTGATTTTTTTGGTGATGCTGGGTATCTTGGTGTCCTTGGTCACAAAATCCGGTGCATCGCGTGCGTATGGAGAATGGGCAAGCCGTGTCATCAAGAGCCGCCGCGGTGCATTGCTGGCAACCTCATTCTTGGGCATGTTCATCTTCGTAGATGATTACTTCAACTGCTTGACCGTAGGCACCGTAATGCGTCCAGTGACGGATAAATATCAGGTGACCCGCGCAAAGCTGGCTTATATCATTGACTCGACTGCGGCGCCTGTCTGTATCATTGCGCCGATTTCCAGTTGGGCAGCTGCTGTGACCTCTTCTCTGCCGCCAGATGCGGGAATCAATGGATTTACACTGTTTCTCAATACCATTCCATTTAATCTGTATGCATTGCTGACTTTGGCGTTCGTACTTTGGGTGATGATTGCAGATGTTGATTTTATGGCAATGGGGAGATACAATCAGAAAGTTTTGAAAAGCGGGAAAATTGATTCGACGGGAGAAGAATCTACGGTTATCTGCGGAGCTGGCTCGGTAAAGGACTTGATTATTCCCATTCTGTTCCTGATTGTTGCCTGCATTGCTGCTATGATATATAGCGGCGGCGGTATCCATGAGCTGTCATTTGAGGCGATTTCTACCGCATTTGCAAATTGTTCGTCCTCTGATGCGTTGGTGCTGGGGTCCTTTGCTACGCTTGTGTTTACATTCCTGCTGTATGTACCGCGTGGTATCCTCACCTTTAACCAGTTCTGTGAATCCTTTACTGCCGGGTTTAAGGCAATGGTACCTGCCATTTTTATCCTGACACTGGCATGGACACTCTCAGGAATCTGTTCCGATGACTATTTGAATTTGCGGGGATTTGTAGCTGGTTTTGTCAATCCGGAATCGGCAATTGGACTGCTGATGCCTGCAATTTTCTTCCTCATTGCATTGGGGCTTGCTTTTGCAACAGGCACATCTTGGGGAACCTTTGCAATCCTGATTCCAATTGCTGTCACAATTTTTGGTGCAAGTGAGATGCTGACCATTACGGTTTCTGCCTGTCTTGCGGGCGCTGTCTGCGGTGACCATATTTCCCCCATTTCGGATACCACCATTTTGGCATCTGCGGGTGCGCAGTGTCACCACATTGACCATGTATCCACACAGATTCCCTATGCCTTATCGCTTGCTGTGATTAGTCTGACAGGGTATTTGGCAGCAGGCTTTACCCAGAATGGCTGGGTTGGCTTGGGCGTCGGTGCGGTGCTTCTGATTGTCTTTATGGTTGCTATGACACACAATGCAAAAAAACGGGCATCAGAAGAACACGAAATGAGATAAAGAGCGTATCAGAGCGGTTTGATGCTCTCAGTGTGCAGTTCAATATTGACCAAATTGACCAAAAAAGGAATTGGCGTTCGCCAATTCCTTTTTTTAGATTCCACTATTCTACTGAGCCTTTCGGTCGTTTTGCCAAATCTGCAATGGTAATATGATTCAGATAGTTTGCAATGAGGGAATCCAGCTCTTTCCACATCTCCAAGGTTGGACATTCCTCTGTACGAGGACAAGGGTCTGCATTTTTGCTCAGACAAGCAACAGGAGCCAGAGTTTCTTCTGTGAGAAGTAAGATTTTTCCAACTGTATATTCCTCTGCGGGTCGAGTGAGGCGATATCCGCCGCCTTTTCCGCGCATACCAATGAGGATATTGTTGTGGACAAGTATTTTGAGGATACTTTCCAAATATTTCTCAGAGATATTTTGTCGGGCTGCGATTTCCTTTAGGGGCAGATATCCGTCCGTTTGGTTCTGCGCGAGATCAATCATAACACGCAATGCATAGCGTCCTTTTGTTGATACCATCATAAGTGTGAATCCTCCGTCGTTTTCCTATTATACAATAGGGAAAATCGGAAAGCAACCATCTTGTGCAAGATGAAGTTTTTGCGCTTAATTTTTGATGCAGGTAAAATCCATAATATGACCAGTCAGAGACTTTGCGGCACCGGAAGAGCGAATTTCATAGGTATTTTCTGTACCGACTACGCCAATACCGGGGAGCGCAATTTTGGGTTCTACCGCCAATGTCATGCCGGGAGTCAGAGGAGATTGGAAGCCCCGTGCCAGAACAGGGGTTTCGTCCATGACCAGTCCAATGGAATGTCCGAGGAATTTTCCGCCGTTCATAAAGCCCTCTGCAAATTCCTCTGGTATGGTTGACCAGAGGGAAAGGAAGATGTCCTCTGGGATTGCACCGGCTACCATTTTTTCTGCAATCTTTTGTTCAAATTGTGCACAGAAATCATAGGCACGCCGTATTTTATCTGCTTCCCGATGTTTTTCGATATCACCATAGAAAAATACAACCGATTTGTCCGTGTGATATCCGTCGATGCCGGAGGGAATATCCAGCAGGAGCAAATCACCCTCACGGAGCAAACGATTGTTGTCTCCGATGGCAGGCATTGCAATACAGGTTCCGGCATTTCCGTCTGGACCATCGAACGCGGTGATGCGAAGTGCGTTTTCTGAAAATGAGCATACCCCTAAAACGTCCTCGCCGTGCAGCTGGTTAAAGCGGGAAATTCCCATGGCACCACGGGCAAGAAAGGCGCGGTAAATATCCGTGCACAACAATGCCTCGCTGATTCCGGAACAAATCAGGGTTGGGGCAACGCGCTCCAGTACCTCCTCATGAATTTGTCCGGAGCGGCGCATGCAGTCCAGCTCATAGGAGCTTTTTTGCGCGCGCAGGGCTGAGAGAATGGGGGTAATATCTTTATGGGCGGGAAATGGCAGATATTTGCGTACCATATTCAGCCAAGTAATAGAAGCTGTTTTATATTCAATATATGCGTGCTGTGGAATGGGATAGCTGCCTTCCAGTACGCGAAAGGATTTCATAGGGCGCAAATCCTCGAAAAAGGATTCTTCCTGTGCGCGAGGCAGATAACGGCGTACCCAAAAGGTTGCTGCATCGGGGGTGATGATGAGAATTCCGTCCTGCATGGTGCCAGTGAAGTAATAGAGATTGATTCGGTTGCTGAGAATGACCATTTCCCATTTGGGGTCATGTTCGGAAAGACTGGAGCGCAGGGCAGAGAGCCGATGCGCCAGTTCTTCCTTAGGAACCCGATTGTGTGTCGATATCATGATAAAATCTCCCTTCGTATCAAATTATATCGGATAAGATGTGAGGATAAATTACTGTTAGTATACCAGAATTTTTAAGGATTGCAATGGGGATATTGGGGATTTCTGGGCAATCTTATTGACTTTTGGCATCATGCAGTTTATGATGAAGAAAAGAGAGCCGCGTCAATTTTTGGAGGAAATATGTTAAAGAAATTACAAGGACTATTAAGTGATCGGCGGGTTGTTGGAGGTGCATTGCTGCTTTTGCAGACTGCGGGAATGATTTGGCTCGTGACCTTTCTGAGCTGGCGCTGGATGTGGGTTTATCGCGTTTGCCTCATTATCAGTGCAGTAATGGTGATTTGGCTGGTTCGAAAATATGACAATCCGGCTTATAAAATCCCATGGATTGTGCTCATCTTGCTGTTTCCGATTTTCGGCGGTCTGTTTTATTTGCTATGGGGCAATACTCCGTTTAATCGCGCTCGCGCACGGCATCGCCAAACCTTACAGTATCCGGATTTTTCCGGCGCACCCGCTGTTCCGGCGAGTGAGGCGCTATCCGTTGCTCTGCCGCGTCACATGCGTGGGGCGCGCTATATTGAAAATGAATCTGCAATGCCTGTCTGGGCAGATACTGTGACCAATTATTATCCCATCGGCGAAAAGCAGTTTGCTGCCATGTGCGAAGCACTCGAACAGGCAGAACGCTTTATCTTTATGGAGTATTTTATCATTGAAGAAGGCGTCATGTGGAATACTTTGCTGGATATTCTGGTGCGTAAGGTCAAAGCGGGCGTAGAGGTACGGGTACTCTATGATGATGCAGGCTGCCTCAGCACGCTTCCGCATGCGTATGACCAATATTTGTGCGGCTTGGGAATCCGTGCGGTGCGTTTTAATCAGTTTATCCCGACCTTAAACACTTATTTGAACAACCGAGATCACCGCAAGATTTGTGTGGTAGATGGAAATGTTGGGTTTATGGGTGGAATCAATCTCGCAGATGAATATATCAATGTGAAGGTTCGCTTTGGACATTGGAAGGATACCGGAGTACGACTCGCTGGAGCGGGCGTTGCAAATATGACAGAAATGTTCCTGCAAATGTGGGAATATGCCACAAAAGAACAGTTTTATGACAGAAAACGCTATATGCCAACCGAGGTGCGCTGTGGGGACGGTTATGTGCAGCCGTTTTATGACAGTCCGCTGGACGACCGTAATGTTGGGGAAACGGCGTTTATGCACATTATAAACCGTGCGCAGCGATATGTATATATTACAACGCCATATCTGATTTTGGATAATGAGATGATTACTGCTCTGACGGTTGCTGCACAGAGCGGCGTAGATGTACGGATTGTGACACCTGGAATTCCGGATAAAAAGGCAGTCTATCAGGTTACACGTTCTTATTATTTACAGCTATGCCGTGCAGGAGTGAAGATTTATGAATATCGTCCGGGCTTTCTCCATGCAAAGATGATTGTATCTGACGATGATGTTGCAATTGTCGGTACAATGAATATGGATTTCCGTTCATTTTTCCTGCATTTTGAGTGCGGAACATTGCTGTATGGCGGCGAAACCATTACAGAGATTCGGGACGACATTCTGGAAACCATTGGCATGAGCCGAGAGGTAGACGGGGATTGGTTTCGTAATGTGCCATGGATTTCTTCCATCGTCGGTTCCATCTTGCGATTGTTCGCGCCCATGCTCTAAGTCTCAGACAAAAAGTCATTTCCTTCATAAGATTCCTGTGTTATAATAGAATAAGTATGCGGGAAAAGCCGCAGGGCAAAAAACGGCAGATAGGGAAGCCTGTGCCGTTTTTTTGCGTCTATTGGTGTGTAGGGAGAGAATATCATGTACATTCGGCAGGCAAGGCTGGGAGACCATCGCGCGATTTATCAAATGGTAAAGAACGCGTTTTCCGGCTCACGGATTTCTGATGGTCAGGAGCAGAATTGGATTATAAAGCAGCGTGGCACAAAGGGATATATTCCGCAACTGGAGTTGGTGGCAGAAAATCAGGGGGATATCATTGGGCATATCCTGATGACGGTACATGAAAATCGAGAGCTGATGTCCCTTGCACCAGCCTTGTATCTTGCTCTTCTAAGCGTTGCACCGATGTTTCAGGGACAGGGTGTGGGCAGTGCACTCATCAAAAAGGCCTGTGCGTATGGAGCAGCGCTAGGATATCAGGCGGTATTTTTAGTAGGAGATCCTGCCTATTACAGCAGATTTGGATTCCGCTCAGTTACGGAATTTGGACTGCAAAATTGTTCTCAAATTCCAGATATTTATGTACAGGCTGCGGAGCTGCACCCAGATGCGCTCAAGGACGTACAGGGCGGATTTTATTTAAGTGCATGAGAATCAGGACACAGAGGGTTGCGCAGTCGCAATCGTTTTCTGTTTACAAGGCAAAAAAAGTTGCTTTTCCCCTTGATTTCTAGGAAAAGCAACTTGAAATCTCCAAAATCCAAGGTAGATGCCCTTGGATTTTATCCTATTATCGAATTGGTTTTCGGGCAATGATGATATCACGCATAATGGCGGAATCGACACGGTGTACAAATTGGCTGTAAGGTCCGTCTAATAAAACATCAAAACCCTGTTGCTCTAACAGCGCTGCAAATTGTGTTTTGGGAAATACGTGGGTATTCCAAGCCAGAACCAATACACCGCCGGGCTGTAAAACATTTTTCCAAGCAGGCAGGCAGGCGGTCACCAGCTCTTTGGGGCTTCGCGTCAAAGAGGATTGCTTTTCTCCGGTTACATTGCCATGCTGTACGCCATAAGGCAAATCTCCGACGAGAACATGGAATGTGTTTTTTCGAAAAAGCTGGTCTGCATATACAGAATTGCCGGCAACGATTTCCCAGTGCCGTTCCTGATGGTTTTTGAACGCTTCTTTGCTTTTGGCAAAATCAATGGCATAATGCTTTGCGGTGAAGGATTTGTTGGGACCGCTCTGTTTTTGCAGGCTGGTTACATGCTTGATGCGTTCTATCTCTAAATATTTTTTGAGATAGTGATAGCCTTCTGCGGCTGCTTTTTCTCCGATTTCAATGCCGCAACAGTCAAATCCCATGCTGATGCCCTCAAACAGAGTCGTGCCCTTTCCGGCAATGGGATCGAGCAGACAAATGCGTTTTGGAGCTACCATTTTGCAGGAAGAAACAGCTACATTAATCATCATACGGGTGAATAGTTCATTGGTTTTTCCGGTGTATTTGAATAGGCTGCTGATGTTGAGCTCTGTTAAATCAACCTGTGGCAGCGGAATGGGATATAAAAGGGAGGCTTCGATTTGATAGAGTGCAAATACGAAGGATAAACGTGCGATTCGATTCAAATCGTCCAAACCTAGCGTCTGCACACTGGAAAATACCAGATAGTGGACACCGGCAATCTGTTCGATATGGATATCCGAAGGAGCGCAGTCCATGATTTGCGCCAGAATAGAAAATTCTGCAACAGAAAGCTGTTGGGAGGATTTATAATATACGCGGTTGTGTCCGGGATTTAGAAGAAGTGCATATTTTTTCATTGTCATAATTACCTCAGGAATGGAATGGTGGAGCGGCTGAATCGGATACAAAACCGCCTCTATTTTATTTGAGTGCAGCCGGAAGAATGGTGCAGAATTGAAAAGAAAGTCGGAAACTCTAAAAAGAGATTACGACTTTGCTTCTTGGCGTCCCTGGGGCGATTCGAACGCCCGACCTTTCGCTTAGGAGGCGAATCAAGGCTTCCGGGTTATCCGTTTTGTAACGGATTCGTGACGTTAGTACCCGGTTTCTGTATTTTCTCCGTGACGATTATAGAGACATCAAGCCGATTGAAACTGGTTACCACGGCTTATACTTAAAAACGCAACTGTACAAATAGCTTGATGTCTCTACAAAATATCACTCACTAAACCACAATTTCGTTTATCGAAGTTGTGGTTTTCTTTTTACATGAAAAAGCTTCTGTATGGGCAAATACACAGAAGCTCAGACCATGCTATGAAATACGATATATTACATTATAGCATGGCGAATCTCAAAATTCAATAGTACACAAAGGAGTATTCGCAATGAACGAATTGACTGCAAACATGAAAACCGAAGAAGCAATAAAAGAAAAAATAAGGGAGAGCCGCTTTGAATCCATCAACGGAAAAGACTTGATGGAAATGGATTTGCCACCGCTCCATTACACCATCAGCACCATTTTGCCGCATGGCTTCTTTATCCCCGCAGGTGGTGCTAAAGTTGGTAAATCGTGGCTTGCCGAGCAGATATCCTACGCTGTTGCCAGTGGTGGGCAAATCTGGGGCTATCAAGCCATACAGTCCGAGGTCTTGTATCTCGGTCTGGAAGATACTGTAACACGCTTACAGAGCCGTTTTGAGATGCTTGAAGCCTATGAGGGGATGGAGAACATCCACTTCGTCTTAAAGGCAAACAGCATCACTTCCGGCGTTGAGGAAGATATCCGTGATTACTTAACGCTGCATCCCAACATCAAACTAGTGGTCATTGATACGCTCCAACATATCAGAGGGAATGAGTTTGTAAAAAACATCTATGCCGGGGACGTGGAGTTTACCAACATCCTGCGCCAGATAAGCATGGAGTTTGACCTTACCATCCTTGCGCTCACGCACACCAACAAAGGCAAGCACGATGATGATATCAGCAAGATTTCCGGCAGCGAGGGCATGGCAGGAGGAACGGACGGGAACTGGGTGCTGACAAAGAGCAAGCGCACCGACACCAGAGCCAACCTCACTATTTCCAACCGTGATACCGAAGCCTTTGAATTTGCCCTTGAATTTGACAAAGAATCCTGCCGTTGGAACAAGTTCACCCGTGACGAATCTGTTGTCAATGAAAAGGAGCGGTTCTTACACGCTATCGTTAATTTCGTCAAAGCAGAGGAAACACACCATTGGGAGGGGACGGCAACAGAGCTGCTGACAATCTTACAGGCACGAGAGCCGATTCTTGTTAGTTACAGTGCTGCTGTGTTCTCAAAGAGCTTGAAAGCAGCGCAAGATTCGCTGAGAGAGATCTATGGGGTTTCTTATGTGAGTGCGTTCCATAACAAGAAAAAATGGATAACGCTTGACTATATCGAAGTCAAGTAACTACGGGTACTACGCCAACACCGTTGTTTTTCATAGGACGATGAAGAAAAATTACCCGTAGTCGGATTTCCGAGGACAACGGCAAAATTCTACCGCTTATCCTAACGGAAACAACGGCGCAGCCGTAGTTGCCGTTGTCCTCGGCTTAAATCAATCTATTTTACAAGCAAAGGAGACGAAATGAGAGATTACAGTTCACAAAAAAATGAGATTGAAACCATAAAACCAAGAACCATAACAGTGAATCTTTCCGATGCAGATGTGAAACGCCTTGCCGAAAAATCCGGCGAGGGTGGGTTGACGATTTCAGAGCTGTTGGAGAACTTCATCGGGGATTTGGTAGACGGAACGTATTCCAACGGCAGTGATGAACGGGTGTATGCGGAACAGTGGTATCAGCGTTGTTGGTTCGCCATGTTTTCGGATGACACATTTCTGAAATTTTTGCTGCTGTGGGGCGATTTGGACGATTATATTGATTTGATGGATGAACTTGAAAGCAATAAAAAAGAAATGGCAGAAATGACCGCTGATGCCGAAGAATATTCCGCTGAGGAGCGGGACGAACTGCAAGAGTATATCAATGAGTTGCAGAAGGAAATTGATTATTATTGGGGCAAATTTTTGGAGCGAAACCGCCAAAAAGAATCCTATGTTTTTGAAAAAGAAATCGAAAATATTATGGCGTGGAAATCGCAGCTTGACACAATACTCGACCCTAAAAATCCATAGCAAAACATTATTAGCAAGCAGGGGGAAATTGTACCCACTCGCTGTCCATTATCCTCCCTATACTTGCAATAGCAAGCATAGGGGAAATGTACCCACTCGTGTCATTTTCCCACTTGTTAGCCGTTGCACTGGGGCGTTGCCCCCTAATACCCCCACCCGTACCATTTTGCAAAACGGCAAAATGATTGTCCCGCAGACGGCGCAACAAAACTAAAACCATTGACGAACAATTTTGTAATTTCCTCACGGTGAGGAAGTTTTGAAAGGAGAAATAATAAATGGCTGAAAAAGATAGAGTTCGCACAGATCAATTCCGTTTTACTTTGCTTTCAGAGGAAAATGCTATGCTCACAAAAAATGCTTTTGAGTATGGCTTATCGAAATCGGAATATTTAAGAAAACTGATTCTTGCAGAATCGTTGACGGGTAAGCAGTGGCACATGGATAGAGACCAAGCAAAGCAGTTGATTTACGAGGTGAACCGTATCGGAAATAATGTCAATCAAATTGCTTATAACACAAATACTGTTCGATTTTCTTCTAATAAGGATTGGGGAGAACTACAAGCAAAATATTTTGAGTTAATGACACTGTTTTGCCAGTTTGCGTTGCGAGAAAACGGAGAGGAAAAACACTGGTATAAAAAGATTCTGGAACTAATGCCAAAGGATGATTCCTCAACAGAGCGCAATTTATGATTCGAAAATGTTTCTTACAACCTAACTTATAAATTGAAATTTTATAGCCCTCTCATGCTATATGATTAGATAGCACGGGAGGGCTATTTTTATAATCCATTTTGAGCAATCGGCTTAAACAAAATCCCGAAACAATATTTGCATGGCTCAAGGGAATCTTCGGGGGTATGAAACTTATCAGAAGTATGCTAAAATAAAAAAAGTTAACTACCAGACACATTCCAAATAAATACAAGGAGGTGTTCGAAGTGCTGGCAATGTCTGATGTCAACATAGAACAATTTTTTTCAGTATTCGCAAACACCGGCGTCCCTGTTGCTTTTTTAGTACCTACACCTACTGGCTATGGCAAATCAATTATGGATGCAACGGGACCTGTTCGTGAATTGTTAAAAAACGCAATGCTCCATGATTACGAAGCACAAGGGCAAGGGCAGGAACATAAGGTCGTGGTTGAAAGCTATTTCGTTTATTCAGACCGCATACGAGAAACAGCAGCTTCCCTTTATCGCCCTGTTACCAAAAAGGGCGACCCCCGGATTTGGTTTAAGGATTTGAGAAGCTATTGCAGCCCGTGCAACTTGCTTGCCCTTATTACCATAGAAAATCGTATTTATGTAATTAACCTTTCCGATTCGATGATTGCTTCCTCTCTTTGGAGCAAAGGATATGTATATGATATTTTGCTTGAAGCAGCTCATAAGGATCGGTTGGTAGCTGATGAGCTTTTGCAAAAAATTCAGGCAATCCATAATCAGGGATTCTTGCCATCTATCACTCCGGGCGACCCGGGTGTTGGCGATACTCTTGAACACGCTCTGGGTATTGAACGAAACAATTCGAGAGCACCTGACTATAAGGGAATCGAACTCAAAACCACTCGTTTAACTCGTAATGGTTCTTCAAGACAAATCACTCGCTCAACACTGTTTACTAAGGTTCCTGATGTGGGAATGACTTACCGAGAAATTGTTGACCACTATGGTAAAATTCAGATTCCGAGAGGAGATACCGTTCCGCGGTTGCAACTCTACGAAACATTTAGGGTATCAAGACCAAACGCATACGATTTGGTTCTTGAAGTTGACCAAAACAATGACCAATTGCGGATGCTCCACCAAGAAGATAGACTTCGAAAATATGTGTCCGCGTGGTATCTTAACACGCTAAAACAAACACTGCTCTTAAAACATCACGAAACTTTTTGGGTCAAAGCAGTGTCAGAAAATAGAGAGGGACGTGAATGGTTCCGATATGATAGGATTCTCCATACCAAGAATCCAAATACATCTCTGCTTGCACCGTTGCTTGAAGCGGATAAAATCACCGTTGATTTGGCGGCGCATTATAAACCTGATGGAAAATGGAGAGACCACGGTATGCTTTTCAAAATGATGCCAGGTGACCTTCCTCTCCTGCTCGGTGAGCCAATCGAATACGACCTTACTCGTCCATAAAAATAAGGGTAGTCCTAAAAGGGCTACCCTTGATTGTGATGTAAAACCACTCGCTAGGCGAGTGGTTCAAAAAAAGGCTATTGCCGAAGATGAAGAAATAAAAACTCCTTTTGCTATAATAAAGAAGC
>JAGZIN010000011.1 GCA_018366195.1 Butyricicoccus pullicaecorum | reverse complement strand
GCGGCTGGCAGATCGTATTACACGTTTGACGTGTCCGCGAGGATCAGAGGGCTTTGCCCGCATGTGAAATACCCCCGGCTTTGCCGGGGGATATTTATTCTATTTTTGAAGGATTTCATGGACTTTTGGAATTGCATGCAGTATAATAACCACACAGGGTTGCACTCATTATCTTTCTGTGAGAGATGACCGGACAATTATGGTATAAGAAGCATAAAGATATGGGTATGATAACATACAGAAACGGAGGGAGGCATATGTTTACATGGTCAGATAGTGCCTGCTGGATACTAGTGATTGTTCTAGCATTGGCTATCGAAGCATTTACATTAAATCTCAGTGCAATTTGGTTTGCGGTTGGTGGTATTGGCAGTTTGATTGCCACAACGCTGCAATGCTCGATTCCGGTACAGTGGATTGTATTCCTTGTTGTTTCGGGTGTTTCTCTTGTCTTGGCGCGTCCCATGGCGGTCAAAATGATTGGAACAAAACGGACGGCAACCAACGCAGATCGAATCCTTGGGGAGCAGGCGATGGTTACGCAAACCATTTCCAATCCGGCTGCACAAGGAGAAATTAAAATTATGGGACAGCACTGGACAGCACGCTCAGCTGATGGCAGAGAAATCCCAGAGGGAACCATGGTTCGGGTACTCGAAATCGTGGGAGTCAAAGCGATTGTAGAGCCGATGGAAGCGGCAGGACGAAAGGAAGGTTGAGACTATGTTTACGATTATCTGGTGGATTGTTCTTGGGCTTATTTTATTGTCCATTGCATCTCGTATTTTTGTGATTGTACCGCAGGCACACGCCTATATTATCGAACGCTTAGGCAGTTATCGAGCAACTTGGAGAAATGGTGTACATTTTAAGCTGCCGATTTTTGAGCATGTGAGACGTAAGGTTACGCTCAAAGAGCAGGTCGTTGATTTCGAGCCGCAGCCGGTCATTACAAAGGATAATGTTACCATGCAAATTGACACGGTCGTTTATTTTCAAATCACCGATCCAAAGCTCTATACCTATGGTATTGAAAATCCTATGGCTGCAATTGAAAATCTGACCGCAACCACACTGCGTAATATCATTGGTGATTTGGAACTTGACCAGACATTGACAAGCCGTGATATCATCAATACCAAGATGCGTGCCATTTTGGACGAAGCAACTGACCCGTGGGGCATTAAAATCAACCGCGTAGAGCTGAAAAATATTATCCCACCGACGGCTATCCGTGAATCTATGGAAAAGCAGATGAAGGCAGAGCGTGACCGCCGTGAAGCGATTCTGACCGCAGAGGGAGAAAAACAGTCTAAGATTCTTGTTGCAGAAGGAGAGAAGGAGTCTATGGTGCTTCGGGCAGAGGCAACCAGACTGGCAAAAATTAAGGAAGCTGAGGGTGAGGCAGAAGCACTTTTGACGGTACAGAAAGCATTTGCAGATTCTATTCGAATGTTGAATGAAGCAGCGCCCACAGACCCCATTATTCGACTGAAAGCACTGGAGGCTTTTGCGAAGGCGGCAGATGGAAAGGCAACCAAAATCATCATTCCATCTGAAATTCAGGGAATGGCAGGGCTGGCAGCAGGGCTGAAAGAGCTGATTGTAGACCAACCGCTTGATGAAAAAAAGTAAGGTATCGGGAAGAGTGTTCTCATAAAAGTTTGTGAGAACACTCTTTTTTTATAAAAATAATGCAATCAGTTCAATTGGAATTTATCTTTCTACAATTATAAATTATACAAAACCTAGGTTATATTTATATAAAAACAAAAATTTTATACAAAAAACAATGTTCCGAACATTTGTTCTGCATCTTGCTGGAATCCAGTATCAAGCATTTGTACAGGCAAAACCCGCCTAAATCAGAAAATATGAAATATTTTTGACATGTTCTTATAGAAACATTTTGGAAAACTCACAAAAATCATGTATAATAAAAATATGAGTCTGTTTGAACCAACAGTGTGAGGTGAGGGACATGGTCAAAGATACTCTTGTTTGCTGTGAAGAAAATAGTGTGCATTGCAGCACAATACAGAATGTACAATGCCAGATGCCAGATGAACAGGTAACTCGATTGGCATCGGACTTTTTCAAGGCATTCTCTGATAAGACACGGCTGCGGATTTTATCTGCACTGGCAATCCACGAGCTGTGTGTTTGTGATATTGCAGCGCTTTTAGGAATGACGCAATCTGCAATTTCGCATCAGCTACGCTTTTTGAAGCAGGTACGGTTAGTATCGAACCGAAAGGAAGGCAAAACCGTCTATTACAAATTGTCGGATTCCCATATTGGAACCATTTTAGAACAGGGCTTTGAACATATTCAGGAGCCTGCCGTGATGCCTTAAAATCTTTTCCGGAGCATACAAAATCACTGGGGAATCATACCTCAGTGATTTTGTGTTCTTATCCGTTATCTTTTACACAAATATCACCATATTTATTGCTGAAAACTGCGAAAAACACTTCTTTATTCTAAATATTGATTGCAAAAAACAAAAAAACAGTATATAATGGTTTCTGTATATGAAATGGAGGGCTATCATGCTGCATTCTGCTCTGGAACAGATCCTGCCGCGCGTGCAAAAGCCTGCACGCTATGTTGGCGGTGAATGGGGTTCTGTCACCAAAGATAAAAATAATATTGATTTACATTTTGCATTCTGCTTCCCAGATGTCTATGAAGTTGGAATGTCTCACTTGGGTTCTCGTATCTTATATGGTTTGCTCAATGACCAGAAAAATATCTGGTGTGAGCGTGTATTTGCACCGTGGATTGATATGGAAGCTGAGATGCGTAAGGCGAACATTCCGCTCTATGGACTCGAAAGCGGAACCCCCTTATCTGAATTTGATATTGTCGCGTTCACGCTGCAATATGAATTGTCCTTTACCAACATTCTCAATATGTTGGATTTGGGCGGGATTCCTGTGCATGCAAAAGACCGGCATGGACTTCAAAATTTAGTCATTGCAGGCGGTCCATGCGCATACAATCCCGAACCGCTTTGCGATTTTATTGACCTGTTTCTCATTGGTGACGGGGAAGAAATCATGCTGGATTTCACCAACCTCTATCTCCATGCCAAAAAGAATGGTCTGAGCAAGCAGGAATTTTTGATGAAGGCGGCACAAATTCCCGGTATATATGTACCATCTCTTTATGAGATTGCCTACCATGCAGATGGAACCATTGCCAGTTGTACACCCCAGTCTGGTGCTCCTGCTTTTGTTCAAAAGCGCATTGTAAAAGATTTGGATAGCATGTATTATCCAAATTATTTTGTTGTGCCATCTACGGATATTGTATTCGACCGTGCTATGATTGAGCTGTTCCGCGGCTGTCCGCGCGGCTGTCGGTTCTGTCAGGCAGGGCATACCTATCGCCCGCTGCGCCGGAAATCTAAAGAAACCCTGCTGCGGCAGGCGGAAGCTGTTCTCAAAAATTCCGGCTATGAAGAAATTTCCCTTTCCTCTCTATCTACCAGCGACTACGGCGAGCTTGGAGAATTGACGGAATGTATGCTCGATTACTGTGAGCCACGTCATATCAGTCTGTCTCTGCCTTCTCTGCGCGCGGACAGCTTCAGCTCTGAGCTGATGCAGCGTGTACAGAAGGTTCGCAAAAGCGGATTGACCTTTGCCTGCGAAGCTGGTACACAGCGTCTGCGTGATGTAATCAACAAGAATATTACCGAAGATGATGTGCTGCACGCTTGCGAAATTGCATTCAAGGGTGGCTGGAACAATGTGAAGCTCTATTTTATGATGGGGCTGCCAACCGAAACATCAGAGGACTTGGACGGTATTTCAGACATTTGTAAGAAGGTTGCGTACTGCTGGCGCATGCATACAGACAATCGTCAGCGCGGCGTCAAAATTACGGCTTCGGCTTCTTGCTTCGTGCCAAAGCCGCAAACCCCATTCCAATGGGACGCACAGAATTCGCTGGAAATGCTGCGCGGCAAACAGGATTACATGAAGAAAATCATGAAAACCAAGAATGTCACCTACAACTGGCATGATGCAGAAACCTCTGTCATGGAGGGTGTAATTGCTCGCGGTGACCGCCGTCAAGGGCAGGCAATTTATACCGCATGGAAAAATGGCTGTAAGTTCGATGGCTGGGATCAGTGCTTCTCTTATGAGAAATGGCAGCAGGCATTTGCGGACTGTGGGCTGAACCCGACTTTTTATGCCTGCCGCCAGCGTCCGCTGGACGAAATTTTCCCATGGGATCATATCGGCTGCGGCACAACCAAAGAATATCTGAAACGTGAATGGGCGCTTTCGCGCGAGGCTGCGATTACAGCTGATTGTATGAAAAAATGCACGGGCTGCGGTTCCAACCGTCTGCTGGAAGGAGGGAAGTGCTGTGTTTAAGGCTCGCATGAAATTTGCCAAGGAGGGTCGTGCAAAATACATTTCCCATCTTGATTTGATGCACACCATGCAGCGCGCCATGGCGCGCTGTGAAATGCCGCTCTGGTTTACAGAGGGATTTAATCAGCATGCTTATGTGTCCGTTGCACTCCCGCTCTCAACCGGATATTCTGGAGAATGGGAGCTGTTGGATTTTAACCTTCTGACTGAGTCGGTTCCGGCTCATGCCGTGGAAACACTGAATTCCGTATTCCCAGAAGGATTGCGGGCAATTGAGATTTATCCACTGTCTGACGGTGGTATGCCGCTGCGTGAAATCGCGTGGTCAAAATACCGAATCACATGGAGCTTTGCACAGGAGATTCCGGAGGATTTCGTAAAGCAGGTATCAGAGCTGTTTGCACGTGATACCATCGAAATTGTCAAGCGCTCCAAACGTGGGGAAAAGCTCGTCAACATGCGTGACTTCTTTACGGAAATACAGATTTCTGAGGAAAACGGACAGGTCATCGCTGAGGTAATTACAGCAGCCGGAAACAACAATATGAGTCCGGAATATTTGACCCGTGCCATAGAACAGTATTTGCCGCAGTATTCAGACATTCATGCAGGCTATCATCGGCTGTGTGTCTATAACGAGAAAATGCAGGCGTTTCGATGAATTTTTTAGAAAGGGAATCCCATGTCCAAAAATAAAACCGTTGTCACACAAGAACAGATTGCGCATCAATATGAATATATGCAGTTCATTGCAAAAATGAACGCAGAAAAGGCGCAGGTCTGCGGGCGTTCACTGCGCGCATTCACACAAACCTTTGGCTGTCAGCAAAACGAAGCAGATACCCAGCAGATTGCAGGTATGCTGGAGGAAATGGGGTATGAACGTGCTGCATGTGCCGAGGACGCTGATGTCATTGTCATCAACACCTGTGCGGTGCGTGAGCATGCAGAAAGCCGTGCGTTGGGAAATGTTGGAGCACTGTCCCACCTCAAAAAAGCCCGTCCTGAGGTAACCATCTGTCTTTGCGGCTGCATGGTACAGCAGGACCATATTCCCGAAAAAATCAAAAAAAGTTATCCGCAGGTCGATTTGGTCTTTGGAACCCATGCGCTCTGGCGTTTTCCTGAGCTGCTGTATCGTTCGCTTACAGGCGACAAACGCATTTTTGATACCAGCGGTGAGTCATCTGGCTATATTGCAGAGGGGTTACCTGTTCTGCGTGATGGAGGAACCAAAGCATGGCTATCCATCATGTATGGCTGCAATAACTTCTGTACCTACTGTATCGTACCTTATGTACGCGGACGAGAGAGAAGCCGCGCACCGCAAGATATTGTACAGGAGCTGACCCAGCTGGTTGCAGACGGATATAAAGATATCACGCTGCTGGGTCAAAATGTCAATTCGTATGGCAAAGACTTGGAGGAGCCCATTGATTTTGCTGATTTGCTGGAAAAGCTCAATGCAGTTTCAGGTGATTTTCTGCTCCGCTTTATGACCAGTCACCCGAAAGATGCCTCCCATAAGCTGTTTGATACCATGGCGCGCTGTGCAAAGGTGGCAAAGCAGCTGCATCTGCCGTTTCAATCGGGCAGCGATACGGTTTTACGTCGTATGAATCGCGGTTATACGGCAGCGCATTACCGAGAGTTGATTGCTTATGCACGCAGCAAAATGCCAGAAATCACACTTTCCAGCGATATCATTGTTGGATTTCCGGGAGAAACCGAGGAGGATTTTGAACAAACCCGACAAATGGTTTCGGAAATTGGATTTGATATGCTGTTTACCTTCCTGTATTCCAAGCGCAGCGGTACTCCAGCAGCCGAAATGCAGGACGATACGCCTCATGCAGTCAAGCAGGCTCGATTTGAACGCCTGCTCCAAACGCAGGACGCCTGTGTCGAGACGCGTCAAAATGCCTATCTAGGCAGACATCTGCGTGTTCTGGTCGATGGACACAGCAAAGGGAAGGAATACCCGCTCACAGCACGCACAGAAGGCGGCTTATTGGTCTGCTGTGCCGGAGAGAATCTGGAAATTGGAAAATTTGCAGACGTTGTGATTGAGAAAACCTCTCTGCGCTGTCTGTTTGGCAGAGCATAAGGCAGCCCTCACAATTGATTTTTATATGGAGAAAAGAAGGAAACCCCATGGCACAATTCACACCTATGATGCAGCAGTACTTCGAAATCAAAGAGAAGTGCCGCGATTATATTTTGTTCTATCGTCTCGGTGATTTTTATGAGATGTTTTTTGATGATGCTGTATTGGTGTCCAGAGAGCTGGAGCTTACCCTAACCGGCAGAGACTGTGGTCAGGAAAAGCGTGCGCCCATGTGCGGCGTACCCTATCATGCAAGCGAAACATATATCGGCAGACTGGTACGCAAGGGATACAAGGTTGCAATCTGTGAGCAGGTGGAAGACCCAAAGTCTGCCAAGGGATTGGTCAAGCGTGAAATCGTGCGCATGGTCACCCCCGGAACAGTCATCGAAGCCTCTATGCTAGATGAACATAAAAATAATTTTCTATGCGGTCTGTATGCAGAAGGGCAAAATGCCGGCGTCTGCTTTGCAGATATCTCTACGGGAGAGGTGTATGGTGTTCTGACACAAAGTACAGGGGAACTATTTAGCGAACTTTCCCGTTTTATGCCGCGGGAATCCCTGCTCGGTGGTACAGCAGCAGAAGATACCGTTCTGCACGCATTTCTCAAGGAGCGCATGGAATCTATTTTTTCTCCTTTGCAGGTGTTTGCCGAGGACACTGCGTTGCAAACGGTATCCCAATGCTTCGGAGAAGAAAGCATCGAAAAGAATGGTCTGCAAGAGAATATGCTTTTATGCAAAGCATTGGGAGGGCTGCTGCATTATTTAGAGGAAACCCAAAAGAGCAGCCTTGGCAGTCTCAATACCCTTTACATCTATCAGCATGGACAATATATGGAGCTGAATCTTACAGCAAGACGAAATCTGGAACTATCCGAAACCATGAGAACCAAAGAGAAAAAAGGCTCTTTGCTATCGGTTATCGACCGTACCAAAACAGCAATGGGTTCGCGTATGATTCGTCAATGGCTGGAAAAGCCGCTCTTAAATCCGGTTCATATTCAAAAACGGCAAGCAGTCATTACAGAGCTGGTTGATGATGCATTATTACGCGCCGAAATCGGGGATAACCTCAAGCAAATGTTTGATATGGAACGCCTGATTTCCCGTATCGTCTATGGAACCGCAAATTGTCGGGACTTGCGTGCGATGCACATGTCGCTCTCTCATTTGCCCGCGCTGCGGGAACAACTTGCACAGGTTGATGTCCCGCTCATGCATGAACTCAATGCGCGTATTGACCCGCTCGAAGATACCTGTGCGCTGATTGGAGCAGCAATCGTGGAGGAACCTCCGGTATCGGTGCGCGAAGGCGGACTGATTCAACCGGGCTTCCGTCCAGAAATCGACGAGCTTCGAGAGCTGGCTTCCGGAGGCAAAGGAAAGATTGCAGAAATTGAACAGCGCGAACGCGATGCAACAGGCATCAAAACGCTGAAAGTTGGATATAACCGCGTATTTGGCTATTATTTAGAGGTCACAAAAACCAATCTGGACGCTGTTCCCGCTCATTATATCCGCAAACAGACCCTTGCAAACTGTGAACGCTATATCACAGATGAGCTCAAACAGTTGGAAGGACAGGTGCTTGGTGCCCAAGAACGTTTGGTTGCTTTGGAATATGATTTATTCTGTGCTGTGAGAGAAGAAATCGCTCGCCAAGTACACCGTATCCAGCGCACCGCACATGCGTTATCCAATGTAGATGTCCTGCTTTCCCTCAGCAATCTGGCAGCAGAAGAACATTATGTTTGTCCAGAGGTTGATTTATCTGGCCGAATCGAAATTCGAGACGGACGACACCCAGTTGTAGAAAAGATGCTCAAAGGCTCGATGTTCATTCCCAATGATACCTTACTCGATCAGGCAGATAACCGGACTGCCATTATTACCGGTCCCAATATGGCGGGAAAATCCACTTATATGCGGCAGGTAGCCCTCATCACCATTTTAGCGCAAATAGGCTCTTTCGTTCCGGCCTCCGCAGCCCGCATTGGTGTCGTAGACCAAATTTTTACCCGTGTGGGGGCTTCCGATGATTTGGCAAGCGGTCAATCTACTTTTATGGTGGAAATGAGCGAGGTTGCCGAAATCCTGCGTGGGGCAACACACAACAGTCTTCTGATTTTAGATGAAATTGGGCGTGGTACCTCTACGTATGATGGTATGTCCATTGCACGCGCGGTCGTTGAGTATATCGCAGACAAAAAGCGTATTGGCGCACGCACCTTATTTGCAACGCACTACCATGAATTAACTGCTCTTGAGCAGCTGCTGCCGGGTGTTAAGAACTATAACATCGCCGTCAAAAAGCGTGGTGATGATATCACATTTTTACGAAAAATCATTCGTGGCGGGGCAGATGACAGCTATGGAATCGAGGTTGCAAAGCTTGCAGGTGTCCCCGCACAGGTCATAAAACGCGCCAAACAAATCCTTGCAGAGCTGGAGACACAGCCCTCGATATCCCCTATCACACAGGAGACACCATCAGATGACCAGATTTCTATGGTCGATTTGAGCCTGAATGCACTGGCTGACCGTCTCCGCGCACTGCGAATTGACACGATGACCCCCATCGAAGCCTTGACTGCTTTGCATGAACTACAACGTATGTTAGATTAATAGAGAAAGGAGACAGATGCTTTATGCCGATAATTCAGGAGCTATCCAGCCATCTTGCCGACCTGATTGCAGCTGGCGAGGTGGTAGAACGTCCTGCCTCGGTTGCGAAAGAGCTTGTCGAAAACGCAATCGACGCAGGAGCAACACAAATCACCATAGAAATCGAGCATGGTGGGATTTCGTATCTGCGTATTACAGATAACGGGTGCGGCATAGCACCGGAAGATGCACCCATTGCATTCCGCCGTCATGCCACCAGTAAGCTGCGTACCGAACAAGACCTGACTTCCATCGGAACCCTTGGATTTCGTGGAGAAGCGCTTGCCGCCATTGCATCGGTCTCTCGAATTGATTTATTTACCAAGCAGGCCAATATGCTTGCAGGCACCCATATTCACTTAGAAGCCGGTACCATGACCGAACAGGACGATGCTGGCTGTCCGGAAGGGACAACGATGATTGTCCGCGACTTGTTTTTTAATACTCCGGCACGCATGAAATTTTTGCGCAAGGATTTCACCGAGGCAGGCTATGTGGTTTCGGTCGTGCAGCATGCTGCCATGTCCCATTCCGAAATTGCATTTACCATGATTCGAGATGGCAGGCAAATATTCGCAACGCCCGGAAAAGGGAAGCTCATCGCCCCCGTATTTTCCGTATTTGGCAAAGAAATGACCGCAAATCTCATTGAAGTTCCAAAGTTTTCAAAAGATGCGCTTGCTGCATGGGGATATATTACAAAGCCACATGCTGGACGCCCCAATCGCTCCATGCAGCATTTCTTTGTAAATGGACGTTATATCAAATCACGCGTCATGCAGGCAGCCTTTGAAGAGGCGTACCGGAATCAAATCATTACCGGAAAGTATCCGTCCGGTGCGCTCTTTTTGACGCTTCCGTTCCATCTTGTTGATGTGAATGTACATCCGGCAAAAACAGAGGTCAAGTTTGCACAGGAAAAAGCAGTTTTTGATATCATTTACATCGCTTGTAAAAACGCCTTGGAGCAGAATGACAATATTCCGGAAATTCGAGCTTCTGATGGTAAAAAGCCCGCTCGCGAGGATTCTATCAGCAAGGAGCAGCTTTCTGTCACCACTGCGTTACAGGAAACGGAACTGCAATCCGCTCCATCTGTACCTGCGGCATCAGAAAAATCAGAGGCTTGCAGCACACAGGCAGCTCCAACACAAGAACCCCTGTCGGCAGAACACACACCGGTCAAAGAAACACCCAAGCAGCGCTATCCTGTGGTAGATACCTATGAGATGCTGGGACGCACCATTAAAATACATACCTTGCAGCAGGAAACGGCGCCGGAATCTGCCATGAAGCTGCATCAAAGACCCGTCAAGAAGCCTTATATTGATGCAGATGATTTTGACGAGGAGCTAGGCTGGGACTATCTGCCACAGATTGCCGCTGCTGCACCAGAAAAGAACGCCATTCCGCCACAAACAGCACCAGACCCATCTGCCCGTGTTTTGGGTGAGGCGTTTCATACTTACATTGTGGCAGAGGACGAAAAGGGGCTTGTGCTCATTGACAAGCACGCTGCCCATGAACGCATGATTTTTAACCGTCTGCGCACGCAAACAGAAATCCCGCGTCAGACCCTTTTGACGCCTGTCATTGCGGAGGTAACCGCCGCAGAGCATGCAGCACTGTCCGAACATCTGGACGAAATCCAAAAAATCGGCTTTTCCATTGAGTCCTTCGGGCAAAACAGCTTCGCAATTCGTGAAATTCCTGCCTATCTGGATTGTGCAGAGATTTCAGAAACACTGTGCGAAATGGCAGATAAGCTGATGAGCAGCCGTGCACCGGTGCCCGACCGGCTAGACGACCTGATTCATACAGTTGCCTGTAAATCTGCAATCAAGGCTGGAATGGATACCTCTATGACAGAGCTGCAGGATTTTTGCAGCCGTGTGTTGGCAGATTCGGAAATTACCAGCTGCCCACATGGTCGTCCTGTCACTGTACGGCTCAGCCGATATGAGCTGGATAAAATGTTTAAGCGGGTGAATCAATAGTATGAAAAACCTCATCTGTATTACAGGACCTACCGCCAGCGGCAAGACGGCACTTTCCATTGCTCTGGCTCAAAAGCTTGGAACAGAAATCATTTCCTCAGATTCCATGCAAATTTATCGGAGCATGGATATTGGAACGGCAAAGCCATCGGCAGCTGAGCAAAAAGGGATTCGGCATCACATGATTGATATCATTGACCCGGGCGAGCCGTTTTCGGTTGCACGCTATACAGCACTGGCAGATACCTGTGTTCAAACCCTTCTGGCTGACGGAAAAATTCCGATTGTTGTGGGCGGAACTGGTCTGTATCTGGATTCTCTCATTGAGGGAAATGCCTTTACAGGCGATGAAACCGATTTTCGGATTCGTCAGAAATATGAAACTATGGCACAGGAACAGGGAAACCTCGCCGTACACGCCTGCCTTGCGGCAGTGGATCCGCAAGCGGCAGAACGGCTGCACCCCAACAACCGGAAACGGGTCATTCGTGCATTGGAGGTATTTGAACAGACCGGTATGACGCTCGATGCGTGGAACCAGAAAAATAAACGGGCAGCACCAAAATATGATGCGGTTAAAATCGGTCTTTGTCCCACAGAGCGAGAAACTCTCTATCAGCGTATCAATCAGCGGGTCGACCAGATGATGGAGCAGGGACTGCTGGAGGAAACACAGCGCTTATGGGAATCCGGTCAACTGACCGGAACCGCAGCACAGGCAATTGGCTACAAAGAACTTCTGGATTTTTTGGAAGGGAAGTGTTCGCTGGCGGTGTGCGTAGAAACACTGAAATGCCGTACCCGAAATTATGCCAAAAGGCAACTGACTTGGCTGAGACGGGATCCCACTGTACAATGGATTACATACGACGCACATTCGGATTTTGCCGAGGTGCTTCAGCGTTCGACAGATTATCTTGCGGAGCAGGGTATACAATAAATCCAGAATTTTACAAATAGATGGAGGGTATTCTTGTGAGAAACGATATCAATTTACAAGATGCATTTTTGAATGTAGTACGTCAGCAGGGTCAGATGATTACTGTTATTTTAATGAATGGCTATCAAATGCGTGGTGTCATTCGTGGATTTGACAGCTTTATTGTGATGCTGGAAAGCGATGGCAGACAGCAAATGGTTTATAAACATGCGATTTCGACTATGATTCCAACACAAAGGGTCGAGTTTTATACTCGGCGGGAGGAACGCATGGCGGGTGAATAAAAGGAGACCTTCATGTTCCCAAACAAGCAAATTCGGCAATACATCACACCACAGCGTGTTCTAATTTCTGGTCTTATCATCGTGAGCAGTATTTATCTTGTGGTGCAGTCTGTCAAAGCAATGTCCGCAGGTGTGGTTTCGACTCCTGCCAATTATGTTACGATAGATGATTCCATTCCGGCAGAAGGCTGGTTCGTGCGCAGTGAAACGGTAACGGAAGGAACCTCCAGCAGCACAGTCAAGCATATTGTGAGCAATGGTGAAAAAGTGCAGGCACAAGCTGCGCTTGCTGTTGTATATGCCGATGAAACCATTATGGACGCAAGCCGCAGGCTGGAGGAGATCAACGCAGAGCTGGAACTGCTCAATGCGGCTCTGCAATCTGCGGGAAATTATACAAACGATAACACAAAAACCGAACAGCAGATGATTGTTCAAATGCAGCATCTGTCGGCGTTGGTGGAGGACGGTATGCCAACAGGAGCCGCTGACACTGCTACACAGCTCCGCAAGCTGTCTCTGCGGCGGAATGCCTCCTCTCTCAACATTGGAGAATTGCGTTCCCAAATCGTTGCACTGGAAAATGAGAAAAATGGGCTGATTGGCAGAGCAGCCGGAAGAAGTACGACCATCAGTGCACCTGTTTCCGGATATTTTTCCGAAGTGGTAGACGGATATGAAACTGTCCTGACCCCTGAAAAGTTACAGTCCATGACTCCCGAAGCATTTCACACCTTAACGCAGCAAAAGGTAAGCCCTCCTGCTGGAAAGCTCGGCAAGGTCATGAATGGGTTTACATGGCAATTCGCAGCAGTTTTGGACAAGACCGCTGCGAACCGCCTCAAAATTGGACAAGATGTAACGCTCAAATTTTCACAGATTTCTGCGAATGTGGCAGCAAAGGTCGTTTCTATCACTCCAGACGCAGAAAACAAGGAGGCGCTGGTTGTTTTCTCCAGCACCACAGTCAATGGAGAGCTCGTCTCTATCCGTCAGCAAAAGGTGGATATCGTATTTGCCAGCTATACGGGGCTTCAGGTTCCGGTTTCTGCAATTACGATGAATGAAAAGTCACAGATTGGTGTCTATATCCTAACCGGAAACACCGTTCGCTTCAAAAATATCACCCCGATTTATAAAGGCTCCGAATCCTATATCGTGGAAAAAGGTATGACAAATTCTGATTTGGTGATTGGTGATGCAATCATTACACAGGCAACCGGATTAAGTGATTTGAAGGTGATGAAATGATGACAGAGACAGAATATCAAGTACTTCAAGAACGCCTGCAATCGGTAAAAGCAAGAATTGCCGCCGCCGCACAGAAAGCTGGGCGGGAGCCGTCCGAAATTTTGCTCGTTGCGGCAACGAAAATGAACGATGCCGAGCGCGTACAGGCTGCAATTCAGATGGGTCTTACCGCTTGCGGAGAAAATCGGGTACAGGAGCTGCTGGAAAAATATGACAAGCATGCCTATGATGGAGCAGACCTTCAATTTATTGGAACGCTGCAAACAAATAAGGTAAAATACCTCGTTGGAAAGGTGTCTCTCATTCAATCTGTTGGGTCAATCAAACTCGCAGAATGTATCGAAAAAGAGGCAAAGAAGCATGAAATCTGCCAAAATATCCTGTTAGAAGTCAATATTGGGAGAGAACCGGCAAAAAGCGGATTTCTTCCAGAGGCACTTTCGGAAGCCTTGGAAGAATTGCCGAAATTATCAAATATCCACATCTGCGGTCTCATGGCAATCCCGCCAATTTCGGCGGAGCAGAGGGAAAGCAACAGGTATTTTGCAGAAATGAAACAACTATTTGTTGACATATCCACAAAAAAATACGATAATGTATCTATGGACTATTTGTCTATGGGTATGACAGCTGACTTTGAACAGGCCATTGCTTGTGGGGCAAACATTGTACGTGTCGGCACAGGTATCTTTGGCCGTCGTCCATATGCACAAACCAATGTGGTTATGGGCAATCTCAAATAAGAAAAATAATTAAGTTTATCCACACAAAGGAGTTTTGGAATATGGCATCGATCAAAGGTTTTCTCGACTGGGTAAAGGGCGAGGACATGGAAGAAGATTTCGATGATTTCGCACCGGTACAGCGGGAAGAAGATTTGGAAGACGCTTCGCCAGCACGAAACACTTATACACAAACAGCTTCCTCGGATGCCAGCCGCAAGGGAAATGTTGTAAACATTAACGCAACTGCTAAGTTGGCTGTCGTTTTGGTCAAGCCTGACCGCTTTGAAAATGCAGCTGAAATTGCAGACCATCTCAAAGAAAAACGTACTGTTGTCTTGAATCTTGAGCAGACCAATAAAGATGTTGCGCGGCGCCTGGTTGATTTTCTCAGCGGCGTGGCGTATGCACAGGAAGGAAAAATCAAAAAAGTTGCAAACAGCACCTTCATTATCACCCCATATAATGTAGATATTCTGGGGGATCTCATTGATGAGCTGGAAAGCAACGGACTTTATATTTGATTGAAGGATTAGCGTGTTTTCTTATTATTTTGTTTATTTAGTTGCCCAGCTTATCAGACTCTTACAGTTCTTTATGCTGGCTCGTGCGATTTTTTCCTGGTTTCCGCAGGCACGCGGCAGTAAAATTGGCGAACTGCTTTATCTTGCAACCGAGCCTTTTATCATGCCATTTCGTGCACTGCTGGATCGCATCGGTGCGTTTCGTGGCTTTATGTTGGATATCCCTTTCCTCTGTGCCTTTATGGCGCTGACC
Source organism: Butyricicoccus pullicaecorum (assembly GCA_018366195.1). Classification (GTDB taxonomy): domain Bacteria; phylum Bacillota; class Clostridia; order Oscillospirales; family Butyricicoccaceae; genus Butyricicoccus; species Butyricicoccus pullicaecorum_C. The sequence goes on along the minus strand of JAGZIN010000011.1, from coordinate 54,985 downwards.
ATTGTGGAAAATATCCTATACAGTCTGGTATAACAGCGTGCGGCGGTCGGAGAAACTCCGGCCATTTTGCCTTGCAGGAAAAGAGAATCACTTCATTTATTTCGGAGGATAAAAACTATGCTGACGGTTCAGGAAATTCAGGCATTGACCTTTGAAAAGGCAATGTTCAATGGATATGATCCAAAGTCGGTGGACGAGGTCATTGAACAAATCACCGAGGACTACGCTGCCATGCAGAAAGAAAATGCTGCACTGAAAGCGAAAATGAAGGTACTCGTTGACAAAATCGACGAGTATCGTTCGGTGGAAGATGGTATGCGCCGTGCACTTGTCTCTGCACAGGGCATTGCGCAGGAAACACTTGATAAAGCCAAGCTCGAATCCCAACAGATTGTAGATGAGGCGAAGGTCAAGTATGAAATGCGTGTCAAGGAGCTGAAAGCCGAAATCGCAGCGGAGGAGCAGCGCCTTGAGCTTGCAAAGAAAAACAATGCAGATTTTCTGAGCAAGATGACAGCGGTTTATGATGCGCAAAAAAAGATTTTGGTCAAGCTTGCAGCGGCTCCGGAGCTGCAGCCCACTGAGCCGCGTGACGAAGACGATACTGCAATGTCAATTCCGACTTTGTCGGCAGACATACAGGAAGCTGTTGCCCCGCAGACATCTGTGCAGGCAGACGATAAGATGCCGCATGTTCCGCGTAACGAGGAACTGCCCGCAGATGCGAAGCAGTATGTTGAGGTGCAAAAGGAAAAGAAATTTACCATTTCAGAAATCAACCTTGCCTCCAGCAAACAGCAGCAGGCACAGCAGCAGCAAGCCCTCGCAACCGACACCCAGCGTCTGCATGAGCAGGCAACGGCGCGGTTCGATTTTGGTGAGTTAAAATTCGGCGCAGATTACAAGCCCGAAAATGATTGACCACCGGATATGGGACACCATTCCGGTTCGCAACAAACCCGATAAAGAAGAGATAGAAACGAAAGGACGGAAACGGTACAATGCCGCAGGATTATAACGCAACAATCAATCTACCGAAAACAGATTTCCCGATGCGCGGAAACTTGCCCAAGAGAGAGCCTGATTTTCTGGCTGGCTGGGAACAGGACAGCAATGCACTTTATCATGCCATGATGAACAAGAATCAGGACAAGCCTCTTTTTATTCTGCATGATGGCCCTCCCTATGCAAACGGCAATCTGCACATGGGGCACGCACTCAATAAGGTATTAAAGGATTTCATTATCCGCTATAAAAACATGGCTGGATTTTGTGCGCCTTATGTACCCGGTTGGGATACACATGGCCTGCCAATCGAGCGTCAGGCCATTCAGGCGTATGGCATGGATCGGGAAAAGGTTTCCGTCTCCGAGTTCCGCCACAAGTGTGAGGAATTTGCCCGTCAGCATGTAGATACCCAGCGCGAACAGTTTAAGCGCTTGGGAGTTGTCGGTGATTGGGAACGTCCTTATCTGACGCTAACCCATGATTTCGAAGCAAAGCAAATCGAAATTTTTGGAGAAATGGCAAAGAAGGGCTATATCTATAAGGGCTTGAAGCCGGTCTACTGGTGTCCGCATGATGAAACTGCACTGGCGGAGGCAGAAATCGAGTACCAAGATGAGCCATGCTCGTCCATCTATGTAAAGTTTGCTGTGACCGATGACAAGGGTATGATTACCAAGGCAATCGGCACCACAGAAAATGTATATTTCGTAATTTGGACAACCACAACATGGACACTGCCGGGTAACCTTGCAATTTCTGTTAACCCATTCTTTGAGTACGACCTTGTTCGTGTACCGAATGGTGAAATCTATGTGCTGGCAAAGGAACTGGTAAAAAGTGTGATGGACGCTGCCGGTATTGATTCTTGGGAGGTTCTGGCAACCCTTCTGGGGTCTGACCTTGAAATGATGAAGACGCAGCACCCTCTCATGGAGCGAGAGTCACTTGTAATTACGGGTGAGCATGTTACGTTGGACGCCGGTACCGGCTGTGTACATACCGCCCCGGGCTTTGGTGCTGATGACTTTATTGTTTGCCAGAAATATGATATCCCGATTATTGTGCCGGTAGACGGAAAGGGAATGGCAACCGAAGATGCCGGAAAATATGCGGGTATGTATTATGAAAAGACCACCCCTGTGATTCTTGATGATTTGCGTGCCGGTAATGCACTTCTTGCTATGGAAGACATTGTACACAGCTATCCGCACTGCTGGCGCTGTAAAAATCCAATCATTTTCCGTGCCACAGAACAGTGGTTCTGCTCGGTGGACGCGCTCAAGGAAGATGCTGTCAAGGCTTGCCGTGAAATCAACTGGATTCCAGGCTGGGGCGAGGAGCGCATGACCTCCATGATTATGGAGCGCTCTGACTGGTGTATTTCCCGCCAGCGTATTTGGGGTGTTCCGATTCCGATTTTCTTCTGTAAGGATTGCGGAAAGCCGCTCATCAACGAAAAAACAATCAAGCTGGTTGCAGACCTGTTCCGTGAAAAGGGCTCGAATGCTTGGTTTGATATGGACGCAAATGAAATCCTCACGGACGACATTCAGTGTGAATGTGGCTGTCATTCTTTTGACAAGGAAACCGACACCATGGACGTTTGGTTCGATTCCGGTTCCAGCTGGGCTGCCGTCATTGAGGCACGTGAAGAACAGCCGATTCCGGTTGATGTTTATCTGGAAGGCAACGATCAGTATCGCGGCTGGTTCCAGTCCTCTATGTTGACAGCGATTGCAACCAAAGGAATCGCTCCTTATAAGACCGTTATCACACACGGTATGATTGTAGACGAGGAGCGTCAGAAAATGTCCAAGTCCCTGGGTAACGGCATCAGCCCGCAAGAGCTGCTCAAGGACTATGGTGCAGATATTCTGCGTTTGTGGGTTTCTTCGGCAGATTATCGTCAGGATATGCGTATTTCCAAGGAAATGTTTAAGCATCTCTCACAGAATTACCTGAAAATCCGCAATACCGCACGTTATATTCTGGGCAATCTGGACGGCTTTAATCCGGCAGTTGATATGGTTGCTTATGAGCAGCTCTGTGAGTTTGACCGCTGGGCACTGATGAAGCGGAATGAACTGGTTCAGAAGGTAATGACTGGCTATAACAACTATGAATTCCATGTTGTACTGCACGCAATCCATAACTTCTGTGTGGTGGACATGTCCAATTTCTACTTAGATGTTATCAAGGATCGTCTGTACTGTGAAGATAAGTCAAGTCTGCTGCGCCGTTCGGCTCAGACTGTTATGTATGAGATTTTGGACGCACTGGTACGCATGATTTCTCCCATTCTATGCTTTACCGCTGATGAAATTTGGAAAGCAATGCCGCATCGTGAGAGTGATGACCCGACCAATGTTGCACTCAATTCGATGCCGGAGGTCAACCCTGCTTGGGCATTTGATGACATGACAGCAGACAAGTGGAATAAGCTTTCCGCACTGCATGACGATGTCAACAAGGCGATGGAGGAGCCTCGTAAAAACAAGGTGATTGGTAAGCCGCTTGAGGCTTGGGTTACTGTATATGCAGAAGGCGAACTGGCAGAATTCCTGCGTTCGATTCCTGCTGAGGAACTGGCTGCACTCTGTATCGTCTCCAAGCTCCGCGTGATTGAGGGAGCAGGAGAGGGAATGTCCGGTGAAAATCTGGAGGGCATCAAAATCGCTATTGAACGTGCGACTGGTGATAAGTGTGAGCGCTGCTGGATGTATGTCGATTCCATCGGGCAGAACAGCAAGCACCCGACCCTGTGTGCACGCTGTGCCGAAGTGGTTGGATAAAATTGATATGTGCAAGAAAAGGCAGGCAGTTCAATGCCTGCCTTTTTTGAAGGAGTTTTTATGAGTATCATCATTTTGACGCTGATTCTGGTCGCGCTGGATCAGCTGGTAAAATATTGGGCATTTACGAAGCTCTCTGTTCTGGGTACAATTCCAATCATAGATACCGTATTTCACTTGACTTATGTAGAAAATCGTGGTGCTGCATTCAGTATCCTGCAAAATCAGCGTTGGTTGTTTTTAATCTTAACCCCTCTTATTGTAGCTGCCATCATCTTTGTCCTCTATAAAAAGCGTATTTATTCCAAAATCGGACGGATTGGGTTATATCTGGTTCTTGCAGGAGCGCTGGGCAATCTCATTGACCGCATTTGGCATGGATTTGTTGTTGATTTGTTTGACTTCCGTCTGATTCATTTTCCGGTCTTTAATGTGGCAGATATCTACGTTGTGTGTGGTGTTGTTTTATTTTTCTATTACTATTTGATACAGCACGAAAAACTGGAAAAGGCGGCAAAGGGCAATGAATGAACAAACCTTTTTGATTGATGCCGCAGATGCAGGTAAGCGCATTGACAGCTATCTGTCTGAACAGCTGGACGGTGTGACCCGAAGCATGGCACAAAACTGGATTGAGCGCAAGCTGGTCACACAGCAGGGAAGGGCATTGAAAAAAAATTATAAGCTATGTACCGGCGATATCATTGATGTCCAGATTCCCGAAGCGCAGACGATTTCTCTGGTACCGCAAGATATCCCCATTCACATCGTCTATGAAGATGCGGATATCATTGTCGTGGATAAAGTGCGCGGAATGGTTGTGCACCCAGCAGCAGGAAACTGGGACGGAACCTTGGTCAATGCACTTATGTTTCATTGCGGAGAACGACTATCCGGTATCAACGGTGAAATCCGCCCCGGTATCGTGCACCGAATTGATAAAGATACCAGTGGGCTGTTGGTCGTTGCGAAAAATGACATGGCGCATCAATCCCTCGCAGAGCAGATTGCATCTCACACCGCAGCACGGGAATACAAAGCAATTGTTGTCGGAAATCCACGCGAAAACGCTGGAACCATTCATCAGCCGATTGGACGGCATAAGACAGACCGCAAAAAAATGGCAATTACGCCAGATGGACGAGATGCTGTCACACATTATCAGGTATTGGAGCGATACCGTGGATATGCACTCATGCAGTTTCAGCTGGAAACCGGCAGAACTCATCAGATTCGTGTGCACATGGCATCAATTGGACACCCCATTATCGGAGACCCTTTATACGGTATAAAGAAAGACCGCTTTTCGCAGCAGCTGGAGGGGCAATGTCTGCACGCATACCGTCTATCTCTGACCCACCCGCGCACGAGAGAGCACATGACCTTTGAAAGTCCACTACCAACCTATTTTACCGATATATTAGACAAGCTGGTATTGGAAAGCAGATAAGATACCATGCCTGATGACAGAAGAACATACGCGTAGGAGAGAGAGGATATCATGAGTAAAGCAGATGTACTATTTGTGAAAATGATGAAAAAAATTCTGGAGGAAGGATATTCAGATGAAGGGTTACCCGTGCGCCCCAAATGGAGCGATGGAACACCTGCTCATACGATAAAAACATTCGGGGTCGTAAATCGCTATCATTTACAGGAGGAATTTCCTGCATTGACCCTTCGTCCGACGGCGCTCAAAAGTGCATTTGATGAAATCCTGTGGATTTGGCAAAAAAAGTCCAATAATATCCATGATTTGAACAGTCATATTTGGGACCAATGGGCAGATGCAGACGGGTCAATTGGAAAAGCGTATGGTTATCAGCTGGCACAGAAATATGACTTTGCGCAAGGAAACATGGATCAGGTAGATTCTTTGCTTTGGCAACTGAAAAATAATCCAGCCTCCCGCCGTATGATGGCGCATTTATATAACTTCAGTGATTTGAAAGAGATGAATTTGGAACCGTGTTGCTGGAGTGTTACGCTCAATGTAACAGGGAACACCTTAAATATGATTCTCAATCAGCGCAGTCAGGATACACTGGTTGCGAACAACTGGAATGTATGTCAATATGCGCTTTTGCTTATGATGTTTGCTCAGGTATCCGGATTGCAGGCAGGGGAGCTGGTTCATGTGATTAGCGATTGTCATATTTATGACCGTCATGTACCACTGGTCAAGGAGCTGATTGCCCGCCCACAGTATCCAGCGCCAAAGGTTCGGTTGAATCCAGAGATTCAAGATTTTTATGCTTTTACAGTCGATGATTTACAGGTAGAGGCTTATGAAACCAATCCGCAAATCAAAAATATTCCTGTGGCAGAATAACAAAAAGGAGGAGGCTGTATGAATTTTTCTGCAGTTGTGGCAACAGATTTGAATGGTGCCATTGGTCTGAATGGACAGCTTATTTATCCCATCTCAGAGGATTTGAAGCATTTTAAGAAAATTACATCAGGGCATACCGTTGTTTTAGGTCGAAAAACCTTGGAGACATTTCCGGGGAAACGTCCGCTGCCAAATCGGCGTAATTTGATTTTAACACATCATGCCGAATTTTCCTGCGAAGGTGCTGAAATTTTTCATAGCATCGACCAAGTGATTTCAGCAGTACAAAATGATGGTGAAGTGTTTATTATCGGCGGTGCATCGGTGTACCAGCAATTTGAACCATTGCTAGAACGTATCTATCTGACCAGAATTTTCACGACATTTGAATCGGCAGATACTTTTTTCTGTGTCGATGGGGTTACCACACAGACCGCATCAGAAATTTGGAAACAAACCGATGCCAGTGAGATTTTTACCGATTCGCAAGGAATTTCATATCAATTTATTGTTTTCGAAAAATCTTGATAAAGGGGCAGCTGATTGAAGATAGGGGGCAGAATTGCCCCCGAAATTCTTAGATTACTAACTATACAAAATAAAGATTTTGTATAGTTTAGAGGAGTGCCTCTCCGATGAGCACAACAAATTTATAAAAAAACAGTGCTGAACTTGTTCGTTCAGCACTGTACGTTTTACACCGATGATGCCATATTATTATGTGCATGTAGATGTTTTTCTTCAATAAAGCTCCGCAGACGCTTATATACCAGCATGGTAATTGTTGTTAATATAATTCCCTTAATCATTGTAAATGGAAATACTGCAAGGAATAAATACGCAGACATGCCATCAACAGCTGGATTTGCAGCTTTGCACATATCAAAAATCATATCCAGATTCATACCCATACCTTTGACATAAAATGGCAAAATAATGAGTTTATTGGTAATCATTGCCATAATAGACATTGCGACGCTGCCAACCGCACAGCCAATCAGTGCACCCTTTTTGGAGCGATGCAGTCTGTAAATGGATACTGCGAGGATAATCAATGTGCAGGTTAAAATGAAATCCTGAAGCTCTCCAGAGCCTGCCGTCTGGGTTTGGGTTACATGAATTAAATCTTTGATTGCTGCCATCGTAATCGCAGGTCCAATGCCAAAAATAAATGCACCAATCAAAATCACTGCACCGCTTACATCAATTTTTAAGAATGGCGGCATCAATGGAATTGGAAATTCGAAGTACATGAGTACTGTGGCAATCGCTGAAAAAACAGCAACATAGGTTAGTTTCATCGTTTTTGTCATAAGAAATACTCCTTTTCTTGCCGTCCTGTTAGAGAAAAAGCCCTAAGGAAAATTTCCTTAGGGCAACATAAGTAGGCATAGAAAAGCTCGAAGCATTGCTATGTCACCTGTTTCTTTCATCCGGACTATAACCGTCGGTTGGGATTTGCACCCATCATGCTTACGCGCGCAGACTTGTTGATTTTGAAATCAATCCACTGCCGGTGGAGACTTTCACTCCGCCCTGAAACAGAACGATCTTTAATTTATACTTTCATTATACTACATTATTTTGATTTGTCAAGGCAATATCGACAGATATTTTTTCTTGCCTTTCATTTTTTTGTAATTTTTCTACAAGTTCCGTCATTTCCTCCAAACTGGACACAGTATTGAGATATTCCAGCAGTGCATTGGCAGACAAATAGGACGGAAGCTCTAATTCCTTGAGCAGCTTTGCACGCAGCTGCTCACTTCCCTGACAGCCAGAAAGCCCTAATGTATACAGGTCTGCTTTTGAAATCCTATTTCCACGGCTATGGGATTCTCCTTCCCCTTCTAAAATGGTTGCACCTGCCCGTTGCAGTACCTGACATAAAATATCTGGCTTCATGCCCTCGACACCCAATTTCCCCTCTTTCGACGCGGTGCGTTTGCGGGACTCTTTGCCCATGATTTCGGGAATATAGGCATGCTTTATCAAATTTGAAGGAATGGTACTTTTGAGATAATTTCGAATGACCAAACCAGCGCCATCACTGTCTGTCAAAATCAGAAGTCCACGTTCTTCTGCCATTTTCCGGAACATTTTCAAGCGCTCCTTGTCCGAAAAAATACGAAACCCACCTGTCTCCAGCACGATGGTATCAAAAACCTGTTTGACTGTATTGACATCGTAGCGTCCCTCTACAATAATGACCTCTTTAATCTGAATCATGTGTATGCTCCAATCCGGCTGCCATTTCTAACAAGGTCAGCTCAATTTGCTTTTTCCGGTCTCCGGCAGTGCTTTTTAAGGCAATATCTGTTTCACCGCATAAAACCACTGCATCGCGCAGCCATGACATCGGCAGTCTTTGTGCCGCTGCACGAATCCGCTTGGCATAATAAGGAGAACCGGTACCCAAAAGAGCAAGCAGCTGCTTTTCCTCCCCCCTCGCCTGCTCATGTAATTTTGCGGCATAGAGTCGCTCAATATGGCGTGCAATGGTAGAAAAAATCGCAACCTCTGTATTCTTTTGTGCCAACAGTTCGTCCACCAGCGCAATCGCGCGGTCGAAGCGACGCTCGGTAATGGCATCGCTCAAGTCAAAAACAACCGCGTCTATCACACGAGAGCATACAGTATCAATATGATAGCGCTTGATTTCTCCAGTTGTACAAAATGCAGCAGCCTTTTCAATCTCTGTAATTAAGTTAACCATGGAGCAACCACACAAAAAAATCATATATCGCGCGGTATCATCTGTAATGCTGCATTCGAGTGCACGGAAACGGCGGCGAATCCAATCGACAAGCTGTCGTTCCTCTAAAAAGGCAAACTCCACCACGTTTGCATATTCTGCCAGTATTTTATGAATCTTTAGCCGCTTGTCCGGTTTATACTCCATGGTATCATAATGAAAAATCAAACAGATATAGTCTGGTAAATCACGCAGAAGTTCGGGCATCATGTCAGAAAAGGCTGCGGGCATCTTATAAAGGTCAAAATCATGTACAATGACCAGCTTACGCTCCGCCATTGCCGGATAGCTCTCCACTGCGTCCTGCAGCAAATCCGGTGTCAGAGACTTTCCATCAAATTCAAACAGATTAAACTCTGCAAATGTCCCCTCCCCTGCAATCATGTCCTTACAGGCGTTCAAATAGTGCTGACCTAGATAGCCTTCTTCCCCCCAAAATAAATAAAGCTTTTCCAATTCTCCTGTCTTGAGCGCCTGCTTCAATTTCGAAAATCCATTTTCTTCCTCTTTCTTTTTTGCCATACCATCACCTTTCTTCTGTATGTAAAATTTTCCAGACGATATCTCCTGCATCTTTCGTCGAAACAACAGGAACACCAAACAATGTTCGAGCAGACGAATATCCGGAGGATAACAGAATCTTTTCTGCTCTTAAAATAGTGAGCGCATCTTCCAAAAGATTCTGCTTCTGGAACTGATTTGCCAAAATAACTTCCTTTGCAGAAAGCTGTGATTGTGAAAGCAGCGCTGCCAGCATATTTTGTGTCATGCTGTGTAAAATCCACACATCTAGCCCGTGATCCTGCAAATGTACGCCCAGTTTTCGGTCGATACCGCCAGCCAGTTGGGCAGACGCAATGCCAGAAATGGAAACGGGAGAAATTCCGGCAGTTTCCCAAACGGTGATGGGAACCTGATGTCTGTCAGCTGCCTGCTGAACTGCCAATAGCGTATCATTTTCTTTGAGATGATTGGGAATAATCAAACGTCCAACCGGAATGGTTTCCAAAACCTGTGCCGCGCTGCGTGCATGTGCCTTATCCACCGCAGTCAGAATCATGGTATCAATTTGACGAAATCCATACCAATTCATCGTTTCTTGCAGCAAAATTGTGCCATCACGGTTGAACGCACTGCCACAATCAATCAAAGAAAAGGTATCATATCCATCTGCAACAGAAATCATTTGCCCTTCCCCAACATCATGCAGTGTGACGCGTGTTGTGCTGCAATGCTGAACATGTGCATAGCCTGCTGCTCCGACCAGAACACAAAGACAAAGGGGAACCGTAAAACGTGGTTTGATTTGCATGAGCAGCAGAATAATCAGCGCGAGCACTGCAAGAATCGCAATTTTTCCGCTCATTTCCTCCCAATACAAGATTCCCCAATGCAGCTTTCCAAGTTTTTGTGCAGTATCTAAAATAAAATCGCTCAAAGCAGTCAACACCGTGGTCAAGTATGGAATATGGATTGGAAGCAGACAGAAAAAGACACCCAAACTGAAGGTCAGGCTGATGACACCCAATGTGATAATATTTGCCGGAATAGATAGCAGCGTAATATAACCAAAGGTTGAAATGAGAATGGGTGCGGTAAAAAACATGGCACATAGGGAACAGCCCAGTGATGCGCCAACCACATGACTCAGCTTTTTCCCAATGCGGTTTTTGGTTTTGGCGTAAATGCGATGGAATAGTTTATCCTCCAGCCAGCCGGCATAGCGTAAAATACCAAAAGTGGATAGAAAAGATAATTGCAAACTCAGGTGAAAAATGGAATAGGGATTGAGAGCCAGCAAAACCAACAAGGACACACCAAGGGACGTCTGTGCATCGCTCTCCCGTTCCATCAAAAATGCAAAACCAGAAAGTGCTGCCATAATTCCTGCACGAAGAATGGAAGGCGAGCCTCCTGCCATGGGGATAAACAGAACAATGGCAGCGAAGGAAAGCACCGTCCCAATCCGTCGGCTGAACAGTCTTTGCATGAGTCCAATGAGAAACATCAGGTGCATACCTGAAACAGCGATGATATGGCTCAGTCCCGCCTTTTGTAGATTCTGTGCATCAAGTGCATCGAGTGCACTTCGATTTCCCAGCAATAAAGAATATAAAAATCCACCTTCCCGTTCTGGGAATTGCTGTAAGATGCGTTCCCCCAGTGTTCGGCTCCAGCTTTGCGGCAACGCATACCAAGGAACCTCTGCCGCATGTGTTACAGTAAAGTGCGCAGGCTCTTTTGTCTCCCGATTCTTCAGAATAGAAAAGGAAATCCAGTTTCCATTTGCCATCTGATAGCGCTGACGGTCAAAGCCCTGCCGCACATCTGGTTCATAGAAAGAAACCAATGCTTCTAAGGTATCCCCGGGCTTTAACGGCTCCTCTGTCAGTGGCAAATATCCAATTGCAGAAAAATTTGACTTGGGATAAAAGCCATTTAGCACGTTTTTCGGAATGGATACCTCAACACGCTGGTTATTTTCATATACATCGGGATAGGAACGAACCTTAGCAGAAATCATCATGGTTTCTCCGGACAACCGATGGATAGGCTGAACCAAAAGCTGTTGATATCCGGCTGTATACAAAATCCCCGCTGCAAGTCCTGCAATCATACACGCAGCCAACGGTTTTTGAAACGAATGTGCAATCAGAATCGCGAATGCCGCGAGCCAGATACAGGTTGGCGCATGAAGCAGTAAAAACTCTGCACTTGCTGGATTGCGCAATACCCCCAAGAGTCCTGCTGCAAACAACAACGCAAATGAAAACAGAAAACGACGCATCTCCCCAACTCCCCTTTAATAGGAAAAAGTGGCGAATTTCTGTTCGCCACTTTTCAAAATCTCCTGTCATCAGCCCGGCGGCCAAGTCATATCGCGACCTGACAGCACATGAAAATGCAAATGGAACACGGACTGTCCCGCCTGTTCTCCGATGTTGGATACCACGCGATAGCTTTCCAACCCCAATTCCTTGCTGAGCTTGGCAATCACAGAGAAAATGTGACCAACAATCGTTGCGTTTTCTGCTGTCACCTCCGAAACAGATGCGATATGCTGTTTGGGAATCACCAAAAAATGGGTTGGTGCCTGTGGGTCGATATCATAAAAGGCATAACATACATCATCTTCGTACACCTTTTTCGACGGAATTTCTCCGCCTGCGATTTTACAGAACAAACAATCCTGCATATCGAATGCCCTCCATTCAATTCTTTGATTCGCCAAGCTGTGCGTCCACAATATTGTTGACTGCTTCCAATGCTTCCTCCAGCTTGGACGGGTCTTTGCCGCCAGCGGTTGCATTATCCGGACGGCCGCCGCCGCCGCCGCCACACATCTTTGCGACTTCCTTCACAATCTTACCTGCATGCGCACCGCTCTTGACCGCTTCCTTACCGCAAACGCACAGGAACTGAATCTTACCATCGGATACCGTAGACAGAACGGCAATGGTCTTCGGCTCCTGTTCCTTGATTTGGTCGCCCATCATACGCATCATATCAGCGGTCACGTCGGACAGCTTTACTGCAATGACATTCACACCCTTGATATCACGAGACAGGTTGAATAAATCCGTCATTTGTATGCTTGCAATCTGGGCACTCAGCTTTTCTACCTGCTTTGTGGCTTCACGTACCTCACCCTGAAGCTGTTCCACCTTATTCAGGATATCATTGGGTGTTGTTTTCAGTGCCTTAGATGCTTCAGTCAGCACATCTTGCTTTTCTTGCAGGAACTGGAGGACACCTTTACCGGTCAAAGCTTCGATTCGGCGCACACCTGCCGCAACCGAGCTTTCCGAGATGATTTTGAACAGACCTGCCTGCGCTGTATTGGTCAGATGTGTACCACCACACAGTTCAATGGAGAAATCACCAGCCTGTACCACACGTACCGTAGTACCATATTTTTCACCGAATAGAGCCATTGCGCCGCGCTTTTTCGCCTCATCAATCGGCATTTCCTCGGTAATGACCGGATATGCTGCAAAGATTGCTTCATTGACGATATCTTCAATCCGCATCATCTCCTGCGGCGTGACGGCTGCAAAATGCGTAAAGTCAAAACGCACATGGTCGGCATCGGTGTAGGAACCAGCCTGTTCCACATGGGTACCCAGAACCATACGCAGTGCCTGCTGCAACAAATGCGTTGCTGTATGGGAACGCGCAATTGCCTGCCGGCGTTCTGTATCAATCGCAGCGACAACAACATCATCGACTGACACCACACCGGATTTTACAACACCGATGTGCATAAACTTACCGTCCTTGGTCTTTTGTACATTGGAAATATGCACCAACATACCTTTATCATCACGGAGCGTACCATAATCCGCAACCTGACCGCCCATTTCTGCATAGAACGGTGTGTGGTCGAGTACAATAGTGACCGAATCTCCTGCCTGTGCAGAACCAGCGACCTCTCCCCCTGCCACGATTGCAAGCACAGTTGCCTGCTCCTCGTATGCAGAATAGCCATCAAAGCGGGTCTTAATGGACTTATCCAGACCAAGGTCTTCCGATGCCCAGCCAAGGTCTCCCATTTTCTTGCGGTCCTCGCGTGCACGGATACGCTGTTCATTCATCAGCGCATCAAAGCCTGCACGGTCGGTGGTGAGTCCCTGCTCCTCCAAAATTTCCAGAGTCAGGTCAATGGGGAACCCATAGGTGTCATACAGCTTGAAAGTATCGCCAGCAGGAAGCTCGGTTTTTCCCTCTGCCTTGACTGCTTCCACCATTTCATTCAAAATGGACAAGCCGCTGTCAATGGTTGCAGCAAAGCGTGCTTCCTCCATCTCGATCACCTTATGAATATAGTCACTTTTCTGTGCAAGCTCCGGATAATATCCCTTGTTCTCCGCAATAACAGTATCCAGTACTTCGTTTAAGAATGGACGGTTGATACCCAGCAGTTTTCCATGACGAGCCGCACGGCGCAGCAAGCGGCGCAGCACATAACCACGTCCTTCGTTCGATGGAATGACACCGTCACAAACCATCATTGCCGTAGAACGGATATGGTCAGTAATCACACGCAGAGAAATATCCGCTTTTTCGTCCTGATGATAGGTGACATTTGCAATGCGCTCAATATGCTTCATGATATTACGCACGGTGTCTACCTCGAACAGCGAGCCAACCCCCTGCACAACGCAGGCGAGACGCTCGAGTCCCATGCCAGTATCAATATTTTTCTGCTTGAGTTCGGTATAATGCCCCTGACCATCGTTATTAAACTGTGAAAATACGTTGTTCCAAACCTCCATATAGCGGTCACAATCGCAACCCACCGTACAGCCCGGCTTATGGCAGCCATATTCCTCACCGCGGTCATAGTAAATTTCAGAACATGGACCGCATGGACCGGAGCCATGCTCCCAGAAATTATCTGCTTTTCCAAAACGGAAAATGCGTTCTTCCGGAATCCCCATTTCCTTGTTCCAGATCTCGAATGCTTCCTCGTCCTCTTCATAAATAGATGGATAGAGACGGTCTGGGTCAATCCCAACCCATTCTGGAGAGGTCAAAAATTCCCAGCTCCATTGAATGGCTTCTCGTTTGAAGTAATCGCCAAAGGAAAAGTTTCCAAGCATTTCAAAATACGTGCCATGGCGTGCTGTCTTGCCAACATTCTCAATATCACCGGTACGAATACATTTTTGGCAGGTTGTCACACGATGACGCGGCGGCTCCTGCTCTCCGGTAAAGAAAGGCTTCATTGGAGCCATACCAGAATTGATCAGCAAAAGAGAAGCGTCATTCTGCGGAATCAGCGAAAAGCTGGGCAGACGCAAGTGCTGCTTGCTCTCAAAAAATGAGAGATACATCTCTCGAAGCTCATTTAAGCCTCTGTACTGCATAAATAAATTCCTCCAAAAAAATAAAAAATCAAACCGCATAAAAAGAAACAGCTTTCACCCCAATTTAGGGGCGAAAGCTGTCAATACTTTCACGGTACCACCCTAGTTTTCCATAAAATATTTATGGCATCTCAGGCTTGCTTTAACGCAGCAACTACGTTTTGGTTTCCCAAAATTGCTCCAGACTAGCTGTGACCCGCCATGACCAAAGGGCTTCCACCATTCCCTTCTCTCTATCGGCTGTTCGGCATCACTCGGTCCTTCATTGCACACATACAATATTCCATAGCTATTGTATCATATTCTCGGCATTTGTCAATCATCTGTTTGACAGTTATCCAAAAGTTTATTTCCGTTCCTTGCGCAGGATTGCAAACGGTTCCACCGCAAAGGGAAACGCCAGCCGGAAACGCATTTCCGGACGATGCACGATATCCAGCGGATTGCCGGCATCATCTGTCACATGGTCTGCGGAAAAGACATAAGGTGCCTTTCCTGGCTGTACCAGTTCCAAAGTATCCCCAGGATAGAAACGATTTTTCAATGTAAAAACAGCGTCTCCATTTGCATCTGTCTCCGCAAGCAGTCCGGTCACTTCCCAGTCGCGGATATACTGACTATCCTCATAATACTGTCCATTTTCTTCGGAGCCAAAATAGAAACCGGTATAGTAATTTCTATGGCTGACCTTGCCGATTTCATCATGAATATCTTTTGGAAGGACAAAGTCCTCGGGCGCTTCGCAATATGCATCAACTGCCCGACGATATGCGGAGGTAATGCCTGCGGCATAATAGGCAGTTTTGTTGCGCCCTTCAATTTTGAATGAATCAATTCCTGCCGAGACCAACTCCGGAATATGGTCAATCATGCACAAATCCTTGGAATTATACAGATATGTCCCGCGTTCATCTTCCTCCACAGGGAAATATTCTCCCGGGCGCTTTTCTTCTACCAAAGAATATTTCCAACGGCAAGGTTGGGCACAAGCGCCATGGTTTGCATCGCGTCCGGTCATATATTGGGAAATCAGGCAGCGGCCCGAGTAAGAAATGCACATCGCACCATGAACAAAGGCTTCCAGTTCCAACTCTTTCGGCGTGCGTGCGCGAATCTCTGCAATATCTGAAAGCGTTAGCTCACGTGCAAGTACAATGCGTTCTGCTCCCTGCTCTGCCCAGAAATTTGCAGCCTCATAGCTTAGGATACTGGTCTGTGTGCTAATATGCAGCGGAACACGCGGAGCATAGCGCTTTGCCATCGACACAACGCTTACATCTGCTGCAATGAGTGCGTCTGCACCGCAGTCTTGAATCTGCTCTAAATAGGCAGGCAATGCAGCAAGGTCTTCGTTTGATGGAATGATATTGACGGTAATATAGCACTTGACCCCCTGTGCGTGCGCGTAGGCAATGCCCTCGCGCATTTGTGCTTCATTAAAATTGGAAGCAGCGGCACGCATACCAAAGGACTGTCCTGCAAGATAAACGGCATCGGCGCCGTATGCAATTGCATATTTCAGTTTTTCCAAATCGCCGGCTGGCGATAAAATTTCAGGTTTTTTAAGCACAAAAAATCTCCATTTCAAATCTTTGTCTTGTGATTACTCCAACTACAATCAAGATTGTTCTGCCCAAGCCTTGTCTGCCTTGGTGCGGTTCTTGTTGTGCTGGCTATTGCTCTTGGCGAAAAGATGCGTGCCATCTGGCATCGCGACATAATAGTAGTAGTCGTGTTCCTCCGGGTGAGTTGCAGCATAAAGCGCATTATAACCTGGGTTACAAATGGGGCCGGGCGGCAATCCCTCGTGCAGATAAAGGTTATAGGGACTATCCAGTTTCTTATCTGCATCTGTCAGCCGGTTATTGTGCCCCACAGCGTATTGCAGCGCCGCATCAATTTGCAAATGAGGAAATTGCTCTTTATTATTCAGACGATTATGAATGACGCCGGAAATTTTAGCAAATTCATCACTTTGCTTTGCCTCACGCTCAATGAGGGACGCAATGATTACCACTTCACGGGTGCTCAGTCCCAGTTCTTCGGCGCCTGCCTGAATCTGCTTATCATACTTTTTATCAAAGTTATTGAGCATCACATTGATGACCTCATGCACAGGCTGCTTGCTGTCCTGAATAAACTCATAGGTATCGGGAAACAAATAGCCTTCGAGCCAATTTGCCTTTGGGGGTCTGAGGTCTTGTAAAAATTTATGCTTAAAGGGATAAGCATTGAGTGCGTTGTCCAGCAGCGCCGGAGAAGTGACATGCTTTTCCAGCAGAGTTTGGCGAATCTGATTGATTGTATAGCCCTCTGGAATGGTAACCTTCACCGATGTTGTGGAGGTCGTTTTGGTCATAGCACGCAGAATCTGGCTGTAATCCATAGTAGGATTAAGCGTATAGGTTCCGGCAGAGACGATGGTTTGTCCATCTCCTTTTATCGAGTTGAATACCCGAAACAGCATGCCGTAATTGACCACACCGCTTTCGTCTAGTTGTTTGCTGACCTCTTTGACTGTGGTATCCTCCGCAACGACGACTTCAATTTCTGTATCCGGCTTGACAAGTGCCAATACATCGTTTGCGGAAAAAATCAAAACCAAAGCCAGACAGACCGAGATTCCGAAAATACAGATAAAATACAGCGATGCAAGGGCGCAGCCACTCTTTTGCGGCGGCTTTTTCCCGCCGTTCCCCTTCCGCTCCGTCTGTTCTCTTGGAGTCGGTGCTTCTCTTTTGACAGGTGCACTTTTTTTGACGGATTCTGATGTACGTGTGCTATCTGTCCGCACACCGCGAGACGGTGGTGTCGTACTTTGTGCAGGACGCCCAGCAGAGGGTCGGCGAGTCGTTCCAGTTGCAGATGCAGTGGGATACGTCCCTGTTTTTCTGGGTGTTGTTGTTGGTCTTGATGCAGAAGAAGTCGAGCTGGTACGTCTTGCAGGCTCTGACGTGCGCTTAACAGAACCTGTTTTATCCGAATGTTTTGGTGTGTAACGACGATTTTCCATGGTAATACCTCAGTCAAAAAATACCGATGAGTGCTTTTGCAATAAATACAAACAAAAATGCCAGCGCAGCAGCATTTCCTGCAAACTTACTCAGCGAATAATCACTGTGCTGTACATAATGCAGCTTCTTAAAAGCCTGTCGGAGTGAAAGCCGTTCTGCCGTACGCAATGCCATATATAAGAAAAACAATGCTAAGAGCAAGGCGCAGGCAGGCAAGGTACGCAAGATACCATATACGGTAAACTCCTCAAGCAGCCAATTGAAGAACAGATAAAGCGCTGTGGCTGCCGCCTGTGCAATGACACTGTACCAGAAGGAGCCGAAAGAAAATGTAAGCCAACTCAAAAAGAAGGCAAACAGCAAGGCACCCGGAAACTGAGGCAAGGAGCCATACAGCATGGCGGTGATACAGGACATGACAATTAAAACCGGACGTGTGCTGATATATTCACTCAGAAACGTCTGGATATACCCTCGTAAATACAATCCCTCAAAAAAAGCAGGCAGAACAATCACAGCAAGGAGTGTGACCAGTGAAACCGCATTTCCAAAAGGAAGGTCTAATATCGCAAAGCGCAAAGACAGGTTGTCTGTATGTCGGATACGATAGACCAAATAATCAATAAAAAAACGGATGCAGGCAGCAAACAGACCCATGCAAATCGTAAAGAAAACCCGTTCTGCCGTAAAATTTGCAGGCTTTAGTTTCGGACGAAAGACCTCTTTTTTCGGCATTAGAAAATGCAGCAGTATGATGGGGAGCATCATTGCTGTCACATCAAAGAGCAGCGCAAACCATTCCGGATACAGCGTCAGCATATCTGGCAGAAACGCATCGGCACCTATCAAAAGTGAGAAGCATACAAAAAGAGACAGCCCTAACCGAAGGGCAGATTTACTTTTCATTGCACGCTATGCACCTGCCTTTCAGTCAAAATATAATGACATGGGATATCGGTTTTTTCCCGTGGAAGCGGTTGACTTTGCAGATAACGCGCTGCACACAGCACAATTTTGCACATCTCTGTATGTGCTAAAAACCGATCATAATATCCGCCGCCATATCCAAGACGATACCCGTCGGTATCCGCACTGAGACACGGTATGATACATAAATCAATGTTCTCAGGAAAAATGATTGCTGCTGTCTCCGCAGGCTCCCGAATCCCAAAGCGACCTGCACACAGCGCCTTCTGTGTATCAATTTGGCGAGCTGTCATCTGTCCCACGCCTTCACAGCGCGGAACACACAGCGTCTTTCCGGCTTTCAAAATTGCTTTCAAAATTTCATCGGTTTGCAGTTCCAGTTCTGTGGAACAGTAGCAAAATATCGTTTCTGCCTTCTGATAAGCAGGCAGCGCAAATAGGGATTGTGCAATGGCATGTGAACGTGCGATTCGTTCTTCGGGTGATTCCTGCGCACGCTGCTGCAAAATCAAGCGGCGAAGCTCTGCCTTACTGCGCATAGCAAACAGCAGCGGCAATTTCATCTGCCTTCTGCTTTCCGCACAATACCTCACACATCTTCAGCCCCAGCGCAAAGGCTGCACCCGCACCACGTCCGGTCAGAATATGCCCGTCTTGTACACAGGGAACTGCCTGCGGCTTTGCTCCCTGCATGCCGGATTCCATGCCCGGATAACAGGTTGCGTATCTTCCTTGGAGCAGCCCCATCGCG
The DNA here is from genome assembly GCA_018366195.1 of Butyricicoccus pullicaecorum. GTDB lineage: Bacteria > Bacillota > Clostridia > Oscillospirales > Butyricicoccaceae > Butyricicoccus > Butyricicoccus pullicaecorum_C. The sequence continues at coordinate 35,536 of JAGZIN010000011.1, read as the reverse complement.
CCGAGCACCACAGAGGGGGCTGCACAGATTGCAGCGATATAAGCGCCGCGTGCATTCATCTTCTCAACACATGCACGCACAAAAGCGGAGTCATACAAATTACGAGACCCGGGCATGCCGCCCGGCAGAAAAATCATCTGTGCCTCAGTAAGGTCAACTGCGTCCGGTTCGATATCCGCGACAACAGGAATTTGATGCGAGCTGACAACTGTTTTTCCGGTGATGCCCACGGTCTTGACCGAAACACCGCAGCGACGCAGCAAATCTACTGGAGTCAGTGCTTCCACTTCTTCAAAGCCTTCTGCTAAAAATACATATACCATCGTTTGTATCTTCCTTTTTAATTATACATTAAATTCATATAGCCATTTGGCGAGACAGCAGCTTTTTTATGATGCCACCTGATACAGCCGAGCGCTGTGCCGTCTGCACCAGCCGGCACACAGGCGCGAAGCTGCGTTTGTCCGGTCTGTGCCAGAAGTGCTGATAGCAGCAGATTGGTTTGCTGCTCTCTGCATATCAGTTCCTGCGCCCAGATGCCATTCTCCTCCTTCCAGACAAAGGCATATCCCAAAATCGCGTCCTCATGTTCGAGTACCAAGGCACTGCCTCCCAATGCTTCAAACATGGTAAGCTGCGCCTGCCACTGCTCCGGTGTGCGCAGGACAGTAAGTGGGCAATCTGCCAGCTGACTGCGATAAAGCGCTTCGCAAGCGGGTAAATCTTGTGGAGTCATCGCACGAAGCCCTTTTTGCATGATGGGTTGCTGCTCTGTAAATGCAATGGTATGCAGGGTAAAGGCAGGCTGATAACCAAACGGGCGATAGAAATCAAACAACCACTTTTCCTGCGGAATCAAGACAGATGCTGCAATCTTATGCTGTATATCCCGTGAAAAGCTCCACTGCAAAAGTTCCGACATCAAGTGACGGCGGCGAAAATCCGGGTGTGTACAAGCACCGTAGATATAGGTTGCAGGCACCACTTCCCCATTTGACAAAAGCGTATACGGCAGCATCTGCACCATTGCCGCAATCCGACCCTCCTGCACGGATACTGCTGTTGCGTCCAGTGAGAAGGTATGCTGAAAATAATACGCATTAAAGCCCGTATCATCAGGAAAACAGACTTCCCAAAGCGCACGGATTTCCGGCATATCCGCAGCCTCTGCAAGCCGAATCATGGTGCGTCCTCCACCGGAACGGCAACATACTTCTTTGCCATAAATTCTGGATAATAGGAATGCTTCGCCTTGCGCAGACCTTCAAGCCCAAGGTCCTCCTCGCGATTTACATACGTCACGTCGGTGCAATTGTGCTGCACAAACTGCTGGTTAATCATTTGATATGCGCCTGAAATATTATGGTCTGCCTTTTCGATTTGTACCACATACATATCATCGGTTGCCTGACAGCCAAAGGTGAAAGCAATCACCTGCCCATCAAGCCGCAGAATCCCGCCGCGCAGATTGAGTTCCGTCCAATAATTCAGTCCCGCACCGATGGCGCAGGTTTCGCCAAAAAATGCGGTTTCTCTTGCGCAGCCATTGAGCTCACACCATTTGAAGTGAAATTTCAGAGCATCTCTTACATTGTCAGGGGTAATGTCCTCATAACGCCATCGTCCCTCATAATTTGCAAGAAAACGATTGACCATATTGCGTTTCGATTGCAGCTTCTTGCCGGACAGCGTTTGCAGCTTTTCGCTGAGATAAACATAGTCAGCGGCTCCTTCATTATAAGAAAAAGCAAACTGCCCGGGGCAGCAGGTCTCAATACGCGGAATCATATCCTCTGCAACCGAGACCATCACAAACGGGATACCGCGTTCTCTGGCATCTTCTCGAAGTGCGGCAATCGGTCTGCACAGGCTCCCCTCCCCGATTGGGGCAAGGTACATTTCCTGCCCAGAATCGCTATCCTGCATTTTCACCAAAAGAAATTCCTCAAAAAAACAAATCTGCGTGTGATAATGCCCACGCCAGATATATAAGTCCACAAAGCAATGTTCACATAAGTGATAGTTATGCGCTTGGGCACAAGCCTCAACACGGGGCTTGTCCTCGAGCGTAATCTCTCGAAAATCCAATAACATAAAAACCTCTTTCACACTGGATATGCTAGTATTTCCCTGAACAGCGTTTGCTGCAAGGATATAGAATATGCGTCATCTTTTTTTCGGGCTTCTGCTTTTTTGCAGACAACCCTGCATATAATTTGCTCCTCATTCCTTTCTTCCACCGAATAATCGTGTCTTGATAACAATGAGCAAAAATAGAGGCAGCTTCATCATACGCCCTATCCGGCTGGGCTGCTTGCACAGACGATAGAACCATTCCAGATTGAGCCGAATAAAAATTTCAGGTGCACGCTGTACTGTGCCTGCAAAGACATCGAGAGAACCGCCGAGTCCACAGGATAGGGTGACTGGCAGTTCATCTAAATGCCCCGCCATGAATCGTTCCTGCTTGGGTGCTCCAAGACAAGTGAACATAACATCTGCCCCACCAGCTGCCTTGACCGCATCAACTGCCTGCTGTTCGTCCTGAAAATAACCGTCCTGTGTCCCTGTAATGATAAGCCCCGGATATTTTTTTTGCAGATTGACCGCCGCCTGCTCTGCCACCCCAGGTTTTGCGCCCAGCAAAAACAGGCGCATTCTCTCTTGAGACATGCGATACATCAGCGCATCGGCAAAATCAATGCCCGGCACCTTACCTGCAAGCGGTACGCCTAAAATACGCGCGGCATATATCACGCCAATCCCGTCTGGAAGCACAAAAGATGCGCGGTTTACAATATCCCGAAACACAGGGTCCTGAAGCGTCTCATAGACGATTTCTGGATTTGGCGTTACGACATATCCTTTTTTACCCGCGCGAATCTGCTCCATTGCGGCATCTACCGCTTCCTTGAGCGTAACATTATGAAAAGAAACACCTAAAATATTTGCAGTTTTCACGGATACCTCTCCATTTTGAATCATTTTATATCTCTTCTATTTTATCGCATTTCCCACGAAACTACAAGACTTAATTGCCATTCTTCCATATTTCGAGGAATTCTCTCATTTTTGCGCCATAAAAACAACCCTGCATCAGAACTGATGCAGGGTTCGGATTTCCTGATTTGCGCTTAGATATGCTGACAGATTTGCTGCCCCATTTCATGGGTCGTACAGACCGGCTGTCCCGCTGCTGCAAGGTCAGCTGTGCGGTATCCGGCTGCCAATGTCCGCTCCACAGCATGTTCAACTGCCGCCGCTTCCGCAGTTAACCCGAATGAATACCGAAGCATCATGGCACAGGATAGAATGGTTGCAATTGGGTTTGCAATCCCCTTTCCTGCGATGTCCGGTGCAGAGCCATGAATCGGCTCATACATGCCGGCACCATTTTCGCCAATCGACGCGGAAGGCAGCATACCAATCGAGCCTGTAATCATGGACGCTTCGTCCGAAAGAATATCTCCAAATAGATTGCCGGTCAAAATCACATCAAACTGCCCCGGATTACGAACAAGCTGCATGGCTGCATTGTCTACATACATGTGCTCAAGCACGACGTCCGGATATTCCTGTGCAATTCGAGTGACCGTCTCCCGCCATACGCGAGAAGTCTCCAATACATTTGCCTTATCTACACTTGTAACCTTCTTCGAGCGCAGTCGTGCCATGGAGAACGCGCGGCGGGCGATGCGTTCGACCTCGTAGACGCTGTAACACATATCGTCACAGCCCATTTCGCCCCACCCCCGCTCGCTCTCCTTTCGGTAATGCGTTCCAAAATATACATCTCCGGTCAATTCACGGCATACCACCAAATCAAAACCATCTCCGATGATTTCTTTTTTGATTGGGCAAGCATCTGCTAAGACAGGATACATCATTGCCGGACGAATGTTCGCAAACAATCCCAATGCGGCACGCAATCCCAAAAGTGCTTTTTCCGGACGCTTCGCAGATGGAACATCGTCCCATTTGGGTCCGCCAACAGCGCCCAGCAGTACCGCATCTGCCTGCTTACAAACCGATATGGTATCCTCAGTCAACGGAATTCCATAAGCATCAATCGAGCAGCCGCCTGCCAACACTTCCTTGAAATGGAAGGTATGCCCGAATTTCTCTCCCACACATTCCAATACGTTCATGGCTTCGGAGACAATTTCCGGTCCAATCCCATCGCCTTGAATCACTGCAATTTGATATTCCATCGCCGTTATCCCTCCTGCGCTCTTGCCTTGAGTGACGGAAGCAGTCCGCCTGCTGCAATGATGTTCTGAATAAACGGCGGAAAGGCAATTGCCTGATAGGTTTCCTTCTTGGTTAGGTTCGTGATAAGCCCACTGTCAAAATCGACCGAAACCAAATCGCCTGCCTCGATGCGTGCGGCAGCCTGTGCACATTCCAAAATAGGAAGCCCAATGTTAATGGCATTTCGATAAAAAATACGGGCAAAAGATGCCGCAATGACACAGGATACCTGATTTTCTTTCAGTACCAGCGGCGCATGCTCACGGGAAGAACCGCAGCCAAAATTCCGGTTTGCAACAATCAAATCTCCCGGCTTTACTCGATGCACAAACTCTGCATCAATATCCTCCATCGCATGTGTTGCCAACTCTGCCGGGTCTGCAATATTCAGATAGCGCGCTGGAATAATCACATCGGTATCTACATTATCTCCATACCGAAAGACCGAACCTTTTACAATCACAGAAATCCCTCCTCTTTACTTGATCGCATCTGGAGCACAGATGTATCCCATCACAGCCGAAGCCGCTGCAACCGCCGGACTGGCGAGATAAATTTCACTGGTAATATGTCCCATACGCCCGACAAAATTCCGGTTTGTTGTGGAAACAGCACGTTCTCCATGTGCCAGAATCCCCATGTGTCCGCCCAAACAAGGACCACAGGTCGGCGTAGAGACGATGGCTCCTGCCTGAATAAAAATCTTTGCCAGCCCTTCCTCAATACATTGCAGATAAACCGCCTGCGTTGCCGGAATGATGATGGTTCGCACTCCATCTGCTACATGGTGTCCCTCCAGAATCTTTGCTGTCACACGCATATCCTCAATGCGTCCGTTGGTACAGGAACCAATCACAACTTGATGGATTGCAACATGCCCAACCTCGTCAATCGGTTTGGTATTTTCGGGCAAATGCGGGCAGGCAACCGTTGGACGCAGGGCAGACAAATCAATTTCATAGGTTTCATCGTAAACCGCATCTTCATCCGCTTCAAAAATTGTGATTTCTCTATGAATTTTATCGCGCATATATGCCATCGTATGTGCGTCTACTGGAAAAATACCATTTTTGGCACCAGCTTCAATTGCCATGTTGCAAATGGCAAATCGGTCATCTATCGAAAGCTCAGAAACACCTGGACCGGTAAATTCCATAGAACGGTAAAGGGCACCGTCCACACCAATCTTTCCAATGATATGCAGAATCACGTCCTTGCCGGAAACCCAAGGTGCCTTTTTGCCCTTGAGTATGAAACGAATCGCGGAAGGCACCTTAAACCATGCCTTTCCGGTCGCCATGCCTGCCGCAAGATCGGTCGAACCCACACCGGTAGAAAATGCACCCACAGCCCCGTAGGTACAAGTATGAGAATCCGCACCAATAATCAGCTCTCCGGGTGCCGTCAATCCTTTTTCCGGCAGCAGCGCATGTTCAACACCCATATCTCCCACATCATAAAAGTGCGTAATACGGTGTTTTTTTGCAAACTCCCGACAGGTCAGGCATTGCTCTGCCGACTTAATATCTTTATTTGGTGCAAAGTGGTCCATCACCAGTGCAATCTTTTCTCGGTCAAATACAGTATCAAATCCAGCCTTCTCCATTTCACGAATGGCAACCGGACCTGTAATATCATTTGCAAGCGTCAAATCCACCGATGCTTCAATGAGCTGTCCTGCTTGCACGGAAGGAAGCCCGGCATGCTTTGCCAGAATCTTTTGTGTCATTGTCATTGCCATCATTACAAATCCCCCATCATTCCAGTTTGTTGATACCGTTGATATATGCCTTAATAGATGCCTCGATAATATCTACGGCAACGCCGCGTCCAGTGACCACTGTGCCGCCATCTGCCGAAATCTTCACAATGGCTTCCCCCTGCGCATCTTCGCCATCGGTCATTGCCTTGAGCGAATAATCCTCAAGCACAATATCACGTCCTACAATCTTATTGATTGCGCGGAATGCAGCATTGATTGGACCATCAGAGGCGGCAACCCGCTCTACCAGTTCCTCCCCATGCTGAATTCGAATCACAGCCGTAGAGGTAATCGAATTTCCTGAATTGATTACAAAATCTACCAGTGCGTAACGCTCATCTCCAGAAACCGGAATCACACCCACCAGTGCTTCCAAATCTCGGTCCTTGATGACTTTTTTCTTATCCGCAAGCAGCTTGAACTTGGCAAATGCACTGTCAACTTCTTCTGGTGTCAATTCATAGCCAAGCGCAGCCAGACGTTCTTCGAACGCATGCCGTCCCGAATGTTTGCCTAAAACAATGGAATTTTGCGGGATACCCACCGATTCCGGTGTGATAATCTCATAAGTTTCTTTGTTGGCGAGTACCCCGTGCTGATGGATTCCGGACTCATGTGCAAAAGCATTGGCACCAATGATTGGTTTGGTGGGAGCAACCGGTACACCGGTAATGGTCTGAATCAGCCTGCTGGCACGATAAATCTGCTTGGTATCAATATTGCAGTCAACCTGATAATAATTTTTCCGCACATGCATTGCCATGACACATTCTTCCATGGAAGCATTTCCGGCACGTTCTCCAATTCCGTTTATGGTACATTCGATTTGTCCAATACCGGCTTCCACACCCGCCAGCGAGTTTGCAACCGCCATGCCAAGGTCATTATGACAATGACAGGATAGTGTGGCACGTTCAATGCCTTCTGTATGTTCTGTTAAATAGCGAATGAGCGCTGCATATTCGTCCGGCGCCATATAGCCGACGGTATCCGGCACATTCAGCGTAGTTGCACCCGCTCGAATGGCAGCTTCAAATGCACGGCACAGAAAATCCTTATCCGAGCGGCAAGCGTCCTCCGCAGAAAACTCGATATCCTCCATATAGTGCTTGGCATAGGCTACATGATGTGTGATACGCTCCAGCACTTCCTCCGGCTTCATCTTGAGCTTATATTCCATATGCAACGGAGAGGTTGCCAGAAATACATGGATTCGAGCTGCCTTAGCGCGCTTGATGGCATGGTATGCCGCATCAATATCCTTTTCTGTACAGCGTGCCAGGGAACAAATCACGGAATCCTGCACATTTTGTGCAATGGCAGCAATCGCAGCCGCGTCACCTGGAGAGGCAATTGCAAATCCGGCCTCGATGATATCTACCTTCATCGCTTCGAGCTGCCGTGCAACCTCAATTTTTTCATTCAGATTCATGCTGCAGCCCGGAGACTGTTCCCCATCACGTAATGTGGTATCAAAAATTCGAACTGTTCTTCCCATGTCAAAATCCTCCAAAAGTAAATAAAGTGTGGGACTGAAACAAAAAGGCTTCGTCCCTTAAAATACCTTTAAGAGACGAAGCCTGAAACTCCGCGTTACCACTCTTATTGCCGCCCGAAAGCGACCCCTCTGCGCACATCAAACAATATGCTTTCCCATTAACGGAGGAAAACCGGTAGAGCCTACAATACAGGTTCAGCCCACAGCTCCCGGGTGAGCTTCACCGCCATTCGATGCTGCTTCTCACCAGCCAGCAGCTCTCTGAAACCGAAACATACGATTACTTTACCCGTTCATTGCTTTTATCAATTTAGTCTGCGAAAGACTATGGTTATATAATAGACCCTTTCCAAACGTCTGTCAAGAGGAAATTTGCAAAATTTATTTGCTTGCATCTATTCCCCAAATTCTATAAAATGGAAGATAGAACGAAATCACAAATCCTTTGGAGGTATCGACTATGACCGAATGGATACAAGGAATGGATTGCAGCCTGCTCAGTTGGGTCGTGACCCATTTGCGCGAAGCATGGCTCACTCCCATGATGACCTTCCTCACATCGCTTGGCAATGCTGGTGCAGTTTGGATTGTGCTCTCCCTCATTCTGCTCATTCGTCCCAAAACCCGAAAATGCGGTATTGCCATGCTCACAGCTCTGCTGCTGGGCTTGCTGGTTGGAAATGTCATGCTCAAAAATATCATCGCACGTCCGCGTCCGTTTGCCGTCTATCCAGATATTATGCCGCTGGTGATGCCGATAGACCCATTTTCATTTCCGTCCGGACATACGTTGTCTTCCTTCTGTGCCGCTTCTGCATGCTTTGCCTATCACAAAAAAGCCGGAACGGTCTGTGCTGTACTGGCACTGCTGATTGGATTTTCCCGTCTCTATGTCGGCGTGCATTATCCGACCGATGTATTAGGCGGTATCATAATCGGCATTCTTTTAGGGGCACTTTCGGCTTATTTGGTCAATAAAGTCTGTGATTCTGTTCGTTTTAGACGAATCCGAAGCGATTCATAGGGCTTAGAATCACACGCTCCTGCATCAACAGCATCGTCAAAAACCAAGGGACAGCCCCTTGGTTTTTTGGCTATTTTGTAACATTTTGGATAGCAGTATCCACTTTATTGGTGCACGAGCCTTGTATTTCCTACAAGAATAGTGTATTATTGATTACAACAATTCCACATTCGCTTACCATGTGGTCGTTTCGTATCATAAAAACAGCATGTAGGTATCCGATAATTTCACAAAGATTGGGGTTGTATGAAAAAAATCTGGCGATTGTCAGAAAGAAAGTAGGTTCAACATATGAAGAAAGGAAATCCCTGGGCGCTTTTGCCCATAGCGGTATTCTTACTGCTTTTCATCTTGGTCGGTGTAATAGATCAACGTGCCGGCGGCATGTTTGGGGATTCGATGCCAGCAATCGTCGGATTTTTGATTGCACTCATTGTGGCTTTTCTGCAAAATCCTCCCGGAAAGAAACTTTCCTTCGATGAAAAGCTCAATGCCATGGCACGCGGTGCAGGTGAAGAAAATATTATGATTATGTGTCTGGTGTTTATCCTCGCAGGTGCATTTTCCGCCTCTGTGAAGGCGGCCGGCGGCGCAGATGCAACAGTAAATTTTGGTCTGTCCATTCTGCCCGGTAATATTGCCGTTGTTGGTCTTTTTATCATTGGCTGCTTCATCTCCACCTCTATGGGTACATCAGTCGGAACCATCATCGCACTGGCTCCCATTGCAATCGGTATCAGTGAAAAAACCGGTATTACCATGGCGCTTTGCATCGGTGCAACGGTTTGCGGTGCAATGTTTGGTGATAACCTGTCCATGATTTCAGATACCACCATTGCTGCAACCCGCACACAGGGCTGTGCGATGAAGGATAAGTTCCGAGAAAATTTCAAAATTGCATTGCCCGCAGCGATTGTAACGGCTGTCCTGTTCTTTTTGAGCACACGCGGTATCAACTATGTCCCCTCTGAAGCGCTTACCTATGACTTTGTACGAATCATTCCTTATCTGGTCGTTCTCATTGGTGCGCTGGTGGGCTTAAATGTATTTTTGCTGCTGGCTGGCGGAACGGTATTGTCCCTTGCCATTGGGCTTTTCTATGGAGATTTCGCATTTCTGGACATCTTTAAGATTATGGGTGACGGCATTATGGGTATGTATGATATTACCGTCATTTCCATCATTGTTGCGGGTGTTGTTTCTCTGGTTCGTCAGAATGGCGGCATCGACTGGGTTCTATACATCATTCGTAAGTGTATCCATGGACGCAAGGGTGCCGAGGTAGGGATTGCAGCCTTGTCCTCTGTGGTAGACTGCTCGACCGCAAATAACACCGTTGCCATTGTAATTGCGGGTCCAATTGCCAAGGAAATTGCTGCGGACTATGACATTGACCCAAAGAGAACCGCATCTCTGCTGGATATCTTTACTTCTGTTTTTCAAGGGATTATCCCGTACGGTGCACAGCTGCTCTATGCAGCCGCTGCAACGGAAATGGCACTCACCCCAATTTCTTCCATTGAAATTGTGCGTTATTGCTACTACCCTATCCTATTGGGTATCAGTGCTTTGTTCTTTATCTTTTTTACAAAGAATCAATCGAAATCCAAATAAATGAAATCCATTCTAAAAAACGCAACCACAAGTAATCTCGTGGTTGCGTTTTTTCATTTCATAGCCATTTTGCTTACAATGTAAAATCAATACTTTGCTCTTGAATGTTATGCTTCTCTGCATACCCAGTCAGCATCAGGGTCAGTGCACCATCACCTGTTACGTTACAAGCGGTGCCGAAAGAATCCTGAAGTGCAAAGATGGTCAGCATGAGTGCTGTGCCGGCATCATCGAACTGCAGAACACCTGTAATCAACCCCAGAGATGCCATAACCGTACCACCAGGAACCCCTGGTGCACCAATCGCAAATACACCAAGCAATGCACAGAACAGAATCATCGTACCCGCACTTGGCAATGTGCCATACAGAATTTTGGAAACGACCATAACAAAAAATACTTCGGTCAAAACAGAACCGCACAAATGAATATTGGCAAACAGCGGAATGCCGAAATCAATCATATCGCGGCGCAGTACCTTTGATTTCTTTGCACAGCGCAGTGCCACTGCCAAAGTAGCCGCCGAGGACATGGTACCAACTGCGGTCAAATAGGCAGGACCATAGTTGCGCAAAACGTCGAGCGGGTTCTTTCCGGAATATACGCCGCCCAATCCATAAAGCAGCGCCAACCAGATATAATGTCCCACCATTACCAGAATCACAACAATCAGAAATACCGGAAGCTGCTTTGTAATGGTGCCTTCATAAGCCAGCGTACAGAATGTTGCACTGATAAAGAATGGAAGAATCGGGATAACAACCTTGGTGACAATCAAAAGAACGATATCCTGAAATTCATTGAGTGCCTGTGTTATAATTTTTGCTTTGGTCACCGCTGCCGCAAGACCTACCATAACCGAAATAACCAACGCACTCATGACAGACATCACCTGCGGGATATCCAACTGGAATACCGCAACCGGTACTTCACGCAGACCATCAACTGTGTTTGTAATATGCAGATGCGGAATGATTGCATATCCGGACGCAGTCGAAAACAGCGCCGCACACAGAGAGGATACATACGCCAGAATAAGCGCTACGCCCAACATACGAGAAGCGTTAGAACCCAGCTTTGTGATGGAAGGGGCGATGAATCCAATAATAATGAGCGGAACACAGAAGTTGATAAGCTGATTGAGAATGTACTTTGCGGTCACGATGACCTGCAAGGCTGCTAGATTGGCACCCTCTGGCAGCATGTCTGCCGCCAGAAACAAGCCAATCAGCATACCAGCAATCACACCCAGTACCAGCTTTGCCGGAAGACTTTTCAAAATTTTCATAAAATTTCCCCCTTAAATGAAATCGACAGTTTATAACCCTGTCATAATACGAATGATTTCTTTGTCCGTCTCACGCATGCCATCATGTCCCAGACGACCAATATTGCGAATGGTATTCTCCACCCCTTTGGTTACGATGCCATCTCCGCCATAGAACTGCTGTCCATCTCGATACATTTGATAGCCCAAAATCCCCGCATCTACGGAAGCGGCAATTTTAGCAGCGCAGGACGGCTTTGCACCATCACAAATAACACCAGAAACAGTGGCTAGAGAATTTACCAAGGTATGTGAAATTTCCTCGTAATCTCCCCCTTGCAGCCATGCAATTGCTGCACCAGCTGCACAACCGGCGCTAACCGCACCACAATAAGCAGAGAGCCTTCCAATCCCTGTTTTCAAATGAATGGTAATCAAATCAGACAGAGTGACTGCCCGTATCATCTTTTCATGTGAAACTCCCAGCTCCTTTGCATACTCAATGACCGGAACCGATGCCGTAATTCCCTGATTGCCGCTGCCTGAAACAATGATTACCGGAAGCTCACAACCGCTCATACGGGCATCTGAGCCGGCAGCAGCCATTGCACGGGCACGAATTTTGATATCATCTCCATAATTCCGCAGTAAAACCGAACCGATGTTGGCGCCCCAACTGCCATCTAAGCCTGCCTGAGCAATTTTTGAGTTATAGTCGATTTGACGTTCTACCAGTGCACGCACGTCTTCTACGTCCATTGTCTGTACGAAATCCAGAATGTTTTGAACGGAAAGCTCACTGCGGTCGGTCAGCGCAGCAGCCTGTGCATGATGTGCAGTATGCCCCGCCTCCAAAAGTACGGTACCATTTTTTTCTACATGTACAATATTGGTATGATATTCGGATATGCGCAGCTTGACATACTCCTCCTGTTTGCGCAGGGTTAGAATAATATCAAAGATAATATCGCCCTCTGTGGGCAATACACGTATTTCATGATTTTCCAAATAGGTACGAATTGCCTGTTTATCCTCCGGCGTTACACTTGCAATCACCTCCAGTATCCGGTCTGCCTGACCGGCTGCAATACCTGCTGCCGCCGCCGCTTCAATGCCTTTCAAACCATCTGTGTTTGGAACCACGACACTTTTGACGTTCTTGATAATGTTTCCGCTGGCCTCTACCAGAACACTGTCAGGAATTTCTCCTAAAATCTCACGCGCTTTTGCTGCGCCATAGGCAATCGCAATCGGCTCTGTACACCCCATTGCAGGCACAAGCTCTTCTCGTAAAATCTGAATATAGTTGTGATATTGGCTGTCTGTTTTCTTCATATTGCGCCTCCTTCCATTTTATGAATCTCCTTGCTGTCATGTACCTCGTTTTCACTCTGTATGGCTTTTTAGCGCCCTGCACCCGAAACAAAGGATTTGCTGATGCTACACTTGTGCAACGCTCTGAATTAGAATGATAAGGTCAGGCAAATAACAGACAGAGATGAGAACGACAGGCATTTTCTCACAAAATCTGGATATATTTTGCAAATCAACCTGTCTATCTTCTGAAAAAAATGGTAATTTCATGAATACATCTGTATTGTATCACCTGAAACACAAATCTACAAGAACAATTTACAAAAATCTATCCCATCGAAAATTTCTTTTGATTGATTGAATTCCATCGAAGCGAGTCAGTTGAATCCGAAAGCAGCATACATAGAAATACAGCGTTCCCCCCCTGCAATATCGGTTTTGTTAGCGCAGAATTTTTTTGATATTTCCATGAAATGATATTGACATTCTATCTGGTCTATGATATCCTATAAAGGCTGAGTTCAGTACTTATTTGAATATCCGGGTGTAGCGCAGCTGGTAGCGTGCTTGACTGGGGGTCAAGAGGCCGCAGGTTCAAGTCCTGTCACTCGGACCATAAAACCCGCCGATTTCATTCGAAATCGGCGGGTTTTCTGTTTCCCAAAGCTGTTTTGGAATCTTTCCTGATATTTGAGCATCACATGATATCATGTCGCAACTCCAAACAAAAAAGTCAGACCAATCAGTCTGACTTTTTGTGACTCATGATAAATCTATGAATGTTACAGCAGTTCTCTCTGAATCCGCTCCAGAGCCTCTGGAGCTTGAACGTCCATCTTCTCTGGGAATCCAAAGTAAGAAACACAAATGATATTATCTCCGCCAGCCTTAGGCGCATTGGGTTTTGTTTGCTTGTTTGCAAAATCCATATCTCGCAGAGTTTCAAAAATACCGGGGAAATCGACATCTCCTTCACCCATTGCCAAATGCTGATGAATCGTGACATCAGATTTTCCACGCGCATTCAGCCAAGGTGGATTGGCAATGTAACGGCAGTCCATCGTCTGATTGAAGGTATCTGCCAACAGGACATGAGTCAGTTCATCGCCGGCATATTGCAGCATATGGCGCACATCTCCCTTTCCCTGATCATAGAAAAATCCATGCGGTGAAGAATATACATATCCCAGATTCTTGGAGCGGAAAGACTTGACAATATCACATGCCTCATCATTCAGCTCACAGAAATCATACGGATGGCTTTGCAGCTCCACACGAATCCCTTCACGCTCAATAATCGGAAGCAGTTCCTCCATCGAACGGAAGAACATTCCATTACAGATTTCCTGCTGATTGGGGTCCCCCGAGAATTCAGTGTTGATAACTGGTACTCCCATATCCACAGCAATCTCAATCATACGCTTCCAGTTGGCGACAGCAAACTGGCGCTGCTCTTCGGTCGGTCCAGACCAGCGGTACACCACGATGAACGAGGAAATCTCCACTCCCGTTTCCTTGAGCGCCTGCTTATACTCCGCCTGACATTCTTTCGAGAAAAGCGGATGCTTATAAAACGGATTGATTCGTGGATGTGGAGATTGCTCAATGTACTTATAACCCCAGTCCGCAACCTTGTGCACATAGTCATGAATAGACATCTGCTTCGCGAGTACATCTACGTCAAATGCGATTTTCATACCGATTGACCTCCTTAAAATTTCGTTTTATCGGTCGAAGGATATGCGTTCTCGTGCACATTCCTTCAATGAATTTCTTCTTTCCTGTATCATACCATCGCGTGCACGTGAACGCAAGTGCAAATTTTATCTCTGCATCATTTTTAGAGAAATACACAAACACGCGGACGAAAAATTGTACATTTTTTCGTCCGCGCGAAAGTATCCACTCACAGGTTATATTTGGTTTTGAGCGTTGTCCCAGTGTAATAGAAGGAATCTTCTGGCAAACGCCCCGAAAAAATATAGTCACGCAGCAGATAAAGCGGACGATATCCCTGTTCATGGGCACGCTGATCGAGCAATATGCTGATGGTGCCGCGTTGCAAGTCCTCTTTATTCTTCGGTGTGATATCGTAGGCAATCACTCGCACTTTGCCGCTCAATCCGGCAGCACGCAACGCTTCACACACTCCATGCTGTCCGTTTGCCGCAACATAGATTGCCTTGAGAGACGGATATTCTTCCAAAACATGCTGTGTCAACTCATACGCATAATCGTCTCGGTCAAAGCACGACTGCAAAGGCAAAAGCTGGATATCCGGCGCAATCAACTCCAGTTCCTCACAAAAACCGGTGCAGCGGCTTTTGTGGGTTGCATTGCTCAAATGACCGGTCAAAATAAACACTTGACCGCCCTCCGGCATCATCATTGCAAGCAATCCGGCCGCTGTACGGCTTGCCTGAACACTGTCCTGTCCCACAAAACACATGCGTTTGGACTGTGGCATATCTGTATTGAGCGTAACAACTGGTATCCCCTGCTCAACCAACTCATCAATTTTCTCACAAATCTCCGGTGTATTGACCGGTGTCAAAGCAAGACCTTGAATCCCTTCATCGCGCACCAGCTCTTCAATACACTCCAGCTCCTGTGCCGGATCGACGGATTGCAGCTGACGAATCAACACCTCTACACCCATGTGATGCAAGTCATGTGCCGCACGCATCGCCCCCTGCGCAACGATTTGCATGGTCGGCGTTTCAGATGACTGAATAATCATGCCCAGCCGAACCTGTCTATGCGTCTTTGCCAACGCCTGACCCACCCGATTCGGGGAGTATCCAAGCTCGTCCGCAATCTGGCGGATACGCTGAGCGACCTCATCGCTGACTCGACCGCGATTGTGCAATGCTCGGTCAACCGTGCCGCGTGAAACACCTGCCAATTCCGCAATCTGTTTGAGTGTCACTGACACATAGTCCCCTCCCTTCTATGTCAAACTGTACCTGTACAGGCTTCTTCATTCAGCATACCACTCTTTTTTCAAAAATGCAACCCAAATTTGCACGCAGCACCTCCACAGCTCTTGTTTTTATTCGCAATTGACGTGTAAAATGCTGTGAATATTATATTTTTCAGAGATTATTAGAACAAATTTCAATGCACGCAAGCACGCAAATACATCGCACTCCAGTCAATCTCCGTTCATCATATTGCCCTTGCAGATGTTTCGCTATCTATATATACGACAAATTTCAGCTTTGTGCAACTCGTATAATTCTGCAACGAATTTTTATCACAAACACCAAAATTGATGTGAAATCCTAATTTTATCATATTTCTACTTGCAATTCTCTACAGGCTGTGTTAAATTTTAACCAACCCGAAGGCATGGAGCTTCCTACACAACACGTAGGAGCATGACGATATCTGTACGCTCGATATTGTTCCTGCTTTCTCTTTTTTCTCCATTTGCGTGCACGTGAACGCTCAGGAGTACAAACATGGAGCGGGTCGCACAGACCACTCCGCTTTGGTTTTTTTCTCACTCTTTCTCCCCGCATCATCTCATATTCAAACCAAAAGAAAGAAAAAGAAAGAAGGCTCAAATGATGGATTTCTTTAATTCTCTGGCATGGATTGGTATTTCCTTCCTGTTCTTCACCGCACTGGTTGCTGTGATTTCAAGCTGGAAAACCAAGGACGATAATCTGGAATCTGCTGAGGGATATTTCCTTGCAGGTCGTGGTTTATCTGGTGTTGTCATCGCCGGTTCTCTGCTGCTGACCAATTTATCTGCTGAGCAGCTGGTTGGTCTGAACGGTCAGAGTTGGGTCAGCAACATGTCTCCCATCGCATGGGAGGTTGGCTCCATGTTTACCCTACTCGTGCTGGCTTATTACTTTTTACCCCGTTTTCTCAAGATGGGTGCTATGACCATTCCCTCTCTCATGGAGGAACGCTACGGAAAGGGTACCAAGACGATGTTCTCCCTGATTATCGTCATCATGTACTCTATCCTAAATCTGCCGGTTATTCTTTATTCCGGTGCGGTTGTATTTGAAAATATTTTTGATATTTCTGGTATGTTTGGCTGGTCGAAATTTCAATCTGTTGCGGTTCTCTGTGTTATCATCGGCATTATCGGTGGCTGCTATGCGATTTTTGGCGGCTTGAAAGCAGTTGCGGTATCGGATACCATAAACGGAATTGGTCTGATTATCGGCGGCTTGATGGTTCCTTTCCTCGGACTTTGGATGCTCGGCAACGAGTGCGCAGGCGGCGGAATTCTGGAGGGCTGGAACTATATGGTTTCGGCAGATCCGACGAAAATGAACGCTATTTCCGCATGGAATGCACCCGAACCAGAGGTTCCGTGGCCGCTGATTATTACTGGTATGTTTTTCAACAACCTGTACTGGTGGTGCACCAATCAATCTTTCGTTCAACGTGCACTTGCTGCCAAAAGTCTAAAAGAAGGGCAAAAAGGCGCAATTTACTGCGGTTTTCTCAAATGTCTTGGACCGCTGTATCTGGTCATTCCAGGCATCATTGCCTTTTATCTCCCGTCTATTCAGGATAAAATCGCCGCAGCTGGCAGCACCGCAATCGACTTCGCCTACCCCGCACTGATTGCACAAATCATTCCAAAACCCATTCTGGGCTTCTTTGCTGCTGTCATGTTCGGTGCAATCCTGTCTTCCTTTAACTCCGTTCTAAACTCAGCCTCTACCATGTTCACACTGGATTTGTATCGCTCCTCGATTGACCCCAACGCTTCTGATACCAAGTGTGTCAAGGTTGGTAAGATTTATGGTACCATTGCAGGCTGTATTTCCATTATCATTGCACCATTCGTCATGAATGCACAGGGAATTACCACATTCCTCAACTCTATGAGTCAATTTGTTTCTTTGCCGGTGCTCTTTACTATCTTGGGTATGTTTATGTTCCCACGTCTGCCAAAGTATGCCCCCAAAGTTATCACAATCATGCACGTTGTCATCTACGGCGCATTCCTGCTGATTTCTCCCAACTACCCGGGCACGGACAGTCCAATCCACTATCTGTATGCAATGGCTGTACTGTTCCCTCTGGAACTGCTTGTTCTGTGGTATTTGAACAAATATAAGCCGCAAACCGAAACATATTTGATTCGCGATGTTGAAGCAGTGGATTTGACTCCATGGAAGTATCGTCATATCGTCTCGATTGTTGGTCTGATTCTAGCCGTTGCCATTTATGTATTTTTCTCTCCACTTGGCATCGCGGCATGATTCTCTGCTCTCTTTTCTAGGAGATATCTGAAAAATCGAAATTCTAGTCTTTTTCTGCCACGAACAACAGCTGCTGCATGAAAAATACTCGGAACTCACCAAGGATTCCTGCATTTTTGCCTTGCATCTGGATACGTACTGCGAAAATTTCGTCGATTTCTTTGTTTTCAGATACGCCCTATTTTCTTCGGAGCGACCCATGCATACACGCATACGGTCGCTCCGTTTTTATAATCCTATAAAAAGTTCATGCGTTCACATGAACGCATTTATATTTATCCATTTATATTGAAAATAAATTTGTATATTTCAACAAAAATTAGCGATTCTTTTTGTTATTTTCGATTGTAAAAAATACTTGCGTTCACGTGAACGCAATGCTATAATAAGGGCAAGAAAGAGATGGAGTCCCACCAAAGCAATGCAGAGGCGCAGATATCTGCCGCCGACGCAATCAAATTTTACCTATCATTATGAATATTCCATTTATTTTCAGGAGGCTATTATTATGGAACTCAAAATTGCTGTCATCGGCTGCGGTATGATTGGCCGCGAACACATCGAGCGAATCCAAAACCGTATCAAGGGCGCACAGGTTATTGCAGTATGCGATGTATTTGAAGACGGTGCCAAGAAAGGCGCAGAAATTGCTGGTGGCAACGTAAAGGTTTACACCGACTTCCGTGCCGCAATCCAAGACCCTGATGTTAATGCAGTGGTTGTCACAACCCCGGGCGCTTTCCACAAGGAGCCGGTCATCGCAGCCATTGAGGCAGGAAAGCCGGTATTCAGCGAAAAACCGCTTGCCAACACCGCAGCAGACTGTAAGGAAATTGTAGATGCTGAAATGGCTTCTGGCAAACATTTGGTTCAAGTCGGCTTCATGCGCCGCTATGACCGCGGTTACCGTCAGGTCAAGGAAATGATTGACTCCGGAAAGTTCGGTGCACCAATGGTCATCAAGTGCACACACCGTGCAGATGGTGTTGCAAACGACTATACCACTGCCATGGCAGTCACCGACACCGCAATCCATGAAATTGATGTACTGCCGTGGCTCATCAATGACGAATGGGACGAGGTTCAGTGCATCATGCCCAAGACCTCAGCTAAGGCACACGAGGGTCTGAAAGACCCGCAGGTCATGATTATGAAAACGAAGAGCGGAATCGTCAATGTTCTGGAAGTCAATGTCAACTGCGGCTTCGGCTATGATATCAACTGCGAAGTCGTTTGTGAGAATGGCGTTATCAATCTTCCCTGCCCGTCCTTCCCCACAGTACGCTATGCCAACAACGTATCTACAAAAATTGAAGACAACTGGATTCTGCGCTTCATCGACTCCTATGATGTTGAAATTCAGGATTGGGTCAATCACGCATCTCAGGGAGAAACCAGCGGGTCCTCTGCGTGGGACGGTTATGTTGCTTCCATCACCGCAGATGCGCTGGTCAAATCTCAAACAACTGGTGTGTTTGAAAAGGTTGTGACCGGCGGCACCCCCGACTTCTATCAGAAATAAATTTACATCTCTATGCCGATTTCTAATCGGTCCGTTCAATTTTTCTCAATATTGGAATTTTATTATTATAAATTAGAAAAGGAGTTTCCCCATGAAAATCGGTTTTAATGAAGGCTGCAATCGTTTCTGCGCAAATCATTCGGTTCTGGAAGACCTCAAGCTGTGTGAGAAGTATGGCTTTGACTATATCGACGTACAATCCGAATGTCTCGACCGCGAGCTTGCTGCTGGTCTTTACACACTGGAGGATTTGGGTGCCTTCTTCAAGACCTCTCATCTGAAGATGCTGTCCTATAATGCCCTGATTTTTTTCAACATGAAGCAAACACAAGAAGAAAAAGATGCTGTTATGGCACAGCTCGACGAAATCATTCGCCGCTGTCAGATTTTGGACTGTGGTATGATTGTTGTAGTTCCGTCCATGGATTTGACTGTTCCGGCTACGCTGGACGAAATCAAAGCTGATGCAGTTGCTGTTCTCAAGGAAATGGTCAAGAAGGTTGAGCCTTATGGCATCAAGCTGTCTATCGAATTCTGTGGCGCACCAACTATGTCTATCAATCGTTTCGAAGACGCTTACGCAATTGTGTCGGAGGTCAATCACCCATTGGTTGGTGTCACTTTGGATCAGTACCACTTCCATGCAATGGCTTCCAGTTGGGAAGCACTGGAAAAGGCAGACGGTAAGAAAATCTTTGTATGGCATCTCAATGGTATGGAGAATATGCCATGTGGCGCAGCCTACAACAATGATGAAAAGCGTCTGTGGCCCGGCGAATCCGGAGACTGTCTGGATCACAAGCGATATGCCGACACACTCAAAAAGATTGGATTTGAAGGCGGCGTATGCACCATGGAGGTATTCCGTCCAGACTATTACAAGCTATCAAACGAAGAAAACATCGCAAAGGCAGCCGAGGTTACCAAGGCTCATGTTGCAAAATACTGCTGAGAATATAACAGAAAAGACCGGAAATTTCCGGTCTTTTTGTTGTCTATATCCGAGCGGCTCCATCATACAGCCGAAGATAATCATTTTTGGCAGCTTTCTCTTGCACTCTCTAAGGTAACATTGCCAATTTTCTGAATGGATTCACTGATTTTTCGAACCAACTCTTCAATCTCTGCATAAACCACAGCAGAATTTTCTGCCAGCTTTCCGATTTCTGTTGCAACAACAGCAAAACCAACTCCAGCACTTCCGCTGTGTGCCGCTTCAATCCGTGCATTTACAGAAAGCAACCGTTCATTCGAGGACACCTTACCCAAATCCTTCATTTTGCGTTCTACTTGAACGACTGCTTCTTCTGCTTTTCCGCTTTCTTCCTCGAAAACCTGTACTCTCTTTTTATTTAGCTTTTCCACATATTCCAGATTGACAAGCTCATTGACCACTTTTTCCAAAAGGGTAGCTGCGGCACGAATTTGTTTTTCATCTCGAATTGGAACCTGCTGCAGCGCACGCAAATATGCTTCTTCTGGAATGGATAGTTCATGCGCAATACTCCGGAATTTTTCCGAATCTGGTTTTTCCGGCAGAACCTGTCCGCCAACGATAATCCCAACCTGCTCTCCGTTGACTCTGATAGGCGCAGAAAAATCCATTAAACCTGCATGGCAGAAATATGCACCGCAGCCCTCCGCATCACACTTCTCACAGCGTTCCTTTCCTATCGGGCTTTCCCGTGTATACTTCATGCAGAAATCTGTAAAATTACTGCCCTTTGTAAAGTAAGTATTATCCCCGTCCATCGTAATTGCCGCCAAACCAGTGGCATCTGAAAATTGGTCCTGAATTTCTTGGAGTTTCTGCGGCTCAATAATATCTTTTAACAACATGATGCATGTCCTCCTATTCCGTTGCAGATTCACCAGTCGGTACAAATTCCATGTCCTTCCAACCAATGCAGCATGTTACTATTATTATAAGGGAAAATACAGTAAGTTTCAAGAGGGCAGCCGGATTGGTAACCTTCGGTTCCCCCACCTTATCCGATGTTGCAAGGATTACTTCGCTTGTCCGCACTACTTGGAAAGGTCGTTGTGCACAATCCCTTCAAAGAAATCCCAGACACGCTCCGGAAGGGTATCCAGCGGAGGTTCATTTTGAAAATATAAGTCATAGGGATATTGTTCAACTTCGTCATCTGAGCGATTGCCATATTGTGTCAGATGCGTATCACTTCTGCGAATCAGCAGCGTTCGGCACCCCTCCCCAATAGCAGCCTTGAGCCGTGCAATTTCTTCCGGTTCCCGCACATGAATAAACAGAACCTCCTCGTCCGGACAGGAACAGAACTGATGATATTGCTCCATACAATATCGGAAGGACAAATCATTGTACTCTGTGAATACTTGCTTGAGTTGAGAGAGCAGTCTGCGCGCTTCCAACGTCTTTTCTCCGGACCACCCTGCAAATCGTGCAATTTCAGTAATGGGCGTAATCGAAGAAATATTTCGAACACAACAATATTGAGCAACGCAATTGCAGACCGTGTCCTTTCCTACACCGCCACGTCCATTGATGATAAATACCTGTTTTTTCAAATCATCATCTATCCTTTCCTTTGTCTGCTCCTAATCATACTGCAAAGCAGATGAAAAATCAAGGAAAGCTCATTACCTTTACTCTGGTATTTTGCACATTCAAAGATTTCAGGCTATGTAAAGTAAACACCTTTACATAGCCTGTTTTGCATGAATTTTTAACAAAAATCTTGCATTTTGTCAAATATATTGGATATTTCTGTAAAGGGCATACTGCTGATGTGTAAAGGTTTTTGCCAGACAATTGCTGTATGGCGCACGATTCCCCGGGTCATAGCAGGATACAAATCAATCCCCCTGTACTCTCATTGATGATACGTTCCAAGGTCTCACGGAACTTATCTCGTGCGTCCTCCGGCACACGCGCCAGCTTTCCAGACAATTCTTCTCCAATCAATGCTGACAGCGGCTTTCCGAAAATATTGGTCTGCCAAATTTTTTCAGGCGCTCCTTCAAACTCACTCATCAAATAATCCAGCAGTTCCTCAGACTGTTTCTCGGTTCCGACAATGGGTGTGATTGATGCTTTGATTTGTGCCTTCATCAGATGAATGGAATCAGCGGAAGCGCACAACTTTACACCATAGCGTCCGCCTTGCTTCATGATTTCAGGCGGCTCCAGAGAAAGCTCCTCCAGCTCCGGCATCACAACCCCATATCCGGTTCTCTGCGCT
This sequence comes from Butyricicoccus pullicaecorum, assembly GCA_018366195.1. Classification (GTDB taxonomy): domain Bacteria; phylum Bacillota; class Clostridia; order Oscillospirales; family Butyricicoccaceae; genus Butyricicoccus; species Butyricicoccus pullicaecorum_C. The sequence goes on along the minus strand of JAGZIN010000011.1, from coordinate 12,826 downwards.
TGCTCCAAGGCACCTGCAATTCGCTCATACGACTTTGCCATATCAGACAACCGGGTCAAAACCGGAATGAGATCCGCTTCATCTTTCATCTGGATTCCAGTCTGCTGTGTCACGATTTGATAGAATACTGCTGTCGGGATTTCGACAACGACCCGCGCACAGCCCACACCCAAATCCATATCTGCAATACGCACTGACTCAATCCATTCGTTTTCTTCTAAGATATGCAGCATGGTATCAAAGTCCCGCATCTTATGCACTGCATGCCCACCCTTGCGCAAACTGTCATACACACTGCTCTGCACTGCATGCTCCGGCGGCAGGATACTGATAAACCTTGGCAGTACCACAGAGATTTGCTGAACCGGAAATTCATAGAGAACCGCTGTCAAAATGGAACGCATTCTCTGTTCGTCCAAATTCAAACAGTTTACAGGCATTGCGACAATCCCATAGGTCTGCTGTAAATGTGCGCAAACAGCGCGTGCTTCTTCCCCTTCTGGGTCTACTGTATTGACAAGGGTCAGAAAGGGTTTACCTATCGCTTGTAGTTCCTCGATGACACGCCCCTCTACCTCTGCATAGCTTTCTCGCGGAATATCAGAGAAAGAACCATCGGTTGTGATGACCAGTCCAATGGTAGAATGATCTTCAATTACCTTACGTGTCCCAATTTCTGCCGCCTCTGCCATAGGAATGGGGTGGTCCCGCCAAGGTGTTGTCACCATGCGCGGCGTGTCCTCCTCCATACTGCCCAGTGCACCCTCTACTAAGTATCCCACACAATCGACTAGACGCACACGACAGCTTCCGGCTGGTGCCAAAGCAATCTCTGCTGCTTCTTCTGGTACAAACTTCGGCTCTGCGGTCATAATGGTCTTACCAGAACCGGACTGCGGCAATTCGTCCTTGGCGCGTTCTCTTTTATACACGTTATCAATGCGCGGAATGACCATATTCTCCATAAATCGCTTGATAAATGTCGATTTTCCAGTTCGAACCGGTCCTACCACGCCAATATAGATATCCCCATTTGTCCGAGCACTGATTTGCTCATATAATCCTTTCTTCTCCATCAGATGCAATCTCCTTTCACCGTCCGCAAATTGGAATCAACAGCATAGTTTCTGATACCTGTTCTGTATGCTCTGGCAGTGCATTGGCATTCTGGATTTCGGAGACCGTGGAGGCATATTGCTTGGCAATGTCCCAAAGCGCGGTTGGCGCTTGAATATAACGCAAAATCAATGTCGTGCCACTCTTGTCGATGGGCTCACGGTCTTGCTCGGCGGTCAAGCCGGTAATATCACGGATTGCTGTGTCACCGCCGCACAACACTGTCCCATTGACCGAAACACGCAGCTGTAAGTCGCGTTCTGTACTCAGTGCAGTCGATAAGTGTACGGTTAAATCCCGAAGCTGTGTATAGGCAATTGGTCCCAATGTCAGGGGAACCATGGTATCCTGCATCTCTCCCCATAAATTTCCAGTATCGTCCAAATACAGTACGCAAATTTGCAGCTTCATATTTTCCTGATCCAGTACCGTACACACGCCCTCTGTTAGTAAAATTTCGGTTGCTGGATAGGTCAAAGTGATTTGCGCCATACTTTCTGCTTGATAGTTCTGTGGTGCTGCATCATCATACAACTCTGCACTATCCTCTGAAATTTCAAGCTGCTTTTTGAGATGATAGAGGTCCTCAATGGTTTGCAGCGTCTGCTCCTTTCTCTGCTGTATCAGGGCACGGACACAGACTCCTACGGATAAGACACCTTCTTCCCGAAGCATACAATCCAAGCTGCGCAGGGCAAGCCGAACCGTAATGGGCAGGTTGTCTGTAATGTCCGGCGCTTCCAATACCTGTGTATAGGGAACGTTGTGTGTCATAGATTGCAGTTTTCCGGTATCGTCCAACAGCAATAAATGCAGCTGCACCTCTCCGCTGAGCGAAATCTGTGCACGTTCCGGCTGACAGGTTACAGGCAGCATGATGCCCTGTGCATGCACGAGCTTCATACCCTGCGCTCCCGGAACCTCCACGTCGTCTAAAACGGTATATTCCCGCGTCAGCACATTTTGCAGCAGAGAAACGGGTTTTGTGCCGTAGCGTACCTGTAAATCTGCTCCATCAGCTTCCAGCTTTTCTGTGACAGCGGTTTTCTTTTGCTGATATAAATCAATTTCCAATCCGATTTCTCCCGTCACGCTCACCTTTCTGGAATTCACGGCTCTTGCCGACACCCGTTGTAAATGGCAGCGCACGAAACAGGGCTGCTCTGCTGAAATGCCCTGTGTCTCCTCAATATGCGCAAAGCTCAATGGAATTTGCAGAAAACGGATTCCTTCCTGTCCGTCCGGTCGGTATAAGACTACCACATGTACGATGCCGGAAATCAAAATACGATCGGTCTGCGGCAGCTCGTCCTTCACCGATATCGTTCCAAAAGCACACAAAATCCGGCCGATATCCGGCTCTGTGTCTGGTACAATGGTATCGGTTGTTTCTGTAAAGGTGGTGTGCCGCGCACACATAGGCGCATAGTACTGCAAATCTGTGCGTATGAATTCCATAAAAGATTCCTCCTTTTTACCGCTTCTGCTGTTATGTATATGCGCCATTGATGCAGATATGAAAAAAAGCAAAAAGCCGAGGGCTATTTTCCCTCGGCTTTTGCCTTACTCATCATTTCGAATTCCAAACATACGGCGCAGCATACCGCATAAATATCGCGGACTCTTCCAAATCACAACTTTCATCTGAAATGCCTCCTATCGCTTCAATAGTAGTACGCCAAGTACAATCAGTGCTGCACTGAAAAGCAGCAAAAACCAGAACACAGGACAAATACTGCCCAGCAGAAAGCCGATTCCCAGCCCTAGGCACAACATTCCAATCAAATATCGCTGGCAAAACATGGGATATCACACTCCTCTTTCCAGAGAACACCATATCATTGCCAGAGAATGCCCACAACACAATTGTACGGTGTTTCCTTACTCCAGTATAAGCCAGCAAGCAGAAAAGTGTGCATTCTATGCGATGTTCTTTTTCGCTTGCTATAAAAAAGACCGCGCTGTACGGATACAGTGCAGTCTTATCTCTCTACTTTTATAAGGTCACGAATTGATGTACAGAAAAATGCTTTGGATTCAAGTATCTAACACCTGCATCAATTATGCGGAATTTCTCAAAATCAAATGATAAATTTTCATCATATAAAAAATCATCATCAATCCATACAATATCAGAAAACGCGGCAAAACCAGAAAAGTCAGAAGGTGTGGAAAATTCCGCTGCAATATGCGCCATCTCTACATATTGCAGGATTTCCTCCTCCAGAGAAGGGACACTGATATACACAAGCCCATATTCCGATGTGTCGTTCTGAAACATTTTTTCATATTGTGAAAGAATAAACACACATTCTTCTGCAAGATCGACATAGCCAATCAAATTTTCAGGCACGCAGACAGTTCCCCAATCTGCATGACCATCGGGAGCAAAATAGATTGGACTCCATCTGCTCAAATATTCCGCTCCCATCATATACTTCCCTGTCAGTATGAGCTTTGCTTCCAACGAAAAGGGTGGTCTGTCCTTCATAGACATTTTTTGAATCGTAACCGTCTCGAACCCCTCACATACTAAGGAAAAGTGACTCTTTATACCTTTCCCGTACTGCCATGACCGCCGCGGTCTGGATTTTCCAAGCGCTCGGTTGCCATAAAGGAAAGTGCAGGCTGATGCTCCATGATACGGAACTGGCAAATGCGGTCATTGATATGAATCACCGTGTCCCGCACCGCATACGCTGGAAAAAACCACTGGTCATTGTCTCCGCAATAGGTTTCATCAATGACACCCATGCTATTGGTCTGTATGATACCAAAATTCTTGAAGGTTGAACTGCGCGGCACAATATGTGCTTCATATCCCTCCGGCAGCTGCATGGCAACTCCGAGCGGAATGAGACGAAATTCCCCTGCCTGCATCACGATTTCCTCTGCAGCACGCAGGTCAATCCAGTCAGACTTCCCCGCGATATTGCGAAGCGGTTCGATTGCATCGGTAAAATATTTGATTCGAATTTCCATATTATCTCCTGATTTCGTTGATTGATGGTTGTGAATGTAGTACAACCTTGCCTTGTGACAGGGTTCGTGGAATATCAATGATACGCTGATTTTCGCTTCCGCACCAGTACCGCTGCGGATTGCGCTGTTCCTTTTCATATCGTCCGTCTACCATGACATCACACATTTGTACCATCGGCAGTGTGCAAACCTCTTCCCAACGATATCCAGTATACAGCCATATCGTCTTGTTGGGAAAATTCTTCCGAATCTCTGCAATCAGCTCTCCAACCTCTGCGCGATTTCCAGGAAATAAAGGATCTCCTCCGGAAAAAGTAATCCCTGCAATATAGTCCCTTGACAATTCATCGAGCAGCTCCAGCTTTGCGGCATAGTCAAACGGCACACCGCTGTCCGCGTCCCAAGTCTGCGGATTATGACATTCCGGACAGTGATGCCCACAGCCGGAAACCCAAAGCACGACACGCAGACCTTCTCCGTTCAGCATATCATCTCTGGTAATATTGTGGTAATTCATTACATACTCTTTCTTTCTGCGATTTCCGCCATTTTTGCGTCATTGAGACGGGTATCTCCTTTTACACGGGAGTAAGACAAGTATCCGTTCATGCGTTCAATCTTTGTGAGATTGGAAGAACCGCAGTTTGGACAGGTATCCATACTCAATTCTTCATGCCCACAATCATTACAATAAGCAAGACTCAGGTTAACACCCTCGTAAAATCCTTGCTTCATCGCACGGCGAATCAGTGTGCGAATGGCATCAAGATTATAGGCAATTGGATATTTGACGTACTGGATTTTTCCGCCATTGAACAAATCCCAGAAGCGCGCCTCCAAATCCTGTTTTTCGATGGGAGTCAAATCCTCCGCAACATGACAATGGAAGCTGTTGGAAACATAAGCGCGGTCTGAAACACCTTCTACAATGCCATACTTCTGCCGGAACTGCTCAACCTGCAAACCGCATAGACTCTCTGCTGGTGTACCATAAATTGCATAGAGGTTGCCGTCTGCCTCCTTAAACTGATTGACCTTTTGGTTGATATAGCGCATGGTTTCCAGTGCAAATTCACCGTCCTCCACAAGAGACTTACCATTATGCAGCATTTGCAGCTCGTTGAGCGCCGTAATGCCAAAAGATGCAGTTGCCGTTTTCAAAATCGGCTTGATTTTATCATGCAGCCCCAGATGTCCACCATAAAAGCCTCCCTCGCAGTATGCGAGCGGGTTTGTGGAAGCGCGCATTTCACCCAAATACGCATAGGTTCGAATATGCAGCTTACGGATAAGCTCCAAATAGTAATCTAACACTTCATAAAAGGAACGATTTTCCTGCTGTGCCTTGGCATAAATCATAGGCAGATGCAGAGAAACTGCGCCAATGTTCCAACGTCCCACAAACACTGGCGTGTCCTTATCATCTGCCGGCTTCATGCCGCCGCGCTCATACCACGGGGAAAGAAACGCCCGGCAGCCCATTGGGCTAATGATTTTCCCATATTTCTTGTACATCGAGGGGACATATCCATCTCCGGACAAGCTGAGCCAATCGGGATACATTGCCTTTGCCGAGCATAGAATACCAGCCTCAAAGACGTCCTCGAGCGGCTTGCCCTCACCGTGCAGATTTTCGTCATACAGGAATACGATTTTGGGAAAGAGTACGGGTTTCTTCTGTCCCTTTTTCCCCTGCCCGCGACGGCGCACATCAAGCATGGTCATAGATGCCAGTTTGGCAAAGCGACCGGTCCCCGTACCAATTGTCATGGTAATAAAGGGGTAATCTCCGCGGCTAGATGCCACAGTATTGAACTTATACTCCCAGCCTTGGAAGCCCTGCTCAAAATCATTGAGAATATCTGCCATGACCTCCTGCTCGACCATCTCATCGGACAGACCCAGCTTTTTATACTTTGCGGTGAGCATGTCATAGCTTTTCTGTGCATACGGTTCGAGCAGCAAATCTACGGAGGGAACTGTGAATCCACCGTACTGCTGGCTGGCAGCAGACAGCACAATATCCCCAATGACATCAAACGCAACATTCAGGGTCTTTGGCTCATTATACCATAAATTCCCCATTTCAAAGCCGCCCTTTAACACATGCTCCACATCAAACAGACAGCAGTTCATCGTATCTCGGCGGGCAGACATATCATGTACATAAATATATCCGTCTCGGCATGCCTGCAGCTCCTCCGTATTCATAAAGAACTTTTGATAAAGTTCTTTATTGAGCTGATTAAAAATCAGGCTGCGCTTGGTGGAGACCAACGCAGAATCTGTATTGGAATTTTCTTTATCTCCAATGTACATGATGGACTGGCTTTTTTTATAAACATTGTCTAACATTCCGACAAAATCCTGCTTATAGTTGCGGTAATCCCGATAGCTTTTGGCAACCTCAGGACGCACATTTTCCAGCGCAGCCTCTACAATATTGTGCATCTGCCAGATTTCAACACGTTCCGTGTCCATATTTTCAACATAGCTTGAAACATAATCACAAATTGCATCGGTTTCTTTCTGTGTAAATGTATAAAGAACGCGGTTTGCAGACTTATTGACCGCAGCAACCACCTTGCGCACATCAAATTCTTCCAGTGTACCATCTTTTTTCACGATATAAATCATGTTGCGAAGTCTCCTTATATATTGTGTCGATGACCATTATAGCATAACTACATCTAGTATGAAAGAGCTATCCGAGCACACGTTTCAAATTCGTCAGATTGCCGAAAAAACAGGGTATTTATTTTATAAATTTACGTGCTTCTTCTCTTGACGGGAACAATTCACAGATACAAAAAAGAGGGACCCCCGAACGCTTTCACAGCAATCAGGGACCCCATCTTATGTACGAGGATACCATGTATCCAAAGTCAAAAGAATCATAGGATAAATCTTGGAGAAAAAATCCCTATCTTCCTTGACGTCTTTATTATAATACATCTGGATTTATAGGGCAATCAAAATCGTTCGACAAATTTTGACAAAATCCAAAAATCGTTCTTATTGTGCCAACCCTGCACTCAGGTAGAAGACTTCTTTTCCTTTCCGCAGTACTCATACTGACGTGTTTCCACACCAATCGCTTGTAAATCATTCTGCCAAGCCGCATATAAGCGATATCCACCGCTCAGGTTTACGCAATTGAAACCATGCTGTGCCAAAATACGCTCTGCCAAATATCCACGCAGACCAATCTGACAAAAGATATATAACTTTCTGTTCGAATCCAACTCGTCCAGATGGTCACGCAAGCTGTCCAGCGGTATGTTAACTGCCTGCTCAATTGTGCCCAGCGCATACTCATCTGGTGTACGCACATCTATGAGCTGTGCATCTGCTGGTAAATCTGCGAAATCCTCGATATAGAATGGGTGGAATGTTCCCTCCAGAACATTCGACGCGGTATAGCCCGCCATATTGACCGGGTCCTTTGCCGAGGAGAACGGCGGAGCATAGGCAAGCTCAAGCTCTTGTAAATCATAGACCGAAAAACGATGACGTACAGCCGTCGCAATCTGGTCAATGCGCTTATCTACACCCTCGTAGCCAACAATCTGACCGCCCAATACGATACCCTCCGGACTATACAGCAGCTTGATAAACATCGGGTTTCCTCCTGGATAATATCCGGCATGAGAGGCACTGAAGGTAAATGTCTTGTGGTAGGACATACCTGCCTCCTGAAGCGCCTTTTCACCGGCACCTGTACTTGCGGCGGTCATATCAAAAATCTTGGCAATTGCAGTGCCCTGTGCCCCCGTATAACGCCGTTCCTTCCCGCAAATGATATCGGCAACCAAACGTGCTTGACGATTTGCCGGAGAAGCCAGTGGTACAACAGCTACACGGTCTGTCACAATATTTAGAACAGATACTGCATCTCCCAATGCATAAACATCTGGAACATTGGTGCGCAAATGGTCATCTACTAAAATTTCACCGCGAGCTCCCAGCTCAATACCGCTGCCGCGCAGCCAGCGCGTCTCCGGCGTGACACCTATGCTGAGAATTACCATATCAGCAGGAACTTCTGTGCCATCTTGAAGCACGACACTGTTTTCTGTAAACGCAGATGCAAGGCTATTTAAGTAGAGAGAAACCCCTTTGCTGCGAATGTGATTGTGCAAATCATGTGTCATATCTGAATCCATTGTTGCCATCACATGACTCTGTGCCTCAATGATGGAAACCTCTATCCCCAGTGTATGCAAATTTTCGGACATTTCGATTCCGATAAAGCCACCACCAATGACCGCTGCTGTCTTAGGCTTATGGGTTTCCACGTATTCTTTGATTGCATAGGTATCGGGAATGTTGCGCAGCGTAAAGACCTGATTTTTTTCAATGCCCTCAATTGGGGGACGAACCGGAGAAGCACCAGGAGATATCACCAGCACATCATAGCTTTCTGTATAGGTTTCACCAGAATCTACCCGCTTTACAGTCACAGTTTTAGATGCAGTATCGACTCCAACAACCTCGTTTTGGATTCGTACATCAACACCAAAACGTGCATGAAAGCTCTGAGGGGTTTGCAGCTGTAATGCCGCCTTATCAGTAATCACATCGCCAATATAATAAGGCAATCCACAATTTGCAAAAGAAATATATTCACCCTTTTCAAACATAATAATTTCTGCATTTTCGTCATTTCTGCGCAGTCGTGCTGCTGCACCTGCACCGCCTGCAACACCGCCAACAATGATTACCTTCATGTCCAAACACTCCTTCTTGGATTGAATCCATGCTAAAATTTATGACTCGGCAATATCAGTCCCTTTTGAGACATATCCTGTATTCGTGTTTTTATTATACGCGATGTTTTCCATAAAAACCGTGACTAGGTTACATTCCGTTTTGACTGCACAGCCTGATACCGCAGCAATTGCGCGATACTCCATTTCATGCTGAATATGCCTCATAAATTTTCTGCATCAATCTTGCTATTTAGAATGAAATCTGTTATTCTATAAAAGGAACCAAGGTAAATTCCGTCCAAAGGTACATCGGTGCCGCGGCTGTGGAATCATTCTTTGGTTCTTTTTATATTGATTTCGAGATTCCATAGAAGCAGTGTAACCAAAGGGAAAAAGAAAAACCACCCTTTTTGGGTGGTTTTTAATGGTGGACACTAAGGGGCTCGAACCCATGACCTTCCGCACGTCAAGCAACATGTCGAAAATGCAATTTTATCCGTGAAATTCATGGAGAATTTTTCGTTCTATAGGAATGAACTTCCACACATTTTCCACATTATAATTAGATTCCACTACGAGGTGTATAGACTTACAAATATCTATGCCAAACACCAGCCATTCTACTGCTACCCACAAAACTTGCTTCAGTTTATACATTGTATATAATAAGGTATAAACAGCAATATCAGGACAGCTCAACCCAGCCGCCTGAAATTGATATCTGTGAATATTTTTAAACAAACGTAATATTCTGACTATCTTAATTTATTTTCTACCGATCTGATATTTTCAATTCGCTTTTCAATTCAGTTTGCAAAACTGCTGAAAAATTTATCCCCGTCTTTTCTGCCTCAAAGTTAAGCCATGAAGGAATCGTGCAATTTTTCTTTATTGTACGCATATCGTTTTTTCTCCGTTACTCTGCAAAGTCAACATCAACAAGTGTTACCACATCATCTGCATTTTCCGTTTTTACATCTGAAATAGAAGTTGGACATGGCAAGGCTTCCTTTTCATCTTCCATATCAATACCCATAACTCCAATTATAAAGCTATCGCGTCATTAAACTTTTTATCTCTGTTAAACTAGAAATAATCGTTAATATTGAATCATTCAAGCACTTTTATCCGATGTATATTTTTGCATGTTATCAGAAAACTCACTATGTCGGTGCAATTTGAGTACAATTGGGGCAAAGCATTGAAATAGTTTTCTGTTCAACATTACTGAGTGTCATCTAATCAATAATCTTCTCTACCACCTCCTGACAACAGGATAAAAAGAAAGTGAGACAACTTGAACCTGCGTCTGTAGTGGTCAAGCATCTATGTAACACCACTGTCTAATTGACGTATGAAATCGCTTCTCAAATGGGGTCATGTACTGGTTATAGGAATGAGGCCGGATCTGGTTGTACCAGAGATATGCAAATTCCTGAATGGCCCGATTGAGTTCTTCATCTGTCTGAAAATTGTATTGATTCACCAGCTCCGCTTTCAGCGTGTTGTAATAGCGTTCCATAGGAGCGTTATCGTAAGGACATCCGGCCCGACTCATGCTTTGCGTAATAGACTGGCTGCTACAAGAATTCATGAATTCCAACCACGTAAACCGGCTGCCCTGATCAGAATGCAAAATCAGCTGTGAAGAATCACATTTACTGGTATGAATTGCTTTATTCAGTGTACGCATAGCAAGCTCGCTGGTTATGTATTTTCCGTTTTCGCTGGCAACAACACTACGATCATACAGGTCAATAATCGTACAATGAAAGCGCATTGAGCCATTTGTCAGAAACAAATAGGTGAAATCTGTACACCAGATTTGATTCTTCTTGCCCGTTTGAAATTTCTGCTGCAACAGGTTTCGAAAAATCTTATGGGCATGTCCTTTTTTATAGCCGGACTTACGTTTCCTGCATACACAATGTAATTTCAGATCTTGATTCATATATTTATGAACTGTCGTCTTGCTGAGAAAGATGTTTTCTCTTGCCAAAAACACCTTCATGGATCGATGCCCTACAATACCGCCAAGCTCATGATATATATGTTTGATTCTGGCAAAAACTCGTTCTTTTCTCTGATGATATTCAGATTTTGCATGCTTCAGATATTGGTAATATGCGTTAGGGCAAATCCCTATATGTTGGAGTAGCCACCTGAGGCCAAACTCCTGTTGGTGTTCTTCAATAAACCGATATGCTGTTACTCGATTTCCTTCGCAAAGAATGCCGCTGCTTTTTTTAAGAATAGGTTTTCCTTCTCAAGTTCTGCCTTCTCTTTCCGAAGACGACGAAGTTCCTCTATAAGTTGTAATTCTGACATAGCAGCATCATTGTTTTGGCATTCTTCACGGTATGCACGTACCCAGTTGGAAACGGTTGCCTTGGACACGCCATATTCAGCAGCAAGACTGGCAAGCGTGCGTCCATCCTGGATGTGCTGCCGAACGACTTTTTTTCGGGTTTCTGTGGTAATCTGTGACATATGATCTTCCTCCTAATGATATTATATCTATTAGACAATACTGTTACAATTTCAATATACCACTACAGTATATTTTTACAGTAGCTTTTTAGATAATTTTGTAGTATAATAGGTGTGTAGGTAATGATAGTTGAAGTGAATTTAGAAAACTTTTATGAAAAAGGAGTATTTTATGAATTACCTACGTTATATGGTCATAGGGCTTTTTACTATAATGTTTGCAACTATGATTGAATTGAATGATTGGCTTGATTTGTGGAAACCTGAATATAATTTATTGATGATATTAGGTAATTGTCTTTTTTCAACATCTTTTCCTTATGTTGTTAAAGAGCAAATATCATCACTTGCTATGAAAAAATGGTTTTGTTATACTGTCATGGTATCAACAGGTATCTGCATTACTAGGGGAGTCGGAGCATACATATTGGTACAACCTAAATGGTTATTAGATACTATGTTTTCCATTTCGCTACCAATATTGAAATCAACAGCAGAGTTGATTGATGCTGAAAAAGGAGCAAAACCACACTCCAAAATTATAAATAATATATGTATGAGTTTTGCAATCTTCACTTTTATTTTATCAGCTATTATTCAATTTGATTTGGGATTTCAGTTTTTAGAACCTGGATGCAATCACTTGATGACCTCTGGTAGTTGCCTTTTCTCAATATCTTTTCCTGCAATTATCAGAGAACAAATATCACCATTTGTTACGAAAAAATGGTTTCATAACACTATCGCACTATCAACAATGTTTTGCTTAGGTTTTGCTATTACCGTGGCACTTATATTTGAAAATAACACACCAAATAAATGGTTATTAGAAAATATATTTTCAATTTTGCTAACACTATTGATAGCGATTACACAGTTGGTTGATGATACAACAAGAGGAGACAATTTTTCACTTCCTGTTTTTTGATCAATCTTACCTTGAGCTTTATGCTCTATAACGATTAGCAATGAACAACAACACCTTGTTGTTCATTGGCTTCAACTATCATTACATATAATCTATGTATAAAAAGGGCGACTCCACCGAGCCGCCCTTTTCTCATGCCTATTCACTTCTTCTCCGCCAGCTGCTCCACAAACTTTGGCAATTTTTCGATCTGACCGAGACACAGGCGGTCGAGATAGACCATCGGCTGCACGCTGGATTCCTGCACAGCGATTTCACCTTTCTCGTCCACCTTAACAACTCCGGCATCAATCAAGCGGCGAAACGTCCCCTGCGCCCATTCGGGCATTTCGGTTGTATGCTGATAGACTTTCATTTGCTCGGTTTCCTCCTGTTCTTGCTGGGTCAATTTTGCGCGGAATGCCTGCCAAAGTGCAGGGTCGTCCACCATTGGGGCAGGGCATCTTTTCCCCGTCACATCAAAGTGCCTGAGTACACGGTCGGGTGGAATCTGATACTCCTTCATGAGCATACGAACCAGTTTGGCAGCATGGTCAATGCTTCCCTGCCGAATCTTTCCCGCCCTGTCATTCATGCAGATTTCCACACCGATGCTGTT
>JAGZIN010000050.1 GCA_018366195.1 Butyricicoccus pullicaecorum | reverse complement strand
ACTTTAGAGTCTGACGTTTGTCGTTTTATTTTTAGTGGATTTACGACTTCCACCGACTTACTTCTGGGTTTCATTCCAAAAGAATTTCAGGTTCGTTTTCAAGCTTTTCGTTGTTTAATTTACAAGGTACAATTCTTGCTCTTACCTTTCGGTAAAGTGCTCATTCATTCTACCAAAGTTTACTTCGTTTGTCAAGAACTTTTTTCAAAGTTTTTCGACTTCTTTTTTGATAAGCCGTTTCTCTCTAAACTTTTCACTTGGCTTTGCTGCCCAACCGGTCAGCTTAACTATAATATCACAGCAATTCTACTCTGTCAACATATTTTTTTATTTTTGAATTTTTTCTTGCTTTCCTATTTTTGATTTCTTTTTACTTCATGCACTTTTTATAGTATACTCACGATAGGGAGGTGATGACCTTGTTCCCATGGAAGCAAGATACTCGACTGCAATCGCAGTTCCCAAAGCGTTATATCTTTTTAGATGAGCTGCGCGGATTTTCTTTAATCAGTATGATTCTATTTCATCTCTGCTGGAATATTGATAATCTGCTGCACATCGAACTTGCATGGTACCACACAACGGCTGCTCAGCTTTGGCAGCTTTCAATTTGTGCAGTATTTTTACTGCTATCTGGTCTTTGTATCCATTTTACACGGCATTTACTCCGGCACACACTGATATTGGCAGGCAGCGCTCTCCTTGTCACAATCGCTACATGGTTCACTGGGTCGCACACACTTGTCGTATTTGGAATTTTACATTGCATGACGCTCTGTTTTATATTCTATCTCATCTCGCGCCCCCTTCTGTGGCGTGTCCCACCTTTGTTTGGTTTATTGCTGTGCTTATTTTTGTATTTCTTTACCTATGCAATTCCTGAACACCATCTAGGATTTGGCACCTTGAAAATTTTCTTGCCTGATGAATGGTATACATCTTATTGGCTTTCTCCCGTCGGTCTGCTTTCTCCAGACTTTTACTCATCAGATTATTTTCCCATTTTTCCAAATTTATTTTTATTTCTTGCGGGATACTTCCTCGGACGCTTTCCGCTTCCCAACTGGACGCAGCGGACAAATTGCCGTCCCCTCTCTTGGCTGGGTCAGCACAGTCTAATCATCTACCTCCTGCACCAGCCCGTTTTATATTTCTGTATGCTTCCCTTCTTTCCCCAGTAAAAGAAAAGCAGCTATCAAAAAAAATATTATTTTTTCACAGACTGTGTTTTATCGGCACAAAATATGTAACACAAATGACTCTTTACATCTTATAACACTTGTGATACCATAGTAACACACCACATGAAAGGAGTCTTGTCATGGCAATTCAAAAAGGCGTGAAGCAGGTCACCTCAAACAAGAAGGCGTGGCATGACTACTTTATTGACGAGAAGTTTGAGGCCGGCATTGAACTGGTCGGAACCGAAGTCAAGTCGATTCGACTTGGTCAAGTGAATCTCAAAGACGCATACTGCTCTTTTAAAGATGGAGAACTTTTTGTGGTCGGCATGCACATCAGTCCTTATGAAAAAGGCAATATCTTTAACAAAGACCCCATGCGCCGCCGACGTCTTTTAATGCACAAAAAAGAGATTCTCTCCCTGTTCGGTAAAACCAAACAGGACGGTTATACTCTCATTCCGCTGAGTGTATACTTCCGCAATTCTCGTGTTAAAATCGAAATCGGTCTTTGCCGTGGTAAAAAACTCCACGACAAACGCGACAGCATCGCAAAGCGCGACGCAAACCGTGAAATCGATCGTGTGATGAAAAGCAGAAACCGGTAATTGCCATTCTGTCAGCCAATACGGGGACGTAAAGGCTTCGACGGGGGTGCTGAAGCCGGGATAGCGGGCGGCAGTGAGGACGCTGCCTTAAAAGCCTCAACTTTGTTTATAAATTAAACAACAACAATACTACTCTTTTGGCTGCCTAATTACGGCTGGCCCGTCATCTTCGAGAATACCGCGGCTCGGATGTATGGCGTCGATTAGCGGTGAACGTGTACGGGTTAAGAGTTGCGCTCGTCATGTAACATGACTCTACGAAAGCAGTAAGCCTGTTTATCGGCGTACTGTGGCAGGAATGTCAATAGATAAACTGCGCCCGGAGAAATCCTTGTGAATGTGCTTTCGGACAGGGGTTCAATTCCCCTCGTCTCCACCAGTAAAAGTTCCAATTTCGAAAAGGAAATTGGAACTTTTTTTATAATCAAAACATCGAATTTCATTCTATCTGC
>JAGZIN010000001.1 GCA_018366195.1 Butyricicoccus pullicaecorum | reverse complement strand
CTTCTTTATTATAGCAAAAGGAGTTTTTATTTCTTCATCTTCGGCAATAGCCTTTTTTTGAACCACTCGCCTAGCGAGTGGTTTTACATCACAAAAAAGGCTTCCCTGTCTGCATACAGGAAAGCCTTTTTCTATTGACACGATGTTTCGCTTATCGAACTGGACATGCACCGCCGACACAATCGCTCGCACCGATATCCAACTCGGTTTCTTCCTGCTCATACTTCGAGATGAGCGAGGGATTGAACGGCTTCATCTGTGCAAGACGCGCTTCATACGCTTTCTGTGTGATTTCCTCATAAGGCATCAGCTCATAGAAGTTATCATCTAAGCTCAAAAACGACAGCGCTACGATATCGTCCCAGTTTTCCCATACCCAGTCCTCGACTGCGTCCCATTCATTCTGACGAACGTGAACCGTGATGGAACAGTTATGGTCTACATAATTGGTCATAAACATCTTATAGTTTTCCAGCTGTTCAATGGCTGACACATCTGCTTTGACACGTCCCGCCGGCGCCTTCACCGGAAATTCCACAACCTTGGTGCGGCAATCCTCCGCTGTTTGCCCCACCTCCGGAAATACTGGATATCCCAGTTCTTCACACACCTTGCAGAGCGGGTCTTCTGCGGAAATGCGCACACGGCGTACATAGTACGGGGCATGCGAATAGTGTATGCCGCTGGATACCGTTGGAAGCAATGACAAGGTGCCTTCCGGCTTGACCGTTGTAACCAGAAGCGGCTCTGTGGACGACAGGGACGCCGCATACTTCTTCGCAGCATCATGTGCAGTACGGCGCAGCTCTGCCAGCAGCTCTGCCTCCTCCTCGCGATTCATTCCGGTTGCATTGACCATATCCTGCCAGCCCGTCAGCGAACAACCAAGCAGGCGGTCCCGCTGCTGTACAAGGTTCCACTCATGGATTTCCAGCTCCCGACAGGTCATACGATATCCTGCACGCGCAGACAGACGCTGGGCTTCCAGCAGCCCTGCACGGTCAAGGGTTCCGTTTTCGCACACAAATGCCATGACATTGACCGTGGTCAAGTTGCAAAGCCCATGGTTATCCAACAAAATCTCACCGCAGGGATTGACCCCATTGAAGTTCGGACGGCGTTTTGCACCAGCCTCCTGATTGACCCAGCCAGGCTCTCCAGAATATCGCATCTGCTGCAAATGCCAATGCAGCTGTTCACGGGTTGGCTTATGGGTATAAAAAATTGAGTTGTTGCTCATCTGCCGATGTGCAATGGTCTTATCAATCTCCCAGCGATCCCCCACCTGTTTATAAAGTCCAGACTTTGCCTGAATACATGCCGGATCGTCTTGGTCAATCAGCCCAATTTCTGAAGTGCGGCGAACACCGCCAGATACCACATTTTCTCCAATGATATTCGCGATATCCAACAGGTCAATGGGCTGAAGCTTTGTGCAGGCGCTCTGCTCCCGTGCCCCCGCTGCCGTGATGACCTTATGAATTTTATCAATCATGCGCATCATGGACTGATAACCGCTTGCCGTACCGCCAAATACCTTGAGTTTTTCCCCTTTTGGACGAATATTGCTGTAATTGACAATAATGCGATTGATTTTATTATACTCATTATTATACAGCAGCTGGAAATACATATCGAGTGCCTGCGCCCAGCCTTCCTTCGAATCTCCGATGGTGATGAAGGCGGTATCCTGCTGGAATGTCAGATTGGTATATTCCAGCCGCTCATTTTTGGGAATCTCCTGATACATCTCATGCACCAGCTTGAGCCCCGTTCGAATCTTGGGCAGCTTTTCTGCATCGGAACGCAGCACACGCACACCGACACCAGAACCCACCATCAAAAGATAGAACAAATCATGATAAGCATGGAAATGGTCAATGACTTCAAAGGCGCAGTTATAGTTCGCCATTGGGTACTGTTCCCCTACCCGTGTCTCACCCACCCACAGGGTACGACCAGACAGAAACTGTTTCATTTGGTAAATGTTGCGGTACAGAGATTCTGCCTCCTCCCGCGTTGTCGGTGCCAGAGAGCAGTTGTATTCCACTGCCCGCCGTACCGTCTCCCACCAGAATTCACGCCGTCCCAAATGCGGCAAATAGCGCGAATAGGTTCGGGAGTATACAAAGGCACCCAGCTGATGCATCGGGTTGGACGCATGCTTATAGGGGCTTAAAAATTCCTTACTCAGGATTCCATCTTTCCACTCATATAGTCCTCGGCTCTTTTCTTTATCCATACGGTAGAGGATATACGCCTTTGCCGTATCAAAATGTCCCACCTCAAACAGAGCACGTTCCACCAAATCCTGCACCTGCTCAATCTGAATGGTTTCCTCCTCCCACGCAGAAAGATGCGATTCTACGTGCTGCATGACCTGCTCTACCATATCTTCATCATAATCTCCGGCAGAAACTGCCGCCAAACGAACCGCGCGCGCAATGTATCTGCCATCATAGGCAACCGTTTTCCCTGTGCGCTTGGTTACATACTTGATTCTCATGATGTTCTCCTCTCTCACGCTGCCCAACCTCAGGCAGCAAAATCGTCTTTTCCTATTGTAAGCGTTTTTTGCTTTTCAGGAAAGGGTAAAACCATACGAAATTTATCCGCAAATTTATATCATTTCCCAACAAAGCACCACTTGACTTGTTTTGCCTGCCATACTATATCTTGTATTTCCACTTTTTTCCTAACACATTTTCTGCCCTGTTTCAAGCCGTATCTCGTTTGCGAACGGATTTTGGGTATTTTAAGCCGTATGCCGGCACTTCGGCAAGACTCCATTCGGCATACACCAAATTTGCACAGCCCCTACATTTCCCGAGCCAGTTCTTTGCATGGTATGCTCCGTTTTTCTGCCACAATCCCAGAAATTTGTCGCTCCCGCCTTGACAAACTGCTATAAAATGTCGTATACTGAACCTGTCATGTGATATTATTTTCTGTATCCATGCAAATATTTCTTCTGACCTCCCGCAATGTTCGGGACAAGGCCATACGGACAGCCGGGTCAACTGCCGACGGGCGGCGCGCTTCCGCCATTATTGATTGAGTTAGAAGCTCAAATTTATAAGTTGGTTACTTTATAACCAGTATGCACGGTGCATACACAACTTGTAAACCGGTCAATAAGAGTAGTACAAGTAAGTATTTGCTATCTGACTCTATGCAGAACCTCTTTCATCACATGGTTTTTGCGTGGTTGCTGTGTCCCATTTCGACACACCCACTAACACCATACTGACCCATTTTACAAGCAGTGTGCCCCTTGCGCATACTGCTTGTTTTTTATTTATTTTGAACCACAAAGGAGCATGCCGCAGCATGGGGGAAAAGTTAAAGCTTTACGGGTTTAATAACCTGACAAAATCTCTGAGCTTCAATATTTATGATGTCTGCTACGCCAAAACGCCGCGTGAGCAGCAGGATTATATCGCCTATATCGACGAACAATACAATTCAGAGCGTCTGACCACCCTCCTCACCACACTCACGGATATGATTGGCGCAACGGTGCTCAATATCGCAAAGCAAGACTACGAGCCGCAAGGCGCTTCGGTTACGCTGCTCATTGCAGAGCGTCCGGTTCCCGGAAACGCACAAGTTGCACACCTTGATAAAAGCCATGTAACGGTGCATACTTATCCAGAGTATCACCCGGAAACCAGTCTTGCAACCTTCCGTGTGGATATTGATGTTGCAACCTGCGGGGAGATTACGCCGCTGTCTACGCTCGATTATCTCATCAGTTCTTTCGATTCCGACATCATCACCATGGACTACCGTGTGCGCGGCTTTACCCGCGACCTGAACGGTCACAAGCTGTTCATGGATCACGCTGTCACATCCATTCAGGATTACATCGACCCGGCAACCATTCGCCGCTATGACGCGGTTGATATCAATGTATACAGCGCCAATCTCTTTCACACCAAAATGATGCTGAAAGAAATTGACCTGCAAAATTATTTATTCAAGACAGACGTATATGAGCTGCCGCCCATGAAGCGTCTCGAAATCATGAATAACATCCGCCGCGAAATGATTGAGATTTTCAGCGGCAGCAATATCTATTAAAGAGGTGTGTCATGAAATCTCTATCTCAGGAGCGAGCACCAATCTATGAAGCGCTTGCAGCCTTTCAAAAAATGCGTGTGGTTCCATTCGATGTCCCCGGGCACAAGCGCGGGCGCGGCAACCCAGAGCTTGCGGAACTGCTCGGTGAGCAATGCGTCAAACTCGATGTCAACTCCATGAAGCCCTTGGACAACCTGTGTCACCCCATCTCGGTCATTCGCGATGCCGAAATTTTGGCAGCTGAGGCCTTTGGCGCAGCACACGCCTTTCTCATGGTGGGCGGCACCACCTCTGCGGTGCAGAGCATGATTCTTTCGGTTGCCGGACGCGGTGATAAAATCATTCTGCCGCGCAACGTCCACCGAAGCGTTATGGGTGCCATGGTGCTCTGCGGTGCCATTCCGGTCTATATCGACCCCGCCTGTGACGACCGTTTGGGAATCCCGCTCGGTATGAGTGTATCGGCTGTCGAGCAGGCAATTGCCGCAAATCCAGATGCCAAAGCAATTCTGGTAAACAACCCCACCTACTACGGCATTTGCTCCGACCTGCGCCGCATTGTTGCGCTGGCGCATGCACACGGCATGAAGTGTCTTGCCGATGAAGCACATGGCACCCATTTCTATTTCGGAGAAAATCTGCCTGTTTCTGCCATGGCAGCCGGTGCAGATATGGCATCGGTTTCCATGCACAAATCCGGCGGCAGCCTGACCCAGTCCTCCTTGCTGCTGTGCGGCCCTGCCATGCATGAAGGACATGTGCGGCAAATCATCAATCTGACCCAGACAACCAGCGGCTCTTATCTACTCCTGTCCAGTCTGGATATTTCACGCCGCAACCTCGCTCTGCGGGGAAAGGAAGCCTTTTCCCGTGTGATTTCGCTGGCAGAGTATGCGCGTGCCGAAATCAACGCCATTGGCGGCTACTATGCCTTTTCCCGCGAGCTTTGCAATGGAGACAGCATCTATGACTTTGACACCACCAAACTGTCTGTCAATACCTTGCAGGTGGGGCTTGCCGGCATTGAGGTGTATGACCTTTTGCGCGATGAATATGATATCCAAATTGAGTTCGGTGATTTGGGCAATATCCTTGCCTATCTGTCCATCGGAGACCGTCCGCGCGAGGTGGAGCGTCTGGTCAGCGCACTGTCTGAGGTGCGCCGCCGCTTCGGCGGCTGTGAAACCGGTCTGATGAAGCAGGAATATATTGAGCCTGATGTTGCCGTTTCTCCGCAGGACGCGTTCTATGCGGATAAGGAATCTCTGCCTCTTATGGATACCGTTGGACGGGTATGCAGCGAATTTGTCATGTGCTATCCCCCCGGAATCCCGATTCTTGCGCCCGGCGAGCGCATCACACAGGAAATTCTGGATTATATCGTTTATGCAAAGGAAAAGGGCTGCTCTATGACCGGTCCGGAAGATGCAGACATCACCCGCCTGAATGTACTCAAAGGGAGGTACTAAGCCGTGGATTTATGGTTTTCTGAATATCACACTCCAAATGTCAAGCTCTCGATTCGTGTAGACCGTCAGCTGTATACCGGAAAAAGCGAGTTTCAGCGCATTGATGTATTTGAATCGCCCGAATTTGGACGTTTTTTGACGCTGGACGGCTATATGATGCTGACCGAGCGGGACGAATTCATTTATCACGAAATGATTGTACATGTCCCGCTTGCGGTGCATCCCAAGGTACGCCGTGTACTGGTCATCGGCGCAGGGGACGGCGGTGTGATTCGTGAGCTGACCCGCTATCCGGACATTGAACACATCGACATGGTGGAAATTGACCCGCTCGTTGTGACCGTGGCCCGTGAATATCTGCCCAAAACCTCCTGTGAGCTGGACGACCCACGGGTGTCCATTCACTATGAGGACGGACTCAAGTTTATCCGCCGCTGCGAAGCACTCTACGACCTCATTATCGTGGACTCAACCGACCCCTTTGGCCCCGGAGAGGGTCTCTTTACCCGCGAGTTCTACGGCAACTGCTACAAAGCACTCAAGGACGATGGCATCATGGTCAATCAGCATGAAAGCCCCTTCTATCAAGAGGACGCCATTGCCTGCCAGCGGGCACACAAACGCATTGTGGAATCCTTCCCCATCAGCCGTGTATATCAGGCACATATCCCAACCTATCCGTCCGGACACTGGCTGTTCGGCTTTGCATCAAAAAAATATCACCCGCTCAGGGATTTGGACGAAGCGCGCTGGAATGCTTACAGACTGCCCTGCCGCTACTATACCACGACCCTGCACAAGGGTGCATTCTATATTCCCGCCTATGTTGAGGAGTTATTAAAAGATGTTGAATCCTAATGTTGAAGTTTTTCTGGGCTGTGACTGCCCACTGGAGCAGGCGCGCACGGTGCTTTTTGGCGCACCGTTCGACTCGACGACCTCCTACCGTCCGGGTACGCGCTTTGGCTCCTCTGCCATTCGTCATGAATCGTTTGGCGTAGAAACTTACAGCCCCTATCAGGACAAGGACTTGACAGATGCCTGTGTTCTGGATACGGGTGACCTTGAGCTGTGCTTTGGCAGCGCAGAACAGGCGCTCTCTGATATCGAAGCACATACCCATGCCATTCTCGAAGCCGGCAAACGCCCATTTCTGGTTGGCGGAGAACACCTTGTCACACTGGGAGCATTCCGCGCAGTTGCCCAAAAATATCCAGATGTGCACATCATTCATTTTGACGCCCATGCAGACCTGCGGGACGACTATCTGGGCGCAAAGCTCTCCCATGCTTGTGTCCTGCACCGCTGCTGGGAGCTTGTCGGCGATCATCGAATTTTCCAATTCGGGATTCGCTCCGGTGACCGCTATGAGTGGGAATGGGGCAAAGCGCACGTTCATACCCAGCGTTTTAATCTGGAAGGACTCGGAAAAACCGTTGAAGCGCTCAAGGGCAAGCCCGTTTATTTTACACTCGATCTCGACGTGCTCGACCCGTCCGTATTCCCCGGAACCGGCACACCGGAGCCGGGCGGCATCAGCTTTGAGGCACTGCGCATCGCGGCAACACTCATTTGCAGTCAGCTGCATATTGTAGGCTGTGATGTCAATGAACTAAGCCCCCATTTAGACCCGAGCGGCGTTTCTACGGCTGTTGCCTGCAAAATCATTCGCGAAATGCTGCTTGCATTCCCTGTTTCATAACATTTCAACCCATAGAGCTATCATAAGGAGGATTTTACCATGGGAAAGGTACTCATCATCGGCTGCGGCGGTGTTGCATCTGTCGCAATCCATAAGTGCTGCCAGAACAGCGACGTTTTTGAGGAAATCTGCATTGCCAGCCGCACAAAATCCAAGTGCGACGCATTAAAGGACAAGCTGTCTGACAAGACCAAAACCAAAATTACGACTCGTCAGGTCGATGCAGACAATGTCGAGGAACTGATTGCCCTCATCAACGACGTAAAGCCGGATTTGGTTATGAATATCGCCCTGCCTTATCAGGACCTCACCATTATGGACGCTTGTCTGGCTTGCGGCGTCAACTATATGGATACCGCCAACTACGAGCCGGAGGACCTTAATGATCCCGCATGGCGTGCCGCATACGAAAAGCGCTGCAAGGAGGAAGGCTTCTCCGCTTACTTTGATTACTCCTACCAGTGGGCATATCGGGAAAAGTTTGAACAGGCTGGCTTGACCGCTCTGCTCGGCTCCGGTTTTGACCCGGGCGTGACGCAGGCATACTGTGCGTATGCGCAAAAGCACCTGTTCGACCAGATTGACACCATTGATATTTTGGACTGCAACGGCGGAGACCATGGATATCCGTTTGCAACCAACTTCAATCCGGAAATCAATCTGCGTGAGGTTTCGGCTCCTGGCTCCTACTGGGAAAATGGTCATTGGGTCGAAATTCCTGCCATGTCCATCAAGCGTGAATATGATTTTGCAGAGGTTGGACACAAGGATATGTACCTGCTGCACCACGAGGAAATCGAATCTCTTGCCAAGACGATTCCGGGTGTCCAGCGTATCCGTTTCTTTATGACCTTTGGACAGAGCTACCTGACCCACATGAATTGTCTGGAAAATGTTGGCATGCTGTCTACCGAACCGATTTCCTTTGAGGGACATGAAATCGTTCCCATTCAATTCCTCAAGGCACTTCTGCCCGATCCGGCAACCTTGGGACCGCGCACCGTCGGCAAAACCAACATTGGCTGTATCTTCACCGGAAAGAAGGACGGCAAGGAAAAGACCGCTTATATTTATAATGTGTGTGACCATCAGGCTTGCTATCAGGAGGTTGGCTCTCAGGCAATCTCTTATACCACCGGTGTTCCCGCGATGATTGGCGCTATGATGCTGCTGACCGGCAAGTGGAACAAGCCTGGCGTGTATACCGTGGAGGAGTTTGATCCCGACCCGTATATGGACGCACTCAATCAGTGGGGTCTGCCGTGGCAGATTGACGATGCACCGGTACTGGTGGACTAATCTATGCACACACCTTATTTCGTTGTCGATGAAACCGCCCTGCGGCACAATCTGACCATTTTGAAAGATGTCTCCGCGCGGGCAGGCTGTAAAATCCTGCTTGCGCAAAAGGCGTTCTCCATGTTTTCTGTGTATCCGCTGCTGCGTGAATTTCTTGCCGGTACCACAGCGAGCGGGCTTTATGAAGCCCGTCTGGGATACGAGCACTTCGGCGGTGAAACACATGTATTCAGCCCTGCCTACCGCCCAGAGGAATTCGAAGAACTGCTGACCTATGCGGACGATTTTGTATTCAACTCCCCCGCCCAGCTGCGCCGCTTTGGTGCACGGGCAAAGCAAGCCGGAAAGTCTGTTGGTCTGCGCATCAATCCGGAATGTTCCACACAGGAAGGGCATGAAATCTATGACCCCTGTGCCGTCGGTTCCAGACTGGGTACCACACTGGCAAACTTTGACCCCGCACTTTTGCCCATGCTGGACGGTCTGCATTTCCATACGCTGTGCGAACAGAACTCCGATGCACTGGAGGTCACCTTGCAGGCATTCGAAGAAAAGTTTGGCTGTTATCTATCCGAACTCAAATGGATTAACCTTGGCGGCGGGCATCACATTACACGCGCAGATTACGATGTGGAGCGTCTCATTCGTCTGGTACAGCATTTGCGTAACACATATCAGGTAGAGGTTTATTTGGAACCGGGAGAGGCAGTCGTTCTGAATGCCGGATATTTGGTTTCCAGTGTGCTTGATGTGCTGCACAACGGCATGGACATTGCAATTCTGGACACCTCCGCCGCCTGTCATATGCCGGACGTGCTGGAAATGCCCTATCGCCCTCCCCTTCTCGGCAGCGGAGAAGCAGGCGAAAAGCCTTATACCTACCGTTTGGGAGGTCCCACCTGTCTGGCAGGCGATGTCATTGGCGATTATTCCTTTGACCAGCCGCTGCAAATCGGAGACACGGTAACCTTTGCAGACATGGCGCTTTATACCATGGTCAAAACCAATACCTTTAACGGCATGCCATTGCCTTCCATTGTCTGGCGTGATGCACAGGGCGAGGAGCATCTGGTACGTTCTTTCGGGTATGAGGATTTTCGAAACCGTCTGTCTTAATCAATCCGAGAAAGAAAAAAACACCGTTTCAAAGCATGATATGTTTTGAAACGGTGTTTTTCCATATCCAAGCCAGCATTCTAAGCGGCTTCATCATTTCTTGTCCTGTTCGATTTCCATGGCAATTTCCTGTTCAGAATTATTTGCGATTTTATGTAAGAAAACAAATATTTCTTCCTGCTCTTCCGGAGTGAAGTTTTTGGTGATGCGATGTGTCCATTCATCACGCAGCGCGTATACATGTGCCACAACCTTTTCAGCCGCTGGCAAGGTATAAAGATGCCGCACTCTGCGGTCCCGCTTATCAACATCCATACGAACATATCCGAGCGCAATCAGCTTTTGCACCGCCCTTGTAACCGTCCCCTTATCAAAACTTCCGGTCTGCGCCAAATCAAACATCGTAATGCCCTGATTTTCTGCAATGCGCAGTAAAAAGAATTGCTGTCCGCTTCCAATACAATCGGATTCCAACCCCAAATCAAAATAACGTGCTGTATTGCGCTGAATGATAGAAATAAATTTTAAGAATGTAGTTTTTTGCATCGCACTGCCCCCCTTCTTCCGGAATCTGTTTTGCTGCCCATAATCTTCTATGATATATTGTACGATAGATATGATATTGTGTCAATCTCTATCCCGCTTCCAGTGAGTCTTTCCGCTCTTACAGCGATATCCAAGTTCGTCCAAATATTTTCCTGAAAAATTGACCAAATCCGCTCCTCAAACGTATTGATAGAGAAAGGGGTTGATAACATGCCTCCCATATCCGCTCAATCCGCTGATGCCGTCGAAAGCATTTTGCAAAAATATGGGAATTTACTATTTCGGATCTGTCTCGTCATGCTCAAGGACCCAGACGATGCGGAAGATGCAGTGCAGGACACCTTACTCCAATACCTGCAAAAAGCACCTGTTTTTGACAGTTCTGAGCACGAAAAAGCTTGGCTCATTCGAGTCGCTTCCAACAAATGCCGCGACCATCTGCGATTCTGTTTCCATCATCGGCACTGCCCGCTCTCAGAAGTACAGGCGCAGGTATTCAATCCGGAAGACAGCGCGATTTTGGAAGCACTTATGACAATTCCCGAAAAATTCAGAATCGTTATGGTGCTTTATTATGTCGAGGAGTACCGCATTGCAGAGATTGCAGATATCATTCACAAATCTGACTCCGCAGTCAAGATGCGCCTTCAAAAAGGGCGCAGGCTGCTGGAGGAAGTCTATCGAAGGGAGTATTTAGAATATGATTGACCAGCGTTTGCAGGATTGTGTCAAAGCAATCGAACTGTCTGATACACGAAAGAAACGGATTCAAACAAATGTCATAGAAGCGGCACAGAAAACCAATTCGCTCGCCGTTTTCCTGCGAAGAAATCGCCGAGCCGCAGTGCTTGCCCTCATCTTTTTTCTGGCGCTCCCACTCCCTGCGCTTGCGGCATCGGTCGAGCCCATCTATCAGCTCATGTATCTGGTTTCTCCAGCGCTTGCACAATCCTTTCAACCCATTCAAAAAAGCATGGTTGATGAGGGGATTCGTATGGAGGTCGTATCGTCCTATGTAAACGGAGACACTGTACAAATTTATATTACCATGCAGGACTTAACGGGCGACCGGATTCGGGAAAATACCGACTTATATGACAGCTATGAAATTTATCAGGCATTTGACAGCACCGGACGCTGTGAGCGTGTGGGATACGATGCAGCAAGCAAGACCGCAACCTTTCTCATTACGCTATCCCGTATGGACGGAAAGCCGATTCCAGCAAGCAAGGTGACCTTTGTGGTTCGAGAATTTTTATCCTACATACCATACGATAATATTGAAATTCCAATTGATTTACAAGCCATACCGACACATCTCCAAGGGCAAAAAGACCTCGATTTTTCCGGCGGGGGTGGCTCGGCGTATGAGCCGGATTCCTTTCGTGCACTTGTACCGGAACAGCCCAATCTCAACTTTCCGATTGACGAGGTGTCACTGACCGGCATTGCATTTTTAGATGGCAAACTGCACATTCAAACCCGTGTGGAACATCATCTGCAAAATGATCATCATGGCTACTTTTATTTGATAGATGCAGAGGGCAATCAAATCATCTCCGATGCCACCTATGGATTTCGAGCAGATTTCCACGGCAATCGGGTGCGCTATACCGAGGAGGTGTTCTCCATCACCCCACAAGAGCTTGCCCACTGCAAGCTATATGCCAATTTCAGGATTTCTACCCCGCTCACCAAGGGGAATTGGCGGGTCACCTTCCCGCTTGTAACCGACAATGAAACATGAAAGTGTCCCCACGCAGTCTGGAATCCGCTCTGCCAACCCCCATTTCACACGCTTCTCACCTGCCTCATTTTCCCGACACCGGTTGAACCTGGTATGCCTTTATTGTACAATGTGATATAGGGAGCATCACACACGATGCGCTGTATGTCAAACCCGGAGGGATTTGTTATGAAAAAACGAAAACTTGGTCTTTTGGGAAGCGGATTTTTGAGCGGCATCATTGCAGAAGCTATGCACAATGGTCTGCTTCCAGAATACGAACTGGTCGGCATTTCCGGCCGCAATCCTGTCACAACACAGGAAATGGCACAAAAATATGGCTGCAAGGCTTGTTTCTCCAGCGACGAGCTGTTATCTCTGCGCCCAGATTACATCGCAGAGGCAGCTTCCGGTGCAGCGGTTCGCGAAATTGCCGTCAAAGCGCTTTCCGCAGGCTCCAATCTCATCGTGCTCTCCATTGGTGCCTTTGCAGATACCGATTTTTATGAGCAGGTAAAAAAGACCGCTGCTGCGCATGGTACCCGTGTCTATATTGCCTCCGGCGCGGTAGGCGGCTTCGATGTTCTGCGGACGGTATCTCTTATGGGCAAGGCGGTCTCCGGAATCGAAACCCACAAAGGACCTGCATCGCTTCAGGGTACTCCGCTGTTCTCGGAACAGCTGGATACGCAGGAAACCGAAGTTTTTGCAGGCAGTGCAAAGGACGCCATTGCCCTGCTGCCAACCAAGGTCAATGTAGCCGTAGCAGCCTCTCTCGCCACGACCGGACCGGAAAACACCGAAGTTCATATTACCAGCGTCCCCGCGTTTGTGGGAGATGACCACAAAATTACTGTCGAAATCGAAGGCGTGCGGGCGGTCGTAGATATTTACTCGAGCACCAGCGCCATAGCAGGCTGGAGTGTGGTGGCAGTTCTGCAAAACATTGTTTCCCCCATTGTATTTTAAGGAGGCATTTCCATGTTTCAAAAATTGGTATGTATCGAGCCAGTTCATCTGGTTTCCTGCGCCCAAGAAGAACTGCATCACTATGCCCACGAGGTCATTTCATTCGACGATATTCCCGCAGACAATGCGGAAATCATTCGCCGCATCGGCAATGCAGATGCGGTTCTCCTCAGCTACACCTCACGAATCGACCGGCAGGTGTTTGAATCCTGTCCCAATATCCGTTATGTAGGCATGTGCTGCTCCCTCTATTCGAAGGAAAGCGCCAATGTCGATATTGCATGGGCAGAGCAGCATGGAATCACCGTAACAGGAATCCGAGATTACGGAGACCGCGGCGTGGTGGAGTTTGTGCTGTCCGAGCTGATTCGTTTTCTGCACGGTTATGACCGTCCGCTCTTACAAGAAATGCCCATAGAAATTACCGGTCTGAAAACTGGCATCATCGGTCTGGGTGTATCCGGCGGCATGCTTGCCGAAGCGCTTCACTTTATGGGCGCTGAGGTTTCCTACTTTAGCCGCAGCCGCAAGCCCGAACACGAGGCGGCGGGTATCCGCTATCTGCCGCTGCACACACTGTTGAATGATTGCGATGCGGTATTCTGTTGTCTCAATAAAAATGTTTTGCTGCTTGGCAAGGAGGAGTTCCAAGCCTTAGGAAAGGGAAAGCTGTTGTGTAATACCTCCATTGGACCTGCCTTTCAGTGTGAGGACTTACAGGACTGGCTGGACAGCAGCCCCAAAAACTACTTGATCTGTGACACCAAGAGCGCAATTGGTGACCCGGACGGAAGGTTAGAAGGTCACCGGCAAATTTTCTGTTCCAATCATTCTGCGGGTCTTACCCGACAGGCGTATGCACTTTTAAGCCAAAAAGTGCTTGCGAATCTCCGTTCTGCATTGGCACCATCAGACTGCTAAGCAGTCAAGCATTTCGCCGGCACAGCACGTACAAAATCCTATAAAAGCCGCGGCATATCCGTGACTTTTTACACAGCAAAATGCCCGAAACCGCGCACACGGTTTCGGGCATTCTTTGTTCAGAATATCTTAGCGAACATCTGCCGCCATTTTTCAACACACTCCATTGCTTTCAATTATATGACCCTACCATTTTCCATGACAATGGGTTTCAGCTCTGTTTCATCTCCATACAAATCCGGTCTTGCAAGCAAATATGTTTTCAGTTCTTCCCGATTCTGGAACTTTGTTGCCTGAAAAGGGTAGGCAGGTCCATACTTTTCTACGAACAGCAAGCCCTCCGATGTTTCCAATAGGACACCTGTATGCCCCACAAACCGTGTGTCATCAAAAGAATTATGCAAATAAACATTGATGAGAGAAACACCATCTCCGGTAATCTGGATTTCGCGTTCCTGCCAAGCCTGCTGAATCTTTGCAATATGCGCTTCCAATGTGTCTGCACCTTCCAGCGGTATCCAGTGAAAGAGGGAGATAAAATTGCTGCGCTCTGCTTCCTCCATGTGAAATGGCGCATACGTATCAATCGCTTCGATGTCAAACATGAGAATCGTATCATGCTCCAGCTGCGTTCCATTGGTCTGAATCCAAGGCTTCATCAAAAGATAACTGGTCAAGCGGCAATTCGCCTCTGGTGCAATCTCCTCCGGTTCTGTTTCCGACATCGTTTGAGATGGGGCTTGGTCTAGCCCTTTACTCTCCACATAGAGCGTTTCATACGAAACACCTGTTGGTTCCATGGGTTGAAACTCCCCTATCAATTCTCCTTCGCTGACACGGTCATTGAAATCCTTGACCCAATCCAAAAAGGTCTGTACCTGCCCCTGAGAAACCCCGTGCTCCATGAGACACGCTGTTACTTCCTGCTGAGACGCTTCGTCTGCCAAATTGGAATAAACCATTTCCTGTTTTGGTTCCTGAGCCGTCTGCTCTGATGCCTTGCCGCACCCTGCGAGCAGCAAAGCGGCGGTAAGACAAACTGCAATGATTTTCTTCATCTTGATATGCTCCTATCTGGTTTTCTTGCTGTGCATTATCATAGCACGCTTCACAGTCCGCCTACAAGCAAACATTTGGTTACAAATCATTTGCTCTGTCGGCTCCTTTTTCGGTGTCAAAGTATTCTGATAACTTTTTATTATCAAAATCATCAAATAAATGTATTTTATTTATCTGATGAATTGTAGTATGCTAAGACCATACAAAAGGAGGTTTCTCATGAAAAAGAAAGTGACTGCTGCAACCCTTTGGAAACTATTTATTTCGATGTTTGTGTTAAGTGCCTGTACCTTTGGCGGCGGGTTCGTGATTGTATCGCTCATGAAAAAAAAATTTGTAGATGAGCTGCAATGGCTGGACGAGGAAGAAATGCTGGATATCACTGCCATTACACAATCCTCTCCCGGTCCTTTGCCAGTCAATGCGTCGGTCATCATCGGTTACCGCATGGCGGGACTGACTGGTTCCCTGATTGCCGTACTGGGTACCATTCTTCCCCCCATGATGATTATTTCTATCATCAGCCTGTGCTATGAGCAGTTTCGAACCAACGCCATTGTCGCACTGGCGCTGCAGGTCACCCGTGCGGGTGTCGCTGCCGTCATCATAGATGTGACATGGAACCTTGCAAATAACATCTTAAAAACAAAGCAATCGTTCTATATTGCCATGATGGCAGTATGCTTTGTTGCCGTAACGGTTTTTCACGTCAGTGCAATGCTTATCATTCTGACTTGCCTTTTGATTGGCATCGTAACAGCAGTGCTGGCTTGCAGAAAGGAGCAGGCATAACATGATTTGGACTTTATTTCTATCCTTTATTCAGGTTGGACTGTTCAGTGTCGGCGGCGGCTATGCTGCCATTCCGTTGATTCAGGACCAAATCGTCAATGTGCATGAACTAATGACACTGGAGCAGTTCAGTGACCTCATCACCATTGCAGAAATGACTCCCGGACCTATCTCCATCAACTCCTCTACCTTTGTGGGAATGCAGCTTGGCGGGATTTGGGGGGTGCTGATTTGCAGCATTGGCTGTATCATTCCGTCCTTTATCATCTGCCTGACTTTGGCGCACTTTTACTACAAGTATCGAAATTTTAACGGAATTCAAACCGTATTGGCAGCACTCCGTCCTGCTGTTGTCTCCCTCATCGCCTCTGCCGGACTTTCCATTTTGACCATCGGCATCTTTCAGGACGGCATCATTTCCGTTTCTCAGATCCAATCCATTGAAGTTCTGCTGTTTGCTGTCAGTCTGTATCTTTTGCGAAAATTTCACGCAAACCCGATTTCTATTATTTTAGGAAGCGGTGTGGTCGGCACACTGCTCTATCTTTTGCTCTAAAGCCGCAAAAAATACTTTCATTGCCGTGGAAATATATTTGTTCTTATGGTAAATCAAACGAATGGAGCGCTTAAACTGCATATCTGTGAAAGGGAGTATTGCCAATACTCCCTTTTTGATTTCTTCAGCAATCATCATGCGAGACAGCACTGCAATGCCATCGGTGTACAAAAGCGCCTGTTTGATTGCTTCTACGCTGCTGCAGGAATAGTTGCTTGTCAGGTGTACGCCTTCCTGCTGCAAGTGCAGCTCCAACTGATTGCGCTGGCTGCTTCCATCTTCCCGCGTAATGAATGGATATTGCTCCAAATCTGTATACACCACTTTTTTCTGATGTGCTAAGGGGTGTTCTGCCCGCACAACCAGCACCAATTCATCTTCCCATACAGGCTTTGCAATCAAATTGGGATTGTCCACCTGTCCCTCCACCAAAGCCAAATCCAGCAGGTATTCGTTGACCATCTGTTCCATTTTACTGGTATTATGGATTGTCACTTCATAGGTGATTTCATTGTGCTGTAATTGCTGAATCAGCGGCGGCAAAAGGCAGGTTCCTACGCTGACCGATGCACCAATTCGGATATGACCATGTTTCCCCTGTATCCGGATTTCGTCCTCCATGTGCTGAACCATTTCCAAGATTTGCAGCGCATACCCATACACGGTTTGTCCCATGGCTGTGACATACAATCTATGATTGATGCGCTCAAACAGCTGAATCCCATAATATTTTTCCAAATCGGCAATGATTTTGGAAATCGCTGGCTGGGACAGACTGAGCTGTTCCGCTGCTGCGTGCATCGTCTTGCACTGACAGACCATGGCAAAAACCCTCAAATGATGTAACGTCATAATACACCTCTCGAATAGACCTTTCTATGCGTCTTGTGACAGAATATCTCACATCACTATACTACACACGCCAGCAAACAGCAAGACACACTTTTCACAGCAGGCACACTCTCCTTGACAATCCTATATCATTTCCTTACAATAATTATATTAGGTTAACAAAAGGAGTAGGCTTATGAATTTAAGGGATTCCCTGAGCGCATTTTATTACAGCCATGCCCTGTGTGATTTGCAGCTGATGAACCGACCGTTTTCTCATCCCACAGTCACCTATAACAGCCTTTTGTATTTGGAAATCATTTATTCCATGCAGGGAACCTGCACGGCTTCCCGATTGGCTGACCTTCTTTGTGTATCTCGTCCGGGCGTGACCAAAAAAGTTCACGAACTGCTGGAACAGGGACTGCTGACCAAAACTCCCGACCCACAGGACGGACGCCAATACTTTTTGTCTGTCAACGAAGATGCCGTTCCACAATACCGTGTCTATCGAAAGCAAGATGATTTGGCAGTCAAAACCATCACGGAGCGATATACCGAGGCAGAAATTCAAACATTTTGTGAGATGCTGCAAATCCTGACCACCATCAACTACGAGGAAGCCAATTCCGCGAGGGAAACATGACAGCCATCAAAAATCCAATCTTAGAGGGGAGCATATTCCCCGCTCTGACCAAATTTTCTCTGCCCATTCTATTGTCTTTGATTTTACAGGCACTGTATGGGGCTGTTGACCTTTTGATGGTCAGTCAGTTTGCATCAAGTGCAGATATCTCGGCGGTGTCCACGGGCAGTCAAACCATGCTGATTGTCAACGGTATTGTCACCGGACTGTCCATGGGCATCACCATTCTGCTCGGCCGCTCGGTCGGTCAACAGGATTATCATAAAAGTGCCAATCTCATCGGTACCAGCATCTGGATTTTTTCTGTCATGGGGATTTTCATGACAGTTCTCCTGCTGGCATCGGCAGCCCCTCTTGCCTCTCTGCTCCATGCGCCGCCAGCTGCTTATGACAAAACCGTTTCCTATCTTCTCATTTGCGGCTTTGGCACCCTGTTTGTGGTCAGTTTCAACGTGCTCAATGGTATTTTCTGCGGATTGGGAGACTCCCAAACACCGCTTTTATTTGTTGGGGTGGCGTGTATCACCAATATCATTGGCGATTATCTCCTCATCGACCTGCTGCACATGGGAAGCACTGGTGCAGCGATTGCAACCATTCTGGCACAGGCAGTCAGCGTTCTTTTTTGCCTTTTGATGATGAAAAAAAAGCTGCCTTTTTCCATCACAAGAGCCAATATGCGCTATGACCGCAAGCTCGCCCAAGCGGTGATACGCCTTGGACTGCCCGTTGCCCTGCTGCGTATGTGCACAGAAATCTCTTATCTGGTGATTCTGGGATTTGTGAACGTATTTGGTGAGGTTGCCTCTTCTGGAGTTGGCATTGCAGAAAAGCTTGTGATGTTCATTCTGCTGATTCCAACGGCATATATGTCCTCTATTTCTGCATTTACAGCGCAAAATATGGGAGCAAATCAGCCGGAACGCGCAAAGAAATGTCTTTGGGTCGGGATTGTCAGCGCCTCTGCCATCGGAAGCCTTATGTCCTATCTCTCTTTCTTCCACGGCGAGCTTATGTCTATGCTTTTTACCACAAACACAGAAGTGATTGCTGCATCTGCTGAGTTCTTGCAGGCAACCTCTATTGAGTGCTTTGTCCTGTCTATTTCCTTTTGTTTTGACGGATATTTTAACGGAATCGAAAAAACCACGCCCGTTCTGCTGCGCGGTGCAGCGGCTGCATTGCTGGTTCGAATTCCCTATGCCTACTATGCCAGCAGCCTTCCAAATGCCTCTTTGTTCCAAATCGGTATGGCAACCGCCTTCGCCGCCATTTTTATGCTGGTATTCTGTATCATCGAATATCTCATCACAAAGCCCCCGCATCAAACTCAGTCAAATTCATAGCCGCTTACGATAGAAAAGCGATTGTCCTTGCTCCATCAGCAAAGGCAACCGCTTTTTATTGGACCATTTTTACAGAACTCTCACAAGAATCCGCGTAATATAATCCTCCATACTGCGCAGTGAAATCTCATTCAGTCCTTCCTCGTAAGCATAGCCACATAACTCCAAATGATGTACGCTTGCATACGATATCAGAGCTTCATAAATGGCAGGAATCTGCTCCCAATCCCCTATGCAGAATGTCTGCAAATAGGTTCCCTCTGGAACGGTTTCATCTGCCGCCGTGCTGCCTTCCGGACAGTAGGCAAAATAGCAATCATAACAGCCGACGTTCCCTTGCAAAAGATTTGCCACAGAAATACGGCTTCCGAAGCTGTCATATAGGGAAAACAGCTTTTTCAGCCGCAAAGAAAAATCCGCAGCAACAGCAAAATCCGCATCATCATAGGCGCCTGTGATGGGTTCTGAGAGGATTA
This sequence comes from Butyricicoccus pullicaecorum, assembly GCA_018366195.1. GTDB lineage: Bacteria > Bacillota > Clostridia > Oscillospirales > Butyricicoccaceae > Butyricicoccus > Butyricicoccus pullicaecorum_C. Next base: position 267,958 of record JAGZIN010000001.1, on the reverse strand, counting down.
TTTTTCGCTCCGGCAAGGTGATGCGCTGAATCTCGCCATGCCTTGCCTTCATTCCAAGCCGAATCCGCTCTGCCTTTTTCTCCAGAAATGCCTGTGCTTCCAAAAGCTTCTGAATGGAATCGTCGATAAGCTTTTTTTTCTGCTCCATCATCTGCGCAAAGGAGGACTCAGAAGCGTTTTTGAGATAGGACTCAATTTCCTCAATGGACAATCCAATCCGCCGCAGCGTCAATATCAATTCCAATTGCGCAAACTGAGAAACGGAATAATAGTAATATCCATTTTCTCCAATCAAGTCTGGCTGAAATAACCCAATATCATGATAATAATGCAGGGTACGCTTGTTCACGCCCGTAAGCTTCGCAAACTCTCCCGATGAAAAATATTTTTGCATCGTCTCCTCCTCTTATGGTACGTTCAGCACATGCACGATACCAGAAAGCAGGGCAGGACTTCAGACTCCGGTTACGGTGTGACAACCGGTTTCCCTTCCTCATTCAGTAATGGGGTAAATCCTGCCGCATTGCCATTCCTGTGAAAGACATAGTTGACACCCGTTTGGGTATCGACCCAAATTTCGATGATATCAATTGTGCCCTGTTGATAAATCTTCTGAAAGCGCTCCATCGGTATCCCTTCCTCTCAATTGTTTTTGTGGTGCAAATATTTTATATTCTTTGCCTTTACTTTATCACATTGCGGTATATAAAGCAATGTATTGTACAAACAACAGCGTGAAAAACACAATCTCAATGATGGATTCACACTTGATATATCTTGATTTGCGCGACCAATGTTGAATTCTATTGCTGCAACAGATACAATGGTTGATGCAGATTGACCATAAGAGAACCAAGATGAAGAATGATTTTGCTTCCGTAAAAGCGCAGTTTATCGAAAACTATCAACTGGCTCGACCAATCATGACCATATTAGGCGATGAAGTACGGCAGGAAATTCTGTTGACTCTCATTGAGTCTGGCGGAATGGGCGGGATTCGAGTGGGCGACATTCAAAAGAAAAGCCATATTTCCCGCTCAGCAGTCTCTCATCATCTCAAAGTATTACTAGATGCAGGTATCATCTCCATGCGACGGGAGGGAACCAAAAACTACTATTACATTGATTTTCAGGACTCTACCGTTCAACCTGTCATTTCGTTTTGGCAGCAGGTCGAGCCTATGTTGAAGCGCTGTATGAGAGAACGTGAAAGGTGGTTATAAGCATGAAAATTCGTGCAATGTATTTTAGGTCGTATCTGAAAACTCAAAGTTGCACAAAAAGGTGATAGAATCATTGAAAGGGACTGAGATATATGGCAAGACGATATGAAGTAAGTGACGATGAGTGGAGCCGCATTGAGTATCTGTTTCCTACGGCTAAAACTGGCAGACCCGCCAAATAGGATAATAAAACGATGTTCAATGATTGAACGCCATGAATAGAAAAGGGAATCATGTTTTAGCTGATCGAGCGTACGGAAATAAAGAAATCCGTTCCTATATTATCAGTCAACAAGCAGAATATGTCATTCCACCAAGGATAAATTCCAAGAAACCATGGGATATAGATTGGTGGCTTTATAAAGACCGGCATCTGGTTGAATGTTTCTTTCATAAGATCAAACAGTTTCGTCGTATTGCTACACGATATGACAAGCTTGCTGCGTCCTTTTTGACTTTTTTCTACATTGTTTCCATTGCCATTTTGTTAAAATGACACAACTATGCGACTTTTCAAATACGACCTAAACTTTCCAAAGGAAAATCGTGTGCCAACAGGAATGCTGCCCACCCCTATTAGAAACCCAGCGCCAAGGGATTTCACCCCTCTGGACACCTCCCACGTTTTCTCCGAATTGAACAGCTCAACTACCTATAAGTGGAATCCCTACTTCGAAAACGAAAAAACGCTACCATTCCTATCCTGTGTTCAGGTGGAAATTGTAGCGTTTTTATTTCTATTGTATCTTTCGTTGTTTCTTTACTAACTCACGATACACTTAACCACTTCTGCCGTGTATATTGTAAATCTGTCATCGCTCTGTCTTAGAAATAATAATTATTGTATTTTAATTTTTTGTGTCAGCTCTGCTTCAAAATCAAGAATCTCAGCCATACAAGTATCCAGAACTGCAAAAATTGCTTCCCTAGACAAATCTGCATCGACGGGTACCGTTTTTGTCTTAAATGGGATACGCCACTGCCAATCTTCTTTACCCATTTTCGCTGGATAAAACTGATTGATTCTATCGCAAGTCGAACGAAGCTCATCTGTAATATTCCGAGAACTGATTGAAAATTGAATATACATATCTTTACCACTACGGTTGACAATCTCATAGAAATAATGATTCTCTGTGTTCCAGCCGCTCGGAGCATTCGGAAGGTCTGGTAATATTTCTGACATTCCTGTAGTAGTAAATCTGGTATAGGTTCTGTTACACTTGGCAATGTTTATATTAGCGTGTTCGCAACCTAAAGCCCATTCTCGAAAAATTTCTGCAATTGCGGATAATCGCATACTGTCTTTTTTCATTTCATCATCTTTCAGATAAAATACCAAGTCCATCGGATCCGCACCAAACAAAGCAAAAATTCTACGAAGCAGAGACATTTTCAACACTGTGCTGGTATTTTTCTCAATATAAATATTCTCATCAATTTTCATTGCACTGCGGAGCTTATTGGGATCGTCGACAACGTACGAAACCAATTCTGAGTTACCATATACAAGGCTGGAAAGCACCGACTTATCCTTTTGGTGAAGGAACTTAATGATATGTTCAAACATATCCACCCAACTTGATACCGGCTGCTCTGCATTCTGATAGCTGTATTTTACGATGTCGCGACCTGTCAACTCAGCATTCTCATCATCCAATGTGCAGGAATCAAATTCTTTTGCTACGGGCTTAAAATCTGTCTGAGGGTATGACCAAATTTCAGTAGCAAGTGCGATCATTTCTTCGTTACGTTCTTCCAATTCGGGTAATCCCCACGTCTGTTTCGTTGCTATCTTCTGATTCATTTTCAATCCGCTGACTTTATAGCCACCGTCTTTTGCATCCCTCTTCTCAGCGAAAGTATTGTTGCTCAAAGATGGATTATATCCTGTCAATGTAAGATTTGCCAGCCTATGTAACCAAGTAGCATGAATATCTTCAGCATTTACGCCTAGCTCCTCAATCCATGCTGGATTCAGATGCTGTGGCATAATATGCTCAATCGTGTAGATGTTGTTATCAAGATGGGTGTATACATCCTTGGTTTCAACGGTACCGTAATTTTCAAACCGTTCAAAAAGGTATGCCTTGTATTTTCCTCGCATTTGATATACTTGCTTTGCAGCGAGTGCCTCGGTAAACTCCGTATCATCCGGGAAACGCCCACTTTCCTTTTTAGATAAAAGTGCGTATATAAACTTTTTGACATAGTTGTCTGCGGTATTGTCATAGCGTAAAATCTCTCGATTTAAATTCAAGAAAATTTTATTGAGTGCACTTGTTGGCACTTCGCAAATATTTCTGCGAAACAGATAATTTTCAGTCATCAGGAAGATTTGAAGCACATCATCTACCGTTATTTTATCGTCCTGATTAAGGCGTAATACCTCCATCAAAAACGGGCGAGTAACAACAATCTCCAATCGCATAAGACGATATAGGCAATCATCCAATTTTTGTGATTCAAGACCACTCTGGCACACAAGGAGTTTTTCAAATAACCTTGCATAATGAAGAAGATCAGCCAGAAGTGTATCAATAGGCAACGCCAGCTTTTCTGCATAATCCTTGAATGCCTTATAAACATTACTTACTGTTGGGGTAACTTGTTGCTTTATACTGAGGTAATCTCGTACAAATCCACTCACATCGTTTCCGGTGCATTTCTCAATTTTCGCCCAGTAGGCATCATAATATTGGGTTTGACTCTGTGCAGGCAGCCCCATCAATACATAATTTCTGATTTTGTCACCTTCAGTAAGAGCAAGTCCTGTTGAATTCAAGCTCTCAAAAATCAACTGTGCATTGTCGCTTTGATCCAGTGTAATACTGATGATTTCAAGTTTTCCGATGGCTGCATACAAGTCAGCAACCAGGATTTCCTCTTTCATAACCATTTCACAGAAATACTGGTAGTTAATAGTGAGGTTTGACCCCTGTTCAAAGTCCTCCTCATCCCCAAACAGTTTAGCCAATGCATCCCTATCACTCTTTACTGGGCGCAACTTGATTCTGTCGTCTTCGCTAGCCCACGGTGAAATCAGAAATCTTTGGCTGATTTGCTCATCCAGTTTTTCCTCAGAAGTGGTGACTTTACCGTTTGCGATTTGATTACGGATGGCTAGGAGCAATAGCGAAATAGTAGTAAGACGCTGCTGACCATCGATAATGTGATATTCAATTTTACTGCCATTCGGAACGACAGCAGAAACAATGCTTCCAAAGAAATGACTGTCTCTTCCATCAATTACAATTCTCTTTAAATCCTCGTACAACTGTCGGCAGTTATCATATTTCCAGTCATACTTTCTCTGATAAACAGGAATCACAAAGCGCTTGTCTGCACCTTCCATGAAGCCTGTCATTTTTGCTTCAGAGCCTTTCATAGTATTTTGCCTCGCCCCTTCAAATACTCTGCAAAGAATTTTGCGATCACATCAATATGTCCTACTAAATCATCCGAAAATACTTCAATGCCTCCATCAACGCCGTTTCTTTTTCTGGCGGTCGCTGTGGTACTTTGGCATCTTCTTTCTTGGATAAATTATAATTCCGTCCAACCTCAAGAGCACATTTCCGCTTAATCTGTGAGATATACAGACTGGACACCTTCAATCCGTATTTCTCAAGCATATACGCCTTGATTTCTTCATAGGTTGTACCGTTTTGGAACCCAGACATATCCATATCTTCCAAAGAGAACTCAACCTGAATCTTTTCGAGATGACCTATCCTTTGGAAAGTAAAGCGACCGTCTCGACTGTTGTTTCGTTGTCCCAACTCATTTCCTCTATCTCCTTTCCATTAAAATAGACAGGAAATCTGAATTTAATGTGCTTCAAGAAACGGCCATCCGGCTGCTCTTGCTCGTATATATCAACTCGTTCAATGAAGCTGTTAAGAAACTCTTTCTTTTCAGCATCCGTGAACTTATCATACAGTTTATCAAAATACAGAAGAAATTGATAGATGTTGTCACCGGAAATTTTCTGCTGACGCACATTATAGATTCTGGTTTCCACTTCCTCAATTTCTTCTTCCACAGAATCAATATCATCATACAGCTTATACAAGCGTTCTTCCATATCCTGATACTTGCGGTCATAATGCTTGTCTGTTACATCAAGACTGTCCATCTGCTGTCCCAACTTTGCTTTTGCTCCGTTTAGCTGATGAAGTTTCTTACGAAGCTGTTCCAGTTCGGTTTCCAATTCTTCTGTATCAATTCTGGAACCAATCTTCTGACGGATTGCCTGTTCAAACTTCGGGTTTGTAACCAGTTTTCTGATCACTTCTTCTACCGCAGCGTCCACCATTTCCTGTTTCCACTGTCGTCTGTATCCGCATTTATGACCATTTACCGTAGTACGGTGTTTGCAATGATAATAATAATAATCCTTATATAAGGTTCCGTCTTTTTTCTTCTTACGATTTACATTGCCGTACATCGCAGCCCCGCACACAGGACAACGAAGAATACTGGAAAGGATGTTTTCATGTTCCTGATTATAAATTTTCTCGCTTTTGACACCTGTTTCCTGACGTTTCCTTTGTGCCATCTGCCATACTTCTTCCGAAACAATTGCTTCATGTACTCCATCATAAACCGGGTAATCGTCCTGTTTCACAATATGATACTGATTACGGGTTCCTGCAATCTTTTCATTCTTACGGCGACCATAAGCGAGTTTTCCACAATAAACCGGATTGTCTAAAATTGACTTGATAAAATGTGCTGAAAACATATCCAGCGTGTTATTCTGGCGCTTTTTCTTTACATAGCCATGCTCATTCAAATACGTTGCAACTGCAGATGCTCCCATTGTTGTATTCACATACTTATCAAAAATAATGCGAATCACATCGACTTCATCATCTGCAATATATAAATAACCATCTACCAGCTTATATCCATAAGGAGCAAAACCGCCATTCCATTTTCCCTCACGAGCCTTCTGTCTGCGCCCCTCCATAGTCTGAACAAGGATATTTTCACGCTCAATTTCCGCAACCGCAGATAAGACAGAAATCATCAATTTCCCGCTGTCTTTGGAACTGTCTATGCCATCTTCTACACAAATCAGATTGACCCCAAAATCCTGCATACGCTGTAAGGAACTAAGTACATCGGCTGCATTTCTTCCGAATCGGGAAAGTTTGAATACAAGGACAAATTCAACCTTATCTTTGCCTGACTCAATATCTTTCAGCATTTGCAAAAATTGTGGACGACCTTCTATGTTCTTACCGGATTTTCCCTCATCAGAGTATTCACCCGCAACTACCATATCCTGAAATTCCGCATACTTTTTCAGCTTATCTTTCTGTGCATCCAAACTATATCCATCTACCTGCATCGAGGTAGATACTCGTGTGTATATGTAACATCTTCTTGTTTTCAATTCCTAACCACCTCCATCCATAGGGTGATATGTAATTGTGCCACGGCCTGTGGCACTTTTTACTCCAATTCTTTTTCGATTTCTTCAATAGACGGCAAGCTGCTTTTCAGTTCTTCCGGAAGTGCTTTTACCATCTGGTTTTTCCATTCTGCTACGCCAATTGGATTCTGGTATCCTGCAAGAGAATACTCAACTACCGTCTGATTTTTACCTTTAACCAAAAGCAATCCGATAGTCGGATTATCACTCGGATGACGCAGAATATCATTTACAACATTCTGATACATATTGAGCTGACTGATGAAACCGGGCTCAAAATCACAAGCTTTCAGTTCAATTACCACATAACAGCGAAGTTTCAGATGATAGAACAAAAGATCAATATAAAAGTCATCTCCGCCCACTTCCAGATGTACCTGTCTGCCTACAAACGCAAATCCCTGTCCCAACTCCAAAAGAAAGTTCTGGATATGCTCTGTCAGCTTACGTTCAATCTCAACCTCTCGCCTTGGCATATCAGTACCAAGGAAATCAAACAGATACGGATCTTTGAAAATCTGATTTGCCATATCGGAATCCGCAGGTGGTAAAGCAACAGGGAAGTTATTGACACTTTTTCCTGTACGTTCAATCAATTTGCTCTGAATCTGCAAATCCAGAATCGTACTGCTCCAACCGTTTTCGATGGTTTTATGTGCATACCAGATTCGTTCTTCCTGTGTATCCAATTTGTCAAGCAACATACGATTGGTACGCCATGGAATTTGTGCCACGACCCGTTGCACAATTTCAAAATCCGGCCAGCACTCTGCGAATTTTCTCATATACTTAATATTTCTTGGAGAAAAGCCGGACATATCCGGAAACGCATCTTTCAGGTCTTTTGCCATGCGGTCAATGACTTTGGCTCCCCAGCCTTCTTCCTCCTGCTTTTGCAGAATAGCTTTACCAATATTCCAATAGAGACAGATCATACTGGAATTTGCATTCAGTACAACCTTTAATCTCTGGTTCTCAATTTCTTTTTTGATTGCTTCTATAAAATCCAAATAACTATCACTCATTTCAGAAAGATTTGGAGCAACAGGGAAAATCACTCCATCTTTATCTTTCCCCATACGTTTTCTGCTATCCATGATTGCTGCCTCCCATTATATTCCATATGGCATATATCGAATTACTGTTTCAATTATTTGTCCCAACTTAATTATACCATTGATTTTCAGTTTTTCAATATATTCAAAATATAAAAAATGGATGCCGACATTTTCGACACCCATTTACGCTGACTTTGTATCTTCTGTTTTAGTTCTTGCCCCACCATCTTCATCTGCATTGATCTCATCGAGGAGCTCTTGCCCGTATTTCTCAATCATACGAGCCAGAAAATCCACACATCGTTCAAATGCTATATTCTGTTCCATGAGCCCCTCCTTTCAAATCACTTACCTATGCTCTTTCGTAGACTTGAAAGCCGTGCTATAATATTTAGCAGAACGCTTCCATCAATCTACACTCATTTTAGAACAAACAGTCTAAAGCTTCATTGAGCGTGGATTGAGCGTAAATTGACTATTTTTGAAGGAGGGCTGTCTATGGAATATTTAGATTTCAGTTCAGTCATCACCACCATTCGTAACTATATCAGTGATGCCCACAGTATGAATCAGATTGACATGATGTACCAGTTGTTTGTCAGCTTTTTAAGTTCAGACGAATCTCTGGATTTTGATTTTGATAATGGTCTGGTATGCCGTTGGTTCAATGGACAAGCAAAAATCAGTCCTCGTATCACCAGGTATTATATGGATAACCACAATCGAAACCGACTCGCTGCTGATATGCACAGAAATGTGCTTCCGTTGATGTATGACAGTACTATGGCGGTGCAAGAGATTTATAACATTCTGGTGCAGGATACAACCATATCAGATAAAACCAAGGCTCGGCTTCTCGAGAATTATCCTTGTGAAACAGAAATGGATGAAGCAGTATTTCTAACTTCTGCTTTATGCTTTGGCATGGAACGTACTTTTGTAAAGCGAGATGTAAATACTAAGAATCTGTTATCTGCTGGAAATCTTTCTCCGGCCGTGAAAGATTTTATCTACGATGGCGGTACCCCAAAGCCATGCCGTCATTTCTGTGGACGAGACAATGAACTTGTAACTTTACATCAGTTGTTATGTAGTCATGGAAAGGTATTTCTGCAAGGTATCGCCGGCATTGGTAAAAGTGAATTGGCAAAGGCTTATGCTAAAATTCATAGCAAAGAATACACAAATATTTTGTACCTTTCCTACACTGGCAATTTAAAACAAGATATTTCAGATATGGATTTTGCAGATGATCTGCCGGATGACGACAATGAAGAACGGTTCCGCAAACATAACCGTTTTCTGCGTACATTGAAAGAGGACACCTTATTTATCATTGATAATTTTAATACTACAGCATCGCAGGATGGTTTGCTGTCGGTTGTGATGAAATATCGCTGCCGTATTCTGTTTACTACCCGAAGCAGCTTTAACAACTATACTTTCATGAATCTGGAAGAAATTGGGGATACAGATGCTTTGATTAAACTGATGGGCTGCTTCTATTCCGATGCTGAAAAGAATCGCACGATTTTGGAGCAAATCATCCAAACAGTACACAGTCATACTCTTGCTGTAGAAATGTCAGCCCGTTTGTTGGAAAGTGGAATTATGGAGCCGTTGCTCCTGTTAAAGAAGCTAAAAGAAGAAAAAGTCGCCCTGGATGCCACCGATACTATCGGTATCTCCAAAGACGGCAAAAGTCGCAAGGCGACCTATTATGACCACATTCACACGTTGTTCTCTCTGTATCAGCTTTCAGAAGCAGAAACAGATATTATGAGAAACCTTGCGTTGGCTTCGTTTTCCGGTGTTCAAAACAGATTGTTTGCGAACTGGTTAAAGCTGCGTGATATGAATACTGTCAATGATCTGATTGAAAAAGGCTTCATCAAGGCAATGGAAGGTCGTATGATTGCCCTTCATCCAATGATGCAGGAAGTGACAATGGAAGAAACAAAACCTTCTGTGCAGACTTGTCACACCTTATTGGAAAGCTTACAGCAGATTTGTCTGCGTCATGGAGAAGAAGTTTCTTATTATAAACAGTTGTTCCAGACCATTGAATTTGTGATAAATCAGATTGAAAATGATGATATGCCGGTATATCTTCGTTTCTTGGAAGATGTGTTCCCTTATATGGAGAATTACCGCTATTATCAGGGGATGGAATTGGTTATAAATAAACTGTCTGACTTGCTCAAGGACAAGGCTGTAGGCTCTATTGCTGACCGGGCATTGCTGCTCAGTTATCAGGCAGCTTATGAGAAGAAACCAGATAAAGCAATCAAGATGCAGAAAGATGCCATTGCAATGATTCCGAAAATGACTTCGGAGAATGCGTTGCTCCTGTCCAATCTGTATGCAAATCTTGGCGGTATGTATAAAATGAATGGCAAGCTGGAACTTGCTAAAGAAAATATGGAACAGGCAATCAGAATCATAGATGAGTATGGTCTGGCCTATTACCATGATAGCATTGTGCAGATTACAAACTATGCTGTATTGCTTACGGATATGGGACAGCCTGATGTTGGTTTGTCTGCTCTGCGAAAGCTCTGCCGTGTAATTCGAGAATATAATTCTGATACTGGTCTGGATTATGCAAGTGTTCAAGAAGCGATGGGAAATATCAGCCTGACTATGGGAGAAATTTCGCAGGCAACTTCATATTTCCAGAAAGCTATGGAAATCTATGAAACAGTATTTGAGTTTGAACCTGATATGATTGAAGCAAAGAAACAGGAACTGCTTGGAACGTATGCGCAAGCCGGATTATACTTAGGCGAAAAATTATTGACCAAAGAAGGGGATATATAACTATATGAACAATTTACTCGTTGGAAATGGTATAAACATTCAATTTAATAAAACTGATTATACTACGCAACAAATAGTATTGAGAATTCTAAAAAATTGTGATAGAGATGATTTTCCATCACATATCATTGTGAATTTCCCGTACCTGTTAAAAAATTATATAGGGCAATTATTTTTAGAAGCAAGAGATATTTTGGAGGACAAATACGATAATTTTACAAATTGTACTGCAGAAGATGAATCTTTGAAGTCTTTCAAAAAACAATATGCAGATAAAATTGATACATTACGAATAACTGATATAGGATTTGAAGACTATTATTTAATTCATGATTTAGTATGCCACAAGACCAATACTCAAAATCCCGAGCAATACTATGTCAGGGAAGCTCTGAGAGTTGCTTATCTATATGCAATATATAATGATGGTAAACTTAATACCTTGTATCAAGAATATCCGGAAAAATTCATCACCTATTTAGAGGCGTTCGACAACATATTTACTACAAACTATGATGCAAATCTCGAATTAGCAACACATAAACCGGCATACCATATTCATGGGCAATTTGATAAGAAAAGTGATGTGTATCTTCTCGATTCATTCAGAAACCAACTTCCCGATGCACCAATAAAAGAAATAGAAATTGATGAGAATTATTTCTATTTGTATTCAAACGCTTTGACAACACATTGTGGCGCATACAAAGAATTACAGATCAAACAAATTCCTCAAGCAAATAGTGCTGTTGAAAAAATGGCAATAGCCTATAATAATGACCCCAAAATCAAACAGGATGTTGATAGTTGGACGCTTAAATCGAATAAGTTGACTGCAAATATGGGATATGCCATTCAGCTTAAAGCCGCTAATCCTTCATTAACTTTTTCTGATAATTATCATTTTGATACTTTCAAAAATATTACGGGGACATTAGAAATATTAGGATTATCTCCGTGGAATGATTTTCATATATTTGAATCAATAAATGCATCTAATATTGACGAATGTGTCTACTATTACTTTAACGAAAGTGATTGTGACATGATTAAAGAATTACTTCCGACACTTAATGCTCAAGGGAAAATTCGATTTTTATCTGTAAAAACTTTTTGGGAGGATTGTTATGAAAAATAAAATAGTATTCAAATCTCAGAAAGATTTCGTGAAATGGGTAACTGTATCGAATATGTTTGCTAAAAGCAGGATTATGCCCATGGTTGCATTAAAGCAGTTTAATTCATTAAAAGCCAACCAGCGAACAAACATTAAGAAAGCTTTTGAAGAATATGACCAAAAGCGACGAATAAAAATTCCGAAAGGTGAAATTGATTCTGCATGGACAATATCAGTAATGGTAGATGCACACATTATTGCGACAGAATATAATGTTGATCCATTAACTGTGATAATGTGTCTTAATTCACCTTGTAAAATAAATGAACGAATTGTCATTAAATAAACAATTGTAGCTCTGTGTAATAGCAGAGCTATTTTTTATTCCACAGATAAATTTTGCTCAATTTCCGCTCAATCCACGCTCAATGTGTTTTGCGCCCTCTTTCAATAGAATGAAATTGCAATGAAAACAGCACCAAATCAGAAAATCCGGTGCTACTTCAACGCAAATCTACTGAAAGGGGCATTTTTTATGAACACGAACAAGCACAAGGAGGTACAGACCAAATGAGAGAACTGAACAACATCAAAATCATTGCTGTGGATCACGGCTACGGCAACATCAAGACCGCAAACACAGTTACCCCTACCGGAGTGACCGCCTATGAAACCGAGCCGATCTTCTCCGGCAACATTCTGGAATATGGCGGCATCTATTACCGCATCGGAGAAGGTCACAAGGAATTTATCGCAGACAAGGCTGTGGATGAGGACTATTACCTTCTGACGCTCATGGCGGTTGCCAGAGAACTGAATGTATACGGCATCCGTGAAGCAGATGTTCATCTGGCTGCCGGTCTGCCACTGACCTGGATTCGCAAACAGCGTGAAGATTTCCGAAGCTATCTGCTCCGCAACAAGGAAGTGAACTTCCGTTTTAATGGCAACGATTATTACATTCGATTTGTCGGATGCAGTCTTTTCCCGCAGGGATACCCTGCCATCATCAATCAACTGGGAAATTTCAAGGGAACGAATCTTTTGGCAGACATTGGAAACGGCACCATGAACATTCTGTATATCAACAATAAAAAGGCGGTAGAGAGCCGCTGTTGGACAGAAAAGTTCGGTGCCAACCAGTGCATGATTGCCGCTAAGAATGCGGTACTGGACAGCTTCGGCGTGAAAATCGAAGAATCTACTGTTGAGCAGGTACTTCGTTTCGGAACTGCTGATATCAGCAAGCCCTATCTGGACTGTATTACCTCCGTGGCTAAGCGATATGTGGCTGATATTTTTGCTACGCTTCGCCGCTATGAATACAATCCGGATCTGATGCGACTGTATATCGTTGGTGGTGGCGGCTGTCTGGTCAAGCATTTTGGACAGTACGATGAAAGCCGAGTGACTATTCTGGATGATATTTGTGCGACAGCCAAAGGTTATGAATATCTCGCCTCTATGAGCCTTCGCAGGAAGGAGTAAGCCATGAGCGAGAATATCCGCAGCACAAATCTTCGCTTCAATCTGGAAAAGGACACCCAGAAGCGAGCATACAGTCCTTGGAGAGGGACTATAAACACTACTACTTTATAATACGAGGAGATTTTATGGCAAATAACAGACCTATGACTGAAGATGAAAAGAAATTATTGCAGGCACAGCACAGAATGGAAGCGATTGAAGCACGCAACCGCCAGAAAGAGCGAAAGGCAAGAACCAGACGATTGATCCAGATGGGAGCCGTATTGGAAAGCGTGTTCCCGGAAGTTCAGACTATGGAGCTTGATGATGTGAAGATGGAGCTGAAAAGACGATTGAAGGCATAAGCCTTGGCAGCTTCGCTGCTATCCCGAAGGGCGCACTTACTCACCACCCATAAAATGGGCGGTGGTATCCCCTTCGGGGTCGTGCGCTCTGCGAGGCTTTGCGGCTCCGTTGGAGCCTTATGTACAATGCCACACTTGCTGTCATTGTCCACGCAGTTTCCGCAAGTACAAACGATACTGCGTTTGTAATCAGGGGTACAAATTGTACCCTACCTTGCGCTAACTGCCTGCGAAAATCTGCCACTACACAAGGTACGCCCTTCGGGTGCGGCAGTTTTATCGCAGAGATAGGCGCAGCATTCACCGCACCTATTTTCTTTTTCAAAAAAGAAACAAAAATTGTGCTGCGGCACAGGAAGGAGGAAAATAGTGAACTATTTCCATTTAGAAGCAAAAGTTGTGAGTCGTGGCGCAGGCCGTTCTGTGATAGCAGCTGCCGCTTATGCATCCTGTTCCCGACTCTACAATGATTATGACGGACTTACCCATGACTACACCAGAAAGCACGGGTGTCTGTATAGCGAAGTCTTTCTTCCGCAGTATGCACCAGAAGAATGGAAGGACAGACAGCTACTCTGGGAAGCTGTCGAGTCCGTAGAAAAGACAAAGGACAGCCGACTGGCGAGAGAGCTTGTGGTTGCTTTGCCATCAGAACTGTCTTTGGATGACTGGAAAAGTATGCTGAAGCGTTTTGTTCGTGAGCAAGGCATTGACCTTGGAATGTGTGCGGATGTGAACATCCATGATCCGTACCCTCCGGGGCATAATCCTCACAGCCATATTCTTTTCACCATGCGTCCCTTAGATGAACACGGCAAGTGGCAGACAAAGACTCAGAAAGAATACCTTTGCAAGCGTGGCGGCGAAGAACGTGGTTTTACTGCTGATGAGTTCAAGACCGCCAAAACACAGGGGTGGGAGAAACAATATATGTATCAGTTCGGGGAGAAAAGGCAGTATTTAACCCCATCTGAAGCTGAGAAAATTGAGGGATGTATCAGGACGTCAAAGACCCCTAAAAGCACCCGCTATGGGAGACAAAACCCACTTACAGCACTTTGGAACAGCGAAGAACAGATATTTGCATGGCGCAAGAGCTGGGAAATGATTGTCAATGAAGAACAGGAACGCCATGGTATTGCTGACCGTGTAGACTGTCGCAGTCATGCCGCCAGAGGACTAACTGAACAGCCAACCGTACACGAAGGATACCACGCAAGAAAACTGGAATCCATGGGAATTGTTTCTGACCGCTGCGAACTGAACCGCCAGATCAGGGCAGATAACAAACTCCTGCGTGAACTGAAAAAACAGGTGCAGAAGCTGATGAAAGCAGTCAAAGAAAATATTCCTGCCCTCGCTTCTGCATTGGAAACTCTGCGTGACAACATGATTTTTCTTCAGTATCAGTTGATCGTGAATACTTCTCAGCAGGAAGCTGTCACTTCCCAGAAAAACCTTTTGGCTGATATACTGGCTGAATACAAAAATGTTAAGGCAGAATTCAAAGCCAAGACCGCTGAGAAAAAAGAGCTGATTGCAGAACAGAAAAACTGTGGGATTCATTTCATTCGTGCAAGTAAGCTGGGTGAACAGATTGCAGCTCTGACCGAAGATATTGAAGAATTGAAATTCCAAAAGGCTGGATTGCTTTCTCAGCTTAATTGTCAGGATAACGGCATTGCTGCCAGAAAGCAGAATCTAAAAAAGATGGAGAACGCTCTGGAAACCTTGGAACAGCAGCGTGCTGCCCTGTCTGAACAGAAAGAAGCTGATAAGACAGAGTTTCTTGAAATCCGAGATGGTATCGCACCCGAAAATATGGATGCAGTTATGCAGGAACGTGAAAAACTCCGTCCTGATGGCAGAGTTGGTTTAGTACGAAAATTGTATGAAAAATACAAGAATAAATACAGTTCTGCTACTTTCGATGAAGCCAACAGGCAGATTGATGCCGAATTGAAAGAACAGCCAATTCAGAAGAAAAAGCGTTCTATCAGCGAACAGCTGAAAATGCCGAAACAAGAAACCCCACAACCAAAGAAGCAAAAGAAGAAAGAATACGAGCGATAATTGAAAACACGGCTGTTACTTCCGAAAGGTAGTAGCAGCCGTATCCCTCATTTGTTTTTGTATTTGTCTATAATCTCCCTAAATTTTGGATGTTCTCGAAGGTATGCACATTGTGGATCAGTTTCTAATCCATTGAGAAGAACTGGTATCAACTCATGGGATTGTATAGCTTTGGTTTCGGGTGCCATCCTGTGATACAGAACGGAATCAGTTAATGACCAATGTGTAGTGAGCGCTTCAAGCATTTGTTCCAGTAAATGAAGCGTTGCATCTGCATTTTGCTTTTGTTCCAAAATCTGATAAGAAGCAATATATCGGTTGTATTCCCACATATCAAATACATCTACCATGGAACTTGATTTTTCGGCAATTTTACAAGCAGATTCTGTGTTTCCGGAAGCTAATTCAGCATCTATCAATTTCGTTAGGAGCATCTGAACTCTGGTAATTTCTTTGAATAATGCCTTTTCCAGTTCTAATGCAGCCAATTCTGCTTTTTGTTGTTGCATATAAATAGATACCTGAAGCATAAGTTTATCCGGCAATGTGCTAATCAGGTCAGTTTTATCTTGAATTGTATCAAGAACCTCTTGTGCAGCATCTGTTTTGCCCTTACGAATATAGCGGTTAACTCTCATATAGTTAGCACTATTTCGTATCTTTTCATCATTGCTCTCAGCCAGATGTAAATACCAGTCTGAAATCTTTGTATCAAGGCTATCGATGGGTAAAGTATCATCGGCTGTCTGCAAAAGTATGGAATCCAAAATAATCGTGATGTTGAGAAGAAGCAGTTCGTTGTGTGGGTATTCGTGTATCTTTGCTTCAGCAGCATCAAATGCAGAAAGAATATCATTCCTTGCTTGTTTGGCGAGCTCGTTGCAGAAAAATCCAATTTCCTGTTCAGACAGATCCTCACTAAAACAAAACAATGTATTCAAATCAATTTTCAAAAGTCTGGCTAATGGAGGAAGAAGGCCAATATCAGGGCTTGTGATACCTTTCTCCCATTTGCTGACAGCGGGAGTAGAAACACCGAGATAATCAGCAACCTGTTCCTGTGTTAATCCAAGTAGCTTGCGCTGCTCTTGGATGACTATGTTCATAGGCATATCTTAATCTCCTTTGAGGATATTACAAAAAGCTCTTTGTTGTCTTTATTATAGCAAGCTGATATTCATAGCACAATCGAGCAGTTGTTAATCATGGAGATAAAAACTTAACCACAAGTTAAAAGCCACGGCTTTCACTCTGATATGGAGTGCAGTCATGGCTCTTTCTAAATGATGTAAAAGGGCGATAGCATTTTATGCTGTCATCCCTTATATTTATTGCAAAACCAGATTGAAGCGATGGATACAGGCCACTCTCTTTACGGTTGACTATTTCGACTGGTTTTGCTGTTTAGCTTTTTCTTGATTATAAACATAATAATCATATAAATAAGGCACACTATTACTCCAGAAACTGTCATTTTCAAAAGACCGATATGCCATGCGATTTGAAGTCGTGCCAGATAATAATCAGGGACTGCTCCGTTTAGAAGTACAGGTATGCCAACTTTCAATACAGGTAAACATGCCCCAAACAGGAAGCTGATGATTGCACCCAAAACAAAATTCATTTTTTGATATATGTTTATTTTTTTCAGATAATCAATCTCTTGCATTTTTGTAGCATTATTCCTGTTGGCTGAATTACTTAATTCTGCTTTAAACGTCCGGTATTCATTCTGACAATTTTGGCATTCTTCCAAATGCTTTTTAATAAATGAATTTGTTTCCTCGGATGTCAAATCATCCATGTATAAAGGTAGTAAATCATTGACTATATTGCACTGCAATTCTTTATTCATTTTTCTTCATCTCCTCAAATATTCTTTTTTTTCCACGATAAAAATTAACACGAGCCCAATTTTCACTTTTGCCTATTATTTCACCGATTTGAGCGAAAGATATTTCTCCAATCAACCGTAAATACATAACTTCCCTCATCGGTTCATCAAGATTATGTAGCGACTTCAATATCTCTACATTTTCCCACTGGATAAATAGTTCATCTTCAGCAGAAGAAATTGTCAACATGTCTTCATAATTTGATAAATCTTCAAATGATTTATTGTCTCTTAAATACTTGAGCCAAAGATTTTGAGCAATACCACAAAGCCATGTCAATACACTGCTATTTCCTTTAAACTTGTTAATACTATTTACAGCGCAAAAGAAAGTTTCCTGTGTTAATTCTTCTGCAAGTTCATGGTTACATGTTTTACTTAGTAGAAACGTATAGACCTTTTTTGAGTGGTTTTGGTATATTTCTTCCATTGATTCCATCGTACTTCCTCCTTTCTGCTAAGTTAGTACCCGGAAATCATCATTCGTTACACATAAATAAATAATTTGTAGAGCTTTGTATTTCCTTATGTGCATTTTAGTATATAAGCATAAATTTTTCTACAAAATCCCTTTTCATTCTCCAAAAGAGATGATATCTTCAGAATCGAGAAGGAGGGAATTCATCACTCCCTCCTTCTCGATTTAACAACATATCAATTCATTCAAAACAATTTCCTCTGCCGCATTTCGGATGTTATTGCAAGCACCAACCCATGCCATCTGATCACGAGCCTTTAATGCTTCGTTTATGCCCTGCTGCTCCTGCATTTGCAGGGTCAACAGTTCCATTCTTTGATTAGCGGTATCATCCACCTCATTCAGATGTTTGACCAGTTCTCCATCCAGCAAAAGTGTGTTGTACAGCATCTTATGGTGTTCTTTCAGATAGCGCAGACGCATTCTGCCGTACTTTCCGTAATGCGGTTCTTCCTCCGGAAGTTCCAAATCCGGATAATACATTCCATCTGCTCCGAGCGTATATGTACCGCCCATTTCTTCGAATAATGACTTCATATGCTATTCCTCCTTGAAATCAGCAATGACCTTTAGATCATCGCAAAATGTTCAAGAGCAGCTCGGATAGCATCTTCCTTTTCTTTCGGGCATTGTGGTACTTTCTGATTTTCTTTCTGTGAAATATTGTAATGTTCTCCTACATCAATACCACATTTGCGTTTAATTTGGGAAATATATAAAGTTGAAACCTTTAAGCCAAATTCTTTCAGCACATAATCCTTGATTTCCTGATAGGTAGCCTTTGACTCAGCAGCGGTAATATCAAGCTCATCCAAGTCTAAGTCGACCTCTATCGTATCATCCGGAGTTTTTCTGGACAAAAGAACTACCGTCTCCACATGCTTCGTTCGTGGGAACAAATCGAAAGCATGTGCGCAAACGACCTGATATCCCTCGAGTGAAAAACGCTTTATATCACGGGCTAAGGTTGCAGGGTCACAAGAAACATAGACAATCTTAGATGGCTGCATCTGACAGATGGCTTCAACAGCCTGTTCGTCCAGTCCCTTTCTAGGCGGGTCAACCGTGAGGACATCGGGACATTCTCCGCGCTCTGCCAAGAGCATTGCCGCCTGCCCTGCATCTGCGCACAAAAATTCTACATTTTGAATCCCGTTGCGCTCCGCATTTTCTCTGGCATTCTCAATGGCTTCGGGTACGATTTCTACCCCAATGACCCGCTTTGCCTGCTCTGCCAATGCAAGGGTAATGGTACCCGCACCGCAATAAAGATCAATCACGGTTTCCTGACCGGTCAGGGCAGCCTGCTCCATCACATAGCGGTACAGGCGTTCGGTCTGTGCATGATTGACCTGATAAAAGGCATGCGGGGACAACCGAAACACATTGCCGCACAAACTATCCTGCAAGACCGGTTCTCCCCAAAGAGTCAGTGTGCGCTCTCCCAAAATCACATTATCTGCACGCTTATTGACATTGACCACAATGCCAACAAGAGATGGTTCTGCGTCAGTCAAACGCTGAATCAAGTCCTCTTTCTCCGGAACTTTGCCACGGGTTGCAACCAGACACAGATGTGTTTCTCCACTCACCGCCCCTGTTCTCACATAAATATGACGAATCAGCCCCTGATGCGTTTTCTCCTGATACGCCATAATTCCATGCGTATCCATCCACGCACAAACAGCCTGTGCCAGACGATTCGCCCGTTCTGACTGAATTTTGCAATCTTCTGTCCGCACAATATCATGGCTATGCGGACGATAAAATCCAACATAGCTCCCATGTGCGTCCTGACCAACCGGATACTGTGCCTTATTGCGGTATCTTGTGATATCCTCTGCACCGGTAATACCGTCCAGTACACCGGATACCCCGCCAATCCTTGTTAGGGCATCTTCCACTTTCTTGCGTTTTGCACGCAGCTCTGCTTCATAAGAGATATGCTGATAGCAGCAGCCACCACATTTATCTGCGATTGGGCAGTCTGGCTCCATTCGGTCATGAGAAAAAATGATAATCTTCTCCAGACGGCCAAATGCCATTTTCTGATTCACCTTTACGATACGAATATCACACTGATCCCCAACAGCGGTATTGGGTACAAAGACAGCCATGCCTTCGATTCGCGCTACCCCGCTTCCATCTGTTGTATAGTCTATGATTTCTGCACGGTATACCTTATTCTTTTGCAATGCCATATCGTTCAGGCTCCTTTTTCAAGTGATTTCGCCCATACAGGCAATTAGTTTTTCAGGCTGTGAATTGGTGCTGGAATCCGACCGCCGCGATGAATAAACTTTGCAGGCGATTTGGTCGAAATCGGCATGATGGGTGCCGAACCCAACAAGCCGCCGAACTCTACCATTTCACCCACCTTTTTGCCAACCGCCGGAATCACACGCACAGCAGTGGTCTTATTGTTGACGACACCAATCGCAATTTCATCTGCAATCAGTCCAGAAATGACCTCGGCGGTCGTATCCCCCGGAACCGCAACCATATCAATGCCCACCGAACAAACAGCAGTCATAGCCTCCAGCTTTTCCATAGAAAGTGCTCCCTGCTGTACCGCTGCAATCATACCTTCATCTTCCGACACCGGAATGAATGCGCCTGACAATCCGCCGACATGAGAGGACGCCATTACGCCGCCCTTCTTGACCGCATCGTTGAGCATTGCCAAAATCGCTGTGGTTCCACAGCCGCCGCAGGTTTCCAAACCAACCTCCTCCAGAATTCGGGCAACCGAATCGCCAATCGCCGGAGTGGGTGCAAGAGACAGGTCCACAATCCCAAACGGCACGCCTAAACGCTCCGATGCCAGCGTTCCCACAAGCTGTCCCATACGAGTAATCTTGAATGCAGTCTTTTTGATGATTTCTGCCACTTCATTGATGGAACAGTTTCCAGCACGCTTAATGGCGGCCTGCACAACACCCGGTCCGGAAACGCCCACATTGATGACGGTTTCCGGCTCACCAATTCCATGAAATGCCCCCGCCATAAAAGGGTTATCATCTACTGCGTTGGCAAATACAACCAGCTTGGCACAGCCCATTGAGCCTTGCTCCTTGGTAATTTCGGCGGTCTGCTTGATAATGCGCCCCATCTGTGCCACCGCGTCCAGATTGATTCCAGCCTTGGTGGATGCCACATTGACCGAAGAACAGACACAGTTCGTCACGGCAAGGGCTTCCGGAATGGACTGCATTAAAATCTCGTCTCCCTTTGCAAAGCCCTTCTGCACCAGCGCCGAAAAACCGCCTACAAAGTTGACACCTGTCGTTTCCGCTGCGCGGTCAAGCGCCTGCGCAATCGGCACATAGCTTGCTGCATGGGTCGTTGCACCAATCATTGCAATCGGAGTGACCGAAATACGCTTATGAATAATCGGAATCCCAAGCTCCCGCTCGATTTGCTCACCCGTTTTGACCAGATTCTCCGCGCGTCGTGTTACCTTGTCATAAATCTTATTGCTCAGCACCTGAATATCGTCCGATGCCAAATCACGCAGGGAAATCCCCATTGTGATGGTGCGGATATCCAGATGTTCTTCCTCTATCATCTGAATGGTTTCCAGAACATCTCCTGTGGTTATCATTGACATAATTGTGATGCACCTCTCATTTCCTGATATTGCGGTCAAATACGGTGCATTGCATTGAAGATATCCTCATGCATGCAGTGAACTTTCATGCCCATCTGTGCACCCACCCCGTCGAGCGCAGTGCAAAGTGCATCAAAGGGAACCGTACATGCAGTAATATCCACAAACATCACCATCGCAAACATTTCGTCCATAACATTTTGAGAAATATCCTGAATATTTACATGATGGTCAGACAACGCCTGCGAAATTGCGGCAATAATACCTGTTCTGTCCTTACCTACCACTGTAATAACAGCACGCATAATAAAATTCCTCCATAGTCCATAATAATCAAGATTGTATCGTTTCTTTATCAGTCATCTACACACAGTGTATCTGTGATAATCAAATTGGAAACCAGAAAGCCAGCATCTGTCAGCTGCCAGCCATGTTCTGTTTGTTTTGTAAGACCTGCTTTGCACAAACTCTGTAATCTTTGCGCATAGGGCGCAAAGCTGCGGTCAAACCGCGCTTCAAATTCGCTGACAGAAATGCCTGCCTGTGTGCGCAGGCACAGCATAATATATTCGGCATACGGTGGAAATCCGGCAACCGGTTCCTCCGCGATCCTCTTGGGTGCATTACAAAATGCCTGTAAATCATCTGGATAAGCAAAGCGTTTTCCCGCAATACAGGAATGTGCCCCGGGTCCCAGACCCAGATAATCAGACAGTTTCCAGTAACGGCTGTTATGTCTGGATTCCCTGTTTGGCTTTGCCCAGTTGGATATTTCATAATGCTGATATCCGGCTTTGTCCAATCTGTCACACAGATGGAGATACATCTCTGCCTGCGCATCTCCGTCCGGCAATCTGGGGTTCTGCTCTGCCATACGGGTTCCTGCCTCCAGCTTTAAGCTGTAACAGGACAGGTGGGCAGGTTCCAGCTCCAACAGCGCTTGTACAGACTGCATGAAGTCCTGTTCGGTCTGCTGCGGCAGTCCATACATGAGGTCCAAGCTGATGTTATCAAATCCCATTTGCCTCGCAAGAAGAATTGCCTGCTTTGCCTGTGCAAAGGTATGCCGCCGTCCCAGCAACCGAAGCTCCTCATCATGCGCCGACTGTACGCCCACCGACAGACGGTTGACCCCTGCCTGTCTGAGCGCTCGCAGCAGTGATACATCTATGGAATCCGGATTACACTCAACCGTGATTTCCGCATTTTCCATGACCTGAAAATGTGTACGCACGGCTTGCAGCAATGTACCCAAACGCGCACCCCCAAGAACAGATGGAGTACCTCCGCCAAAGTACACGGTATCGACCGGTCTTTCCGAAAACAGAGAACACACGCTCGCGATTTCCCGACACATAGCGGCAATATACCCATCTATCTGCACGCTATCGCCTGCGAAAGAATAAAAATCACAGTAGTGACATTTTGATGCACAAAACGGGACATGCAGATACAGCCCCAGCGTGTCCTTATTCTTCATCCAGCTTGAGTACCGCCATAAACGCTTCGGTCGGCACCTGTACCGTACCCAGCGTGCGCATACGCTTTTTGCCTTCCTTCTGCTTTTCGAGCAGCTTCTTCTTTCGGGTAATGTCACCGCCATAGCATTTTGCCAGCACGTCCTTACGCACTGCCTTTACAGTTTCTCTGGCAATGACCTTGCCGCCAATCGCCGCCTGAATCGGCACCTCAAACAGCTGACGCGGAATATTCTCCTTGAGCTTTTCACAGATACGGCGCGCACGTCCATACGCTTTTTCACGATGCGCAATGAAAGACAGCGCATCAACCTGATCCCCGTTGAGCAGCATATCTACCTTTACAAGGTCACTTTTGCGGTAATCACTCAGCTCATAGTCCAAAGAGGCATAGCCCTTTGTACGCGCCTTGAGGGCATCAAAGAAATCATAAATAATTTCGTTAATTGGCATTTCATAGTGCAGCTCCACGAGAGTAGAATCCAGATATTTCATATCCTTGAACACACTGCGGCGCTCCTGACACATTGGCATAATATTGCCTACAAACTCCTGCGGTGTAATGATAGACGCCTTGACAAACGGCTCTTTTGCCTCCTCAATCAGCGCAGGGTCTGGATAATCATGGGGATTGTCAATCCAGATGGTCGAGCCATCGGTTTTTATAATTTGATAAACAACAGACGGCAGCGTTGTTACCAAGTCCAAATCAAATTCTCGCTCCAGACGCTCCTGAATGATTTCCATGTGCAGCATTCCCAAAAATCCGCAGCGGAAGCCAAAGCCCAGCGCAATGGAGGATTCCGGTTCAAAGGACAGCGCCGCATCATTGAGCTGTAATTTTTCCAGTGCATCACGCAAGTCCGGATACTTGGAGCCGTCCTCGGTATAAATGCCGCAGTAAACCATTGGCTGCGCCTTGCGATAGCCCGGCAGTGCCTGTTCCGTTGGACGTTCCACACCGGTCACGGTATCACCGACACGGGTATCCGCAACATTTTTGATAGATGCTGTAAAGTATCCAACCTCACCCGCAGAGAGAGAATCCGAGGCTGTCAGTCCGAGCGGGTGCATATAACCACACTCAATCACCTGAAACTCAGCACCGGTCGCCATCATACGCACCTTCATGCCCGGCTTCATTTCACCTTCCATCAGACGCATATAGACAATGACACCCTTATAGGGGTCGTACTGGCTGTCAAAAATCAGCGCACGCAGCGGCGCATTGGGGTCTCCCTTTGGTGCCGGAATATCGCTGACGATGCGTTCGAGCACGTCATGGATATTCAGCCCCACCTTGGCGGAAATTTCCGGTGCATCTTCGGCAGGTATGCCGATGATATCCTCGATTTCCTGCTTGACGCGCTGCGGCTCTGCCGCAGGCAAATCAATCTTATTGATAACAGGCACAACCTCCAAATCATGTTCGAGTGCCAGATAAGTATTTCCCAGCGTCTGTGCCTCAATGCCCTGTGCGGCATCTACCACGAGCAGAGCACCTTCACAGGCTGCCAGCGAGCGGGAAACCTCATAGTTAAAGTCCACATGTCCCGGGGTATCAATGAGATTCATATGATAAATTTCGCCATTGTCTGCCTGATAGTCCATACGCACCGCACGCGCCTTAATGGTAATGCCGCGTTCGCGCTCCAAATCCATATTATCAAGCAGCTGTTCTTCCATTTCGCGCTGTGTGACCGCCTTGCACTGCTCAAGCAGACGATCTGCCAATGTAGATTTACCATGGTCAATGTGCGCGATGATGGAAAAATTGCGAATGTTTTGCTGGTTTTTCACATACATTCTCCTTTATGCAAAGCGTCGCCAATTTCTTTTCGGAAATTTTGCGTATATATTGTATAGTATAACAGAGTTTTCAGAAGCAAACAAGACGTTTTCCCCGCATACATCGCAGGATTTTAGCCCGTGTATCATTCCGCAAAAGCAGATTTTCTCCATCATTTCCTTGTCAAAAGAATCTTTTCCTGCAAAATTTTATTTTATGCTGTTCAAACGGGATTGTATCCCTGTTCTATGTATATTTCCAGAAAAATATCATAAAATGTTTTTTGGCAGCTCGAAATACACGGTAAAGCTCCCGATTCTCCGCGAAAAAATACATCTGTTTTGCAGAAAATCACCGTGAGAATACGGTTATGTCATAAATAATTCACAATCACCCCCCTTGACAGAAAGCAGTCACAGTGGTACATTAAATTTAGCACTCAGGTGTATAGAGTGCTAAGCACAATTTCATGAAAAGGAGTATGGGCATCGTGGAGCTTTCTGAGCGCAAACAGCAAATCTTAAAAACAATCATTGCTGAATATATCCGAACTGCTGAGCCAGTCGGTTCCAAAGCGCTTTCCGAGCTGCCAGAGCTTTCTTTTTCCTCTGCAACCATACGCAATGAAATGAGTGAGCTTGAGGAAATGGGCTATCTCGAAAAGCCGCATACCTCTGCCGGTCGGGTTCCTTCTCACAAGGGCTATCGCTTTTATGTCGATCATTTGATGCGCCGTCCGGTCGCTCCCATCAGTGCAAAAGATGAAACCGCCCTGATGGCACTCAAAAGCAAAGAGCTTGACCGTCTCATTCAAGAGGCCGGACGCCTGATTTCCTCGCTGACCAATTATGCAGCAGTCGCAGTGACCCCACACCTGTCTCATATGACCATCAGACAGTTTGAGCTGATTTCCGTAGATGAGCGTACCTATGTCGTTGTCATCGTCACCGATGCCAACGTCGTAAAAAACAAGCTGGTTCACACGGCTGCACCCGTCACCAAGGCAGAGGCAGAGCTGCTTGCTTATGTGCTCAATCAAATCTTGACCGCAATCCCAATCACGCAGATTACCGCAGAACGCTTTGATGTGGTGCAGCGTGCCGCTGGACTAACTGCCCTTCTGGCACCGGTTGCCGAATTTATCTCTGAGCTGATTGAGGACATGGGCAATCAAAAGGTATTTCTGGAAGGGGCAACCAAGCTGCTTCGCTTTCCGGAATATCATGACACCAGCAAAGCGCAGACACTTCTTGCCTATATGAATGATGATAAAAAGCATCTCATTCCCATTCAGCAGGAAATTGATGGTGTCCAAATCTTTATTGGCAACGAAAATGGTCAGAATCCCTTATCTGATACCAGTATGATTTATGCCAAATACGGCATTGGTGACATCGGACAGGGTATGATTGGAATCGTGGGTCCAACCCGCATGGACTATGCCGCTCTGTCCGCACGCCTTTCCGGCTTCGCAAAGGGACTCAACAAACTGATTGCGGAAACCTTCTATGATGAAAATAAATAAATTTGAGGTAATAGAATGGATCACGAAAACTTAAATACGGAAGAAGCCGTAGACGAAACCATAGACCCTGCTCCCTCTGCCGAACAGACCGAGCAGCCGGCAGCCGAAGCAGCCGAACCGTCTGCTTTGGAAAGCTTACAGCAGCAGTATGATGATTTGAATAATCGTTTTCTGCGCATGGCGGCAGAATATGACAATTTCCGTAAGCGCAGCCGTGCAGAGCGCGAAGGCGTGCATGCAGAAGCTGTGGCTTATGCAGTCAAGGCACTTCTCACCACCGTTGACAACCTTTCTCGCGCACTCGCACAGTCCACCGAGGACACCGCCTACAAGCAGGGCATTGAGATGACCTATCAGCAAATGATGGAAAGCTTTTCCTCTTTGGGTGTTACCGAAATCCCCTCTGAGCCTGGCACGGTCTTTGACCCCAACCTGCACAATGCAGTCATGCATGTGGACGATGACTCGCAGGGCGAAAACGTCATCACGGAAGTCTTTCAGAAAGGCTTCCAGCTGGGAGATAAGGTCATTCGCTACGCTATGGTCAAGGTTGCAAACTAAAGCCATCTAAAAGGTTTTTCCCTTTTTAGAATGATAAATTTGTTAATGAAACACCTGTTGTAATAGAATAAGGAGTCTTGAATTATGGGCAAGATTATTGGTATTGATTTAGGTACCACAAACAGCTGTGTCGCTGTCATGGAGGGCGGCGAACCAAACGTCATCGCAAACGCAGAGGGTGCAAGAACCACCCCTTCCGTTGTTGCATTCTCCAAAACTGGTGAGCGCATGGTCGGTCAGGTTGCAAAGCGTCAGGCGGTAACCAATGCAGAGCGTACCATCAGCTCGATTAAGCGTCACATGGGCAGCGATTACCGTGTTGACATCGAGGATAAGAAATATTCTCCGCAGGAAATTTCCGCTATGGTTCTGCAAAAGCTCAAGGCAGACGCAGAGGCTTATATCGGTTCTCCGGTCACGCAGGCTGTCATCACCGTTCCAGCATACTTCACCGATGCACAGCGTCAGGCAACCAAGGACGCCGGCAAGATTGCAGGTCTTGAAGTCCTGCGTATCATCAACGAGCCAACCGCAGCAGCATTGGCTTACGGGGTTGATAAGGAAACCGAGCAGAAGGTTATGGTATATGACCTTGGCGGCGGTACCTTCGACGTATCTATTCTGGATATTGGAGACGGCGTTCTGGAAGTGCTGGCAACGGCTGGCAACAACCACTTGGGCGGCGACGACTTCGACCAGCGCATCATGGACTGGATGGTTCAGGAGTTTAAAAACCACGAGGGCATTGACCTGTCTCAGGACAAGATGGCAATGCAGCGTCTCAAGGAAGCTGCTGAGAAGGCAAAAATCGAGCTTTCCGGCATGACCTCCACCTCCATCAATCAACCGTATATCACCGCAGATGCAACCGGTCCGAAGCACCTTGAGCTGACCCTGACCCGCGCAAAGTTCAACGAATTGACCGCTGACCTTGTGGAAGCAACCATGGGACCGGTTCGTCAGGCGATGAACGACGCTGGCTTACAGGCAGGTGACCTTGAAAAGGTTCTCCTCGTTGGCGGTTCCTCCCGTATCCCAGCAGTTCAGGAAGCAGTCAAGAACATCACCGGCAAGGAAGGCTTTAAGGGCATCAACCCGGACGAATGTGTTGCAATCGGTGCTGCCATTCAGGGCGGTGTACTGGGCGGCGAGGTCAAGGACGTGCTGCTGCTTGACGTGACCCCACTTTCCCTTGGTATCGAAACTCTGGGCGGTGTATGTACCCGTCTTATCGAGCGCAACACCACCATTCCAACCAAGAAAAGTCAGGTATTCTCCACTGCGGCTGACAACCAGCCTTCCGTTGAGATTCACGTGCTTCAGGGTGAACGCGAAATGGCTTCCGGCAATAAGACACTTGGCCGCTTCACACTGGACGGCATTGCACCGGCTCCGCGTGGAGTTCCGCAGATTGAGGTTACCTTTGACATTGATGCCAACGGCATTGTAAATGTATCTGCAAAGGACCTTGGCACAGGCAAGGAGCAGAAAATCACCATCACCGCTTCCTCTAACCTGTCACAGGACGAAATTAACAAGGCAATGCAGGAAGCAGAGCAGTTTGCCGCAGAGGATAAGAAGCGCAAGGAAGAAGTCGATGCACGCAATGGTGCAGAGCAGCTTGTATTCCAGTCCGAAAAGGCAATCAGCGACCTCGGCGACAAGCTGAGCGCTGAGGAAAAGAGTGCAGTAGAGGCTGAAATCGAAAAAGTCAAGGAAGCACTCAAGGGCTCTGATGTTGAGATGATTAAAATGGCTTCCGATTCTCTGTCCAAGAAGTTCGGAGAGATTGCACAGAAGATTTATGCACAGCAGGCTCCGCAGGGTGACCCCAATATGGGCGGCGCACAGCAGGCTGGCGGTGCACAGGGCGATTTCGTAGATGCTGACTTCACAGAAGTCAAGGACGACGAGCAGAAGTAAGACAGAAAAACGGAAAGGATTCTAATCCTTTCCGTTTTCCACTGTTTTCCTACCTGATAATATGTGTGAGGTTTTAGACACATGGCAGATAAAAGAGATTATTATGACGTACTTGGCGTAGCAAAGAGTGCCTCAGATGATGAAATCAAGAAAGCACATCGAAAGCTTGCAAAAAAATATCACCCTGACCTGAACCGTGACAATCCAGAAGCCGCTGAAAAATTCAAAGAGCTAAACGAAGCCTATGAGGTGCTCTCTGACAAGGATAAGCGGGCAAGATATGACCAATTTGGCTTTGCCGGTGTCGACCCAAACTATGGCGCCGGACAGGGTGGCGGATTCGGCGGCGGCTTTGGCGGCTTTGACATGGGTGACCTTGGTGATATCTTTGGTTCCTTCTTTGGTGGTGGTTCTTCCCGTTCGCGCCGCAATGCACCGCAGCGCGGGGAAACCATTCAGCAGCGTGTGATGCTGTCCTTTGAGGAGGCTGCATTTGGCTGTGAAAAAGAGATTACCATCAACCGCACGGAGCGCTGTGAGGAATGTGAAGGCACAGGTGCAGAAAAGGGCAGTTCGGCAGAAACCTGCTCCAACTGCCACGGCTCCGGCGTGGTCACGCAGACACAGCGTACCCCGCTCGGTATGTTCCAGACGCAGGCAGCTTGCCCGAACTGCCGCGGTACCGGTAAAATTATTCGAAAGCCTTGTAAGAAGTGCAGCGGCACAGGCAAAACACGCAATAGCCGAACCCTGAAGGTCAAAATCCCAGCGGGTATTGATGACGGTCAATCCATTCAGCTGCGCGGTCAAGGCAATGCTGGTTCCAATGGCGGTCCAAGCGGCGATATCATTGTGACCATCGGCATTCGTCCGCACCCCATTTTCACGCGCGATGGCAACAATGTCATCTGTGAAATCCCGATTTCCTTCCCGCAGGCTGCACTGGGCGATACCCTGCAAGTACCGACCATTGACGGAAAGGTTGAATATACGATTCCGGAGGGCACACAAACCGGCACCGTATTCCGTCTGCGCGGCAAGGGCATCCAGAATGTCAACGGTCGTGGCCGCGGCGATCAATATGTGCGTGTGAACATTGAGGTTCCGACCCGCCTGACCGAGCACCAGAAAAAGCTGCTCCGTGATTTTGAGTCCTCTACCACAGACGAAAATCAAGCGCAGCGCAAATCCTTCTGGGATAAGGTAAAAGACGTTCTCAAGGGAGAATAAACAATCCGTCCCTGCTGAAACACAGGGTAGAAAAAATGGAGCATATCAATTGATATGCTCCATTTTTTATGAAATTTCAGTCGTTTCAACCCTTTATTTTCAACGCTCTTGCAAGGCAATATAAGTATGCTCGTCCGCAACTGCACGATAGGCGGGACGAATAATCTTATCTACATTGATAAGCTCCTCAAGGCGATGGGCACTCCAGCCAACTACACGGGCAATGGCAAACATCGGAGTATACAGCTCATAGGGTAAATCGAGCATGGAATATACAAATCCAGAATAGAAGTCTACATTTGCACTGACCCCCTTATAGATTTTACGCTCCTCCGCAATCACCTCTGGTGCCAACTGCTCCACCATGGTATAGAGTGCAAAATCTGCATCTCTTCCCTTCTCATGTGCCAGCTGACTGACAAAGGACTTGAAAATCTGTGCACGTGGATCAGAAATCGAGTATACCGCATGACCCATACCGTAAATCAGTCCCTTTTTATCAAACACCTCACGATTGAGCAGGCGTTTCAGGTACTCTCTGACCTGTTCTTCATCTTTTGGGTCCGTAATGGTGTGCTTCATATCGTCAAACATCTGCACAACCTTAATATTTGCTCCTCCGTGCTTGGGTCCCTTGAGACTGCCCAAGGCTGCTGCCATCGCAGAATAGGTATCTGTACCAGAGGAGGTCACCACATGGGTGGTAAAGCTTGAATTGTTGCCGCCGCCATGCTCCATGTGCAAAACCAGCGCCAAATCCAAAACCTTGGCTTCCAGAGGGCTGTACTGCATATCTGGACGCAACATTCTCAGGAAATTGCTGGCGGTGGAAAGGGTATCATCTGGATAATGAATATACAGGCTGTTTCCTTTCTCATAATGATTATACGCATGATAGGAGTATACTGCCAGCATTGGAAAAACCGAAATGAGCATCAGGCACTGTCTCAGGACATTGGGCAGACTGATATCATCTGAATTGTTATCATAGGAAGCCAGCGTCAGCACACTGCGCGACAGCTTATTCATAATATCATGAGATGGTGCCTTCATAATGACATCGCGGGTAAAGTTGGTTGGAAGGGTGCGCCCCTTTGCCAGCAGACTCTTGAAGGTTTTGAGCTGTACTTGGTCGGGCAGTTTGCCGAATAGCAAGAGATATGCCGTTTCTTCATATCCTTTGCGTCCATCTTTTAGGAAACCACGCACCAAATCATTGATATCATACCCCCGATAACGCAGCTCGCCCTCACAGGGTACTTTTATGCCATTCTCCACTTTACTGGATATGATAGATGAAATGTTGGTCAGTCCTGCCAAAACGCCTACACCATTGATATCACGCAGACCACGCATGACATCATATTTCCGATATAATTCAGACGGTATATTGCTGTTCTCACAGCAAACCTGTGCCAGTGCCTCAATCTCTGGCGTAATTGTCAACATTGCCTCCTGCGCCATGGGAGCTCCTCCTTCTCTCTTTGCAAAACATTTTCTGACTTTATCATATCATAGCACAACATTTCATCACTTTCATCTATAAAAATATCATATTTTTGTGAACAAATTGTAAACTACAAAATGGAATCCCCGCACATCTCCTCTATTCCTGAGCTGTTTTTTCCATTTGCTTTTTTTGTTCCCTCTCTGCCTTTTTGCGAGCCCGCAGCGCTCGAAAAAAGCGCTGAAGCTCCTCAGCGCATTGCGGCTGCATCAATCCCGATATGATTTTGGGCTTATGGTTATAAGGCAAATCGAATAAATTGACCAAAGAGCCGCACGACCCCGCTTTCTCATCAGCGGCTCCATAATAAACATGCTGAATCCGTGCATTGAGAATCGCACCGGCACACATCGGACATGGTTCCAACGTCACATACAGGTCACACCGATGCAGACGCCACCCTCCCAGCTTCTTACAGGCCTTTTGAATCGCTTCCAGTTCTGCATGTCCCAGTGCAGTCTTTTTGGTTTCACGCCGATTGCGTCCCCTGCCCACGATTTTTCCGTCACAGACCACCACACAGCCAACCGGAACCTCTCCCTCGTCCGCTGCCTTCTTTGCCAGCTTTAACGCTGCTTTCATAAACTTTTCCTGCTCGGTCATGTTCTGTCCTCCTGTGTATCTTGATTCTATGATATCACATCACCGTTCTATTGAACAGTCACGGAACATATATAAAGAGTATGGAATGGATTTTGAAAATACGTTATGCACTCTGGGGGCCGTTCACGGTTTTGTTCATCGCAGCAACCGGCGTGCTCCTGACACTCCGCACGCATGGCGTGCAATTTTGGTGTGTCAAACATCTTCTGCACCGCAGAAGCAAACAAAAATCAGATGGGATTTCTCCCTTTGAGGCGCTCTGCACCTCACTTGGGGGAACACTGGGCGTGGGCAATCTGGCTGGGGTTGCCTCTGCCTTGACTCTAGGCGGACCCGGTGCCATTTTCTGGATGTTGGTTGCGGCTTTCCTGGGTATGGCAACCAAGTACAGTGAACTGCTGCTCGCTGTCAAATATCGGGAGCATCGTCCAGAGCCACTCGGCGGTCCGATGGTATATCTATCTCGTGGCGCACACCTGCCCGCCCTTGCACATCTCTTTGCCTTTTGCTGTATCTTTTCCGCAATCGGCACCGGTGCCGCTGCACAGGGAAGCGCAATCACAGAAGCACTTGCTCCCCTTGTGCACATCTCACGTCCTCTGATTGCCCTCATCGTCTGCCTGCTTCTGCTCCCCGTTCTATACGGCGGCAGTGCACTCATCGCCCAAGTATCCTCTGTGCTGGTTCCTCTTATGACAGGAAGCTACCTTGCGATTGGCGGACTCGTCATTGCACTCCACGCAGACCAAATCCCCTCAGCACTCTCTGCCATTGTTTCAGGTGCTCTGGAGCCGCTTGCCTGCGGCGGCGGGCTGCTCGGGCTTGTTACAGCGCGTACCATCTCGGACGGCTTTTCGAAAGGGATATTCTCCAATGAAGCCGGCATGGGCTCTGCCCCCATTGCACATGGCAGTTCGGACAGCAACTCTCCCTGTGAAACTGGAATGTTGGGAGCTGTCGAGGTCTTTGTAGACACCTGTGTGGTCTGTTTATTGACTGCCCTTGTTCTGTTGACCACCGGCGCATGGCAGAGCGGTGCAGACGGGCTTGCCATGACCACCCGCGCTTTTGCCACTGTACTCGGTGATTTTGCCCCTTGGTTCATCGGAGTGACCGTTGTATTTCTGGCAGTCTCTACCATTCTGGGCTGGAGCTTTTACGGTCTGTCCTGCTTGAAATGGCTGCACGTACCCAACAGGTTCGTGCGAATCTACCCACTTCTCATTGTATGCTCTGCTGCTCTCTCTGGATATCTCCCCCTGACACCACTGCTTCTCGTAACAGATATCTCAGCCGCCTGTATGTCATTTCCAAACCTCATCGGTCTTTGGACACTCTCTGGTGAAATTTCCAAAGAAACCAGACAGTTTTTACAAAACACAAAAAGCAGCGTATAATACGCTGCTTTTTTGATTGTATTTAACCCATCATCTGGCGACGGCGGGACAGGTTCATGGTGCCGTCCTGCATGGCTCCCAGCTGATCCAAGCATTTTCCAGTTCCAAACGCAACACAGGAAATTGCTTTCTCCGCAACATGGGTCGGGATTCCTGTCTTCGCTGCGATGAGCTTGTCAAAGCCCCAAATCAGTGCGCCACCACCCGTCATGACAATGCCATTGGTTGAAATATCACCCGTCAGTTCTGGCGGTGTGCGTTCCAGCACGGTATGCACAGCCTCTACAATTGAGGTGGTGACCTCCTCAAATGCCTCCAGAATCTCGGTTGAAGTCACAGTAAAGGTGCGCGGCAAACCAGTCATCAGACAGCGTCCCTTAATTTCCATAGAAATTTCCTCTGGACGCGGATACACACAGCCAATCCCAATCTTGATTTCCTCCGCTGTTCGCTCACCAATGAGTGCATTGTGGGTACGGCGGATATATTTTACAATGGCCTCATCGAATTTGTCTCCAGCAATCTTGATTGAGGTGGACTCTACGATTCCTCCCAACGAAATGACTGCAATATCTGTCGTGCCGCCGCCAATATCGACAATCATATTCCCATCAGGCTGTGCAATGTCAATGCCCGCGCCAATCGCCGCTGCCAGCGGCTCCTCAATGAGAAAGACACGCTTTGCGCCTGCCTGTGTACCGGCATCAATCACTGCACGTTCTTCCACCTCGGTAATGATAGAGGGAACGCACATGACTACATTGGGCTTAAACAGCTGAAAGCCGATGACCTTCCGAATAAATTCCTTAATCATGCGTTCGGTCATTTCATAATCAGAAATGACACCCTCCCGCATGGGACGAATCGCAACGATATTGCCCGGTGTACGACCGAGCATCTTTTGCGCCTTTTCGCCTACCGATAAGATTTTTCCGGTCTGCTTATCAACTGCAACAACGGAAGGTTCGTTCAACACGACGCCCTTTCCTTTTACATAAACGAGTACGGATGCCGTACCGAGATCAATACCAATATCGCTCGAAAAAAACATAAAGCGACCAACCAACCTTTTCAAATTCTGTGGGCAAATGCCCCGTCTGCGTCTATGGATAGACTTCGATAATTATATTATACCGCCATTTTAGCCAAATGCAAGTCTGCTTTGGGTTTTTTACGAATTATTTTTTCCATTCTATATGGTATTTTCCCCATTTTTTGTCATTTTTCTCGATTGTTCGGCGTTTTTGCCAGACTGATAAAGAACACCTCATCGGCACCCATTTCCCGCAAAATTGCTGCACAGGTGCTTGCGGTTGCTCCACTTGTGAGTACATCATCGACCAGTAGAACCCGCTTTCCCATGAGATGACACTCCTTGCGCGGAAAGTAAGCACAGGCCGCATTTTCCCGTCTGCCCTGCATCGAGTGAGTCTTGAGCTGAGATTTTGCAAACCATTTTCGATGCAAAGTGCTGACACAGGGCAATCCGCACTGCTTTGCCGTTTCGACTGCAAAAACCTTCGACAAATTAAAACCACGATTCCACCAATGCCCCAATGTCGTTGGCACATAGGTAATGAGATTCGGCTTCCATTCCGGAATATCGTGCCGCAGACAAGCTGCGATTTGCCCGCCGCCCCATTTTCCAATCACCATCTTTTTTCCATACTTACAAGTCAGCAGCGCACGCCGTACCTTTCCCTGATAGAGTAAGACAGAGACCGCCTGCGTACAACCTTCCACCGGTTCCCTTCGTCTGACCTGACACTGTCCCCGCAGTGCTTCTGCACAATTTGAACAAATCTGCGTCTCTCCGGTGATTTCACCTCTGCACAGGACACAGCGCGGAGGAAACAGCAGATTCAAAAGCCGGCTCATTGTTCCTGTCCCTCCTGCGGTTCTCCACTTCTGCGCAAGCGGGTACGCAGTGCAGAATATCGTTTGTTTCGAACATTGGTCTGTACCATATAAGCAATGGCATCGCCATTGCCCACCAGCACCAACAGCTTTTTGGCACGGGTAATCGCAGTATATAAAATAGAGCGTGTCAGCAAGCGGCGGGACATTTCACGGGATACCGCAACAACAACGGCATCAAATTCACTGCCCTGTGCCTTATGCACGGTCATGGCGTAGGCAAGCTCCAGCTCTCCCAGCATATCAAACATATAGGTTGCAATCCTGTCATCAAACCGCACCACCAGACATTCCTGTGCCATTGAAATTTGTATGATTTCACCGACATCTCCATTAAACATACCAGTACCGGTTTCTGTACCGTCCACACTCTCCCACACAATATCATAGTTATTGCGGATCTGCATAACACGGTCACCCTCTCGAAAAATCACATCTCCAAAGCGTTTTTCCGGCTTGCCGTCTCGTGGCGGGTTGAGCGCTTCCTGCAACATACGGTTCAGCGGAATCGTACCCGCTCCCTGCCGTCTTGCAGGTGTCAGCACCTGAATCTGGCTGGCAGATAAGCCATAATAACGTGGCAAGCGCTCCTTGCACAGAGAAACCACAGTAGACATAATATCTGCTGTATTTTCTTTGCGCATCATGAAAAAGTCACCATCTTTCCTCGAAGGAGTTGGCATCTGCCCCAAATTGATTGCATGAGCATTCATAACAATATCACTTTGTTGTGCCTGTCTGAAAATTTCGGTCAATTCGATGACAGGGACACAGCCGGAGCCAATCAAATCCCGCAGAAAGTTCCCGGGTCCAACCGGTGGCAGCTGGTCAGCATCTCCTACCAGCACCAGACGGGCACCGTTGGGCAATGCCTCTAAAAGCGCCTGCATCAGTACCACATCAACCATCGAAACCTCGTCCAATATCACAACATCACATTCCAACGGATTGACCGCACAGCGCTGAAAGGTCAGTCTGCCGCCGCCAGCTGCATAGCCCGACTCCAACAGGCGGTGAATCGTTTTGGCCTCCATTCCACACAGCTCCGACAAGCGCTTTGCTGCACGCCCTGTGGGTGCTGCCAGCAGAACCTGCAATCCCAATGCTTCGTACAAATCCAGCATACCGCGTACCGTAGTTGTTTTACCGGTACCCGGTCCCCCAGTCAAAATGGTAACGCCGTACCGCCCCGCAGCTACAATTGCCTGTCGCTGCAATGGTGCATAATCTATTTTCGAATCTTTCTCCAAGGCATCAGCCAATTCTTCTATATCAAAATCATATTGATATTCTCTGTTTGACATCTCCCGCAGACTCTCCGCAAGATAATCCTCTGCTTCGTGCATCGCATAGAGATAAACAGCATCTCGCTTGCATATAAACTCTCGAACCAACTGTTGGGTACCCTCCAGTCTTGCGATTCCCTCCTCAACCCTTGCTGGTTCTATCTGGATTTCGTCATCAGAAAGCAAGGTAACGGTTGCCTGAATCAGCTTATCTACCGGAATAAACGTATGTCCATTCTCCAGATTAAAACGCATTGTATATAAAATTGCAGCATCACAGCGCTCCGTCGCAAGCCTTGGAATTTCCAAATTTTCTGCAAGCTGGTCGGCAAGCTGGAATTCTACCCCATAGTATTCATCACAGAGTAAATAGGGGTTCTCATTGAGCGCATCGACAGCAGCAACGCCCAGACGTTTATACAGGAGCGGTGTCAGCGCAACGGGCAAATTATTTTCTGTTAGAAAATCCATCAACAGACGCATTTCACTCATTTCCGTGAACTGTTTTCCAATATCCCGTGCTTTCCGCGCCGTGATTCCGCGAATCTCGGTCAGACGTTCCGGTTCATTTTGCAGAATATCAAAAGCAGACGCACCAAAGGCTTCTGCAATGCGCACTGCAAGTTTGGGACCAATCCCGCGAATCAAACCTGAGCCTAAATATTCTGCCACCCCGCGTGCAGATTCCGGCAGACGGCGCTCTACGCTATCTGCCTTAAACTGCTCACCATACGAGAGATGTGTGACCCACTGCCCACAGCAAATAAGTTCTTCTCCAAGTCCCAAATTGGGGATTGCACCTGTTACGGTAACCTCTTCTCCATCTTGCGCAAGCATACGCAGAACAACATAGCCATTTTCAATATTTTGAAAGACAATCTGTGTGACCGTTCCCTGAATGGTTTGTATTTCCTGCACGTCTTTCATTTCCTTTCCGCTTTCTCCTAGATTACGTGGTCGTCCCGAATCACATTCTCTATTTCTTCTCTCTCTGATTTTCCGGTATCCAGCCAATAAATTACCATTCCCGGCAAATACGCTCTACGTGCCAACACTGCCTGTCGAAGCAGCTGTTCGGTCTGCGCATCTTCCTTTGGTGCATAAATATATAATACTGCTTTTCCTTTTGGACAGACCATGCTATTAAAGATTATATCATATCCCATTTTCAAAATGCAAATGAAGCCGATTGCCGCAAATGTCCCAATGATACATTGCCCCAGAAAGCTCATTGGATTACACCTCCTTTTTCCATTCTATGTAGGAAAAAGAAAGCGTGTGCATTTTTTATAAAAGGAAAAAAAGTCCCTGCCAAATGGCAGGGACTTTGAAAAATTTACGAATTACTCGTTAACCTTTACAACAACGCCGGAACCTACGGTACGACCACCCTCACGGATAGCGAAACGCAGACCTTCCTCGATAGCGATAGGAGTAATCAGCTCAACGTCCATTTCAACGTTATCGCCAGGCATGCACATCTCAGTGCCTTCCGGCAGAGCAATGACACCGGTTACGTCAGTTGTACGGAAGTAGAACTGAGGACGGTAGTTGTTGAAGAAAGGAGTATGACGGCCGCCCTCTTCCTTCTTCAGAACGTATACCTGACCCTTGAACTTGGTGTGCGGGTGAATGGTACCCGGCTTAGCCAGAACCTGACCACGCTCGATATCAGTCTTCTGGATACCACGGAGCAGAGCACCGATGTTGTCACCAGCCTCAGCGTAGTCCAGCAGCTTGCGGAACATTTCGATACCGGTTACAACAGTCTTGCGAGGAGCCTCCATCAGACCTACGATTTCAACTTCCTCACTCAGCTTCAGAACGCCACGCTCTACACGGCCAGTAGCAACAGTACCACGACCAGTGATGGAGAATACGTCCTCGACAGGCATCAGGAACGGCAGCTCGTCGTTACGAGTCGGGTCCGGAATGTAGCTGTCAACAGCGTCCATCAGCTCACGAACGCAAGCGTACTCCGGAGCAGCCGGATCCTTGGACTCGCAAGTCAGAACGTTCAGAGCGGAACCACGGATAACCGGAGTGTCATCGCCCGGGAAATCATAAGTGGACAGCAGGTCGCGGATTTCCATTTCTACCAAATCCAGCAGCTCAGGATCGTCAACCTGGTCAACCTTGTTCATGAATACAACGATATAAGGAACGCCTACCTGACGAGCGAGCAGAATGTGCTCACGAGTCTGAGGCATCGGGCCGTCTGCAGAGGAAACAACGAGGATAGCACCGTCCATCTGAGCAGCACCAGTAATCATGTTCTTAACGTAGTCCGCATGACCTGGGCAGTCAACGTGAGCATAGTGACGCTTCTCGGTCTGATACTCAACGTGAGAGGTGTTGATGGTAATGCCGCGCTCCTTCTCTTCCGGAGCCTTGTCGATTGCGTCGTATGCCTGGAACTCAGCGTCACCCAGCAGAGCCAAAACCTTGGTGATTGCCGCAGTCAGAGTGGTCTTACCATGGTCAACGTGACCGATAGTACCAATGTTAAGATGCGGCTTATTACGTTCAAATTTTTCCTTAGCCATTTGAGAAGCCTCCTTGTGTGTT
This sequence comes from Butyricicoccus pullicaecorum, assembly GCA_018366195.1. Taxonomy (GTDB): domain Bacteria; phylum Bacillota; class Clostridia; order Oscillospirales; family Butyricicoccaceae; genus Butyricicoccus; species Butyricicoccus pullicaecorum_C. Next base: position 228,626 of record JAGZIN010000001.1, on the reverse strand, counting down.
TTTGAAAACATTCCTTTTTAGAATGTCTCTTCGTAGAATAAGTCAATTGATAACACTATTCTAAAATACTTTCGCAAAAAAATCAACTATTAGTTGTCGTTTTTATTGCGTGCGTCAATAATTTTATCCTGTACGGACTTCGGAACCTCCGTGTAGTGGCTCGGAGACATGGTATACTGACCACGACCCTGTGTGCTGGAACGGAGTGCAGTTGCATAACCGAACATCTCAGACAGCGGTACTGATGCACCAATTGCCTGAACACCGCCACGCGGCTCCATACCCTGAATCTGACCACGGCGTGCATTCAAGCCACCGATTACGTCACCCATATAGTCTTCCGGAACCATGACATCAACCTGCATGATTGGCTCCATCAGAACCGGATCTGCCTTGCGCATTGCTTCCTTAAACGCCATAGAACCAGCGATTTTAAACGCCATTTCTGAGGAGTCAACTTCATGGAACGATCCATCATACAGAGTGACCTTAACGTCTACTACCGGATAACCAGCGAGTACACCAGCCTGCATTGCGCCCTGGATACCCTGATTGACAGGTTCGATATATTCCTTCGGGATTGCGCCGCCAACAACCTTGTTGATGAACTCGTAACCCTTACCGGATTCATTTGGCTCAACGATAATCTTAACGTGACCATACTGACCCTTACCACCGGACTGACGTGCATACTTCATGTCCACATCAGCAGAGCGGCGAATGGTCTCCTTGTAAGCAACCTGCGGTTCACCTACATTTGCTTCTACCTTAAATTCGCGAAGCAGACGGTCAACGATAATTTCCAGATGGAGCTCACCCATACCAGCGATAATGGTCTGACCGGTTTCCTCATCTGTATAGGTGCGGAAAGTCGGGTCTTCCTCAGCCAGCTTGGACAGTGCAACGCCCATCTTCTCCTGACCAGCCTTTGTCTTTGGCTCGATTGCAACACGGATAACAGGCTCCGGGAAGTTCATCGACTCGAGAATAATTGGGTGCTTTTCATCACACAGGGTATCACCAGTCGTTGTATTCTTAAAGCCAACACCAGCAGCGATATCACCTGCATAAACGACATCAATGTCCTTACGGGAATTTGCATGCATCTGCAGAATACGACCCAGACGCTCACGATGTCCCTTGGTTGCATTGAGAACCGAAGAACCCGCAGCGATGGTACCCGAATAAACGCGGAAGAAGGTCAGACGACCAACGTACGGGTCAGTCATAATCTTAAATGCCAGCGCAGAGAATGGTGCCTCATCAGAAGACGGGCGCTCATCTTCTTCCTCGGTGTCCGGATTGATACCCTTGATTGCAGGAACATCTGTTGGAGCAGGCATATAGTCAACAACTGCGTCCAGCAGCATCTGTACGCCCTTCATGCGGTATGCAGTACCACACATAACCGGAATGATTTCTACGTTGCAGACACCCTTACGCAGAGCAGCCTTCAACTCATCAACCGAAATCTCCTCGCCTTCGAGGTACTTCATCATGAGGTCCTCATCGAGCTCACAGATGGACTCTACCATTGCATCATGGTATTCCTGCGCTTTGTCCATCATATCCGCCGGAATATCCTCATCGCGGATATCCTTGCCCATATCGTCATAGTAAACCTCTGCACGCATGGTCATCAAATCGACGATGCCCTTAAAGGTTTCTTCCTTGCCGATTGGCAGCTGAATCGGAACCGCATTACACTTGAGGCGGTCCTTCATCATATCAATAACGTTGTAGAAGTCAGCACCCATGATGTCCATCTTGTTGACGAACGCCATACGCGGAACCTTATAGTCGTCAGCCTGATGCCAAACGGTCTCAGACTGCGGCTCTACACCGCCCTTTGCACAAAATACAGTCACCGAACCATCGAGTACACGCAGAGAACGCTGCACCTCAACGGTGAAGTCAACGTGACCTGGGGTATCAATGATGTTGATACGGTGCTCCTTCCACTGACAGGTGGTTGCAGCAGAGGTAATGGTAATACCACGTTCCTGCTCCTGCTCCATCCAGTCCATGGTAGCGGTACCATCATGGGTATCGCCAACCTTATAATTTACGCCGGTGTAATACAGAATACGCTCGGTCGTAGTTGTTTTACCAGCATCAATGTGTGCCATGATGCCGATGTTTCTGGTTTTAGCCAGCGAAAACTCTCTAGGCATGTTTGCTCTCCTTTCAAATACTGCCGTAAATTAATAACGGTAGTGAGCGAATGCCTTGTTCGCCTCTGCCATCTTGTGCGTATCTTCACGCTTCTTCACAGAGCCGCCCAGATTGTTGCAAGCGTCCATAATCTCGCCAGCCAGACGCTCACGCATGGTCTTCTCGCTGCGTGCACGAGAATACTTGGTGATCCAGCGCAGACCCAGAGTCTGACGACGCTCTGGACGAACCTCCATCGGAACCTGGTAGGTAGCACCGCCTACACGGCGCGCCTTAACCTCCAGAGATGGCATAATATTTTCCATCGCCTCGGTAAAAACCTCCAGCGGCTCACGACCAGTCTTGTCGCGAACGATGTCAAAAGCACCATAAACGACCTTCTGCGCGACACCCTTCTTACCGTCGAGCATAATCGAGTTGACCAGCTTGGTAACGAGCTTCGAGTTGTACATTGGATCGGGCAGAACGTCTCTCTTGGGAACATTTCCTCTTCTTGGCACTTTACTTCCCTCCTTCATATAGAAATGATTTCATTGGTACTCGGCGCACCCTATGTGTGCCGTGTTGCGCCTGTCTTTCCCTCGGGAAAGACAAAGCGGTGGGTCAGTCTCTCAAAAGACTGAACGATTGCTTTGCGAAGCAGCAGCTCTCAAAGACTTTGATGCAGACAGACAATCCGGCAGATTTTCGTAAAACCGAGGACGAGGGCGCGGACAAATGCCGCGCAGTCATCTATCAGGCTACGGAAATAAAAATGCGGATTACTTGCCAGCCTTCGGGCGCTTTGCGCCGTATTTGGAGCGCGCCTGCTTGCGGTTTGCAACGCCCTGTGTATCCAGAACGCCGCGAATGATGTGGTAACGTACACCTGGCAGGTCCTTTACACGACCGCCGCGAACCATTACAACAGAGTGCTCCTGCAGGTTATGGCCGATACCCGGAATGTAAGCAGACACCTCCATACCGTTTGTCAGCTTTACACGAGCAATCTTACGCAGAGCAGAGTTCGGCTTCTTCGGGGTCATGGTCTTAACAGTGGTGCAGACACCGCGCTTCTGCGGAGCAGACTGCTCCGTGGTCTTCTTCTTCAGAGAGTTCAGACCAACCTGAAGAGCAGGAGCGGTGGACTTTGCAGTCACTGTCTCACGTCCCTTACGAACGAGCTGGTTAAAAGTAGGCATTCTATTTCCTCCTTCTTTCAAAAATATTTTCTATATTAAACGGGCAAGACCCATTTAATTAGCAGACCTCAGCAGCGTAACCACCGCTGCACCGACATCAATGCCGGCTGCATCTCCAAGCTCCGTCATGGTTGGAATCTCGGAAAGGGGAACCTGCATTTCGTCGCACAGTTCCCGAATGGGGCGAATCACACGCTGTTCGGCATCATCAGCCACAAAAACCATCTTTGCATTGCCCTCGCGAATGGCTTTTTGGGACTGTTTCACGCCGACGACTTTAGCCGCCTGCGATAATTCAGAAAGCATATTGTAACCTCCTATACCGCATACCTCTATATTATAACGTGGTGTCCCGCCATGGTCAAGTCTTTTTTTTACAATTCCCTCTTTTTTACAAGAATTTCTTCCAACAGGCTGCTCTGCCTGTCTATTTTTCCCTTTTCACTCGGATAAATACATAAATCCCTTTGTTTTTCCTGCTTTTCTCCTGCATCTATCATAGCTTCCTGTCTTATCTTGTTTTGGGGAGCGATTCAAGACATACCAATGGCAAGCATATCAAAATGTAAAATCAGGGAGCACCTCTCAGTGCTCCCCGACATGTGATTTTTTAATCCAGACTTACCGTCTGCTCATAATGTCCATCACAGTATTCGCTCATACCGGAGCCTGCCGGAATCAGCTTACCAATGATAACATTTTCCTTCAAACCAAGCAGCGGGTCAATCTTGCCCTTGATTGCAGCCTCTGTCAGGACACGTGTTGTCTCCTGGAAGGAAGCCGCGGACAGGAAGGATTCCGTTGCCAGCGATGCCTTTGTAATACCCATCAGAGTTGGACTGCACGTTGCAAGGCGCAAATTGGATTCACCTGCATCAATGCGTGCCTGCACCTCGTTGTTATAATCCTCAAACTCCAGCAGGTCAATGACAGAGCCGGGCAGCACCTTTGCGTCCCCTGCATCTTCCACCTTTACCTTGCGCATCATCTGACGTACAATGACCTCGATATGCTTGTCGTTGATATCTACACCCTGCTGACGATAAACTTTCTGTACTTCCTTAATGAGATAGTCATGCACCGCACGTGGGTCAAGTACATGCAGGATATCATGCGGGCTGAGTGCGCCTTCGTTCAGCTGATCACCCTGCTGTACCTGCTGACCATCTTCCACACGGATACCAGAAGAAGAAGCCAACTGATAGGAATACATCTCACCGGTTTCTGTGTTCGTGATATTGATGGTCTTCAGGGTGGTGCGCTTGGACTCCTCAATGGTAACACGGCCGGAGGTTTCTGCAAGGGTTGCCACCTTCTTCGGCTTGCGCGCCTCGAACAGCTCCTCGACACGCGGCAGACCTTGCGTGATATCCGAGCCTGCAACACCGCCTGTATGGAAGGTACGCATGGTCAGCTGGGTACCCGGCTCACCGATGGACTGTGCCGCAATGATACCAACTGCTTCACCCAAACCGCACGGCTCGCCAGAGGCAAGGTTCATGCCGTAGCAGTGCGTACATACACCCTTACGCGCACGACATTCCAGAACCGAACGAATCTGGAGACGGGTAATCCCCATTTTGATGACACGGTCTGCGTCTTCTTCGGTCATCATGTGGTCCTTGGAAATCACCAGATTGCCGTCACTATCATAAAGGTCATCGACCAGATAGCGTCCAATCAGGCGCTCATGGAACGGCTCAATGGTCTGGTTGCCTTCCTTGATATCCTCAACCCAGATACCCTTGACCGCACCACAGTCGTCCTCACGAATGATAACGTCCTGCGAAACGTCAACCAGACGACGGGTGAGGTAACCGGAGTCTGCGGTACGCAGAGCGGTATCCGCCATACCCTTTCGAGCGCCTCGTGCCGAAATAAAGTATTCCAAAACCGAAAGTCCTTCACGGAAGTTAGACTTAATCGGAATCTCAATCGTCTTACCGGAGGTGGAAGCCATCAGACCACGCATACCCGCCAGCTGACGAATCTGGTTGATGGAACCACGCGCACCGGATTCCGCCATCATGTGAATTGGATTATAGCGCTGTTCCTTCATATTGTCCTGCAGCTTTGCAGCAACCTTCTTGGTGGTTTCTTCCCACTCGTGTACGACAAGACGATAGCGCTCGTCATCTGTAATGAAGCCGCGCTTATATTTGCGGTCAATCTGTGCAACCTTCTTTTCGGACTCCTCAACCATGCTCTGTTTTTCATCTGGAACAAGCATATCGGCAACGGCTACGGTCAAAGCACCCTTTGTAGAGTACTTGTAGCCCATGCTCTTGATGGAGTCGAGAACCTCAGCGGTCTTATTGAAATCGTGTACACGGATACAGCGGTCAATGATTTTGCCAAGTTCCTTCTTACCACAGGTAAACATGATTTCCAAATCCAGCATATTGTCATCATTACGCTCGACAAAGCCCAGATTCTGCGGAATACGGGAGTTGAAAATAAGACGGCCAACCGTTGCATCAACAATGCGGGAAATGGTCTGACCATTCACGCTGCGGGTCATGCGCACCTTGATTGGAGCATGAATACCGACAACGCCTTCGTCGTACGCCATCATCGCCTCGTCCGGACAGGAGAATACCTTGCCGGCACCCGGCTCATCTGCCTTATCAATCGTCAGATAGTAGGAACCCAACACCATATCCTGAGACGGTACGGTAACCGGCTTGCCGTCCTGCGGCTTCAAGAGGTTATTTGCAGACAGCATAAGCAGTCTTGCCTCTGCCTGCGCCTCCGCAGACAAGGGTACATGGACAGCCATCTGGTCGCCGTCAAAGTCCGCATTGAACGCAGTACATACCAGCGGGTGCAGACGAATGGCGCGACCCTCTACCAGCTTTGGCTCAAACGCCTGAATACCCAGACGGTGCAGGGTAGGCGCACGGTTCAGCATGACTGGGTGTCCCTTGATGACATCTTCCAGCACGTCCCAAACCTCGGTCTTTGCCCGCTCGACCATCTTCTTTGCTGACTTGATGTTCGATGCCAGTCCGTCCTTGACCAGTCGCTTCATTACAAACGGCTTAAACAGCTCCAGTGCCATTTCCTTCGGCAGACCACACTGCCAAATCTTGAGGTCTGGACCGACAACGATAACCGAACGGCCAGAATAGTCAACACGTTTGCCCAGAAGGTTCTGACGGAAACGTCCCTGCTTACCCTTCAGCATGTCAGAAAGAGACTTGAGTGCACGGTTATTCGGACCAGTCACGGGACGTCCGCGGCGGCCATTGTCAATGAGTGCATCGACTGCTTCCTGAAGCATACGCTTCTCATTGCGCACGATGATATCCGGAGCACCCAACTCCAAAAGGCGCTTGAGACGATTGTTGCGGTTTATCACGCGGCGATACAGGTCATTGAGGTCAGAGGTTGCAAATCGACCGCCATCAAGCTGCACCATAGGACGGATTTCCGGCGGGATTACCGGAACAACGTCCATTACCATCCATTCCGGCTTGTTGCCGGACAGACGGAAGGACTCCACAACTTCCAGACGCTTGATGATGCGCATACGCTTCTGACCGGAGGCATCACGCAGTTCATTGCGCAGCTCTACCGACAGCTTTTCCAAGTCCAGCTGCTGAAGAAGCTTTTTGATTGCCTCTGCGCCCATCATTGCCTCAAAATCCTCGTCATACTTTTCCCGCATATCGCGGTACTCAGTTTCCGTCAGGATTTGCTTATACATCAGCGGTGTATCTCCCGCTTCTGTGACAATATAATTTGCAAAGTAAAGCACCTTTTCCAGAATACGCGGGCTGATATCCAGAATCAGTCCCATTCGGGAAGGGATACCCTTAAAATACCAAATATGTGAAACCGGTGCTGCCAGCTCGATGTGACCCATACGCTCGCGGCGTACCTTTGCACGAGTAACCTCTACACCGCACTTATCACAAACTTTTCCTTTGTAACGAACCTTCTTATACTTACCACAGTGACATTCCCAGTCCTTTGTTGGTCCAAAGATGCGTTCACAAAACAGACCGTCACGCTCTGGCTTGAGCGTGCGGTAGTTGATGGTCTCCGGCTTCTTGACCTCGCCGTAGGACCACTCGCGGATCAGTTCGGGCGAAGCCAAACCGATTTTAATGGCATTGAACGTATTATATCCCATAGTTTAGAAAGCTCCTCCTGTATCCGCATTATTCATCAAAATCGCCATCGTCGTAGCTGTCTTCCTCCATGAGGTCATCATCTACCTCATCTTCCGTGCTGTCAAAGGCACCCAAGTCGGTGTCGCCTTCTTCAGCCTCATTGATGCCGAAGCCAGCGGCTGCAAACTCTGCGTCTGTACCGGCAGTGGACTCCTCAGGCATCGCACGATTGTTGAAATCGGTGTCCTCTTCTTCGTCCTCGGACAGCTCAATGACCTCCATATTTTCATCTAGCACCTTGATATCCAGACACAAAGACTGCAATTCCTTAACCAGCACCTTGAAGGATTCCGGTACACCCGGCTGCGGCACGTTATGCCCCTTCACGATTGCCTCATAGGTCTTAACACGTCCGGTGATATCGTCGGACTTGACGGTCAAAATCTCCTGCAAGGTGTAGGCTGCGCCGTATGCTTCGAGCGCCCAAACCTCCATCTCACCGAAGCGCTGACCGCCAAACTGTGCCTTACCACCCAAAGGCTGCTGGGTAACCAGCGAGTAAGGACCAGTCGAACGCGCATGAATCTTGTCATCAACCAGATGGTGCAGCTTGAGATAATACATATAGCCAACGGTAACGCGGTTATCAAAGCGCTCGCCGGTTCTGCCATCATACAGCCAGCTCTTACCGTCTGCATCATAACCCGCCTTGACCAGCATATCCTCAATATCCTTCTGCGATGCGCTGTCAAATACAGGTGTCTCGACCTTCCAGCCCAGCTTCTTCGCCGCAAAGCCCAGATGAACCTCAAGCACCTGACCAATGTTCATACGAGATGGTACGCCGAGCGGATTGAGCACGATATCCAGCGGTGTGCCATCTTCGAGGAATGGCATATCCTCCTGCGGCAGGATACGGGAGATAACACCCTTGTTACCGTGACGGCCTGCCATCTTGTCGCCGACTGAAATCTTACGCTTCTGCGCAATATAACAGCGAACCACCATATTCACGCCCGGAGCCAGTTCATCGCCGTTCTCACGGGTAAACACCTTAACATCTACCACGATACCAGATTCACCATGCGGTGCACGCAGAGAGGTATCACGTACTTCTCTTGCCTTCTCTCCGAAAATCGCACGCAGGAGACGTTCCTCTGCGGTCAGCTCTGTTTCACCCTTTGGTGTGACCTTACCCACCAGAATATCACCGGCATGTACCTCTGCACCGACGCGGATAATGCCGCGCTCGTCCAAGTCACGCAATGCGTCCTCGCCTACGTTCGGCACGTCACGAGTGATTTCTTCCGGTCCGAGCTTGGTATCACGGGACTCCGACTCATATTCCTCAATATGAATGGAGGTATATACATCATCACGTACCAGACGCTCGTTGAGCAGAACTGCGTCCTCGTAGTTATAACCTTCCCATGTCATAAAGCCAATGAGCGCATTCTTGCCGAGTGCAATTTCGCCCTTATCGGTAGACGGACCGTCCGCCAGCACATCGCCTGTCTTTACGCGCTCGCCCAGATTGACGATTGGACGCATATTGATACAGGTAGACTGGTTGGAGCGCAGGAATTTGGTGAGGTGATATGACTTTTCCTCCCCGTTATCATAACGCACACACACTTCGCGTGCGGTCGAGCGGGTAACAACACCATCGCCCTCCGCCAGCGGAATGATGCCGGAGTCAACCGCAGCCTTATATTCCATACCAGTTGCAACAACGGGTGCCTCTGTTTTCAGAAGCGGTACCGCCTGACGCTGCATGTTTGCACCCATGAGCGCACGGTTTGCGTCGTCATGCTCCAGAAACGGAATGAATGCAGTCGCAACAGAAACCATCATACGCGGCGATACGTCCATGAGGTCAACATCTTTGCGGTCCACCTCAATGATTTCATCGCGCATACGGCAGGTGATACGTTCATGCGCAAGACAGCCGTTTTCATTGAGCGGCTCATACGCCTGACAAACGATGAATTCGTCCTCAACATCTGCTGTCATATAGCGGACTTCATCGGTGACACGGCCGGTTTCCTTGTCGATGACGCGGTACGGCGCTTCGATGAATCCAAAGTCATTGATGCGTGCATAGGTTGCGAGATAAGAAATCAGACCGATGTTTGGACCTTCAGGCGTCTCGATTGGGCACATACGGCCATAGTGGCTGTAATGCACATCTCGCACTTCCATGGAAGCGCGGTCACGAGACAGACCGCCGGGACCCAGCGCAGACAGACGGCGCTTGTGTGTCAGCTCAGCAAGCGGGTTGTTCTGGTCCATGAACTGGGACAGCGGAGAGGAGCCAAAGAACTCCTTAATGGCCGCCGTTACTGGACGAATGTTAATCAAAGACTGCGGGGTCACGGTGTCCATATCCTGAATGGTCATGCGCTCACGAATCACGCGCTCCATGCGGGAGAAACCGATACGAACCTGATTTTGCAGCAGCTCACCCACACAGCGCAGACGGCGGTTGCCCAGATGGTCAATATCATCTGTTACGCCAACCCCGTTGCCGATATTGAGCAGATAGCAGATGGTTGCCAGAATATCATCAACGATAATGGTTTTGGGAATGAGGTCATGCATACGCTCGGCAACCATCTTTTTGAGTTCTTCTCCCGCTGCACCAGTGTCGATGATTTCCTTGAGCACAGAAAAGCGTACCTTTTCCTTTACGCCAAGTGCCTCAGCGCCCATACCGCCAAGATACTCCTGAAAATCGTCAACATCGACCATATCGTTGCCAAACACCTTGACCGCCTTGCCTTCCGCAGATTCCAGCTCTACGGCATTGACGCCGCGTGCTGCAATGCGGCGCGCCTGCTCTCGGTTCAAAATAGTGCCTTCCTCTGCCAGAATTTCACCGGTCATGGGGTCGACAGCCGGAGCCAGCAGCTTGCGGCCTGCCAGACGGCGGGCAATATTCAGCTTTTTATTGTACTTATAACGACCAACCGCTGAAATATCGTAGCGGCGGGTGTCAAAGAACATTGCGTCCATCAAATTGGTCGCCGACTCCACCGAGGGCGGCTCACCCGGACGCATCTTCTTGTAAATTTCAATGAGCGCTTCTTCTGCTGTCTTGGAGGGATCGCGCTCCAGAGTCGCCAAAATGCGCTCGTCCTCGCCAAACATCTCCAGAATTTCTGCGTCAGTCTTGACACCGAGCGCACGAATGAGAGAGGTAATCGGGATTTTACGGTTTTTATCAATACGGACATAGAACACATCATTCATATCCGTCTCGTATTCCAGCCATGCACCACGGTACGGAATCACCGTCGCAGATAAGATTGCCTTATCTGTCTTGTCCAGCTCTCTGCCATAATAAACACCCGGAGAACGAACAATCTGCGACACAATGGCACGCTCTGCGCCGTTAAAAATAAAAGTACCGGACTGTGTCATGCGCGGGAACTCGCCCATGAAAATCTCCTGTTCCTTGATTTCTCCGGTTTCCTTGTTGCGCAGGCGTACGCGCACCTTCAGCGGGCACGCAAAGGTTGCATCACGCGCCTTACATTCCTCAATGCTATACTTCGGATCGTCCAGTGCATAGTCGAGAAAAGTCAGCTCAAGGTTGCCGGTGTAGTCGGTAATTGCAGAGACATCTTCAAAAACCTCACGCAGCCCTGTATCAAGAAACCACTCGTAGGATTTCTTCTGAATCTCGATTAGGTTTGGCATCTCGAGGATTTCCTCGATGCGCGCAAAGCTCTTTCTGATCGTCTTGCCGTGCTGTACGTCTTTCACCATCATGTTGAACCCATCACTCCGTTTCTGAATTTCCTTGGATTTCAATACGCCCGGAGGCGTGGTTAAAATTTTCAAGTACCTCTTGCGCTCGTCGAAAAAGCATGTTATCATTAAAACAGGAATTGAAAAAAGCACTCATATTTCGATAAGCGATTTATTATACCATATTTTTCACCGTATAGTCAAGTGTATTTTAGACAAAAATATAGACGGTTTTCTTTGGAGAACCGTCTATTTTATTATGTTTTTATCAGGAGGGTCATATTTTGCGACATTCTCGTCTCCTATTTCTTCTTTTAAGTGCAATTTCCCTTGCCGGTTCTGCCTCCGCTCTCAGCGCAGTGCGCTCACATGAGGACATCTATATTTATGGCACCAAAGCAGATTTATCCGCATATACCATTTCCCATAATAACTATGTCCGTGCTCGTGATTTCGGGAGAGCCGCCGGCTGCTCGGTTTACTACGACCCCAACACCTCTGCCATCTTCATTGACGAAGGGCAGCCCTACGACGCTTCGGCAGAATCTCAGCCGCCCGCCTCTGCCCTCGAAGCTGCTGCGCGCCCCACGCTGCAAACCGTCTACATCAACGGCAAGGCGACCAACATTCAGGGATATAGCATTGATGGCTACAATTATTTCCCCCTACGGGATTTGGGCAAAGCACTGAACTGGTCGGTTTTGTACAACGGCCCGCAAAAGCGTGTCGAGGTTGACCCAACCCTTCCATACTTCCAGAAAAACAAAAATACCGTGATTTTTATGTATCACGCATTCACCAACAACCCTGCGGTCTTGGCTGCAAATCCAAACCTCTACACTTCTCCATGGAAGCTGCGCTGTGATATCCGTGAAATGCGTGCACTGGGCTACACCTGTATTTCTCTGGAGGATTACTTCAACGGTAAGGCGGAAAAAGGAAAAAAATATTTCATCATTACCATTGATGACGGCTATTTGGATAACTATCAGCTTGCCTACCCCGTTCTGGTCGAAGAAAAGGCACCCGCCTCCATTTTCGCAGTCGTACGTGAAATGGAGCGCGAAACACCAACCTTTTTCAACGCACGGCAGGCGCAGGAAATGGAAGCCAGCGGATATATCAAAGTATATGCACACAATATCGACCACATCGACTGCACCACGGTAGATGCCCATGAACTCAGCAAAGAGTTAAAGCGCGCCCATACAGCTCTCAATTCTCTGCTCGACCAAAAAACACTATTTTTCGCCTATCCTTACGGTGCACACAATTCCAGCACCTATATCAACGTGCGCAGCAACGGGTTCCGCCTTCAGTTGGTGCAGGAAAGAAAATTTGCTGCTGACGATGTGCTCATTCGCAAAAACGTGCGCTATGACAGCGTCATGTCCCAATTGGTTCGCAAGGCGTACCACAACTAGCACACATCATTTACGCAGTACCAGACGATAGCCATGCCGCCAAACCATTGGTGTAATGCGCCCCATCAGAAACTCTGGTGTCACCGTATGGTCCACTTGAATCTCCAGCATCGGACGCCCCGACATATAATCCAGACGCATTCTTCCCATACCATGCTCCAAATACCACAGACAGCCACCGTAAGGCATCGCAGATATCTTATCCACCAGAAAATGCTGCGGCACATAACACATCACATGAAACGCGCTGTCCGGATCGAACAAAAGCGCCCCGAGCAGCTCGGTTGGCAGCTCCTCTCCCGGCACCAATAGGAAAGACGGGCTGTTGGAGTCCCGCACAACCTGACCAAAGCTCTCTGCGCATACGGACAGCATCTGTGCCGCTGGGTGCTTGGGCATGGTGCAATAAAAATGAATCATGACCGGAAGATGTTCTGACAGCATCGTTAAGATATCTAAAATCATAGGAACCGCTCTCTGCTGTGCATCTGTCGCAAAAAACTGTTCGTATAAATAGGGTCGTAATACAAAAGTTTGCCATGGTTTTCTGGACTGCTCCGCAAGCAGCACCCAGCAGTTTCGGAAACGCACTTTCTGTTCCTCTGTTAAGTCTCCGTTTAACCAATCCCGCATCAATGATTCCCTCCGTTTTTTATAATTCTCGAGTGGGCAAAACAATTATAGAGCGATACCATTCGGAAATCAAGCACAATTTTATATCTTTGTCAATTCCTTTTCTTTCTTCAAAGGTCAAATATCGTTTTCAATATCTTGACATATTTCCTGTAATTTGTATAATAAAAGTGTAGTTTTTTTGGAGATTGAAAATTGATTTCTGCCTTGTATGTACAAAATACATCTTCTTGTCTTTCTCCAACCGCAAAACTGCGATTGGAGTTTTTTTATCTTCCAAACATACCAAAAATATACTCTGCCCCCTGTTGCAGCAGAAAGGATTTCAAACGCATGGATTTTATTTTACATACCGCAATCATTCTAAAGCGTGGTGTATTTCCGGTCAAAAAATATCTGCACACATTAGAAGCATCTGCCCCCGAAGTCAACACCAGCAGCTGCACACTGGAAAGCCACCCAGACGGAACAATGGTTCATTTCCAGTCCTCCTGTCCCAACCCGCAGATATTGGCTCGTCTTTTCTCCGAGCTGGCACAAACTGCCGTACTCTTATGCTACACCTGCAAAAATGATTACTGGGGATACTATCTCTATGAAAACGGCGTTGAAAAGGATTGTTTTTGTCCCGTACCAGACTACTTTGGCGCAGTCTCACCAGACCGCCTGACGCAAACCGCCGGAAACGCCGCTTGTCTGGCGCAGTATTTCAACATCTCTGCCGATGCACTCACGCAGTATTTGCGGTGCTGGTCTGTCGAGTCTCTGCCTGAAAAGGCATATCCCAACGACCAATACGGTTATTACGACGCGGAACAGCTGAATGATTTTCTTGCTGCGCTTCATTTTTCACACCAGGCAGACACAGAAGCACCAATACCAGCAGCCGTCCCCCAAACAACCCCTGACCACAAAGACAGCTATCACTTTCAGGTCAATCTTGGCGGTATGCTGGATATCCTGTCCAACCATCTGTATAAAAGCCCCGATGTTTTTGTACGGGAGCTTCTGCAAAACGGAGTGGACGCAATCACCCTGCGCAAAAAGCAGCAGCCCAGTTGGGACAGTGGGCGCATCACGATTTCCGTCAAGCCGCGCAAGCAGCTTATCTTTTGGGACAATGGTGCAGGTCTGACCGAGGAAGGAATCCATCGTTTTCTTGCCGTTATCGGTCAGTCCTCCAAAACAGAGCTTATGAACGGAAAAATTCCGGAAGATTTTATCGGGCGGTTCGGCATCGGTCTGCTTTCCTGCTTTATGGTATCCGATTCCATTGTGATACATACTCAACCAGCTGGCGGAGGTCCTGCACACAAATGGACGGGATTGCCCGATGGCACATACACCATCGAGCCGCTTGACAGCGCCCTCATCGGCACAACCGTTACCTTGACCGCAAAACCCGGTGCCGAGGAATATTTTGATGCAGACACCATACAGAATCTTGTCAAGTATTATGGTCTGGTGCTTCCGGTTCCAGTTCATCTTGCTGGCAATCCAGAGCCCATCAATCAGATTCCCAATGACTTTTCCGTTCTGGGACGCAATCAGCTTCTATCCTTTGGCTCATGGATTTTTGGCTGCACCTTCCTAGATGCCATTCCCATTTCTACGCCCCACATCAACGGCGCAGCTTATATTCTGCCTTATGAGACCTCGGTTTCTGCCAAGGGACAGCACCGTATCTATCTCAAACAAATGCTGCTGACCGAAAATGGCACACATATCCTGCCGGACTGGGCATTTTTCACACAATGCTTTTTTAACACCTCTGGTCTGCGCCCCACCGCCTCCCGCGAGGATTTCTACGAAGATGCGGCACTGGAAGAAGCGCGAGAGGAACTGACGCAAGCCATTTCTGCACACTTCAAAAAGCTCCAGCGCGAAGCCCCTGAGCGTTTACAAAAAATCATCGAGGTGCACTTTCGTGCAATCAAGTCTCTCTCAGTCTGGGACAATGATATGTTCCACATCTTTATTGATTATCTGCCCTTTGAAACCAGTGAAGGAACAAAAACAGGTGCCGCCCTGCGCAAATCCAAAGAAATCACCTATGTCAGTTCTATCGAGCGCTTTCGACAGCTGCGCCCCATCTTTCTGGCACAAGGGCGTTTACTCGTATGCAGCGGCTATACCAGCGACGAGGAGCTGATTTTGAAGCTGCAACATCTATGCGGTTTACGTGCGACTCCTTTGAGCGAAGAAGGTTTGGAAACGACACTGGGTATGCCCTCTCAACAGACCTTAACACAAAGCGACCTTCTGCTCCGTGCCGCCAATCGTTCTCTCCAAAAATTTGACTGTCACGTACAATTGCGGGGATTTTCTCCCTCAGAGCTGCCTGTTCTGTACTCCCTGCACGATGACGTGCGGTTTGTCCGGCAAATTCAGACCGCCAAGGAAATGAGCCAAGGCAACATCTTTTCCGATGCACTTTCTTCCCTGCTGTCCGGCTTAGAAGAACAGCCGCTTTCCACGCTGTATTTCAACACCAATTGTCCTCTGATTCAAAAATTATCTCAAATATCAGAAGAACCTCTATTAGAAAGTGTATGCCGCATTTTATATGTACAGGCACTCGTAACCGGCGGACACCCACTCCAAAGCCGCGAACTGCAAACCATGAGTCAAGAACTTTTGTATCTTGTAGAAAACAATCTGAAGCTGCAAGGAGATGTCTAATGGATTTTCAATCGTTATATGAGCTTTACCAAAACTATCGCAAGCTCCCACACGGCAGCGAACGCGCAGAGCGCATACATGATGCAATCACCCAAGCCGACTTACAGCAAAACCACTTCTGGCGCTTTCATTTGCGTTATGACCTGATGCTTGAACAGGCTTTTCACGGCGATGAGGGAAAAATCCTTCCCATCATCACCGAACTGACCGCCATTTACGAGGAGCACTCCATTGCAGATGCAGAATCTGATTATGTGTATGCCCTTTATCTGTGTATCAACCAATGGGACTGTCTGCCCCAGCTTTCACTCAGTCAACTCAATGACATGATGGAGCGTTATCAAAAAGCAGTTTATCAGTATCGTTTAGGCGATAAAAGCTATTATGAACGCTGCTGCGAAATTGCCATTCGACAGGAAAAATGGGAACTGGCAGAACAAGCGTATCAAAAGATGCTGCACGCAAAATTTCCGGATACATCAGACTGTGCTGCATGCACCTGTTATTCCCAAGTCGATTACTTTCTGCAAACCCAGCAAAAGGAAAAAGCATGGCAAACCGCACAGCCTGTACTGAACGGTATGGTCACTTGCGAGCAGGAGCCTGAGCGCATACTTTCCAGCTTCCTGCAATTTGCTCTGGATTATGAAACCCACGAGCAGGCAACTTACTGGGCAGACCTGCTGCGTCCACAGCTTGCAAAAAATGAATACAATCCTGACATGCTGCGTTGGCTGGCATATCACGATACCGACAAAGCGCTGCGTATGTTAGAATCTGGCGTTGCTGAAGTTTGGGGAGAATGGGATCAAAAGGGGGTGTTTGAGCTGTGTACTGCTGCATGGGTTGTATGTCTGCAATACAACAAACAGTCCCCCGAACAAGTCGTGCTGACACTTCCGAAAAGCTTTCCGCTCTGGCAGGAAAACAGTCTGTACGCGATGGATACGCTGGGCACATTTTTTTATACGCACGCACAGAAAATTGCACGAGCATTTGACACCAGAAACAACTCACACTATTACCAAAACAAGCTGAATCACGCCAATCATCTTGGCAGCAGCGCAACAGAATCCCTTGCAAAAATATGGTAAGTAATGTTAGAATCTCTCCCAAATCTTTCCTCCCAGATTCTTCTGATGCCTCCTCTTAGGAATGGAGTTCATCATTCCCCTGAAAATCATGCAAATCGCTCAAAAAAATCAGATGACAAAGAGGTGTATCATGGATATGCAATCCTTAAAAGCACTCTCCCAGAGCTATCGCAAGCTTCCGCATGGCAGCGAACGTGCAGAAGCCATACGCAGTGCAATCGCCCAAGCCGATTTACAGCAAGACCACGATTGGCGGTTCCACATGCGAGACGACCTTATGATGGAGCTTGCATTTCATGGCGATTCTGGTACCATTCTTCCCATCATCAGCGAAATGATTGCAATTTACGAAAATTATCCCATCAAAGATTCTGCCCTCGATTACGTGTACGCCCTTTATATTTGTACCGAACAATGGGACTGTCTGCCTCAACTCCCACTCTGTCAGTTGGATATGATGATGGAACGTTTCAAAAAAGCAGTTGAGCAGTGCTGTTTAGGGGATAAAAGCTACCATCAACGCTGCTGGCAAATTGCCATTCAGCAGGAAAAATGGGAGCTGGCAGAACAGGCTTATCAAAAAATGTTGCAGCCCAAGTTCCGTGATGTATCCAGCTGTAAAGCATGTAAATACCACTTCCAAACAGACTATTTTTTGAAAACCGGACAAAAAGAAAAAGCACTCCAAGCCGCCCAACCCATATTGGACGGAACCGTAACCTGTCAATCGGAGCCTGAGCGCACACTTTCCAGCTTCCTGCAATTTGCTCTGGATTATGAAACCCACGAGCAGGCAACTTACTGGGCAGACCTGCTGCGTCCGCAGCTTGACAAAAATGAATATCATTCTGCCATGCTGCGCTGGCTGGCATATCACGATACCGACAAAGCGCTGCGTATGTTAGAATCTGGCATTGCTGAAGTTTGGGGAGAATGGGATCAGGAGGAAGTGTTTGGGCTTTGTACCGCTGCATGGGTCGTATGTCTGCAATACAACAAACATTCCCCCGAACAAGTCGTGCTGACACTTCCGAAAAGCTTTCCGCTCTGGCAGGAAAACGGTCTGTACGCGATGGATACGCTGGGCACATTTTTTTATGCGCACGCACAGAACATTGCACGAGCATTTGACACCAGAAACAACTCACACTATTACCAAAACAAGCTTGACAACGCCAATCACCTCGCAATTGAAAGGAATATATTATGAAAGATACAACGATGAGCGATTTTAACGGCACTGGCCTTATGAGCCTAATCGACAACCTTGCGGACGATGCTGTAAAGACCAGAGCACTTACTGATGCCATTCAGCAGGCAGATGCTGCCCATGATACCTATTGGCGTTTGGTGTTTCGTTTTGAATATGCTTGGCACATGGCATTTCACGACGATCCCCCCAAGGCCATTCCCATCGGTGCTGAATTTAATGCAATTCTTGAACAACACCCCGATGCCCTTCCACCGGAGCAAAAAGACCACATGCATCTTGTCATTATGCAGTTCACCGTTGACCCCATCGCCGCATTGCCGCAAATTCCCATTTCCGAATGGAAGCAGCTTATGGATAAATTTTATGCCCTGACCAAGCATTACCAAATCGGGGAACGGCTCTATTGGTGGCGCATGGCAGATTTCTGGCAATATATCGACAGCAAACAGGCATTCGAATACTTCAAAAATTTTTGGAACAGTAAACAGGACAAGGTCTCTGACTGCAAGGCATGCGATGTGAGCCATGCCATTCACATGAGCCTTTTAACAGGCGACCGTCAAGCGGCAGATTGTTATGCAGAACCACTGAAAAACGGCAGAATGACATTTTGCAGCGACACCCCACAGCTCATGTGGCTCGCCTATTTAGAGGACGCCCTGCGTCGTGGCGACTTGGAAGAAGCCCGTAGCTTTGCAAACAAGCTTTACCGAGAAGGGATTCGCGACAAAAGCGACCTCGGCTATCTCGCAGCCATTCTTCATTGTTGGGCGTATGTTGATTTAGAACTTGCAATCCAGCAAATCGGACTGCGTCTGGATTGGGCGCTGTCCATGTGGGATCAAAAGAAAAAATATGATTTCTACAAGGCCTCTTGGATATGCTTTTACGAGCTTTCCAAACAGCAGGACTCTATTTCTCTGCCCTTCTCTGCGGCATTTCCACTTTACCGAGAAGATACCATCTATCACACGGATACACTCGCACAATGGTTCCATACCGAGGCCGAAAAAATTGCAGCACGTTTTGATGCACGCAATGGCACCGATTATTTTCAACGTAATTTGGCACAAGCACGTCTGGCTGCACAAAATTAGCGTTACAAAACAGACTTCACCATGAAGTCTGTTTTTTTACCTCATTTTCGCCATGTTCTTCCCTCTATCTTCATTAAATGTACACATATTTATCATATTTCTGTGTTATGCTATATTTTAACTGATTTTTATATTCTGATTTTTTGGGGGCTTTGCTATATGAACGATTTTTTTATGCGCTGTAACCAGCCGCACCCACACCCTTTTTCCCTGTTTGGCATACAGCATATTTTCCTGCTGATGCTTCTTGCGCTTGCACTCTTTTTTCTTTTGCGCTGGACAAAGCATGCCCCAGCAAAAACGCGCCGAAAGCTGCTATGGACTGCCGGAATTCTCGTTCCGGCACTTGAGCTGTCCCACTCCATCTGGCTGTATCTGACAGGCACGACGAACCTCATCAAGCTGCTTCCGCTACATTTATGCGGGCTGCAAAGTCTATTCATACCACTCTCTGTATTCACCCCATTTACCTGCTTTCAGGACTTTGTATATGCAACCTCACTGTTAGGCGGTATTTTCGGCACAGTATTCCCTGCCGGCATCGCCGACTATTACCCTATGTTCTCTTTCCAAACCATACAAACCTTTCTGCTGCACGGCTTACTGATTTATGTACCGCTGGCACTGATTGTATCGGGCGCACATCGTCCCAATCTGCATCGCTTCCCACGGGTTCTGTGCATTTTTCTTCTGGTTGTTTTTGTTGTAGGATATGTTGATTTCCGTTTTGGAGAAAACTATATGTTTCTCTACGAAGCGCCCTCTGGCACACCGCTTGTCTGGCTCTTTGAAACCTTTGGACGCCAGATATATCTTTTGGTCACTTTCCTGCTTCTTGCCGGTGCCAGCTTTTGTATCCATCTCCCCTTTGCACACCGCCATCACATCATTTCGCTCAAGGCTCAGCGCCACATTTGAAGGATACAAAAATGCCAGCAAAAACGGATTGCTCTCCCTTTCTGCTGACATTTGTTGACACGAAAAAGCTGCTATCTGATGATAGCAGCTTTTTATAAATAACTTTATTCAGCGACCGCCCGGAATATGGTCATCATCGTGCCAATAATCCAGTTCCTCTGGCTTCATGCCAATATGACTTGCATAAAATACAGGGTCTTTTCCCTTCTTTCTCTGCTCATCATAATCCCGCAGCGACTTGATTGCGATATTGCCAAGCATCAGAATGGCAAAGATATTGACGACCGCCATAAAGCCCATCAGGATATCTGCCAGATTCCATACGGTGTCAAAGCTCGCCTGAGCACCCAAGAAGATGGCAATCAGACAGGTCAGACGGAATACGAACAAAAGGCGCTTATCATCTTTAATGAACCGCAGGTTAGATTCCGTGTAATAGTAGTTACCAATCAAGCTTGAGAAAGCAAAGAAGAAGATGGCAATGGTAATAAACATATTACCAGCTGCACCAAAGGTACCGGTTACCGCATTCTGCACGTAAGTGATGTCCTTTGAAACCTCAACGCCGGAAACCATCAGAATCATCGCAGTGGTAGAGCAAATTACAAGGGTATCGAGGAATACAGACAATGTCTGAATGAGTCCCTGTTTTGCGGGGTGAGATACCTCAGCAGAAGCAGCTGCATTCGGTGCGGAACCCATACCAGCCTCATTGGAGAAGAGACCTTTCTTGATACCTGTTACGATTGCACTGCCTGCCAGACCACCCATCATTGCCTGTACATCAAATGCCTGTGTAAAAATCTGATAGAATACATTCGGAACCGCATCAAGATGGGTAAAGAACATAATGATACCAATCAGAATGTAGCCGCATGCCATAATTGGAACAATCACAGAGCTGATAAATCCAATACGATGCACACCACCAAAGATGACCGCAGCAGTCAAAAGCGCCATAATAATACCAATCAGCATGGGCCACATGCTATTGCTGTAATCCGGAATATAGTATGCAATTGCAGTGGAGATATTATAGGTCTGCAAGCTGTTGAAGCCATAAGCAAAGCACGCAATCAACAGAACAGAGAAAACACAGCCAAGCCAACGCTTACCCAGACCACGCTGGATATAGTACGCCGGTCCTCCGCGGAAGGAATCTCCGTCCTTCACCTTGTAAATCTGTGCCAGTGTGGACTCGATAAACGCCGATGCACCGCCGATAACAGCCATGAGCCACATCCAGAACACCGCACCCGGACCACCGGTTGCAATCGCTGCTGCGATACCTGCAATATTGCCTGTACCAACACGCGAAGCCGTAGAAATCATGAGAGCCTGAAAAGACGAAACCGACTTACTCCCCTCACTGTTGTCGGACTTCTCCTTCAGGATTCGGAGCACATCTCCGATTCGGCGCACTTGGACAAAACGAGTGCGAATTGTGAAGTATACACCAGAACCAATCAATAAGAAAATCAGGATATAGGTGTACATAAAATCGTTCAGTTGTCCCAAATACTCGTTTAGCATTCAGCTCCTCCTATCTTTTTTCCAAGAATAATATCATTATCATACAGGATTTTTTTGAAAAATACAAGAAAGAATCCTGCACTTTCCAAAATACTTGCAGGAAATCATCATTTTTGTAGTATTTCAGCCTTTTATTTTGTATAAAATTAACAAAAAAATCCACCCCTTCTATTCAGGGTGGATTTTCTGTCATTGAAATTCTTCGATGGATTTGCTGATGGTATGTGCAATCGGCTTCCACTCGATTTTGCAAAACAGAGCAACGATTGCAATTGGGATATAGGTAAAAATGAATATCGGAAACGTAAAGGTATACAGAATTTTTCGTCCGGCAGTGGTATTGATGGACCTCCACTCGGTAATGGTTGTAGCCATTCCAAAAAATAGAAGGGTCAAATAAAATCCTGCAAACGAAGAAACAATAGAAGAAAATGTCAAATGTAAAATTGGTAATGCAACTGGTGTGCTGAGCATTGCACTGATGAAGAAAAAGGCATTGACTGCCACCGAAGCCATAGTCAGCAACATGGCCGGTGCAATCGTCATCAGCATATCATAGCATGAAAAGCTGTGACGCTTTAAGATGCCGCTCATCAGCTTTCTTCCATATCGTGTAAAGACCTGATAGAAGCCCTTTGACCAACGCAGACGCTGGTTCCAAGACTGTTCAAAGGTCACAGGCTGTTCATCATAGAATACCGCAGTCGGACAATATCCCACCCGTTCATGCTCAATTGCACAATCAATGGAAAATTGAATATCTTCGGTCAGAAGATGATATTTCCAACCACCGCGCTCATGAATGACATCACTGGAAACCAAAAATCCTGTGCCGGACACTGCACAGTTGGTGCCCAAAATCATGCGCGAATGGTTCAGGAACTTTGCCTCGCGCAAAAACCATAGCGCACTGCCTGCAGAAATCCAATTGGAATCAAAGTTTTTTGAATTTCGATAGCTTGTCACAACACGGTATCCACTGTCAAAGACCCGATTCATCTCAGAAACATAATCGGGAGCAAGCAGATTGTCTGCATCAAAAATAAAATATCCCTCATATTGTGCGTCAGCAAATTCCTCAGCAATACGCTCAAACGCATAATCGAGTGCATAACCCTTTCCGACCTCGGTGCGGTTCATGCGTTCAAATACAATCGCTCCTGCACGCCGCGCAACGTCGGCGGTGTGGTCCGTACAATTGTCTGCAATCACAAATACATCGAGCAGCTCTGCCGGATATCTCTGTTTTTTGATGCTGTGCACCAATTCTCCGATGACCGCACTCTCGTTCCGCGCTGAAATCACTGCTGCATATTTGTGCAGTTTTTTTGCCTGCGGCATGGTGCGCGGTTTTCTGTCATGCCATAATGCGACAAGCACATAAAACAGCTGATACGCATAAAACACCGTAAACACTGCAAAAATCAGCAGATTGAACCCTTTTATAAATTGTAACACGTCGATTCCTCCAAACGGCACCTGCCATTATCCAAAAAACAGGCAGCATGCCTGTGCACGGCCTTGATACAATCTTAATCTTTTCCGCCTGATATTATATCATGTATTCACACGATAGCAACAAGCATTTCTACCAAAACGCTTTCGGAAAATCATCAAATTATCAGTAATTTGTTGATTGATTTTTTTCTGTTCGTATATATTCCATAAAAATATGCGTTTTTATTTGGTGTTCTCGATGACAAACTCAGCACAATGCACAATTTTCACCGTTCCCAGATTGCTTTGCCAATTTCATCAAAAGACTTTCTTTTTATCTGTTTTTGGGGAAACCAATACACCAATGACCATGCCCGCCAAAGCCGGAACCAGCCAGCCAAGGCTCTGGGCATAGAACGGAAGCATCTGCACCAGTGCTGTGATTCCAGGAATCGCGACCCCTACACTATCGAGCGCTGCCAATACACTTACAAGCCCTGTCAGCAAAATCGTGATGGGATAAACATACCGGAAGCGACCCAGCCATTTATGCAAAAACGCCAGTGCAATCAGCATAATTGCCGCCGGATAGATTGCACCTAGCACAGGCACAGAAAAAGAAAGAATCTGATTGAGCCCTACATTGGAAATCATCATACTGATGACCGCAAAGAAGCAAGCCCATACGCGGTAGCCAAAAACCGGAAAAATCTTTGTAAAATAATCACCACAGCACGAAATCAGTCCGATACAGGTGTTGAGGCAGGCGATGACAAAAATCAGCGCCAAAATAATCACGCCAACCGGTCCGAACAGCGCCATAACAATGGAGGTCAAGACCTCCGTACCATTTGCCGCCCCCGGAAATGCCGCACCGGATTGCAGTCCGATATAGGTCAGTATCGCATAGACCGCAAATAGTACAGTACCGGCAATCACGCCAGCCCAACAGGTCTCGCGTACAATCTGTCGATTGTCCTCGACTCCCTTTGCACGGATATTGAGTGCAATGATAAATCCAAAATTAAGAGCGGCAATGGTATCCATTGTCTGATATCCTTCCAAAAATCCGTTCACCGCTGCACCGGAGGCATATTTGCCAATCGCCGGTCCCGCAGTTCCCATCGGGTGCACAATACAGCCAACGAAAACCACCAAAATCAAAAGGAGCAGCGCAGGACCAAGCAGCTTGCCCAAGCGATCGGTCAGCTTGTCCGGACGCAGCGCCAGGAGCAGAGCAACCGCAAAAAAAACAATCGAATAGAAAAGCTGTGCTGTTCCCAGCGAAATACCCTCCGGCAAAAACGGAACCACTGCCATTTCAAACGAGGTCGTTGCCGTGCGTGGAATTGCGAGACAGGGTCCAATCGACATGTAAATCAGAAATGTAAAAATATCTGCGAACCTTGGGTGTACACGCCCTGCCAGCTCAGGCAGTCCGTTCGACTCTGCCACAGCAATCACGCCTAACATCGGCAGCCCCACCGCACTGAGGCAAAATCCGAGCATCGCCAGAAGTGATGCCTGTCCTGCCTGTGCACCCAAAAACGGGGGAAAAATGAGATTTCCCGCACCAAAAAACATGGAAAACAGTGTGACACCGACCAGCAGTCGGTGCTTGGTTGTTAATTTCATAGAGCTCCTCCTATATTATCACATTCTTACTTTCATCACTTTTATAAGGTGTGTTCTTTATAATACCGCGAATTCAATGAAAAGACAACTATTTTTCCGAGGAAATCCATTTTTTCAGCACTGTCACCATACTTCCATTTTGTGCATAGCAATGAAGTATCCATCTATGTCAATCACAGGAGGTCTTACAGTATGCCAAGCATTTATCTATCCCCCAGCACACAGGAATTCAATCTCTACTATGATGGCTCCGGCAGTGAAGAATATTATATGAACCTCATTGCTGACGCCATGGAACCCTATTTGACCGCGTCTGGTATTACCTTTACCCGCAACACACCGGACATGACGGCAGCATCTTCCCTGCGTGCTTCTAACGCAGGACAGTATGACGCACATATTGCATTACATTCCAACGCATCGCCTGAATCACTGGCGGGCAGGCTGCGTGGTATTGATGTGTATTATGCTCCCAGCTCCGAACGCAGCCGCATCATTGCAGACCTTACCGTGGCACAGCTTCGCCGTATCTACCCACTCCCCGACAAGGTCAGAGCACTTCCCACCACAAGCATCGGAGAAGTCACCCGCACACGAGCTCCGGCAATCCTTGCCGAACTGGGCTATCATGACAACCCTGATGATGCCGCATGGATTCGCGGAAATATTGTTCCCATCGCCCGCGCAATGGTCATGGCTCTGACACAATATTTTGGTGTTCCCTTTTTAGAGCCGGAGCCTATATTATCTGCCACTGTCGATCTCAACGGTGGAAATCTAAATATCCGTGCGCGTCCTTCTCTGGACGCCCCCATTTTAGGGCGTGCACCAGATGGTGCTCAGGTGCTTGTACTCGGATTTTGGAACGGCTGGTATGTTATACGATATGAAAAGATAGAAGGCTATGCCCGCTCGGAATATATCACTCTGAACTACTCATAAGGCAATCTTACCCCTATTTTTGCCTTTTTCTACAAAATGACTGCTCTTATACGGACGTTTTCTAAATGCATTCTTGCAAATTATGTGCCCCTGTCGTATAATGAAATACACTATGGAGGTGGATTGGAATGTACAAAATTCTTGAAAAAAAGACACTCAATGCAAACACAAAACAAATGATTATCCATGCCCCACATGTTGCCAAGAAAGCACTGCCCGGGCAGTTTATTATCCTGCGTGTGGACGAGGAAGGCGAACGAATCCCGCTTACCATCGCCTCCTATGACCGCGAGCAGGGTACTATTATGATTATCTTTCAGGAGGTCGGTGCTACCACAAAGCAGCTGGGTC
Source organism: Butyricicoccus pullicaecorum (assembly GCA_018366195.1). Classification (GTDB taxonomy): domain Bacteria; phylum Bacillota; class Clostridia; order Oscillospirales; family Butyricicoccaceae; genus Butyricicoccus; species Butyricicoccus pullicaecorum_C. Next base: position 202,440 of record JAGZIN010000001.1, on the reverse strand, counting down.
TGCTGAACGTTGGTGACTGCCTGCATGATTTTGTGGGTCCGCTTGGCCGTGCAAGCGAACTGGAAGGGCTCAAAAAAGTGGCTGTGGTCGGCGGCGGTCTGGGCTGTGCCATTGCTTATCCGCAGGCAAAGGCATTGCACGAAATGGGCGCTGAGGTCGATTTGATTGCCGGCTTCCGCAACAAGGATATCATCATTTTGGAAGATGAAATGCGCGCCGCCTCCACAAACCTGTATCTGGTGACCGACGACGGCTCCAACGGACGCAAAGCACTGGTAACCGAGGTACTCAAGGAGCTCATCGACTCCGGCAACCAGTATGATGCTGTCATTGCGATAGGTCCCATGATTATGATGAAGTTCGTATGTGAAACCACACGTCCTTACGGCATCAAAACCATCGTATCCATGAATTCCACAATGGTTGACGGCACCGGCATGTGCGGCGGCTGCCGCCTGACCGTTGGCGGGGAAACCAAATTCGCTTGTGTCGATGGTCCGGATTTTGACGGACATCTGGTTGATTTTGACGAATCCATTCGCCGCAGTGCCATGTACAGAAAAGAAGAACATGATTCACTGGAAAACGAATGTAATCTGCACAAGATGGAGGTACAATAACGATGCCAAATATGTCTCTGACCAAGGTTCCCATGCCCGAACAGGCACCAAATATTCGAAATCAAAACTTTGAAGAAGTCACCACGGGCTATACGCCCGAAATGGCAATGGAGGAGGCACAGCGCTGCCTCAACTGCAAGCATAAGCCCTGTGTTTCAGGTTGTCCGGTCGGCGTACAGATTCCAGAGTTCATTTCACTGGTTGCCGAGGGTAAGTTCTTAGAGGCTGCTGCGAAAATCAAGGAGACCTCTGCTCTGCCTGCTGTCTGTGGTCGTGTGTGCCCTCAGGAAACCCAGTGTGAAGAAAAATGTGTGCGTGCCATTAAAGGAGAAGCTGTTGGCATCGGTCGTCTGGAACGCTTCGTTGCAGACTATGCAATGGCGCATCAGACAGAAGCCACAGTAAAGCCACAATCCAACGGACACAAGGTTGCCGTTGTTGGTGCCGGCCCTGCCGGTCTGACCTGTGCCGGTGACCTTGCGCGCAAGGGCTATGCTGTCACCGTATTTGAGGCGCTGCACACTGCTGGCGGCGTGCTGATGTACGGAATCCCCGAATTCCGTCTGCCGAAGTCTATCGTACAAAAGGAAATTGACACCCTCAAGGACTTGGGTGTTACCTTTGTGCTGAACTTCGTTGTCGGTCGTTCGGAGACGATTGATGACCTGTTTGCAGACGGCTATGAGGCAATCTTTGTCGGCTCCGGCGCAGGGCTTCCAACCTTTATGCGAATCCCCGGTGAAAACTACAACGGTGTTTATTCCGCAAACGAATATCTAACCCGTGTAAACCTCATGAAGGCATATAAAAAAGATGCACACACACCCATTCGCCGCGCAAAGAAGGTTGCTGTGGTTGGCGGCGGTAATGTTGCGATGGACGCAGCCCGTTCTGCAAAACGTATGGGTGCCGAAGAAGTCTACATCATCTACCGCCGCGGTGAGGCAGAGCTTCCGGCACGTCTGGAGGAAATCCATCACGCCAAAGAAGAGGGCATTGTCTTCCAGTTCCTGACCGCTCCGCTTGAGGTGCTTGGCGATTCGGAAACCTATCAGGTCACAGGCATGCGGTGTCAGCGAATGGAGCTTGGCGAGCCCGATGAATCCGGTCGCCGCCGTCCGGTTCCAGTAGAAGGCAGTGAATTTGTTCTGGATTTAGATGCTGTGATTGTCGCAATCGGAACCAGCCCGAATCCGCTCATTCGTTCTACCACCCCCGGTCTGGATACCAATAAGCGTGGCTGCATCATTGCAGATGATGAAAATGGTATCACCAGCAAGGACGGTGTTTTCGCCGGCGGTGATGCAGTCACCGGTGCAGCCACTGTCATTCTGGCAATGGGTGCTGGAAAACGTGCGGCGGCAGCTATGGATCGATATATTCAGGAGAAGCAATAAACACCGACACATACTGTACACAAAGGGAAACAGGGACGACAGTCCAGCTTTCCCGAAAATCAAAAGCAAGGATAAAAGATTGCTCTTTTGTCCTTGCTTTTTTGTTTCTATTGGATAGACTTAGTAAGAAATTACTTCGTATCCATCTTCCGTTACGAGAACCTGAATCTCCCACTGTGCAGAAGGCAAATTGTCCTGTGTATAGATGGTCCAGCCATTTTCACTGTCCTGAAAGATATCTGCGGCACCCATATTCACCATGGGTTCAATGGTAAACATCATACCCGGCGCCAGAACCACGCCCGTGCCCGCTTTTGCTACATGACTGACCCATGGGTCCTCATGGAACGCCAGACCAACCCCGTGTCCGCCAATCTCGCGTACCACGGAATAACCATTCTTCTGTGCATGGTCGTTGATGGCCTGACCAACGTCTCCCAAAAATCCCCATGGCTTGACCTGCTCAAGCCCCTTTTCCATACATTCCTTTGCAACCCGCACCAATCGTTCCCACTCTGGCAAAGGCTTGCCAATACAGAACATACGCGAAGAATCTGAGTAAAAGCCATCTAAAATCGTAGATACATCTACATTGATGATGTCACCGTCCTGTAAAATCATGTTTTCAGAAGGAATCCCGTGACACACCTCATTGTTGACCGAAGTACACACGCTCTTTGGAAAGCCCTCAAAGCCCAGCGGCGCAGGTATGCCTCCCATGCGCACAGTCTCCTCATGCACCCAACGGTCAATCTCCGCCGTTGAGATTCCTGCCCGAATGTGCTCTGCCACATAATCCAAAACGGCAATATTGATTTTCGCACTTTTTCGAATCGCTTCGATTTGTTCCTCTGTTTTAATCATCTGATGGGTCGGAATCGCATGTCCACTGACCGCGAAAGATTCCAGCTTTTCATCAAAATCCGCATGACATTTCTTATATTTCTTTCCGCTTCCGCACCAACACGGGTCATTTCTTCCAAGCTCCGGCATGATTCCATCGCTCCTTTCATTCATATAACAGGCAAAACCGGCATAGAAATTCCATGCCGGTTTTGGAGGGCAAAATCCAAGAGCAATGTCCTTGGATTTTTGAAATTTTCAAGTCGCTTCACTTGCAGCGAAACCACCAAAAGACTTTTTCGACATGCCGCTGCACCGTCTCGCTTACAGCATGTGTGCGCGCAATTCCTCCCCCGACTGTGCACACAGATACACCGGTGCAACATCGAGCATGGTCTTTCCACCAGACTGTCCCGCCTGATTCATGCGATACGCAGCACGTGCACACGCCACCAAAACAGAACCTGTAAACTCCGGATTGGAGTCCAGCTGCAAGCGATATTCAATGATGTGCTGATGCTCCTCGGAGAATCCTGTTTTGCCTGCACGAATCACAAATCCGCCATGCGGCAGACCCTTATGCTCTCTATCCATCTCCTCCTGAGAGATAAAGTGCACAGTGGTATCATAATCTGCAAAATAGTTGGGCATGGTCTTGATTTGCTGCGCAATGCGCTCCAAATCTGCACCCTCCTCTGCCACAACAAAGCACTCTCTTGTATGCTTCTGACGAGTCGTCAGCTCCGGATTCTCTCCAGCACGTACCGAATTCACAGCTGCTTCTACCGGACAGGTATACTGACGTGCGTCCAAAACACCGTCAAGGCGGCGAATGGCATCAGAGTGTCCCTGACTGACGCCGCGTCCCCAGAAGGTATAATCCTTCCCCTGTGGCAAAATGGCGTTTGCATAGACACGGTTCAGAGAAAACATACCAGGGTCCCAGCCGCAGGAAATCAGTCCGACCTTACCACCCTTCTTTGCCGCTGCATCGACTGCTGCAAAATGGACGGGAATATTAGCATGGGTATCAAAACTGTCTACCACATTAAACAGTTCTGCATATTTCGGTGTCAGATTTGGCAAATCGGTTGCGCTGCCGCCGCAAATGACCATAACATCAATTTGATTCTGCATTTTTTCTGCGTCATCGCTATGATAGACAGATACACCAGCAGTTGCAATCTTTACCGAAGCAGGGTCACGGCGGGTAAACACACCCACAAGCTCCATATCATCGTTTTGTGCAATGGCAGCTTCCACACCGCGTCCAAGGTTGCCATACCCTAAAATACCAACTCTAATACGCATAGGTTTTCCTCTCACTTTCCATATTGGCAAATATCCTGTTTCTATCAGAACCTTGCCCATGTCTTATTTTGTATTGAACAGCCATCGTCGGAATGGATCAAAAAACGGCACAGGCATCTGAAATCTGACACCGTCTGTCCCGAAGTTTTTCCAACCGATGTGGTTATTATACCGCATTTTCCCGCACAAGAAAATGCCTCTATGCAAAACAAATCAAACAAAATTTTATTTTCGAATTCATAAAATCTTGTTGCAATCAGAAAATCGTTACACACGCCTGTGTTCCATTTGCCGCCTGCATCTGCCGGATTGCCTGTATCCTTGCAATATGAGGCAGCTTCATGTACAATAAAAAGAAATGATAGAAAGAGGGTGGCTTTTTGGATATTACACTATTGGAAGCGCAATCATTTTGGCCACATTTATCCGATGCACAAAAAGCACTGGTGCGAGAGCGCGCCCGCACAGCGCATTTCTCTGCTGGGGAAGCGATAAAAATGGGAAATCAAAGCTGTATTGGTCCGTTATTTGTGGTATCCGGCATTGTACGTGTCTATTTGCTGAGCGCAGACGGACGCGAAGCAACCATTTATCGCCTGCGTGCCGGTGAAACCTGTGTCCTGTCGGCTTCCTGCGTGCTGTCTGCCATGACATTCGATGTGCAAATTGATGCAGAGACAGATTGTGATGTGCTGATTCTTCCCACACCAGTTTTCTCTCAGCTGATGGAAGAAAATCTGTACGTCGAAAATTTTGTTTATCGCAGCAGCACAGAACGCTTATCGGATTTGATTCAAGCAGTGGAGCGCATGTTTTTTATGACCCTGCGGCAACGTGTTGCAGCATTTTTAATTGACGAATCCGCAAGCAGCGGCAACAGCACGCTTTCCTTGACGCAAGAGCATTTGGCACGCGCCATCGGCTCTGCCCGTGAAGCCGTCAGCCGAATTTTGAAGCAGCTTTCTCAAGCGGGAAGCATCGAGGTATCCCGCGGCGGAATTCGTATTCTGGATAAAGCAAAGTTGTATCAAGAGTTGTCTGAAGATGATACATTCTAATTTCTGTCCATAAAAGAAGGTACAGCTGGTGCATCAGCTGTACCTTCTTGTTTATAAATGGAATCTGCGTTCTGCTTCCTCCCGCATATAGCGGTGAAAAAAAATTACCAATATGACCGTAACAACGAATGATAGCCCACAGCACAAAATACTGGGCCACACAACTTCCATATTCCCAAGCAGCAAGAGAACGAGTGGAATCAGCCAGCCAAGCACAGAAAGGATTCCCATCCAGCCAACAGCCTCTACCATAGGAACTCGCAAAATCACCTTGAGCAGCAAAAGCGCCGTGAGCGCCGATACGCACAAAATCGGATTGACCCATTCAATCGACCAGCCCCGCCAGCCTGTTCCATAGTCCCACAAGATTGCAAGGACAGAAAACAAAATTGTCTGTGCCGTGAGATTCTGCATCAGGACACGCCGTCTGGAAATCCCCAGCATCACAGAAAGCCAAAGGCAGCCAACCGCGGCAATGACAAAGAATGGCCAATTGCTTGCCGGGTGCCACACACTTTCGATTTGTATACAGCACAATACAACGACCAGCAGGCAGAGCGTAATGATACGCCGTGCAATGCGCGCCAGCTTATGGGGCGGCACAACCTGCGGAAAGATTTCGCTCTCCGGCTCTGGAGTTCCTGTGAGCTGTCCCTTGCACAGCGGACAGCAGCGCTTCTCTCCTGCTACCTTGACCTGACATAGCGGACAATACAGCATTTACTTCTCCTCCCCATACATTGTATTGCTGCGGATTTCTAACGCAATACCATCTTCGGTCAAATGATTGCAAAAGCGGCGAATCACAGCCGGATCTCTCATCGTCGTTGTAAAGCCCAAATGCAATTTGCCCCCATAGCTGCATGTACAAAGCTGCAAGGCATCTGTTCCCACAAACACGCCAAATCCCTTTACATAGGGCTGTACGACTTCGGGCAGCTGAAAACGCCCAATGTTGGAAAGGACAGCGGTTTCTCCAATATCGGATAGCTTCCCTGATAGAAACAGCGCTGGATACTTCAGGAATAAAGGAATCGGACGCAGCAGAAAATTATGCTCCAGCGCCGCCAGTGTATTGAGCCGTGCCGCCAGATTTTCCGCAGTCAGCTCCTTTCGAAACGCCTGTGCCGTCTGCTCCAAAATATCCTCAAATTTTCCGGAGCGCTCCTGAAAGCTGTAAGATGCCCGAATGATGCTGAAAAAATTTCGCGTTGTATGAGACGGAAAATAACTGCGCAAATCGACCGGAACGGTCAACACCACTGGTTTCTTGCGGTCTCTCACATACATTCCGCCCTGAATCGCCTGAAACAGCACCGCTGCCAGATATACCGTCAGCGTGGTATCATACTGGTGCGCTGCTTGCAGAACCGCCTGTACATCGCAGATTCCCTCAAAAACCGACAAATCCTTACCACGATGCGGCAACCGATAGGCACGCATTTTTTGCACTGTACCGGCACTGCTCGCCTCCGTCTTATAGTACTTTTGAAAGCCGTCCTCCATGCGCTCATCAAGTGCGGCCTGCGGCGGACGCTGTACGTCCAGATGATACGCCTTCGATACGTATTCTGTTACCAAGGTTTGCAGCATATCAATTGCACCGGCACCGTCTGCAACGACATGAAACACGTCAAAATTGATTTTATTCTTCCAATAGCTCACCTCAAACAAGGAAGAACGGCTGTCCTGATAGAGCTGTGCACAGGGCGGGGTATGCTCCGGAACGACCTGCGCATGGCGATTGGTCTGCTCCAGATAATACCAAAACACACCGCGCCGCAGTACTGTACGCAGGTTTGGGTATTGCACCACCATACGGTCAAGCGCGTGCTGTAAAATCTCAGGTTTCACCGGTTCATTCAGCTCACAGGTCAGTCGAAAGACTGCTGTGTCTGCTCCGTGAACCGTTGGCGGGAAGATTTTTGCCGCATTATCAAGACGGTACCAGTCTGGTTTTTGCTGTCTGCGCATTTTGTTTCATCTCCCAAAAAGTCTTGTATCAGCGCATGTGTACGCTTCACATGCACAAAGCGGGCAGGCAAAGAAATAAAGCCGTGCAGAGCGTCCAACATTCGCACACAGGATACCGCATTGCCCGCCTCGGCAAGAGCCTTTGCATAGGCTTCTCCTTCATCGCGCAACGGATCATATTCTGCTGTGATTATCAGTGTACGCGGCTGTCTGCGCAAATCTTTCATCAAAATTGGCGCAAAATATGGATTCTGATAGGCAGAATCATCAACACCTGCATACAGCTTCATAAATTGCTCCACACGATGGGCAGTCAATAAATAGCCTTCCCCATTTTCATGCACCGATGCAAACGGGGAACTTTCCGAGTGGTCTGCCGCAGTTGCCGGATAAATCAGAATCTGATGTGCCACCTCAAATTCTCCACGATCTCGCGCCAAAAGCGACACGGCTGCTGCAAGATTTCCGCCGGCGCTGTCTCCAATCAATATGATATCCTCGGGTCCATGCGTGCCGAGCTGCTCGCCCGCCTGATAAATCGTTTTGGCAGCTGCATAGCAATCCTCCAGCGCAACCGGAAAGGGGTGTTCCGGTGCTCTCCGATATTCCACTGAAATCACCCGACATCCGGTTGCCCGCGCAAGTGCCTTACATACCTGATTATAGGTATCTACACTTTCGAGTACCCAGCCGCCGCCATGAAAGAACAACAAGATTCGATGATCGGTCTGCTGTTTTGGGGTGTAGATACGTACCCGAATCGGGGTTCCGTCCACGGACTCGATTACATGGTCCCAGTGATGATACAGTGCTGCAAGCGGGGGCGCCTTGAGCTGATAAATCGCACGCTCTACTTTATAAAGCTTGTCTAAATCCGCTGCTGCCGGATAAGATAATAATCGGAGTGCAGCACGCATACGTTTATTGATTGCCATTTGCGTATCCTCTCTTTTTCTCCCATCAGCCGGTCATCGTTCCATCGAGCCGGCACAATCCATCATACTCCAATCTGCGGACACAGGTCCCGCACACAACACACTTCACAGTCCGGTTTTTTCCGTGCACTGCATACATCGCGTCCGTGGAATACCAGACGGTGACAAAACGCACTGCCCTCCTCGGGCGGAATGATTTTCCAAAGTGCCATTTCTACCTTTTTCGGCTCCTTGATTCCATCGACCAGCCCCATGCGGTTCACAAGACGGATACAGTGGGTATCCGTCACGATTGCAGGCTTTCCAAATACATCACCCATGACCAGATTGGCACTCTTGCGTCCAACTCCGGGCAGCCGAAGCAATTCTTCGAAGGTTTGCGGAATCTCTCCATGATATTCCTCTTGCAGGATTTTCATACAGGCGCTAATATCTCGCGCTTTGCTGGGTCCCAAACCACAGGGGTGTACAATTTTTTCAATTTCGTCCACATCTGCTGCGGCCAATGCCGCAACATCTGGAAACCTTTCATATAGCCGTTCCACAACCACATTCACTCTCGCATCTGTGCACTGTGCCGCCAGCCTCAGGCTGACCAACAGCTTCCATGCTTCATTATAATCCAACGTGCATGTTGCATCTGGATATTCTCGTTTGAGGCGCTCAATAATTTCCAATGCACGTTCCTGTTTCGTCATAAACATCGTCCCTCTTTACTTTATCTCTCTGATTTGTTGGAGAATCTCTATTATTTCATTCTCACATATCCAATACATTCTGTCAAGTCTGGCAGCACACAATCCATTTTCTCTTTTTTTCAAAAAAACTCTTGCATTTTTCTAAATTTCCTGATATACTGTTTAAGACGCCGATGTGATGGAATTGGTAGACGTACCGCACTCAAAATGCGGCGGGGCAACCCGTGCCGGTTCGAGTCCGGCCATCGGCACCAGCGAATCCGAATCTCAGCTGATGTCCTCATCTGAATATTCGGTCTTACAGAAAAGACACCCTGCAAAGGGTGTCTTTTTCATTGCATGAGAAAAGAATCCCATCATTGAGCAATGGGATTCACAAAGATATTATAAATTATATTTCTCGAACATTTCTTTTTTGAACGCGTCATCTTGCAGTAGTTTCGGAATCTCAGAATCCAATTGATCTTCCATCATCTTTTGGAGCAAAGTCGCCAATCGCTTTTCTCAAGGTTTGCAACACAGGTAATTCAAGACCTAAAAAATGTTTGACTTCAAAATTCAACTCCATACGCTGCTATATATCACCGAAAACAGATGCAATTGGAGAGTATTGCCGGAAAATACAGGAATTGTCATACAAATTTATGTACGCATAAAATGCCCCCAAAAAGTGAAACAAACTTTTTGGAGGCATTTTATTTTGACTCTGTACGGCTCTTTTATTTTTGAAAGTTAAGAGAGAGTTAGCATTTTTTTGTAAAGCGGTTACAGAGAAACTTTCCCATCGGGGCAACCACTGTCTATCTGATTATCCTCAGCAGTGTTCCATAATGGCTTTGACCGCTGTTGCTGTGTCAACGGACGGAAACAACTCATAGCCTACGCGGCCAGTATAGCCGCAAGACTCCAGATGTGTAATGACCTTTTTATAAGCAATCTCACCGGTACCAGGCTCATGACGTCCTGGTGCATCTGCAACGTGGATATGACCGAACTGATCTGCATACTTGGAAATGGTATCACAGATACAGCCCTCATTGAGCTGCATGTGATAAACATCATACAGCAGCTTGAGCCGCGGAGAGCCAATCAGACGACAAATCTCTGCGCCCATCTGGGTATATTTCAAGAAATTGCCTACATGGTCCGTTGTAATATTGAGCGCTTCCAGATTCAGGTTGATTTGTTCTGCTTCTGCCATCTTTGCGCACTCGAGCAGGGTATCATACATAGAGCAAAGCTTGACGGTGTCCGACAGAGCATCATAATGATTGGCCACAATGCCGCCGTCTCCCAGTGCATTCGAGTGAATGGTCAGGCTTTCCGCACCAATCTTCTTTGCCGCTTGGATAGACTGTGCAAGTGCATCAAGATAGCTTTTTTTATGTGTGGGATCAACCAGCGAGTAGTCTGCATCTCCATTAAAACCAGAAATTGCAATTTTTGCGTCAGATGCAGCTTGGCGAATTTCGTCCAAGTCGTGTGTTCTCCAATCCCAAAATTCAACCGCTTCGAATCCATCATTTTTTGCCGCCTGAAAACGCTCCAGCCAAGGCAATTCTGTATACAGGGTATCAATACATGCAGATTTTCTAAGTGCCATTTTATTCAACCTCCAAAATTTTAACGGGACGACCTTCCTTCAGCGATTTTGTCGCTGCGGCTGCCATCAATACCGGATATAAGCCATCTTCTCCCGTGACCGGCGGCTCCTCATCATGGACGCAGGCATGGGCAAACGCCTGCATTTCAGCCACAAATGCGTTGGTATAGCGATCCCACATCACCTGATAGGCGGTTCCATACGTTGTACCATCAGCAGTTGACAGGACAGCGGTATTTGGGATATCGTTTTCATTCTGCGCACACCCCTTGGAGCCAAACACTTCCACACGCTGGTCATAGCCATATACCGCTTTGCGGCTGTTATCAATGACACCGATTGCGCCGTTTGCAAACTTCAAGGTGACCAGTGCAGTGTCTACATCTCCTGCCTCTCCAATTTCCGGGTCCACCAATACAGAACCGACGGCATGCACCTCTGTCACTTCGCTGCCAGCCAGAAAACGCGCCATATCGAAGTCATGAATCATCATATCATAGAAGATACCGCCGGATACCTTGACATAGCTGATTTTTGGCGGCTCCGGATCACGGGAGGAAATCTTAATGATATTGACATCACCGACCTTGCCCTGCCGCACCATATCATAAACAGCGCGGTGGTTATGGTCAAACCGGCGGCAAAATCCGATTTGCAGCTTGACTCCTGCCGTTTTTGCCGCATTGATTGCCTCATGCACTCTTTTGATATCATAATCAATGGGCTTTTCGCAGAAAATATGTTTTTTGGCATGTGCCGCTTCCACAATATACTTGGAATGGGTATCGGTTGACGAGCAGATGAGCACTGCTTCAATTTCCGAATCTGACAAAATGTCATTTGCGTCCTTAGTTGTATTCGGAATCTTATACTTCTCAGCAAATGCTTTGGTTTCATCGTCCAAAAACGGGTCCGCAATGGTCTTGATTTCGAGTTCAGGAACAAACATTGCAATGTTCTTCGCATGAACCTTTCCAATACGTCCAGCGCCAATCATACCGATTTTCATAAAAATCTCCTTATCTAAATCCATAAAATATACGAATCTTTTATCAGGCTTTTCCTCACTGCATATAGCCCTTCATGCGCTCTACACGCTCCGCAGCATTTTCCTTGGTCACGATTTCCGTCCCTGTGTCAATGAACTTTTCGACTTCCTTGCCCTGAAGGACTGCTACCATTGTTTCTACTGCGGTGTATCCAATATCATAGTTGTTTTGTGCTGCTGTCATCGTCAGCTCTCCGGACAGCACCGCCTCACAAGCAGACATCTGTCCATCAAATCCTAGGAAAATCGTTTTGTCATACGCCGGATTCGATTTTGCAGTTCGTGCGGCTGCCATTGCCATATCATCGTTATTCGCACAAATGATTGCGACACCGTCCGGATATTGTCCCATAATGGCTTCCATCGCATTGACTGCCTTGTCTGCCACGGCCTCTGCATACTGAACCGCATCATCTAGGAACTGACCACCACTCTCGTTGATTCCTTCTCGGAACCCTTCCATACGTGCTGTATTGGTTGCATCGCCTTGTATACCCGCGATTTCAATACACTTGATTTCCTCCCAGCCAGCTTTCTTTGCGGCTTCTACCGCAGCAATCGCACCCTGCTTTGCCGCCTCTTTGTTTCCGGTTCCCACAAAACTCAGGCATTTGGGAGAATCGATGTTGGTATCAAACGCAATGACTGGCTTCTCGGTATTTGCAATCTGTGCCGCCGCAGCTTCTGATTGAAGCGGCGCAATCAAATACCCATCATAGGCATCAACCGAAAGGTCGGTTTGCAGCATATTCAGCTGTTCATCGTAATAGGTTTCTGCCGGTGGTCCCTTAATGGAAAGCTTTACAAGGTCAGGATGTTCCTTTTCATAAGCTTCTGCGCCAGCTTGAATCAACTGCCAGAACTCCGCCGAATTGGTCTTGAGAATCATGCTGATTTCAAATGGTTCCTGCTTTGCGCCTTCCGTATTCGCAGCTGCATCGCCAGAGGGTGCCGAACCGCCGCAAGCAGTCAGTGTAAGCGCCAGAGTTCCTGCTACAATCGCTGCAACTGAATTTCTCTTTTTCATCATAACAAGTCCTTTCTGAATTTGGATTTTCACAAAAGCTTTGGAAAATATCGGCAGATACTCTCCGCAATGTGTGCGTTTATGTGCTCTGTGTTTTTATGTGCTTATTATATCCGTACCCAAGACAGCTGTCAACCACAGAAAAAACAAATATGTTCTTCTTTTTTGACATATATTCAAAATCCATAACAAATCTCCCCTTCAAAATCAATTAATCTGATATTTTATCCCTCAACTCCAAACAAAAATTCAGGATATACAATCTTTCCTCGAAAAAACTGGACAATACCTCTGATTTTTCTGCGCTCGAATCGACATAAAAAAAGCAGATTTCGACTATTTTACAATAAAAAAACAGAGCGGCACCTGTAAAAATCTATTTTTCCAAAGGATTCTCATGCCACCGGCAATATGTGCAAAAGCACATATTTGTCCCTTCTCCCTTAATTTCTGTGCTTCTGCATCATAGAAATCTATACACTTTCTAGGAACTATGGTATAATAATCACACAAACGACTATGATGCCGAAGTACAGGAGGACAGGTAAAATGAGTAAGCGTCCCACCATAGCAGATTTGGCAAAGCGTTCCGGTGTGTCACGCGGTACGGTGGACCGCGTGCTGAACAATCGCTCTTATGTGCGCGCAGACGTGCGGGAACGTGTTCTTCGAGCGGTTCAGGAAACAGGTTACCTGTCCCCGCGGGAAGCGCACCGGCAAGCATCTGCTTTACAATCACAGAGCACATATCCCCCAATCCGATTGGGGGTACTGCTCCCCAACTGGACAGGAACCTTTCGCACGGAGGTCATGCGCGGCATCGAAGAAGCACGGCGCGTGTTGTCTAACAAACAGGTCGATATTCGGGTATGCAGCTGCGAAACCGACACCCCGCGTGAGGCAATCGAATTATTGGATTGCCTGACCGACTGGGGCGCGAAAGGGATTGCTCTATGTGCACTGAATGATATTATGATAGAGACAAAAATCAATGATTTGGCAGCTCAGGGAATCCCCTGTATCACACTCAATTCTGATTTGCCGGAAAGCAAACGCCTTTGCTTTGTCGGACAGGATTACGCCAAAAGCGGGCGAATCGCAGCAGAACTCATGAGCAAATGTGTTGCACCCAATGCACAAATCTTAGCCGTTGTCGGCAATCTGGACTATCATGGGCACCGCACACGCCTTGATGGTTTTTGCTCTCACATGCGAAAACTAGGATTTTCCAGCAACCAAATCGAGGTTTTGGAAAGCTACAACGATTATCGCGTGACCTATAACAAAATCAGCGCCGCGCTGCGCGACCATCCCACTGTGAGCGCAATCTATATGGCAAACCGCAGTGTGACTGGCTGTATTGATGCCATTCACGCCGCAAAGAAAACCGGACAAATTCGTGTCATTGCGCATGATATGTCAGAGCACACACGGCAAATGCTGCAAGAGGGAACACTTGACTTAACCATTACACAAGATATGTTCCGGCAAGGGTATCAACCTCTGATGTTGCTGTGCGATTTGCTTCACAAAGGACAGTACCCCAATGCAGACCAACTGAGTACCAGCATTTCTATCGTCTGCTCACAAAACCTAGATTGAACATGGAGATATTTCAGCAGGCTTGGCAAAATATCGTTTCATTTTTTGTAAAAGCTACTAAAGTTTTTGAGAAAATGGTCGATATTGTGGTAAATCATTTCATTTCAGATTTTTCGAAAAGGAGTATTGCTATGAACGTTTCAGGTTCTTCCGTATTTACCAGTATATATCGCCAACATCTCTTAAATCCCGACCTGCGTCCGCAAAAGCCCACAGATACCGAACAAAAGCCGGAAAATAAGCCCTCTGTGGACGGCTCTGTACGTCCAGACGGCACAGAGAAGCCAAACAACACCAGCTCTCTGCCGGATAAGGTCTTTGCAGAAATTCAGGAGCTGGCAAAGAAGGACGCGAAAAAAGAGAACTTCATGGATGCGGATACCTATGGCGCATATCTCAAAAAATACCAGATACAGAATCACATTTCCCCTGACCGCAGTCAGCTCATGACCATGTTCAAATCTATGGTGCAGACAACGCCAAGCATCTCAGGCGGAGAACCTACCTTTATCCAAAACATTCCCGGCTTCCCTTCCTATTCTGCAAAGTTTACTCCCACCGCTCCCATCGGCGGCAAGCTATCTGTATACGACCAGAGCGGCAATGAAATCCTATCCTATGACCCTGCCCGTAAGGACGGCTGGAAGGAAACGCCAACCCAAAAGGAAATTGACTTCAAGAAAGAAGCAGACCGCGTCTATAAAGAAGCTTATGAAGCCGCTCGCAAGGAAGCAACCGAAAATAAGCCGACTCCCAAGCTGGACATCAACCTTTCTGTATAAAACAGAGATTCCGATATTCTGAAACTCTCTAACACAAAAAAACGTGAAGTATAGACTTCACGTTTTTTTGTTACTATAAAATCCTCTATTTTTTCAACTGTACAAATTGCATAAATAAGGAATACCCGCATTCAAAAGATGGGATTATTTTTGCGCATCAGTGTGAAATCTGACGCAAAACAGGTCTGAGGAAATCAATTCCTCAGACCTGTTCTTGTCAAATCTATGCCTATTTTGGGTACCGTATGCAAGGATTTACTTTGCCATAGAAGCAACTTCTGCTGCAAAATCGTCCTGCTTCTTCTCAATGCCCTCGCCCTTTTCGAAACGAACGCACTTCACTAGCTTAATCTCGCCGCCAAGTTCCTTTGCAACTGCTGCAATATGACCCTCAACAGAAACCTTGTTCTCCTTGACGAAAGCCTGCTGCAGGAGGCAGTTCTCCTCGTAATACTTGCCGATACGACCCTCTACCATCTTATGAATAATCTGCTCCGGCTTCGGCTTTGCAGCAGTCTTATTCTCCTCCAGAGCCTGTGCCAGAAGGATTTCCTTCTCCTTTTCCAGAACAGCAGCATCAACCTCAGACTTGTCCATATAAGTCGGGTTCATGGCAGCGGACTGCATACCGATATCCTTGCCCAGCTCCTTCACAGTCGCATTGTCCTTGAGGTTATCCGAAACCTGAAGTGCAACCAGAGTACCGATTACGCCGCCCATGTGATTGTATGCCACGTTTACTGTGCTGTTATCAAAGCGCTCGAAACGGCGAATCTGAATGTTCTCACCAATGGTCAGAACCTTTTCCTGCAAAGCAGTTTCTACGGTCAGGTCACCCATCTTACAAGCCTTGAGCGCCTCAACGTCAGCCGGATTCTCCTTGATGATTACGGTTGCAACATCGTTTACAAAGTTCTGGAAATCTGCATTCTTTGCAACGAAGTCGGTCTCTGCATTGACCTCAACGATTGCAGCAACGCCGCACTCGTCGCAAACCTTTGCACAAACAACACCTTCAGCAGCTACGCGGTCTGCCTTCTTTGCAGCCTTCGCCAGACCCTTTTCACGCAGCAGCTCAATTGCCTTATCAAAATCGCCGTCCGCTTCGGTCAGTGCCTTCTTGCACTCCATCATGCCTACGCTGGTCTGCTCGCGCAGCTTCTTTACGTCAGCAGCAGTAAAAGCCATTTTTGTTTCCTCCAAATACTAAGAATTTTATTATCATCAATTGACACTCCCCATGGCGAAAGCCAGAGGATTCTCCGTTCATCGACTGTTGCCTGCATCTGCGAGGTCTTACATCGTCTCCCTGAGCGTATCGGTTTGGGCGTGTCCCGCGCCCTACCATAGAAATGAGTTTTAATGTGCGGCTGATATCCCCATAGCGAAAGCAAAGGGTATTACGCCGCCTTCAAGAAACAGGGCGCGACTTACCGGCGCGCCGGGGACGTCGCGCCCTGCGAAAATTACACAGTTTATTCTGCGCTTATTCAGCAACAGCTTCCTTTTCCTCAGCTGCAACCTCCAGCTGCTCACCCTGCTTGCCTTCCAGCACAGCATTTGCCATGGTCTGGGAAATGAGCTTGATGGCACGGATTGCATCATCGTTGCCCGGAATTACGTAATCCACTTCGTCCGGATCACAGTTGGTGTCCACGATAGCAACCACCGGAATTCCCAGCTTCTTTGCCTCAGCAATGGCATTCTTTTCCTTGCGCGGGTCAACAACGAACATCGCACCCGGCAGCTTCTTCATTTCCTTCACGCCGCCCAGATACTTCTCGAGCTTTGCAATCTCCAGCTGCAGCTTGATGACTTCCTTCTTGGGAAGCAAATCGAAAGTGCCGTCCTCCTGCATCTTCTTGAGCTGGTTGAGACGGTTGATACGGGTACGCATGGTCTTAAAGTTTGTGAGCATACCGCCGAGCCAACGTGCATTGACAAAGTACTGACCGCAGCGCTCAGCCTCTTCCTTGATTGCGTCCTGTGCCTGCTTCTTGGTGCCTACGAACAGGATAGAATCGCCGTTTGCAGCGGTGTCACGAACGAAGAAGTAAGCCTCCTCCAGCTTCTTGACGGTCTTCTGCAGGTCGATGATGTAGATACCATTACGCTCTGTGAAGATGTAGGTTGCCATCTTCGGGTTCCAGCGGCGAGTCTGATGACCGAAATGTACACCAGCCTCGAGCAGCTGCTTCATAGAAATAACTCCCATTTGAAATTCCTCCTTGGTTTTTCCTCCATCTCGTTTCATCTGACAGGCGGCAACCATTTCCAAAATGGTCACCCGCCGCGTGCATCGCGAGATGTGTGTATTCATACCTTGATATCATAACATAGAGCAAGTTCTTTTGTCAAAGGTATTTTTTACACTTTTATATTTTTTATGAGCAAAAGCGCTTGTGCGGGCGTGGTTCTGGACAAGGTCTCTGATACCGTACAAAAATGATATCCTCTCCGATTTTTTCGACGCAGTCCCAAGAAATCACTGCCTCCTCTCCCTTTCCCAGCAGTCCCAGCACGCCCGCTGTTTCCGGCACAAGGAACGCAGTGATTCTTCCGCTGTTGATATCAAACTGAATATCACTCACATATCCCATACGTGCACCGTCACAAAGGTTAATCACCTCTCTGCACCGAAGTGCCGCCAGCGTACAAGATTCTGTACTCATTTTTTCGCCTCCTCACAAAGCATTTTTTCAAAAAATGTATCGGTTGCAATTCCTGACGGGCGGTTATATCTGCCCAGCAGATAGAGACATTCCGGATTTCTGGTAATGACGTTGTGCCGCTCCTCACAGCTGAGCGTACAGCGAAAGCCCAGCTTTTTCATGACCCGCTCGGTCTCCTGACTATATGCACCAAATGGATAGGTATAGCACAAAGGCGGTGTCAGCCCACTCTCAGCCAGCACAGTCTGCGCCTGCCTGGTATCGGATTCCAACAGAGCTTCATAGGCATCTGGCTGTTCTCCCCGCTTCTTGAGACACCCCTTGCGTACATCATCGGCGTGCATCTGATAAGAATGGTTTGCGATTTCAAACACGCCGCTCTCCTGCATCTCCATCAGCCGTCCCATGGATAAATAAGACCAATACGCATTTTCCTGTTCATTTTCCGTAAACAAAACGGATTCCCTGCCAATGGGAGAAATGACTGCACACATCTCTCTCTCCTGAAGAAGCGGATAGGCATAGAGATAATTGTTGTAAAACCCATCATCAAAGGTAATCAGAACCGGTTTGTCCGGCAGTTCCCCCTGTCCGTCCACGTAATCCACCAGCTGTGCAATCGTGACGGTTTCATATCCATGCTGCTTGAGATAATCCAAATCCGCCGCCAGTGTCTCTGGACTTAACACATAAGCATTTGCTCTTGCTTCATCTTTCAGGATACTATGATACATCAGAACAGGCAAATCTACTTGCTCCTGTGCCAGCACAGATACCGCTTCTTTGCGGGTATTCCACGCAAACAATCCACCCAACACCATAACAGTCGCCAGCATCTGGCACAGGAGCCGTTTCATTCCGGTCTGCTCCATCTTGCACACCTCCCAATACTTCTCTGACACTATATGAAGCAAAAGGCGCAAAAAGAAGTGCGGAAGGCAAGCTTCCGCACGATTTCTCGAAATCTTTTATTCTCTGCGATACTGGGCGGCACCATCTCGATAGAGGTTGCCGCCTGCGCTGTCCATTGCAACAATGGCTGTAAACCGCTCGACGGTCAAGCGCTTGACCGATTCACAGCCCAAATCGTCATAGGCAATGACCTCCAGCCCCTTGACGCTCTCCGCCTTTACCGCACCTGCGCCGCCAATGGCAACCAGATACACCGCACCATTGCGTGCCATTGCCTGTGCAACCTCCGGAGAACGCACCCCCTTTCCAATCATGCAGCTCAGTCCTGCATCGAGCAGTTTGGGGGAATATGGGTCCATGCGTCCTGAAGTCGTCGGTCCAACCGAACCAATGACCTGTCCCGGCTTTTCCGGTGTCGGCCCTGCATAATAAATGGCTGCACCATCGAGCGCAAACGGCAGCGGCTGCCCCTGTTCCATCGCCTCAGTGATGCGCTTATGGGCAGCATCACGCGCCGTGTACAGGGTCCCTGTCAGGGTCACGGTATCCCCTGCACGCAGCTTGGGTGCCATTTTCTTGAGTTCCTCGGTATGCAAATCATAATGTGCCATGTTGATTTCTCCCTATTTTCCGCTGCGCAATGCGCCCAGCACCTGTGCCAGAGAGTGACGCTCTCTGCCTGTGCTGCCAGCCGTCTGTGCTTCTGTGCGCTGCGCTGTTTGTTCCCCGATACGAATTTCCTCGTCAGCAGTCTGTATTGTTCCGCTTTCCTTGCGGGTTTCGATTGGTTCGGTCACCTGCTCACGCAATCCATTCATAATTTCATCGAGCTTTGAAAGTGCGCCGACTGCGTTGGTGTGCGCACGCTCCCGCTCCCGTTCTGCGTTTGTCAGCGCCTGCCAGTATATGTCCTTGGTCTGCGCAACCGTTTCCAGCAGATGCTCTGCCGCGTCCTGCGCCTGCCGAATCAGAGCACATGCCTCCTGTTCTGCACGATGCTGGATTTTATCCGCACGTTCATGCGCACAAAGCTCAATCTCAGCCAAGCGGTCACGCGCTTCATCATATTCGGTGCACTTGGAAGAAAGGTTGGTATTCTCCATCTGGGTATCCTCTAACACCTTTTGCAGCGCTTCATTTTCCCGCCGCAGCTTTTCCAGCGCCGCTTGTACCGTCTGTGTCTGTTCCTCTGCGCAGCGCGCAGCGTCCTGCAAGGCTTTGATTTGTGACTCCTTCTCCTGAACCTCGGATAAAATCCGGTCATGCTCGGAAAGCAGCGCCTTTGCCGCCTGATCTGCCTCCTCTTTTTCCTCCCGAAAACGCTCTGCATCTGTTTGTGCCTGTTCCAATTCGGCTTCCAGCTGTTGTCTTCGTTCTGACTCCTGTGCAATAAATTCCAGCACATCTTCCCGACGAAATCCAAGCGCCGCTGTCCGGAACCCCATTTCTGATTGGCTCATAAATACCCTTCCCTGTTCCATTTGTTTCAAATAACACACAGGTATTATAACAAAATCGCTGGAAAAATACAATCTTATTCGAATTGTTTCGAAAATTTTGTAATTTTTTCCAAGTTCGGCGAAAAATCCCGCTGACATACCTTGCAATCAGAAATCTGTCGTGCTAAACTGTAAATACGTCTATTTTATTGTGAAAGCAGGGAATAAAAGCATGCTGACAGTCAATGATTTTCAAGAGGCGGCAGCCCGCCTGAAAAATGTTGTCCATACCATTCCGCTCAGTACGTCCAGCACATTTTCTCAGATGACCGGAGCAGAAGTATATCTCAAATATGAAAACCAGCAGAAAACCGGCTCATTTAAGGTGCGTGGTGCCTATAATAAAATCATGAAGCGTTTTCTGGAGGGTGACCTTCCAGCCGTTGTGGCTTCCTCTGCCGGCAACCATGCACAGGGAGTTGCCTTTGCCGCCGCTTCCGTTGGTGTTCCGGCTACGATTGTGATGCCGCGTTCTGCTCCCATTGCCAAGGTTGCAGCAACGGAAGGCTATGGTGCCAAAGTGGTTCTGCATGGTTCTGTCTATGATGAAACCTATGCCAAAGCACAGGAAATCACCGCAGAAACCGGCGCGGAGCTGATACACCCCTTTAATGATGAGGACGTCATGGCGGGACAGGGCACCATCGGTCTGGAAATCCTGAGCGATCTCCCTACTGTTGATATGATTTTCGTTCCCGCTGGCGGAGGGGGTCTGCTGTCCGGCATTTCTGCCTGTGTCAAGCAAATCAATCCGCGAATTCAGGTGATTGGCGTACAGGCAGAAGGCGCATCTGCCATTGTAAATTCCTTTCACGCAGGTACCGTTCACGCGACTGAAAGCGCACATACCATTGCAGACGGCATTGCCGTCAAGCAGCCCGGAGATATCACCATGCAATACATTGACCAATATGTTGATGAGATGGTGACGGTATCCGATTCGGAAATTGCAGCAACCATTCTGCTGCTTTTAGAGCGCGCAAAGCAGGTCGTCGAACCGGCTGGCGCTGCTTCTCTTGCCGCAGTCCTCAACCATAAAGTGGATATCACAGGCAAAAAAGTCGTTTGTGTTCTGTCAGGCGGCAATATTGATGTTTCCTTTATCCACAAGGTTGTGGAAAAGGGTCTGGTCACCCGACACCGCCACATTAAATTCTCGACCATCATGCCCGATGTGCCGGGTGCACTGGAAAACTTCGCACATATCGTTGCCGAGCAAAATGCAAACGTCATTTTGTTCAACCATGACCGCGTGGCTGCTGATTTGGAAATCGGAGAGGCAATTATTCAGGTGGTATGTGAGGTCGGCGGAGATGAACATGCCAACCGTCTATTGAAGGCACTCAAAAAGGCGGGTTATCAGATTTCCAGCAAAACCAACTAAAACCAATCTGTTCCTTTCCTTGACAGGGGCGCGTATAAAAAATCGGGACGTACCAGCGATGCGGTACCTCCCGATTTCTTTTTCTATTTTTGCTTTTTGTCTGCTGCCCCGTTTTTATCTCCCGTCATATCATCTGCTGCGTTTTTTGCAGCATCACCGACGTCTTTCACGGCATCTCCAACGCCCTGCGCGGCGTCTCCCACCATGTCTCCCGCATCGTCCACAATGTCCTTAGCGTCCTGCGTCACAGAACCATCATTCGGCTTTTGCTGCGCTCCGATTCCATTTTGGTCGCCCTGTACATGAGAGCCATTGTCCGGTGCATTGGGCAAATCGTTCACGGTATCGTTTGGCTGTTCGGTACGTGCCGGCGGGTTGGCTGTATTATTGTCCTGCGCCTGTCTGCCGCAGCCCATGAGCATCACCAGAGATAACGCAATGACAAATACCAATCGTATGCTGTTTTTCATTATGATTCGCTCCTTCCGTTTTACGTAGTATCCCGCACAAGCGTAAAATTATCCGTGCAAATCATAGAAATATTTTCCAATTTTATGAGCGCAGTGTATGTAAGTGTCCCAGTACCACCGTACAAACCACCCCGGTCACAGCGCCCATCGGAATGGACATGACAAGGAGCAGCGGTAAATATCCAACCACGTCTATGGTACCCAAAACCATGACAGCAGCACCAATTTGTCCCATATTATGGGCTGCCGCACCTGCAATCGAAATGCCCACAAGCGAAAAGCAGATACCTTCTCCATAAAACATCAGCTTCATGACAGCCATTGCGAGCAGGCTGCCAAAAAGCGAAAACAGAAATGCTGTCACACTGCCCATAAAGACCGACAACAATGTTACGCGCACCAGAATAATTGCAACCGTTTCCCGCAGCCTCAAATGGGTCAGGGCAAATACCGTGACCACATTGGCAAGCCCCAGTTTGATGCCCGGAATGGGAACCAGTGCCTGCACAGGTATCATTTTTTCCACCAGCGACAGCACCAACGCCACAGCAACCAGAACACCGCACAAGGCAATTTGTTTGCTTTTCATTGTTCTTCCCCTTTTATGATGCGATTGCATCTACCTGTGTCTCTGCCCCTAAAATACGCACCGTGACTCGCGTTGGAAGGCAAACCGCCATCTGTCCGGCACGTGTCAAAGTACCCGCACGAATACACACCTGATCCGGACAGGTTGACTGTGCAAAGCGCACCGACAGTCCGTCAATTTCAATGCGGTTGGTTACGCCGTCCCTTGTCAGGGTCACGGTCTGCTGATAGCCCTCTATCAAACGTATGGTCTGCACCACTTGATTTTCCTGCCTGATTTCACAAACCAGCGTCCCTGATATGTGATGAAAGAGAAACGGGAGCGCCGTAAGTCCGGCAAGGCACAGCACAACTGCGCAGACCACCCAATCTCCCCACCGCAGTCGTTTATTGTCCATCGGTATATCCTGCCTGTGCACCGGTAAAGGTATATTGTCCCCGTAGGCTTTCTGTCGGAATGACCTCCTGCGCATCGGTTACAAATACCGCCTTGATTTCATGCTGTGCACAAAACTCCAAGCCACGAGATAACCCCATGACAAAGAGCGCGGTTGTCAGAGCATCTGCCTTTGCAGAATCCGAGTCCACAACGGTTACACCACGCAATCCGCTGTCTGCCGGATATCCAGTTTTCGGGTCAAAAATATGGTGATACCGTTTGCCGTTCTGCTCGAAATACCGTTCATAATCCCCCGATGTAACCACCGATTCATTGGTAACGGCAATGGCTGCGACATAATTTGTCGGTTTCTCTGGGTCTGCAACGCCAATCACCCAGTCTCCGGTATCGCTGTTTGGATTTTCTCCGAATCCTATGATATTGCCGCCCAGCTGTGCCAAAACATGCAGGTCATCTCCTGCGGTTCGGCAAATTTCTGCCGCATCATTGGCTGCCCAGCCTTTTCCGATTCCGCCAAGGTCAATTTTTGCACCCTGCATCAGTTGTATCTGATTGTTTCCCAGTAAATGAATCTTCTGCCAGCCCACCTGTTGCAAAGCGGCATCAATTTCTGCCTGAGTCGGCACATGTGCCTGCTCGGTTCCAATCTGCCAAAGCTCTGAAAGCGGTGCAGTGGTTGGGTCATACGCACCATCTGTCAGCTCTGCATACGCCACTGCGGTTTCAATCACCTCATACAGCTCCGGTTCCACCGTGACAGGCACACCATTGGCATCATTGAGCTTTGCAAGCGCACTTTGTACACGCTGACGCGACAGCAGCGCATCGAGTGCATTGACGCGCTGCTCGATTTTGGTCTGTACCGTATGGGCAGTCTCTTTCTCCGTATGGTATGCCGTAACTGTCATAAAAGTATCCATTGCATAAAAATCCGACTGACTGGATTCCAAACTTGCATGACAGCCCGCAGCAACCAGCAGTGCGGCACTGAGCACCGCCGCGATTCCATATCGTTTCATACCTCTCTCCCTCTGCCAACAGAATCTTTGCTCTTGATAAGAAAATCAAGGGAGCAACAGCAAAAGCGCTGCCGCCCCCTTAATTGTCTTATGAAATCGTCAAATTGTCAACTCTGTCTGGACTCATACATAAAATAACAAATCGCTGTAAGTCGGGAATGGCCAATATTCCTTGGCAACCTTACTTTCCAAAGCATCTGCGATTTTTCGAGTCGCCTCCATTGCCGGCAATACCTCATCATAATAGTAGCGTGATTTGGTACGTGCGCCGACGCTGCCCGGCGCAGCAGACAGGGTGTGGTCCAGAACATGCTTTGCACCCTCCACCTTTTGTGCCAGCGTGTCGCGGGCTTTGCTGAGCGCTCCTGTTTTTTCGGTCAAATCTCGCACCAGTTCCATCTCCACCGGCGCGTCGATTCCAATTTGCTTTTTGAAGGCAACGCCTTCTGCAATCTCCTTTGCATAGCGCATACATGCGGGAAGAATCAGCTTTTGCAGCATGTCCAGCATGGTCAGTGCTTCAATATGAATGGTCTTGGCATATTCCTCCAGCAGGATTTCCTCACGAGAGCCAACCTCGACTGGTGTATACACATTATGACGTGTAAAAAGCTGTAAGTTCTTTTTGTCCGTATAGTGTGAGAGTGCTTCCGGTGCCGAAGGCAGGTTATGCAGCCCCCGCTTTTTTGCCTCCGCAAGCCATGCATCATCATAGCCATTTCCATTGAACACAATACGCTGATGTGCCTTGATTTCGCGCATGATGAGTGTTGTCAATGCTTGGTCAAAATCGGGTGCCTGCTCCAATTCATCTGCAAACTGGCGCAGCGCTTCTGCAACCGCGGTATTCAAAACCGTGTTCGTACACGCAACATTGAACGCAGAACCCGGCATACGGAATTCAAATTTATTGCCTGTAAAGGCAAACGGCGAAGTACGATTGCGGTCAGAGGTATCCTTGGGAATAGCCGGAAGGGCAGTGACACCGATATCCATATTGGTTTTTTGCGCATCTGTATAGTCGGCACCGGACACAATGGCATCTATAACTGCACCCAGCTCATCACCGATATACATGGAAATCACAGCCGGCGGTGCTTCATGTGCTCCCAAACGATGGTCATTGCCAGCACTTGCGGCAGATAGACGCAGCAAATCCTGATATTCGTCCACCGCCTTGATGGTTGCGGTCAAAAACAGTAAAAACTGTGCATTGGAAGACGGTGTACTGCCCGGCTCCAGCAGATTTTCACCGCGGTCCGTGGTCAGAGACCAGTTGTTATGCTTACCCGAACCGTTAATTCCCGCAAACGGCTTTTCATGCAGCAGGCAAACAAATCCATTGCGGTCAGCGACCTTTTTCATGACCTCCATGGTCAGCTGGTTATGGTCTACCGCAATATTTGCCGTCTCAAAAATGGGTGCCATCTCATGCTGGCATGGTGCAACCTCATTGTGCTCGGTCTTGGAATAAATGCCAAGCTTCCACAATTCCTCGTCCAGCTCCGCCATAAACTTCTTGACCCGCGGACGAATCGAGCCAAAATAATGGTCGTCCATTTCCTGCCCCTTTGGTGCCGGTGCACCAAACAGGGTACGTCCCGTCAAAATCAAATCCGGACGTTTGGCATAATCACTTTTATTGATAAGGAAATATTCCTGCTCCGGACCTACGGTTGTGGTGACACGCTTGCACTCCTTGCCAAACAGACGCAGCATACGGCATGCCTGTACCGAAATCGCGTCCATAGAACGCAAAAGCGGTGTCTTTTTATCGAGCACCTGACCGGTATAGGAGCAAAATGCAGTTGGAATACACAAGGTATTATCCTTAATGAACGCGTAGGACGTCGGGTCCCACGCCGTATATCCACGGGCTTCAAAGGTTGCGCGCAGTCCACCTGAGGGGAACGAGGACGCATCTGGCTCTCCCTTAATCAATTCCTTACCGGAAAACTCCATGATTACGCCGCTTTCCGCACCCGGCGTAATAAATGAATCATGCTTTTCTGCGGTCACTCCAGTCATCGGTTGGAACCAGTGGGTATAATGTGTTGCCCCCTTGCCAATTGCCCAATCCTTCATTGCATTGGCAATGATATTGGCAACGGTTGGATCGAGCGCTGTGCCTTCCAAGATGGTGCGTCCGAGTGCCTTAAAGACGTCCTTTGGCAACCGCTCCTTCATAACCGACTCATTAAACACCATGCTGCCGAATAACTCGGGTACTTTGCTCATGGTCTGCCTCCTATTTTCAATCCACACAAATTTTGACAGACTCTGTGCGTGCTGCCATCAACCATTATTTTCCACGCAAAAGTCATTATAAAATTCATTATATGCGCAATGTTTCACTTTGTCTAGCAAAGAAATACGGGTTTCTCTCAGTTTTCAGCAATGAACAAGGTTTCCCTCTGTTTTCCCCTGTTTTCTATGCAATTTGCAAAAATAATCATTTTTTCTTTTCTCTTTCCTGAAAAAAGCTGCTTGACGCGCTGTGTAAAACCGTTTATCATGAAATAAAATGTAAAATCAGGAGATTGAATTATGAAGCTTTCTTTTACGAAAATGCAGGGCTGCGGAAACAGTTACCTGTATTTTAATTGTTTTGAACAAACCATTTCAGAACCCAACGCATTGGCACGCCGTTTATCGGATATCCATTTCGGGGTAGGCAGTGATGGAATCATTTTAATTTGCCCCTCCGAAGTCGCAGATGCAAAAATGCGTATGTTCAATGCAGATGGCAGCGAAGGAAAAATGTGCGGCAACGGAATCCGCTGTGTCGGAAAATACCTTTATGATTATGGTATGATAAACGGCCGAACCGAAATCACCATTGAAACGCTTTCCGGCATCAAGCGCCTCACTTTGTATCCAGAAAACGGAACCATACAACAGGTTCGTGTAGACATGGGCGCTGCCATTCTGACCCCGTCTGAAATTCCCTGTACTCTGCCGGAGCAGGCAGGCGCTCCTCTCACCGTCAACGGGGTAACCTATGCTGTAACCGCAGTCGGAATGGGCAATCCGCACTGTGTCCTGTTCCAAGAGGCAGATGTCGATACGCTGGAGCTTTCCGAGATTGGTCCCGCTTTCGAGCATCATTCCGCCTTTCCCGAGCGGGTGAACACCGAATTCATCAATATTCTGGGTACACATGAGCTTAAAATGCGTGTCTGGGAGCGCGGAAGCGGGGAAACATGGGCATGCGGTACCGGAACCTGTGCAGCGGCTGTGGCTGCTGTTCTCAACGGACATTGCCCCAAAAACGAGGATATTCTGGTGCATCTGCGTGGTGGAGATTTGACGATTCGTTATACCGATGAAACGGTTTGGATGACCGGTCCGGCAGTTACTGTGTGCGAGGGTACGGTGGAAGTATGATTACAACGCTATTCTTCGACCTCGACGGCACGCTCACCGATTCCCAAGAAGGCATTACCAAATCGGTTGCCCATGCACTCCGCACGGTATGCGGCATGGAAATCACCGACCTGAGCACCCTGACCTGTTATATTGGTCCCCCGCTCGTAGACGGCTTCATAGAAAACCATCATCTCGACCGTCAAACAGCCGAACGCTGCAAAGATGCTTATCGTGACCACTATCAGGATACTGGATTATTCCAAAATAAAGTCTATCCTGATATTCCAGAAGTCTTAGCAACGCTCAAACAGCAGGGCTTCACGCTCTGTGTCGCGACCTCAAAGCCCGAAAAATTTGCTGTACAGATTTTAGACCACTTTGAACTGTCTCAGTATTTCACTGTCATTTCCGGTGCTTCTATGGATGGCACAATTTCCACAAAGGGGCAAGTGATTGCCAATACCCTGCGCCGAATTGGGAACCCCAATCCCTGTGAAATCCTTATGATTGGTGACCGCAATCACGACATTTTGGGCGCACATCAATATGGTATCCGTGCCATTGGTGTGCTCTATGGCTTCGGCACTCAAGAGGAGTTTGAAAAAGCACAGGCTGATGCCATCGCACCTCAAGTCCGTGACTTGCCACGGGTGATTGCTCAGCTTCAAAATAACATACACTAAAGAAAAACGGGAATCCTTTGGATTCCCGTTTCACGATTTCATTACTTCTTTGCAGAAATTGTAACCGTATCACCCTTGACTGCTACATCAAATCCCATCATTGCTTCAAAGAGCTGGGCAGCAGCATAGGTTCTTCCCTCGACAATATATGGCGCTACTCCATAATTCACTGGAGCCGCCATACCGACCATGTCCTCCTTGCTCGGTGCAGAAACATAGGAATCTACACCAATTTCCAGAGTCATTGTGCGTGTATCATTCTTGAGGGTAACATATTCCTTGCCATCTTTCTGCACATAATCAACCTTGAATCCCAGAGTTTCTGCAACCTCACGAACTGCAATGATAGCCTTGCCGTCCTTCACACTTGCCTTTGTTGCCAAAGTCTTTCCTCCTGCAACAACAGTCAGCTCTGTTGCTTCAGTCGGCTTGGTCTCCTCTGGCTTGGTTTCCTCCGGCTTGGTTTCCTCCGGCTTGGTCTCCTCCGGTTTGGTTTCCTCCGGTTTGGTTTCCTCCGGCTTGGTTTCCTCCGGTTTAGTTTCCTCCGGCTTGGTCTCCTCCGGCTTGGTCTCCTCCGGTTTGGTCTCCTCCGGCTTGGTTTCCTCCGGCTTGGTCTCCTCCGGTTTGGTTTCCTCCGGCTTGGTCTCCTCCGGCTTGGTTTCCTCCGGCTTGGTTTCCTCCGGCTTGGTTTCCTCTACCTTTTCTGCCGGATTCAGCTTTTCCTTAACAGATTCTGCCTTCTCCTTGTCAGAAGCTTCATTCTTTCCTGCTTCCAATACAATCGCTGGCTCTTTTTCTGTCTCCGGTGCGGTGTCTGGCTGCTCCGCTGCCATGGTTGGCAATACAACCAGCTTTGCTGTATATGCCTGACCCGGATAACTCATTGCTACAACATCATACCAAGCCAAAAAACGAGTCCCTTCTGTCAACTCTTCATTGGTTACCACATTCTTTGTCTTTAGTGCAGTCATTGTTGTCTTGCCGTCTACACGAACAATCATATCGCCCGCAGCCGTTGTAATGGCACTTTTTCCATATTCTTCACGGTTCACTGTGCCAACCTCATGTAAAGATGCTGGTGTCTTATCTCCAACATTCACCAAAATCAGTTCGCAAGCGGACTGCGGCGGCAGGCTGCGTGTCATTGCAGGAGAATAATATACAAACACCTTATCTCCTGCCTTGATTTCATCTATCGCAGATGGAACACCTGTTTCATTGTTGACAACCAGAGTCTTTTCGTCCAGATTGAGTTGAATTTCCTCGTCCTTCTCTGTCTTGACCAACATAGATTTGTAGCCGTCCGCTTCCTTCTGTACCGATGTCACAGAAACCATTGCACCGATGCGCACGCCCATCTGCACCTCAGCAGCCTCTGTACCGGTTGCAGCCTTCTCACTCTCCACTTTTACCGGAGCTGTCGGTGCCTTTTCTGCATCTGCTGCCAATGCACTGCCTGCGCACAGCAGCGCAGCACTCATACCCATTGCCAAAATCTGCTTCTTTTTCATCTGTTTTCTCCTCCTCTGTTTCACTTTCTTACTTAGGTTAGACGGTCCAGAATTGGGAAAGTTCCTCCAATTCGGAAAATTTATCAAAAATAATTTTAATCGAATTCCCGCTGTTTTGCAAGTCCAATTTTCGTCTTTTCCGTTGAATCTGCCTTACAGCTTCATGCCGTCCGGTATTTCTATCTCTCCCGAGACTGCCGCCGCTTCTGCTCGCAATTCTATCTTATAAGTATCTGTTTTACCGTTTACAGGCAGATTCACTTGAATCCGTGCGGTCTGACGTCCAATGGAATGGCCATTGGTGTGAATACTATAATCAATTTGCTTGAGCGAATTTCCCTGTACCATTCGATGAACCACCTCCGGTACCAGAGAAAAAGCATAGACTCCATTGTTTTCTGAGAGTTGTAAAATCGCGCTCACCGGAATCGCATCGGTATTCTTTTTCGAAAGCTTCGTTGTTTTTCCGTTGATACTCTGATAGCGTTCTCCGTTTTTCTGATACAGACCTACCATGAGCGCATCTTGATAGCGCAGTTCAGCAGAAAAATCTTCCCCCTCCATCTGTGCCTTACCAGTATAGACCAAAGATTGTCCAGAAGGTGCATACACCGTTGCAGTCAGTGTATACGCACGCGCTTTTGCCTGTTCCGCTTGCCGCACTTGTATATAGGTCTGATACTGTTCCAAGCGTTTTTTGACGACAGATGCCTTTTCACGGCTGACACTTCCTTGTGTTATCAAATCATCTAAGAGCATACGCTCTCCAGACTTGGTCGGACGGCTCAGTGCTGTATAGCTCATCGCTACCATGTTGTCGCGCAAAAATGTCTTGCTGTCATAATTGGCGGCATCAATCACTCCCAATGTCTTGGCATAATCCAAAGCTGTCTGATAGGTATAGCCATCTCCCTCCGCATATCCCAGCGTACGCAGCAAAAAGGCTGCATATTGCTGGGCACTGCAAAGCTGTGTTGTGCCAAATTTCGTATTGCTCATACCCACTGTCAGGTTGTTTTCATAGAGCCACCCCACATAAGGAGCCGCCCAAGCCGGCACATCTTGAAAAGGGCTCGAATAGGTCTTGCTCTTTGCGTGCTCCTCCTGTCCCAACAGACGAACCAGCATCACAGCCGCCTCTGCACGGGTTGGCACACGTTCCAGCTCATAGCCATGCTTACTGCCCGCAAACAGTCCCATTCCTTTCAGGGCATCTGCACAGTGCGTAAAATTTGCAGCCAAAGCGGTACTGCTCAGCACCACAGCGGTAAGGAATCCGGCTGCGGCTCTCTGTATCCATTTTTTCATATCGCACGCTCCTCTTGAACACACTCAAAATTCACAGAACGGCATAGAATGGCTTTCTTTTCTGGCTCAATTCTATCCATTCTTCCCATTGACTTTGTATCAAATGTTATATATAATTCCCATTAGTTAGTTTTAACTAACCAACTCTTTTCTACGGTTCAATCCGTTTGCTATTGTATCACACTTATGATATCCTGACAAAATAAATTTTTTCCATGTATGGGTTTCATAGAAATCCCACACACTAAAAGGAAGACAGGAGGAGCATGATTATGAATTTACAAAAATGTGCTGTCATCGGAACGGGCTTTGTCGGTGCAACAGCTGCTTACACACTCGCAACCAGTGGACTATTTTCCGAGCTTGTGCTGCTCGACGTCAACCGCGCCAAGGCAGAGGGAGAGGCCGCTGATATCAGCCATGGGGTTTCCTTTGCACAGCCCTGTTCTGTACATGCTGGTGATTATCAAGACCTCAAGGATTGTGGTCTCATCATACTCGCCGCAGGTGCAAACCAGAAGCCCAATGAAACTCGCATTGACTTGCTGCACCGCAACGAGGCAATCCTGCAAAGTATTTTAAGCTCTGTTTTACCGGTTGCCCCAGACTGTATCCTGCTCATTGTATCCAATCCCGTAGATTTGCTGACCTATCTTGCACAAAAGATTTCCGGTCTGCCTGCAAGCCGTGTCATTGGAACCGGCACTGTTTTAGACACAGCCCGACTCAAATATCTCGTCGGACAGCATTTGCAGGTAGACAGCCGCAATGTACACGCATTCATCATCGGTGAACACGGTGACAGCGAGCTTGCTGTGTGGTCTTCTGCCAATATTTCAGGCATGGATCTCCCCGATTACTGCCGCATTACCGGAAAGGAATTTTCACAGAAGGTGCTGGACGATATCTATCGAAATGTCAGAGATTCTGCATATCACATCATTGACAGCAAGGGCGCAACGTATTATGGAATTGGTATGGCAATTCTTCGCATTGCCCGTGCCATTGTGCGCAATGAACGCTCTGTACTCCCGGTTTCCTCGGTGATTCAAAACCGATACGGTGTGCGCGAAATTTGTCTGGGTCTGCCTACTGTTCTGGGCCAAAACGGTGTAGAAGCCGTACTCGATTTACCGTTGAACTACGAGGAGAAAAAGCAGCTGGAATCCTCTGCTGGAAAACTCCGTTCCCTTTTGGATTCAATAAACCGATAATAGAACTGCCATCAAAGGACTTGCGGTCTATCCAAAAGATTGCAAGTCCTCGTTATTTTTGGGGATTTTGATAAATGATATTCTGCTGCGCATCTGCGATACAGGTAATTTGCTTGTCTCCCTCCTCTAAGTATTCTGTTTTGATATAAAATTTCGTCCCATTTTCATCTTGAACCAATTGCGTGAATTCACTTCCATACAAAGACGATTCAATCGTATTGGACTCTGCATAAGTGATATCCCCTTCAAATCCACATTGCGTGCTCAAAAGGTCCATCAGTGTATAACAGATTTTCGGTTCGAAGCTGTATGCTGTCGATGTCACCTGTAAATATTCTATGCTGTACATGGTGTACGTCTTATTCGGATTCGAAATATCCCTTGCATATTGCTCCGGTTCATATATCCGAACCCCCTCTCTCGCGTCCTCTGGGGTATTTTCATGGTCATACCATAAAGATGCCGGAATCAAACACAGACTTGTCAGCCCAATGCTCTGTACATTATTTTTACGGTCAGGTGCACTGGTATCTTCCGTACAGTTGCGATAAAAAAGTAGAAAAATCTCCTTATCTGTATACAAGGTCATGAGATAGCCGGTGGAGCGTTTTCCCCCTTTGCCGCGGTAGGAGGAAAATCCGGTTGTTTCCACGGTATGCCGCTGAATCGTCCCATGTAAAATTTCATTCATCTGCTCAATTTGTGCCCGCAAATTGTCCTCCCCCAATTCCTCCACGGTACTTGGGGCAAAACGAGCCATCAACTCCTCCGTTCTGTTATGGGCGATTTCATACAGTATGATATCCTCCAGCTTTGTGGGGCTATCCTCAGCCACATCATATACCGGTTTCGGCTGGTATCTCTTCGGTTCAGCTGCTTCCAAACGATACCATACTGAGGGCAGTATACCGCACCCGCTCAGCAGGCAGAGTCCCGCCAGTATTCCCACGCAATATCTGTGTTTCATCGAATTCCTCCTTTTTGGTCTATCCCTCTCTCATACCAGCAATCTAAAAAAACAGCACATGACATCTAACTTCATTGTAACATAAAGCAAAAGACAGGTACATGATATTCATGTACCTGTCTCAAATTTATCCAACTGTCTGCTGAATCTCTTTGAAATATGCGCTGCTTCGTTTTATTCTGCCTTATCCGATGCAGCGTTATCTTTCTTGTCAGAGGCAGCATCGTCCTTCTTGTTGTTCTCTGCTTCCTCTTTCTTATCTGCTGCCGCATCGTCCTTTTTCTCGGTATCCGCCGGTTTTTCCGTTTCGGTACCCAGCTCCTCTAGGGTTTTATAGCTGTCCAAATCACTTGGATAGCTGACCTCAACTGCGTCCCCAGCCTTTGTAGCAGCAACGTCCATTACAATAGAAGCATCAATTTTCTGCCCCATGACCTCCATGCTCATTGCCATGTCAGCCTTCTGGCTATACAGTCCGCCTTCCTTGAAATTCATCTCAATGTCAGCCTTGCTCAAATCCATGCTCATCTTAAGCATATCCTCTGTAATGCCCTGCTTCTTCATTTCCTCGGTAATCTCGATTTGACCGGTCACTTGGCTGAAGATTTCTGCAAACATACCATTGAATACATCTGCATTGTAGCTCATCTTATAGGTATTCCCTTCCTGAGAGATGCTGTCTACCATGCACAGCGGCACACGCTTCATACCAGCCAGACTTTGCAGGTCGATTCCCTGAAGCATCGTATCGAGCTGCATATCCTGCTTTACCTTCTGGTCCATGAACTTTGTGTAAGAAACGCCGTCCTTGACATACATTTCCATCGGCAGTTCCATCTTTTGCGTCTTGCCATCTTCTGTCGGAACGTTCATGGTCAGGCTGCCTTTCATAGACATCTGCATTTCCTGAATCTTTGCCGGATCTGCCTTTACCTGTACTGTAAATTTACCAGCAACATCTACGGACTCCTCTGCCACCTTGAGATTCATGGTAAAGTTCGCAGCACCATCTACCGATGTGGTAGCAGCAACCGCTTCATACGCTTTATTGAAGCTGCGCAGCGCAGCAAAGGTCTTTTGTACAGGTGCAGCCTTATCCTCGGGAACCGCCTTATCTGCAACCAGCTTGGTGAGGAGGTCTGTTTCGCCGCTCTTCGGTGCAGCAGACAGCGCAGTATAGCTCATGGCAACCACTTCATCACGCAGGAAATTATCCTCATCTAAATTGAATGTGTCCACAACATTCTTTTCCGTCGCAAAATCAATTGCATTGTCATAAGTAAAGTCGCCGCCCTTTGCATCGGAGTATCCCAGAGCACGCATCAAAAAGGTCGTATACTGCTGCGCTGTGCACTTACTGCCCGGCTCAAATGTGGTCGCTGACGCGCCAGAGGTCAGACCCTGACTCTGGAGCCATGCCACATAAGGTTTTGCCCAGGCATATCCGCCCTCCATATCTGTAAAGGGGAATTTTGCAGCATTCGCCTCATAATAGGACTTTGCCTCAGCCTCCTTCCCCAGCAGGCGCACGAGCATGGTAGCAGCCTCTGCACGGTCCGGTGCACGGTCAAGCTCATAGCCTGCTTCGGAGCCTTGAAACAACCCCAGCGCCTTGAGCACATCAGCACTGCTTGTAAAATCGGCAGCCGAGGCACCAGATGCGAGCATGGCAGCCGCAAAAGAGCCTGCCATCACAGATTTCATAACCTTTTTCATTTCCAGTTATCCTCCTCAGAATAAATCTGTGCTTATTATATCACTTTAATCAGAGAAAGCAACAACTTTTCTTCTTTTCCAATATCTGTTCATAATTTTTTTACACAAAAAATACGCATCTTGCTGCAAACAAAATGCGTATTTTGAGGGAATCTTTTGCGTTTAAGCAATATGCGAAATTTTAATGAATTGCCAATAATTTCCCGGGACAAATAGTTCTATCCCCTTACCGCTCTTTGTCGTTTTGGCAGTCACATGATAAGAAACATTATGTAAATTCATATTCAAGGTACGCTCTGCAAGGGTGCCGTCCTCCTCAAACTTCAGCTTGGCAGTTCCGGCTGCAAGCGGAAGCGTCACGGTATTTCCATAAACTTGAATTTGTCCAAGCAGACTGCGTGCAGGCACAACAGACATCGCAAGTGACAGCAAATTGGTTTCCCGCAGCATTGCAGCCACCTGATCGTCACGATAATTTCGATTGCCCAGCGGGGAAATGGAAATGCCCGAACTATCTCTTACAATAGATACCTTTTGCGAAACCGAATAGCCGTCTCCCATTGCAACAGACAACATTCCATGCAAAACAGCCTGTCTGCCCTGATCGACGAGACTGCCGCGCAGACTCATTGTGCTTTTGGTTTCGCGGTCAATCAACGATGCAAAAACATCGGCGGCATACGGAATCGCAGCGGCTGCCTTGTTTTGCACCTCTGCAATTTGCTTCGTTTCTCCCAGAATCAGCCCTGCCTTATCCGAATCTACAATTCCATCTGCCACAAGCTGAGCAATCAAAGTCTCTTTTGCCCCTTTCGGGTGAAGTTCCAATGCCATACGGCTCATCTGTACGGCATCATCTCGCCTAAAATCTCCAATGTCGCAGGAGAAATTGTCCAGCAGTCCAATCTGCATACCGAAAACCGGTGCACTTTCAAATCGAAAATCCCCTTTTTTATCGGAGTATCCCAATGCACGCAGCATAAAAGTCGTATACATCTCCACCGTACAGGGTGCTTCCGGCTCAAACTTATCTGCGCTGGCACCGGAAATCATTCCTTTTTGATACAGCAGATTGACTGCCGGCTTTTGCCAATCCTGCAAATCTGTAAACGGTCCCGCCGGTGCTGTCTGAGCCTCTTTTTCCAGTCCCAGCAAGCGCATCAGCATAACCGCCGCTTCTGCGCGGGTGCATCGTGCACCCAAATCATACAAAGGCTTTCCCTGTGCATCAAATCCAACGCCCTGAAACAGCCCCAGCGTATACAGGATATCTGCACTATTGGTGTAATCAATGGCAGGTGCTGTTATGACAGAATTATCCTCCGGCGGCGGAGGTGTCATCTCCGACACAACTGCCCCTGCCGCACCGGACAGTAACCCCAAGGCACAAAGTCCAGCAGCCAATCGTTTCATACTACTCCTCCTTATGTTCACTTGCTTACAACAACCAAATGCGGATATGCCAAATCAATTCCTTCTTTATCAAATCGCTTCTTAATCCGGCGCAGCAAATCCGCACGCATGGAAAAGGTCGTTGCATTATCCTTGCCCCAAAGCAGCGCACGTAAAACCACCGCAGAATCTGCAAGCTCTGACACACGCACAACCACCTTCGGCACGCCCTTTTCCTGCTCCTCCTGAGTCCGCCGGTCCAAATAATCCGGATGCTCCGCAACCACCTCAGCCAGCAGTGACAAAGCGCGGTCGAGATCGGATTCATAGGTAATCCCAACGTCCATTGTGAGACACACATTCTTGTCTCCATAATCTGCATTTTCTACGATAGAGGTATTCATTGTGCTGTTCGGAATGATGATGCGCTTGTTTTCGATGGTTCGGAGAACCGTATGACGCAGCGTAATATCCTCAACTGTACCTGTGACCCCCTGTGAAATGACGTTGACCACGTCTCCAATCACAAAGGGCTTGAACACCAAAATCATAATACCGCTTGCAACAGAACCCAAAGCCTCCTGACTGGCGACACCCAAAACAACTGCCAGCACACCACCAGCCGCCATCAGCTTGGTCACTGCATCGTTAAGCATGGGAATTCCCGACACAATTACGGCAACCGCAGAAAAGTACACAAGAAATAAAATCGGATAGCGCAGAAATGCAGCCAAGGTCGCTCCGGACTGATTGCTCTGCTTCATTTTTGCAATCATCTGATTGAATGCACGATTAATCAGCTTCACCGTAATCATGGTGACCAAAATCGTTATGGTAATCAGTAAAACCTTTCCCACAAAACGCCCCAAATCCGAACCATAAAAAAACTTTACAATGCCGCTCCACCAAGAATCCGGAACGACTGCACCAACAACGGTTTCTGCCACATCTGCGACTGCCTGTGCAGGGTCTGTCAGTGGTACGGCGTCTCCGATTGGCATCTGTATTTCCTCCTTGCTTTTACATAGTACAAGGGCCGCGCAAAACTGCGCGACCCCATTGTAATCCATCAATATGCAATGCCCCAAACAATCATCTTCTTGGCTGGCTTGCCGCAAATTGGGCAAACCTCACCCAGATTTTCCTGTTCAAACGGCATACAACGGGAAGGCATTCCAGTTTCTTCCTTGACCTTCTCCTCACATGCTCGTTCTCCGCACCACATAGACTTCACAAATCCGGTGTGTTCCTCCAGAATATGCTTCATATCGGCAATCGAGTGTGCCACATACGTGTGCTCCTCGCGATTCTTGAGCGCCTTATCAAACAACGCCTTCTGTACAGTATCCAGCAGCTGCAAAACAACGGTGGTCACGTCTTCAAATTTTACCACTGTTTTCTCTCGGTTGTCACGGCGTACAATCACACATTGTCCGTTTTCCATATCGCGCGGTCCAACCTCAAGGCGCAGCGGGAATCCCTTCATTTCATACTCCGCAAACTTCCAGCCTGGACGGTTATCGCTGAGGTCAATCTTGGCACGGATTCCAGCCTTTTTGAGCGTTTCATACAGTTCAGTTGCCTTTTCTGTGACACCTGGTTTATGAGACGCGACCGGAATCACCACAATTTGGAAGGGCGCAATCTTTGGCGGAAGCACCAGCCCTTCATTGTCTCCGTGTGTCATAATAATTGCACCAATCAGTCGGGTAGATACGCCCCACGATGTCTGATACATATATTGCAGGGTATTGTTTTGGTCGGTAAACTGCATATTGAATGCACGTGCAAACCCATCTCCAAAATAATGGGAAGTACCGGACTGAAGCGCCTTACCGTCGTGCATCATCGCCTCGATGGTATAGGTATCCTCTGCCCCCGCAAACCGTTCCTTCTCGGTTTTCTGTCCCTTCAATACCGGCATTGCCAGATATTCCTCACAGAAGGTTGCATAGGTATCGAGCATACGAAGGGTTTCTTCGCGTGCTTCCTGCTCAGTTGCATGCACAGTATGTCCTTCCTGCCACCAGAACTCACGGGAACGCAGGAACGGACGGGTTGTCTTTTCCCAGCGCACTACCGAACACCACTGATTATACAGCTTGGGCAGGTCGCGCCATGAACGAACCGTCTTTGCATAATGCTCACAGAACAGGGTTTCTGAGGTTGGACGAACACACAGACGCTCCTCCAGCTTTTCCGTACCGCCGTGTGTGACCCATGCCACCTCTGGCGCAAAGCCCTCTACATGGTCCTTTTCCTTTTGAAGCAGGGATTCCGGAATAAAGAGCGGCATTGCCACATTCTCATGTCCGGTTTCCTTGAACATGCCGTCCAGCGTCTTTTGGATATTTTCCCACAGAGCCTGTGCGTAAGGACGCATAATGACGCAGCCCTTGACTGATGAATAATCAATCATCTCTGCTTTTTTCACAATATCCGTATACCACTGGGCAAAATCTACGTCCATGGACGTAATTTCAGACACCAGTTTTTTACTCTCTGCCATTGATACAATCACCTTTTCCGTAAAATTCAAAGCATAGGCGGGCATTTGCAGCCCACCCTGCACAGACCTTGCTGCTTACTTCAGTCGGGACTTGACCTCGTATGTGAGCTTTTCAATAAACTCCAGAAGCGGCATCACGGTTGTTTTGCCGTCACGGCGGTCACGCACGGCAACCTCACCGGCAGCCTCCTCCTTATCCCCCAGAACCAGCATATAGGGAACCTTTTCCAGCTGTGCCTCACGAATTTTGTAACCCAGCTTTTCATTTCGCGCGTCTATTTCCGTGCGGAATCCAAGTTCCTCAAGCTGACGCTGAATTTCTTCTGTATAAGCACAGTTGCGGTCGGTCATCGTCAAAAGCTTTACCTGTACAGGAGCAAGCCATGTCGGGAATGCGCCCGCAAAATGCTCGGTCAAAATACCAATAAAGCGTTCAATCGAGCCGAATACGACACGGTGAATCATAACCGGACGATGCTTCTGGTCATCAGCACCCGTATATTCGAGTTCAAAGCGCTCCGGCAGCTGGAAATCCAGCTGAATGGTACCACACTGCCAAGTACGTCCCAAACAATCCTCCAAATGGAAGTCAATTTTGGGACCATAGAACGCGCCGTCTCCCTCATTGATGACATACGCTTTTCCCATTTCTTCAAGCGCAGCCTTGAGTCCATTGGTTGCAAGCTCCCAATCTGCCTCATCACCCATGTGATCCTCCGGCATCGTGGACAGCTCGATATGGTACGGGAATCCGAACAGGGAGTATACATCATCAATCAGTTTGCAGACACCCTTGATTTCATCTTTGATTTGCTCTCGTGTCATAAAGATATGAGCATCGTCCTGCGTAAAGCAGCGGACACGCATCAGACCGTGCAGCGCACCGGACAGTTCATGACGATGTACCAAACCCAGCTCACCGACACGGAGCGGCAGTTCACGATAAGAATGTGGCTGATGCTTATAGACCAGCATACCACCCGGGCAATTCATGGGCTTGATTGCAAAATCCTGCTCATCAATCACCGTGGTGTACATATTATTCTTGTAATGTGCCCAGTGACCGGAGCGCTCCCACAAAGCACGGTTCATCATCATCGGAGTAGAAACCTCCTGATATCCTGCCTTGCGATGGATTTCACGCCAATAATCAATCAGTGTGTTTTTGAGAATCATACCCTTTGGCAGGAAGAACGGGAATCCCGGTCCCTCCTCCATCATCGTAAACAGACCAAGCTCCTTGCCCAGCTTGCGGTGGTCTCGGCGCTTTGCCTCCTCAATCCGCTGAAGATAGGCGTCCAGCTCGTCCTTCTTCGAGAATGCCGTACCATAGATACGCTGGAGCATCTTACGGTTTGCATCGCCGCGCCAATATGCACCGGTTACAGAGGTCAGCTTCAGTGCATTCGCCTTGACTCTGCCTGTGGAATCCAGATGCG
Organism: Butyricicoccus pullicaecorum; assembly: GCA_018366195.1. Lineage (GTDB taxonomy): Bacteria > Bacillota > Clostridia > Oscillospirales > Butyricicoccaceae > Butyricicoccus > Butyricicoccus pullicaecorum_C. Next base: position 162,490 of record JAGZIN010000001.1, on the reverse strand, counting down.
GACCGGCACAGAGGTCGGTAAATTCGCCCTGCTTATAGAAGGAAATGACAGCATCTTCCGGCAGGTCATCAATCAGCTCTACCTTATACGGCTCCTCTTTTTCCTCCATCAGGCGGCGCGCCTCTGCACGGGGCAGTTCAAACCGCTCCAGCGGCAGCTTTTCCTTGCTGATTTTCTTCATTTCTGCCTCAATTGCATCGAGATGCTCCTGAGTCAGCGAAAACGGCAAATCAATATCATAGTAAAATCCATTGTCAATTGCAGGTCCAATGGCAAGCTTTGCCTCCGGATACAGACGTTTTACTGCCTGCGCAAGCATGTGGGAAACGGTATGACGATAGGTATCCCGATATTCCGGATTTTCAAACGTATACTGATTTTCAGACATTATCATACAATCCTTTCTCTGGTACTGGGGCAAACAAAAAAGCTCACCCCTAAATCAACTTGATTTCAGGGGTGAGCTTATGCAACCCACGGTTCCACCCTGCTTGCAGCTCATCAAAAAGCTGCCGCTCGGAGCCTGTAACGAAGGCGAATCGGTGCAGGATACTCTAATTTCCCCCACACAGCTCAGGAATCGGTCACCTTTTTCACACAGCGGGCGGCGCTTTCAGCCACGGCGCACACTCTCTGTCACACTGTTTTGATAGAAACAGGTGTTTTCCTTCAAAGCTTTTCTAACATATAAATTCTTACTTTAGATGATACACCAGCATGGTCTCTTTGTCAACCACACTTGTGAAAAAACAGAGTAAATTTACAGAAAATCCAAGGCAATCTGTCAAATAGTTGCCGGTTTCACAGATTCTTCCTGCTCAATCCTCTTGTGTCTGCGGCATGCGTGCTTTTGCCTCTGCCATCTCAGCTTCCAGCTTTGCGATAAATTCCCGCTTCTGGTCATCACCCAAAAATGCGGTATTGGGCACAATCAGCGCAGACAAATCATCGAGATATAAATATACCTGATTCTGTGCCGCTACAACACGCTGAAATGCCTCGTATGGATGCAGGGTATCCTCACTCTCTCCAACAAGCTGCACGCCATCTTCCAAAAGCCGCAATGTTTTTGCGCCGCAGATATGCTTATTCACAGCCCTTTGAATGGTTCTCCTCACATTTTTACGGGCAGAGCGCTTGAACCATGCAGGTCCTATCAAAAAGCAGGCGCCGGCAAGCACCAAATATACCACAACACTGAGTACAGAAAGCGCATCAAATACATACATCAGAGCCATTCCGCCCACAAGCACCAGACCTGCCATCATGATACTGAGCTTGCGCATGGTTTTTTGAATGAGCGGATCATGATCGATGAAATACATATTATAATCAATAAAGTCCTGCTCCTGAATTTCATATTGCAGCTCCATCATACGTCACTCCATTTCATTTTTATCTGTATTGTCTTTTATCATACCACAAACCATAGCACCACTTCAATATCTCAGGCACATGCTTTTTTATGCACAAAAAAGAGAGCTGGCACAAAGCCAACTCTCTTAAAAGTCGTCGATACTCTATTAAAGACCAGTATGCTCCTTGATGTAAGCACGCGCCATCTTTGCATATTCGAACGGATTTGCCTTTGCAGGGTCCTGCTCAGCCTCGACCATAATCCAGCCTTCGTAGCCAGCCTTGTCGAGCAGTGCGAATACATCGTCAAACTGTACGCAGCCGTCCGGATCGCCCGGTACGGTGAATGCACCTTCGCGAACTGCCTTCAGGAAAGACCAATCCTCAGCCTTTACCTTCTCAACAATCGGCATACGCATATTCTTCAGATGTACATGACCAACACGATCTGCAAACTTCTCCAGCATTGCAACCGGATCTTCACCAGCAAAAGTAAAGTGACCGGTATCAAAGCACAGGAAAACATACTTTGGATCGGTGTTCTCCATCAGGCGTGTGGTCTCCTCAACAGTCTGCACCACGGTACCCATGTGATGATGGAAGCAGGAGCGAATGCCATACTTTTCCAGAGACAGCTTGCCCAGCTTGTTGAGTCCCTCACACAGACGTGCCCATTCCTCGTCGTTCAGAATACGCTTGTCCTTCAGAACACGCTTGTCCAGCATGCCCTGAATGGAGCCAGACTGCTCGGAAATGTTGATTGCGGTTGCACCAACAGCAGACAGATACTCCAACTCCTTGACAAATTCAGCCTCTACCTCTTCATACGGCTTGTCAACCAAGAAAGAGGAGAACCACTTCGATGCGATGGTCATGCCGCGCACATCAAGCATGTGCTTGAGCACCTTCACATCGGTCGGATACTTATGACCAACCTCGGAACCAGTGAAGCCTGCCAGTGCCATCTCAGAGACGCACTGCTGGAACGTGTTCTCGTCACCGAGGTCCCACATATCATCGTTGGACCAGCCAATCGGACACATACCGAGCTTTACTTTGTTAGGATCTAACATTTTTCATACCTCCAAACGGAAATCGGAAATCGCCATCTTGAAACCAGACAGCGCCATCTCTATATGTTTTTATTGTACCGTAACACACCTCGAAAGTCAACACAAATGTGTTAAAGTTGACCATCTTTTCTGTTATATTATGGGATATTTTCTTCTATTTGTGCAACACCTGTTTGTACAGCCGCCTGTGCAACCGCCTGTGCAACTGCCTGAGTCACACGCTTGTCAAACGCTGCCGGCATGATATAGTCGGCACAAAGTTCCGCGTCTGAAATCACATTGGCAATCGCATAAGCTGCTGCCATTTTCATTTCCTCATTGATATCTGATGCCCGCACATCCAGTGCCCCGCGAAAAATACCCGGAAATGCCAACACATTGTTGATTTGGTTCGGATAGTCCGACCGACCTGTGCCAACAACAACAGCACCTCCCCTTTTCGCCTCATCTGGCCAAATTTCCGGCACCGGATTTGCCATAGCAAAGACCATTGGACTTTCTGCCATTGTAGCAACCATCTCAGCAGTCAATACGCCCGGCGCAGACAGTCCAAAGAATACATCAGCTCCGCGCACAGCATCTGCAAGTGTACCAGTCAAATGTTCGCGATTTGTCCGCTTTGCCATATCTGCCTGTGCAGGATTGAGTCGTTCATCACCCTCACATACGATACCAAAACGTTCACACATCACAACATGCCGGACACCCAAAAACATCAGGAATTTTGTCACCGCAATGGCTGCCGCGCCACAGCCATTCACAACCAGTTTGATGTCCTCCAGTTTGCGTCCGGTCAAACGGCAGGCGTTTATGATTGCCGCCGCACAGCATACCGCTGTGCCATGCTGGTCATCATGGAAAATCGGGATATCACAAACTTCTTTCAGCTTGCGCTCGATTTCAAAGCAGCGCGGTGCAGAAATATCCTCCAGATTGATACCCCCGAAAGAACCGGAAATAAGCTGTATGGTGCGCACGATTTCGTCCACGTCCTTCGACTTGACGCACAGCGGAAACGCATCTACATCTGCGAACGCCTTGAACAACGCACATTTTCCCTCCATAACCGGCATTCCCGCCTCCGGACCGATATCTCCCAATCCCAGCACTGCCGTACCATCGGTCACAACCGCAACCAGATTATGACGGCGTGTGTACCGATAACTCAAAGATACATCTTCCTTGATTTTCAGGCATGGCTCTGCCACACCAGGGGTATAAGCAACCGATAAATCTTCGCGGTTTGCAACCGGACAACGGGCAACCACCTCGATTTTGCCTCCCCACGCTTCATGTGCCAGCAGCGCTTTTTCTTTTGCGTCCATGCAAGAAACCTCCCATAAATTCAAATCATATATTACTTTCATGATACCACAGTTTTGAACTGTTTTTCAATCATCATATCTGCAATATCCAGCAAAACAGATTGGATTGCTTCCTTCCTATCGCATCAAACGCAGAAATCGAATCAAAATATCCGTGCGGAATTTCACGCACGGATATGGTCTGCTTCATCTGAACAATCTGGACTTGTTTGTTCACTTTTCTTGTATTCCACGATAACAAAACACACTGCCAACAATGAAGATGACTATGCAAATGACAAATGGTGTCATCAATTCTAACCCGAATAAACTTCCTATAATGCCTGTGATACCGTTATAATCCCATTGATGAGGTGCCGCCGAGCAAAGAATTATAATCATTCCCAAAAAACTCATGATTTGCCATGATAATCCCAATATCAATCTTTTCATCTTTGCGCTCCTTAACTTCTGATTCATTTATCTCTATTATAATCACATAACGAGGCAAATACAATCATATTATCAGGCTATCATCGCTAGGTTATCTCTATTCGCGATATTTTTCCATTCCACTCAATCAATTGATAATCCAGCACATAATTGTTTCAATATTTGGAAATCCTTTCATAGGTGATATGCACTTATCTTATCTGTTCCATACAAATTGTCTCCATTTTGCTGTCCAAGACACCTGATAGCTTACAGAAAAAATAGACATCACGAAATGAGTACTATTGCTGATTTTACCACATATCAACCACAAAGAGTGAAAAAAAGAAACAGATGACACATTTTTGTTTGCGGTGTATAATAAAGCCACAAAACTTTCGGCATCATATATTCTCTGTCTGCAAAACCTCACAAAGGAGATGAAGGAAATGAAAAAAAGTTTCATTGGTTCGCTGTGTCTGCTTTCCATGCTGACTGCCTGTGCCCCCAGCAAACCCGACACGCCCACTCCTGCACCGCCTGCCTCAACACCGTCCGGCACAATATCTCCAGAATCATCTGAGACACCCGAACAAATCCCAGAGGACCCTGATGCCATCTCATTTTTTAACTGCGGTACGCTCAATTTATCAAATGAACACAGCATAACAGGACGGGAAAACTTTGAGGAGTTTCTGAATGTCACAGGTGCCGGAAAATCCGCCACCATCGCACTGACCAAAAAGGATACCGTGCTCACCCTTTCTTTTGACGGAAACACCTACACCCTAAAAGATGCGGAGATGGAAACTACATGGAAACAGATTCAAATTGTAGAATCCTCTCAATCCGGAGAAATCTACCAGATCTTTCGTCTGACCAATGAAGAAAACCTTGCTGCCGAAACGCCAGACGGAGAACGAGCGGTCACACTTTTTCAAGAAAGCATAGAAAGTTAACCAGACTATTTTACGGCAGACACGACAAAAAGCGGGAGAAAGTAAACTTTCTCCCGCTTTTTTATAACCAAATTTCGCAGCCGCCCCTTTGGGTTCGATGCCAAAAGGATTACTTGCGAGAAACAGCCTTCTTTGCAGCTGCAACGATATCCGCAGCTGTGAGGTTGTATTCCTCCTGCAAGAAGCCCTGTGCACCAACCTGACCGAAACGGTTCTGTACGCCAATCATTTCCATCGGAACTGGACAATTCTTTGCAACAACCTGTGCGACCGCAGAGCCCAGACCACAGTTTACCTGATGGTTTTCGGCGGTTACGATTGCACCTGTCTCCTTTGCGGAAGCAACAATCAATTCTTCGTCAATCGGCTTCCATGTGAACATATCCACAACCTTTGCAGAAATGCCTTCCCCTGCCAGAGTCTCCTGTGCCTTGAGCGCCTCGTCTACCATAATGCCCGAAGCAATGATGGTAACGTCCTTGCCCTCCTTGAGCGTAATGCCCTTGCCGATTTCAAAATCCGCACCATCTTCATAAACCTTGATGATGTTCTTACGAACCATGCGCATGTAGGAGAACTTCTTGGAAGCTGCCAGCTTCTTGGTCAGGCAGTACAGCATTGCATAGTCTGTCGGGTCGATTACAACAGCGTCCGGAATGGACAGATACAGTGCACAGTCCTCAAACGGCATGTGCGTACCACCGTTATATGCAGCACACACGCCCGGGTCAGAACCCAGAACATGCACAGGCAGCTTTGCGTAAGCCGCAGACATAAACGCCTGGTCAAATGCACGGCGGGAAGCAAAGCAGCCGAAAGAATGTACAAATACAGTCTTGCCTGCCGCGGTCATGCCGGCTGCAACACCCATTGCATCAGCTTCTGCAATACCTGCATTGAAGCACTGACCCGGAAACTCTTTTTCCAGCTTTGCGGTATTGATGCAGTTATACAGGTCACAGTCGATATGAACGACATTGCGATCTGCCTGCATCATTTCTTCCATTGCGGTTACATAACCGTCACGGTTTGCACGGGAGTCCTTCTCGTGCTTGCCAATCAAAGTAAAGCTCATCTTCGATACCCTCCTTATTGTGCCTTAACCTTAGCAAGTTCTGCCTCAGCCACTGCAATTGCCTCGTCCCACTGCTCCTTAGTCGGCTGAGAGGAGTGTGCGCCCGAAGATTCTGCAAATGTGCAGCCCTTACCCTTAACGGTATTGAGCACGATGCAGGTGGGCTTTCCGGAAACCTGATATGCAGCCTGTACTGCATCATAAATCTGCTCTACGTCATTGCCATCTGCCAGCTCGATGACGTTCCAGCCGAATGCGTCAAACTTTGCAGCAAGTCCCTTGCCATGGCTCATGATATCTGCAACCGCGCCATCTAACTGGAGCTTGTTGCTGTCTACAAAGCAAATGAGGTGGTCGAGCTTGTAGTGTGCTGCAAACTGTGCAGCCTCCCAAACCTGTCCCTCATCACATTCGCCGTCGCCAACAAATACGAACACATGGCTGTCACGGCCATCAACCTTGTTTGCCAGTGCTGCGCCAACTGCGCTGGACATGCCCTGACCCAGAGAGCCAGTGGTCAGGTCAACACCAGGTGTCTTGGTTCTGTCGGTATGAGATGGGAAGTTGGTGTGCGGCTGATTGAGTGTATAAGCCTGCTCCAACGGATAGAATCCCTTCAGTCCCAAGGTTGCATACATCGCCGGACCTGCATGTCCCTTAGACATCACACACCAGTCGCGATTTTCCCAACGCGGGTTCTTGGGGTCCACCTTCATAATATCGCCGTACAGGACAGCAAGCGCTTCGATTACGGACATGGAACCACCGACATGACCGAAGCCAAGGGAGCTGATTGTTTTCAGAGCTTCCACTCTAATTTCCTGGGCAAAGACGCGCAGTTCCTTCATTTTTTCTGCTTTCTGCATTGCATACACCTGCCTATAAATATACAAAAATTCATGTGAAAATCAGCGATTCTAAAAAACAAATCGCTGTTTCCCTCTCCTCACTACTTGTAGTCTATCATCGTTTTGGATAAATTTCAATGCTGATATGAGGATTTGTCTGAAAAATTTTCTTCCGCTTTTGTTTTATTTGGTGTTAACTCATTGACATTTGTATATCATATTTTGGATTAAATTCCATATTTTCTTGATTCCGTGTGGATTGCCGTGATATTTTTGTGTGATTCAGAAAATTATACAGCTCTTCTGCTGTTTTTGTTGCTTTTTTAATATTTTCTGATAGAATGATAAGAAGAACTGTCCTGCTTTTCAGCCGCCGCAGTACCGACGTGTATCTGTGCTGTCAGCCGCTTGGACAAAGGAAAAATAACAAGAAGAAGTAGAGAAAAGGGAGAACCATGAAAATCAGTAGACTTAACTCGATTGAACAGTATGTGATCTCCAAAGAAACCGTCTCCATCGACGAGCTTTGTGAGGTCTTTGGTGTGTCAAAAAATACCATTCGACGTGACCTGAATGATTTGGAGGCACGCGGTCATATCGCCAAGGTGTATGGCGGCGTAACCATCGTCGGGTCTCCCGGCGCCGTTCCCATGCCTGTTCGCTCCAACCTGAACTCCTCTGACAAAAATCAGATTGGTATGCTCGCAGCAAACGAGGTGCAGGACGGCGATACGATTTTTATTGACTCTGGTTCCACCACAGTCTGTCTGCTGCGCTACTTATCCAGCCGGAAACGTGTCACAGTCATTACCCACTCTCTGGGTGCCATGAGCGAGGCTTCCAAATATGATAACTTGAGCCTGATTTCCCTCGGTGGCATCTATAATGCAGCAACCGATTCCTTTACTGGACTATCTACCTTTGAAATGCTTTCCGGTATGACCATCAACAAGGCATTCATGGCGGCAACCGGTATTTCTTTAGAAAGCGGCATGACCAACACAACCTTTTTAGAAGCCGAAATCAAACGCGGCGTGGTACAGCATGCCGGCGGTATCTATCTCTTGGCAGACTCCTCCAAGCTTGATAAATCCGCAGTCATTTCCTTCTGCCCGCTCAAGGATATTACCGCATTTATTACAGACCGGCGTCCCCCTGAGAAATATCTGCAATTCTTCTCTGAAAACAATATTCGTGTTCGTTACGACCACTGAGTTCTTATCCTCGGCTGCACACTGACCGCCTGTATTCGGTCGGCGTGCAGCTGTATACTTCTCGAAAGCGTTTGATGAAATAGCTGACATTTTCAAACCCAACGCTCAAGCTGATTTCCAAAATGGGTATCTCTGTCTCGCGCAGCAAACGGGAGGCACGCTCAATCCGTAAGAAATTGATATGCTGTATCAGGGTACGTCCTGAATTCTCCTTGAAAAAGCTGCAAAAATATGGTGGGGACAAGCCAAAGCGTGCTGCAACATCTTGCAGGCGTATTTTTTCCGTGCAGTGCTCTGACAGATACTCAATTATTTGGCGCAGCAGCTGTATGCGGTATTCTTCTGCCGGACGCACAGGACACTGAACCAACATGTGCGCCGATGCCAACAATCCAATGATATATAAAAGAGAGGACTTCACCAAAAGCTGGTGTCCAAAGGATTGATCTGCACAAACGCGGATCATTTTTTTTAATTCCGTAAAGAGTGCCTGTCCAAGCTCTGTCTTTCCCGAAATATAGGACGGGAAACGCAGCAGCCCCTCTTCCAAAGGGGCAAGCAGTTCACTTTGAGCAATATCAGTTCTGCGGAACTGCAAAAAATCCATGGGGAATACAAAGGCACGAAATAAATTTTCAACGCCTCCCCGTATTTCATGCAGTTGTCCCGTGCCCACAAAAAAAACGTCTCCCTGTTGCCCTACATACTGCTTGTCTGCAATCATGACACGCACCTGTCCCTGTAATACTGTGATGATTTCCATTTCCACATGCCAATGATAAGGAACCAAGTCAGAATCCTGCGCCTCAGGTGCCGAATAAATCTGAAATGGAAATCCCTGCGTACCATGCGCACGCTTCTCTCGGCGTGATGCGTCCATACATAATGCTCCTCTCTGTTGCCAAAAATCTTAAAATCGTGTTATTCTTTCCAAAGATATTGCAAGCATTTTTTCTAATATTCGTCTATAATTATAGACAGATAAACCGAGATTGACAAGCCGTTTTGTAAACCACACCAACTCTCTCCTCACATCTGATTCATTCTCAAAGCTTCTGCCCGAACCATCGGTGCGTGCTTGCTTCACAAAAAGAATGTAAGAATTTTGTGGTATTTTATATGCAAAACGCCCAAACAATTCTCTTATTTCACTAAAATCCATCAGATACCGTTGATACCTTTTAGCAATCATGCTATAATAAAATCAAATATGTATCTCAAAATCGACCCGATCTCCCCTGTTCCTGAAACATGAGATCTACTTTTTCTGGAGGTATGCGCTATGTATATTGATAAGCAAGTCAAGCGTGGATACAACGAGTATATCCATCTCAATGAGGGCATCGGCAAAGATGCCATGATGGATGTTGCCCTGCTCGTCATGGAGGCTGGCGACACCTATTCGTTCCAAGAGAGCGAAAAAGAGCTTGCCTGCCTCGTTTTTGACGGCAAATGCACCATTGAGTGGGAAAATGAATCTTATGAGGTAGACCGTCCGAATCCGTTCGACTACAACCCGTCCTGCCTGCATGTGTGCAAGGGAATCACAGTGAAAATCACCGCGCACGGTCCCACAAATATCTATGTGCAAAAGACACTCAATGAAAAGACCTTCCCCAGCAAAATGTACAAGCCGGAAGATACAGATACATGGGCACGCGGCAATCAGGGCGAACTGATGGGCTGCATCAAGCGTGATGTACGTACTTGCTTCGATTTGGACAATGCACCGTATTCTAACATGGTTCTGGGTGAAGTTGTCAATCTGCCGGGCAAGTGGTCCTCGTATCCGCCGCATCATCACCCGCAGCCGGAATGTTATTTCTATCGCTATGACAAGCCGATGGGCTTTGGTGCAGGCTGGGCAAACGGTGAAATCTATGAGACTCACCACAATGGTCTGGCAATCATCACTGACAAGATGCATTCTCAGGTCACTGCACCGGGTTATGCCTGCTGCTACGCTTGGGGAATCCGCCATCTGCCGGGCAATCCATGGGACAAGACCCGCATTGATGACACAGAGCACCTGTGGCTGCTCGAGGACGATGCCAATGAACACATTTGGCACTGCCCAACCGGAAACTAATTTCTGAATTTCAAATATCCAATCACCCACACAGATTGATAATAAGGAGGATTTCAACGATGAAACATATGGAAACTGTCCGCCTGACAGCCAGCCAAGCACTGGTTCGTTTTCTTGAAAATCAGTATATCAGCTACATCGACATGGACGGCAATGAGGTAGAGCACAAGTTTGTAAAGGGTATCTTCATGCTTCCGGGTCATGGTAATGTGGTTGGTTTTGCCAACGGCGTTGAGCAGGAACTGAAAGACATGGTAGTTTATCAGGGCAAAAACGAGCAGGGCATGGCGCTTGCTGCAATGGGCTATGCAAAGCAGCTGCGCCGCAAGCAGATTTTCGCCTGCACCTCCTCTGTTGGTCCCGGTGCCTGCAACATGGTGACTGCTGCTGCAACCGCAACCGCAAACAATATCCCGCTTCTCATTCTGCCGGGCGATATTTATGCCTCCCGTCAGCCTGACCCTGTATTGCAGCAGATGGAGCAGACACATAACCTGTCCATCTCTGCGCATGACGCATTCCAGTCTGTGACCAAATACTGGGGCCGTATCAACCGTCCCGAGCAAGTCATGACTGACATGATTTCTGCTATGCGTGTTCTGACCGACACCGCAAATACAGGCGCGGTTGCAATTTCTCTGCCGCAGGACGTACAGGCAGAAGCATACGATTATCCGCTGGACTTCTTCAAGAAGCGTGTATGGCGCATTGACCGCCGTCCCATTACACAGTATGCACTCAAGCAGGCTGTGGAAGTCATCAAAAGTGCAAAGAAGCCTCTTCTGATTTGCGGCGGCGGCGTTCGCTATGCAGAGGCACACAAGGTATTCAAAAAGTTTGCAGAAGATTTCGGCATTGCATTCGGCGAAACACAGGCAGGCAAGTCCACCATCGAATGGACACATGAAATGAACCTCGGTGGTTTGGGTACAACCGGCGGCATCGCTGCAAACAAGCTGGCTCATGAGGCAGATGTGGTCATTGGTGTTGGTACACGTTATACCGATTTCACCACCGCTTCCAAGTGGCTGTACCGCACAGATGCAAAGTTTGTCAACATCAACCCTTCTGAATTCCAAGCATACAAGATGGACGCAACCCCTGTTGTCGCAGATGCAAACGAAGCACTGTCTGCAATCGGTGCGGAGCTTTCCAAGATTGGCTATCACACAGACGCTGCTTATGCCGAGGAAGTCAAGGCACTGCGTCAGGAGTGGTTCGACGAAATCAATCGTCTTGACCATGTGGTATACACTGACAAGGATTCTTTCGTTCCGGAAATTAACGATGCAAACCGTGAATGTGTTGAAAAGTATATTGAAGAAACCGGCTGCAAGCTGTGTCAGACCACAGTGCTTGGTACCATCAACCGTATGATTGATGACAACGCAATTGTAGTGGCAGCTGCTGGGTCTCTGCCGGGTGATATGCAGGGTCTGTGGCGTGCTCGTCAGATGAATACCTATCACATGGAATACGGCTACTCCTGCATGGGCTATGAGATTGCAGCTGCACTGGGCGCAAAGATGGCTTGTCCGGAGCAAGAGGTTTACTCCATGTGCGGTGACGGTTCCTTTGACATGCTGCACTCTGAGCTCATCACCTCGATACAGACTGGTCATAAAATCAATGTCATGCTGTTTGATAACGCTTCCTTCGGCTGCATCAACAACCTTGAGGTTGGTCAGGGCAATGCCTGCATCGCAACCGAAAAGAACATGTTGGAAGAAGGCGTGACCAACGGTATCCATAAGGGCAAGGTGATTCAGGTCGATTATGCTGCAATCGGTGCTGCATACGGCTGCAAGACCTATACCGTAAAAACACAGGAAGAATTGGAAGCTGCAATCGAAGATTCCAAAAAGCAGACCGTTTCTACTCTGATTGATATTAAGGTTCTGCCCAAGACCATGTCTGCGGGCTACGAAAACTGGTGGCGTGTCGGCGTTGCTGAAGTTTCCAACAAGCCAGAGGTACAGGCTGCACGCAAGGCAATCGAAGAGCATCTGTTTGAGGCACGTCATTATTAATCCCTGCCGCGAAAAGATGACAGACAAACCAAAGAGGAGCTGATGATTCAGCTCCTCTTTTTCTGTTCCCATTCAAAATATTCAAAAATTTCACAATTGCAAACAGCTTTCATAAATAACAATATATGACTGTTTTTAGGTCATATTATCATATAATATTCGGTTTTTATTTTCAATAATTTACAATTTTGTCATATTTTTCTAAAAATCCGTGCTATGATTACTGACATAAGATTTTCTTTGAATTTTCTTAGCTTGCTTTTGAAAGGAGCACACGATTCATGAAAAATAATTCCGTCAAAGTATTTGCACTCGGTGCTGTCAGTGCTTGTCTTGTAATGGGAGCTGCTTATTCCGCAGTGGGTGCATCTCGCAACATTGCCGTAGAAGAAGGCATTCGTATGCAAATCAACAATACTGCATTTGTTCCAAAGGACGCAAAGGGCAATCCAGTCAGCCCATTCCTATATAACGGCACCACCTACGTACCCATGCGTCCATTGTGCGAGGCCATTGGACTGACGGTAAGCTATGACAGCACTGCCAAGATGGTAAGCGTGACAGCACCAACAACTCCCCCCAGCACAGGAAACAATAATGCTGGAAGCGGGAATACCGGAAGCGGTAATTCCAATGGCACCGCAGTTTCCGAGGACCAGGCAAAGCTGGCAGCACTGACAGATGCTGGTGTAACTGCATCAAATGCAAAATTCACAAAATGTGAACAAAAAACAGATGACGGCCGCAATATCTTTGAAATAGAGTTCACCTCTGGTTCCAAAAAATATGAATATAAAGTCGATGCTGCAACCGGAAAGGTACTTGACAAGGAATCCGAGGCGAATTCCAACAGCTCCAATAGCTCTGAGAAAATTTCCGAAAGCAAGGCAAAGGAAATTGCAACCAAAAAAGCTGGTGTTTCCGATGCAAAATTTACCAAGTGCGAGCTGAAGGAAGAGGACAAGGGCAGCGTTTATGAAATTGAATTTACCTCCGGCTCCAAAAAGTATGAATACAAAATTGATGCTGCGGACGGCTCGATTCTCTCTTCAGACAGCGAAAGTGAAAAAGACGACTGAGTTCTATTTGTGACTTCAAAAAAATCCTTGACATTCTGTCAAGGATTTTTTATTTTACCTTTCGGAAGATTCCATATCGAAATGTTCAATCAATTCAATCATCTCACCGCTTGGACCACGGAAAAAGATGTTCTGTAATCCGCCGAATAATTCCGGAAGGACATTCGGCTGCTCTGCACAAAATGTATCAATTCCCATTGCACGCAGGGTGTCTATCACAGAGGGTAAATCCTCCACTTCTATTGCAAAATGCGGAAGCACACCCCCTCCTGCTGTCACAACCGTTCCATCTCCCGGCTCAATCAGTTCGATTTCAAAATTGACCAGATGAATCATCGCAAGCTGATTGACCCCAGTCTTTTTCTGTACTTCTCCACGCATGGTGCAGATTCCGCCCAGCGCCTCATAAAACCGAATCGAAGATGACAAATCCGTTGTATACACAGCAATATGTGCTAATCCTTTATAATGTTTCATCGCTATCTCCCATGATACCCTTTCAAAAAAGTCGCTCAGGATTTCCGAGCGACTTTTTACTCTTATGCTTCCTCGTTCTTCTCCATACGGGTAACCGCAATGGACAAATCATCAAGCTGCTTTTCATCTACCACATCAGGGCACTGCATCATCAAATCCGATGCGTTCTGTACCTTCGGGAAGGCAATCACATCACGAATCGAATCCAAGCCGGCAAGCAGCATACACAGTCGATCCAAACCATACGCCAGTCCGCCATGTGGTGGAGCACCATACTTGAAAGCAGTAATCAAATGACCAAACTGCTCATTTGCCTTTTCCTCTGTAAAGCCCAGTGCACGGAACATTTTGGTTTGAAGCTCTGGGTCATGAATACGAATGGAACCGCCGCCAAGCTCACAACCATTGAGTATGATATCATACGCCTTGGCACGGACGCGCTTCGGGTCGGTTTCCAGCAGCGCAATGTCTTCGTCCATCGGAGCCGTAAATGGGTGATGCTTCGCAACCAGACGCTGCTCCTCCTCAGCATATTCAAACTGCGGGAATTCAACGACCCATGCCAGCTTATAATCGTCCTTTCTTGCAAGTCCCAGACGCTTTCCAAGCTCACAGCGCAGTGCGCCAAGCGCGGTCACTGCGGTCTCCCAGTCGGCATCTGCCACAACAAAAATTAAGTCATTGGGCTTTGCCTCGGCACGCTCCTTGATTTGATCCAACTCATCGTCGGACAGGAACTTCGCAAAGGAGGAGGTCATCGAACCGTCTGCCGCAAGCTTCAGCCATGCCAGTCCCTTTGCACGATAGGTCTTTACAAACTCACCCAGCTTGTCAATTTCCTTACGCGGGAACTTGTCCGCATAACCATTGACGTTAATCAGGCGCACACTGCCGCCGCCTGCAACTGTATCATGAAACACCTTGAAGGAGCACTGTTCTGCGATATCCGAAATATCCTTGATTTCAAATCCAAAGCGCAAATCCGGCTTATCCGACCCAAAGCGATCCATCGCCTCCTGCCATGTAATACGCGGCAAAGGCAACTGAATATCCACATGCAACACTTCCTCAAATACACGCTTGAGGAATCCTTCATTGACTGCAATCACATCGTCCTGCTCAACAAAAGACATCTCCAAATCAATTTGAGTAAACTCCGGCTGACGGTCTGCGCGCAAGTCCTCATCACGGAAGCAGCGAGTAATCTGGATATAACGGTCCATGCCCGACAGCATCAGCAGCTGCTTATATTGCTGCGGAGACTGTGGCAGTGCATAGAACTTTCCCGCATGCACACGAGACGGCACAAGATAATCTCGTGCGCCCTCTGGAGTCGATTTTGTGAGCATGGGTGTTTCGATTTCAATAAAGCCCTGCTCATCAAAATAATTGCGTGCAATCTGCGTTACCCGATGACGCAGCATCATATTACGCTGCATAGAAGGGCGGCGCAAGTCCAAATATCTGTATTTGAGGCGAATCTGATCGCCCACTTCCTTCTCATCTGAAATTTCAAACGGTGTGGTTTCTGCCTTGGACAGGATACGGATATCGGTCGCAATGATTTCAACCTCACCAGTCGGCATTTTATGGTTGACCGCTGCTGCATCACGTGCAACCAGCTTTCCCTTGACTGCCACGACAAACTCTGTGCGGCAGGTAAACGCAATTTCAAACAGCTCTGCGTTGACGCTCTTATCAAATGTACACTGTACGATACCTGCGCGGTCACGTACCAGCAAAAACAGAACGCCTCCGTTATCACGCACACGGTCTACCCAGCCATTGACAACGACCTCACGACCCACATCAGAGGCACGCAGCTCACCGCACATATTTGTGCGTTTCATATTTGCAATCGAAGTGTTATTCATAGTACCCTTTCCCTCTTACTGGAGATTTTTAATTACCGTTTCAGACGCACGCTTTGCAAGCCCCTCTCGGATTCGCGCCAGTGCCTGCTCAAAATCTGTATTGGTCTGCTCGCCAGTAGCCAGCTCCTTGAGTGCAATCACATGGTTTTGAATTTCGTCCTCACCCATAAAAATGACATACGGAATTGCAAGCTTGTCTGCATAAGCAATCTTTGCCTTAAACTTTTTCTTTTCACAATGCAGCTGTACCCGTATGCCTTCATCACGCAGACGGGTTGCCAATGCAATGGCTGCATCTACGTCTTGCGTCATGGGCAAAATGAGGACATCTGCTGGAGCCGCTGGCGGGTCTTGATTGAGATAACCCTTATCCTGCAAGATAAAGAACAAGCGTGTCAGACCAATGGAAATCCCCACACCGGGCAGCTTCTTATCGGTATAATATTCTGCCAGATTGTCATAACGACCACCGGAGCAAATCGAACCGATTTCAGGGTGATCCAGCATTGTCGTTTCATACACAGTGCCTGTGTAGTAATCCAAACCACGTGCAATTGTCAAATCAATTTCAAAGTGGTCTGCCGGAACGCCAAAGCCCTCCATATAGGCTGCAACGGTAGTAAGCTCCTCAATCCCGCAGTCCAGCAGCACATTGCGTCCGCGATACTGCTCGAGTGCCTGCAAAATCCCCTGTGTGCCGCCCGAAAGCGTAATAAACTTCAAGATTTCGTCTGCCTGTTCCGCAGAGGTCTTGCAGTCCTCCATCAAGATTTCACGAACCTTATCCGCTCCGATTTTTTCGAGCTTGTCAATGGTACGCATGACATCTCCTGCCTGCTCATGCAAACCCAGCATCTCAAAGAATCCGCTCAATATCTTTCGGTTATTGATACGGATTTGAAAGCGCTCCAATCCAAGCTTTGTAAAGGTTTTGTAGATAATAGAAGGAATTTCCGCTTCATTGATGATATCCAGCTGTCCGTCTCCAATGATATCAATATCTGCCTGATAGAACTCACGGAATCTGCCGCGCTGCGCACGTTCTCCGCGATATACCTTTCCAATCTGGTAACGGCGGAACGGAAAGGTCAACTGTCCATAATTGAGTGCGACATACTTTGCCAGCGGCACAGTCAAATCGAAGCGCATTGCAAGGTCGCTGTCTCCCTTTTGAAA
This sequence comes from Butyricicoccus pullicaecorum, assembly GCA_018366195.1. Lineage (GTDB taxonomy): Bacteria > Bacillota > Clostridia > Oscillospirales > Butyricicoccaceae > Butyricicoccus > Butyricicoccus pullicaecorum_C. The sequence goes on along the minus strand of JAGZIN010000001.1, from coordinate 145,504 downwards.
GCGGTAAATCTGCTTTTCTGTCTCACCGCCGCCCTTTGCAAGGAGCACCTCAGCCGACTCCAGAACCGGAGTATCGAGCGGATAGAAGCCATACAGGGCATAGGTTTCCCGTAGAATCTGCATGATTTGCTCCATCTGCTCTTGCGCTGCGGGCAAAAGCTCCATAAATCCGGAAAGGGTTCTGGGCTTTATTTTTTCCATATCATTAAACTCCTTTTACACCTCTAAAAACATACAAAAAGTGCCGCAAAAGCGGCATAAATACCAAAAAACGCACCCGTCCCACCAAGGCGGGCGGGTGCGCCACGTAATCCTTTTCTATCAGCGATTCTTGGGATTTACAATATTTCTCCAATCCAAATCGCCGCGATCCAGACCCAAAATCAACATTTCCGCAGTTGCCGCATTGGTTGCAATCGGGATATTGTGCATATCACACAAACGTGCCAAAACATGAACATCTGGCTCGTACTGACTGTTCGACATTGGATCTCGGAAAAACAGAACAAGGTCAATCTCATTATAGGATACACGCGCAGAGATTTGTTCCTCACCGCCTTGCATTCCCGGCAGATATCTTTCTATCCGCAGACCGGTCGCTTCTGCTACCAGCTTACCGGTTGTACCTGTTGCACACAGGCTATGCTTTGCCAAAATGCCACAATATGCCATACAGAACTGAACCATCAGCTCCTTTTTTCGGTCATGTGCAATGAGTGCAATATTCATTTTGGTCTCCTTTCAGTTGGTCATTTAGAACCGCATGAGCGGCAGACGTTCTCCCTCCAAGCGGCGCGCAATGTTGCGGTACGCCTGAGCAGCGCCTGATTTTTTATATCTTACAACACTTTTTCCACTGCCTGCACAGGCAATGACATCTTCATCTTCAGGAATGAGTCCCAACAGCTGAAGTCCTGCGATATCAATTGCATCGTCAATGTTTGCAGCCACACCATAGCGAATGAGGCGCGGACGCACCCGATTGACAACCAGACGGATTCGCATGATACACTGTGCCTCCATCATACGGGCAACGCGCTCAGCACCACGAATCGACGCTGGGTCTGGCATGGTGACCACAATCCCTTGCGTTGCAATTTGAGCATACATGACAAGTTCCTCCGGCAAACCTGCCGGTCCATCAATGATTACATAGTCAAATCCCTGCTGCTCGGTTTCCTCAGCCAAATATCTCAGCTCCGAAGCCGTGAGATGTGGAATCTCTGCTGGTGCTGTGAGCAAAAACAATCCCGATGTGACTGGGTGCTCTGCCACGGCACGGCTCAGCGGAACTGTGCCTCGGGCAACATCTGAGAATGTGAACACCGCAGTATCACTCATTCCCAAAACCAAATCCAGATTGCGCAGACCACAGTCGCCGTCTACAACCAGCACCTTCTTTCCTTGTTCTGCTAACACAGTACCGACCGATGCTGTCAAGGAGGTCTTTCCTGTACCACCCTTTCCAGACGCGACTAAAATTATCTTGCGCATACTTCCTCCGAACAATTTACACCTTACTTTCAAGTATAAAACAAAATAGGTCTGGTGACAAGTGTATGCGCTATTTTCTCCAAGGATTTTTTGAAAAATTTTACTGCTGTAAGGTATTTTCGACAGCAACCTGATTCATTTTCCCTTCTCCCTGAAAATAAGCGTCCAGAATATCCCGTGCAACAGGTGCAACATCTGAACCATGTCCGGCACATTCTCCCACAATTGCAATGGCAACCTCCGGATTTTCTGCTGGTGCAAATCCAATGAACACGCCATGATCCTCTGCATTTCCAGCAAAATCTTTTCCGCCCAGATGCTCGGCTGTACCTGTTTTCACTGCAATCTTGATTGGATAATCTCGGAAGGTACGTGCTGCGGTACCGCCTTCCTCACCAACCGCCTGCATGGCTGTGGTCACAACCTTCAAATTTTGAGGGTCAAGCTTCAAATCCAGCGCCACCTCAGGCTTATGGTCCAATATTGTGCGGCTGTAATCGTAGGACTTGATGCTTTTAATCAGCGTCGGCTTGTAGCGGATTCCACCATTGGCAAGGGTTGCTGTATAATTGCACAGCTGCAGCGGGGTCACAGTATGGTCACTCTGTCCAATCGCCGCCTGCACCACGTCACCCGGCTGCCACTTATTGAGCATTGGGTTATTGACCAGCATCTCCTGTCTATAAGTTGGACCGGCGGCAGAGCCTGCCACCTCGCCGACCTCGATGCCTGTTTTCTGACCAAATCCAAACTTATGCGACCATTCTTCAATGGCTTTTCCGCCCAGCATATAGCCGGTCTCATAGAAATAAATGTTACAGGATTTTTTGACTGCCATTGTCAAATCCAGTTCCTTATGCAGACCGAGACAGGTAAACCTTCTGGACTGAAAACGGTCATAAAAGTGATTGCAGTACATTTTGGTTTCCGGCGAAATGACACCCTGTTCCAGACCTGCAACTGCAATCAAGGGCTTAAACGCCGAGCCGGGAGGATATGCCATCTGAAATGCACGATTTCGGGTTGGTTCCAGCGGATTGTCCTGAATCAGCTTCGCGTCCTGATTGAATGTCATCTGGCTGTATGTGGGATAGTTTGCGGCTGCAAGCACTTCTCCCGTATCCACTTTCATGAGCACCGCTGCACCGCCGCGCGCTGTCTCGATATTGGAAAGCACACGTGCAAGAGACTCCTCTGCCACTTTTTGCAGCTCAATATCCAGCGTCAGCACCACATTATCTCCGGCACGCGGAGCCGCAGTTTCCAGCGAACCTGTAATTTCTCCAGTGATATCGGTATCAATCAGCCGACTGCCGCTTTTTCCGCGCAGATGTTCTTCCATGGAGCGTTCAATGCCGCTCTTGCCCACAATATCATTCATGGAGTATCCTTTTTCCTGATACTTGTCCCATTCTTCTGCATAGATGATACCGGTGCGCCCCAAAATCTGCGCGGCGTAGTTGGTTTCATATTTGCGCACGGTTGAGGTTTCTACATTGACACCGCGGAACAGATTATGGCGCTCCTTAATTTCCGCAATGAGGCTGATTGGCACATTTTCCGCGAATATAAAGGGATTGTTCCGTGAAAATCCCGCAATACTCATGCGATAGCGCTGCTCCACAATCCACCGTGCATTGTCCTCTGAGTAGGTGTCTCTCACATCATAATATGTTTTGAGCACCGCAAGCACACTGGCCGCATCGAGTTCCTTAGCCTCTGCCACTCCATAGGTTTCCTTGAGCTTTAACGCATCATTTTTTCCATTCCTGTCGTCCAAAAATTCTGCCAGTCTTGTATATGCCTTATCTTCTTTGCCGCATGTAAACGTATAAGGCGCCTCTCTTGTAATCGGCAGCTCTGTCGGTACAGGAACGCCTGCCGAAATCACAAGCTGTACCAGCTGAAGCAGGATATCATTTTGATTTTTGAGGTCCCAGTACGCATAATCAAAGCGAATGGAATACACCGACTCATTGGTAATCAGCGGTCGTCCATATCGGTCCATAATTTCACCGCGCGCAGCGGAGACAACGTTTGTCGAAGTCAAATGCCGCTCTGCCTGCAAACGATACTGCTCTCCATTGATGATTTGCAGCGAATACAGACCAGCGGCAGAAATACCGCCGAGCGCAACCAAAATGAGAAGCAGTGCAATCAGACGATGCAGCAGCTTTGTTTTGTTATCCATAGATGCTTCTCCTTATTTCATGCGGTCAAACCGCCGTGCCAAGAGGTAGACGGGCAAATAAATGATGGGTGACAGTACGACGGCTGCCAAAATTTCCCCATACATGGACTTGAGAAAGGGCATCATCGGATAGCCTGTACCAATCAACGCAGCAAGTAAAAACTGCAATCCGCGCAATATCAGCATACCGCCAGCCGTCAGGAGCAAATGAGACGGCCAAATGCGGCGCAAATACCGCCCGCTGATTCCACCCGCCAGCGCAGCAAATACCATAAAGTACAGCGGCAGCAGCCCCTCAATGCCAGAACCGGACAAATCATATAAAATTCCCGTAAACAGCCCGATGGAAGCCCCAACAGCCGGGTCTTCCATGAGCGCCACTGCCGCCGGTACGCTGAACAGCAAATCCAGACGCACCCCAAACAGACGCACCCCATTGAGCCCTGTCGCTGTTTCCAAAAGATATAAGAACAACAGCAGCAGGGTATAGCTTATGACCTTATAGGTCGTTGTACGATCTTTCTGCATGGCACATCACTCCGCTCCGGAAGGTGCCGGCTGCGGCAGCTGTCCCGCTGTGACATCGGTAATGATGTAAACATCGGTTGCATCTGCCGGATCCACAAAGGGACGAATCACGGCATAGTTGTTCATTCCATTTTCCTCAGTCATCACGCGCTCTACCGTGCCAATCATGATGCCTTTGGGGAATATGCCGCCTTCACCGGAGGTCTGAATGGTATCTCCAATCACCACATCACTATCCTTTCCCAGATAGGACATACGCAGCATTCCATCTCCCATCAGCTCATAATCGCCCTGTGCGACACCGCTTTCCCGCGTTCGGGTGACCAGAGCGCCCGCCTGCATATTGGTGTCCAGCACGGTTGTAACCTGACTGTAATTGGGAGCCGCCAATGATACATAGCCAACCATTCCCTCTGCTGTCACAACCAAATCATTCTCTGCTACGCCGTCCATGGTTCCCTTATCAATCGAGATGGTCGTTGTCCACTGTCCTGGAGAATGCGCAATGACTTCTGCCATATCATAATGAAAGGTTGGATTATTTTTCACAAGCCCTGTGAGCACACGCAGCTGCTCATTTTCATCGACCGCGATTTGTGCATTTCTCACCTGCTGTTCCAGCTCTGCGACCTTCTTGCGCAGCTCTTTGTTCTCTGCCTCCATGGCATCATAGTCCTGAAAGTGTGCAATCAAGTGTTCTGCCTTTCCGCTTACAATGGAAACACCCTTTTGTAAAGGTGCAAGTACGGTACCCACAGCCGCAGATACAGGTGAGTCCTGACCGGCTGCCCCTGTATAGGCAGCCAGCCCCAGACAAACCGCTGCAATGAGCAGAATGACTGCCAGCAGACGGGTTGTAAAGATTTTTCGCAAGTCCTATCCCCTCTTCTTAAACCAAATGATTTTCACGCATCATCTCATACAGACGGCGTACCGGAAGTCCCATAACACTATAATAATCGCCCGAAATGCCTGCAATCCATCGGGCCCCTAAGCCTTGTATGCCATAGGCACCCGCCTTATCCATCGGCTCCCCGGTCCGGATATAGGCACAAATCTCAGATTCGTCCAGCTCAGCAAAGCGAACCTGCGTAATCACGGTATCCATACAGACCGCTTTTCCTGGGACATAGAGCGCAAGACCGGTCATGACCTCATGCGTGCGTCCAGACAGGCAGGTCAGCATGCGCTTTGCGTCCTGTTCATCTCTTGGCTTTCCCAACGCCTGCCCATCGCAGACAACTAACGTGTCTGAGCCAATGACCACAGCCTGTGAATGATTTCGATAGACTGCCTCTGCCTTTGCGGCTGCCAGTCTGGCGACCTCGTCACAAAGCGGTGCGCCTTCTATCAGTCCCTCATCGACATCTGCCGGACATACGGTAAAATCCGGTGTGATGAGACGCAGCAGCTCCTGTCTGCGCGGAGATTGGGACGCTAAAATCAGTTGCATTCTGTTCTCCTTTTCCCTTATCATTCTACACCGCGCTGATACAGTCCGCGGGTAAATCCTTCTGCAAACGCAAGTGTACGACCCTCCCCGTAAGCCTGCCAAATCTCCGATGCACGCTCCGGCGATTCGGTTGTCAAACAAATCCTTCCAAAGGGCGTACCTGATTTTTTCCATTCTGGTTTGTCTGCCAAAAACAAAGGTTTGCTGTTGAGCAGTGTATTGCGGCAGCCAAACTCCGGCAAGAGTGCGAAGGTCTGTCCTGTACGGTCTGTCAGCGTTGTCAGTTCCTGCTCGCAGGTGCATTTTCCAGTTCTGCGCCGAATGGCACAGTTTTCAAACACCATAAGCGGTAAATATCCATAGACAATCATTTCGGTCTCAATCGGCTTTGCAATATCTCGCAGCTGTGCGGTACGCAGTTCAAAGGACAGCGTCTGTCTTGTCACGCCCTGTTCTGACAGCGCCTCCAGCGCTGCACCATTGCATACATTCAAACCAAATCCGCCATGCACCACAAAACCCATACGGCGAAGCAACAGCACCTGCCCTACATTCATCGCACAGGCAATCCCAATGCCGATCTGCTGCACTTGTTCGAGCATACGCAGGATTTCCGGCTGTTCCTTGTCTGTATAGACACGCGGCATCTGTACTGCCAGACAAAAGCCCTCTGCCAAACGCTTTTTCACCACTTCAATTTGTTCCGAAAGCACGGTCAGGGGCACATAGATGGTGTGCGGACGATTTTGTAACATGCAGTCTGTAATCTGATGCAAATGGCGTATTTCTAAATTATACCCCTGAAATGCGACATTTTTGTGACCATTTTGTGAAGTTTCGTAGGGATTCCACGAACGAATCGGCATTTGTGCATAGCGGTCATAAAGCTTTTCCAAAACCTCTCTGCGCAGGGCATTGATGCGAGACGCCGGCACCATCAGTCCTTCTGGCAGCTCAATCTTCATATCCTGCACAAAAAATGGGGTTCCTCCCGTCTTTGTCAGATTCTTCTCCAACATTTCCGGCGTTGTCGGACGGTTCTGCGCCCGCTCAACCGGCTGCATATCCACAGCTGCGGCGCCATGCTGTTCCCCCTCCGCAGTCAGAGAAATGCCCATCTCCGAAACCGAACAGCATAGCTTCACCGGAACAAGCGGAGCCTCTTTCCCCTCTGCAAAGCGGCGTGCCGCCTCATCATAGAGCGGCTTGACCTGCTGCAAGGGGATATCGGTCTTGGTGCCAAACATTTTTTCATCTAGCTTTCCGGTCAAATACCCATCTGTAAAGCCGTCTCGCGAAAATACCTTGCGCAGGATTTCATTTTCCTCCGGCGTTGGTCCTCTCTGTTCACGCAGCAGGTCAGCATATACCTTGGTCACCACTGCGCTATATTCCGGACGTTTCATACGCCCTTCTATTTTGAAAGAGGCTACCCCCATCTGAGTCAGGGTTGGAATCCACTTTGCCGCACACAAATCCTTGAGCGAAAGCGGATTGCCCTTCTTTCCGTCCTGATAGGTATAAGGCAGACGGCATGGCTGTGCACACATACCACGGTTGCCCGAACGCTGTCCAATCACGGCAGACATATAACATTGTCCGGAATAGCACATGCAGAGTGCGCCATGGACAAAGACCTCTGTTTCCACACCAGATTCCTTGGTAATTTTTTCAATTTCTTCCAGCGTACATTCACGCGACAACACCACACGGGAAAAACCCATTTCCTTTGCTGCCAGCGCACCATCTAAGGTATGCACGGTCATTTGGGTGGAGGCATGCAGAGCCAACTGCGGCGCACACCGACGAATCAGACGGGCAACCCCCAAATCCTGTACAATCAGAGCATCTGCCCCTGCCTCATTCAAAAACCGTACGTCCTCCATCGCCTCAGAAAGCTCTCGGTCGAGCGCAACGATATTAAAAGTAACATTTGTTTTCACGCCGCGGGCACGGCAATAGGCAATGGCCTGTGCCATTTCTTCCCGTGAAAAATTTTTTGCACCCCGACGGGCGTTAAAGGTTCCAAACCCTAGATATACTGCATTCGCACCGCTCTGTACCGCTGCACGAACGCCCTCAAAAGAGCCTGCCGGTGCCAATAATTCGGGCATTATTTTCCGCCTTTCTTCTTTTTATCTCGCGCTTGACGAGACTGATTGATTTGTATCTGCCGATTCAGTTCGGCTTTGAGCCTTTTGATTTCTGCCTGCATCTCGGTATCCTCTGAGGACGCATTGGCTTGTGCCAGCGTTTCCTTTGCCTCTCTCAGCTCTTTCCTGAGCTGTGCAAGCTCCTCTCGAAGCTGTTCCGGGTCCTGCATCGCATTATAATCCTTTTCCAAATCACGTAATCTGGTCAATTCCCGCCGCAGTTCTCCGATTTCTCCAATTTCACGTCCTGCAAGTTGAATTCGTGCCTTAGAAAACTCTTTTTTGACCTTTTCCAGTTCTTCACTCAGCTGATTATATTCCACCTTTGGGCATACGTCCTGATAAGAATCTCTCAGCTTCTGCATATCTTCCTTCAGGCGGTTGTTTTCCTCTGCCTGACTGTGTCTTGCATTCAGTGCCGCCTGCAATTGACGGATTTCTGCATAAAGCGGTTCCGGATTATTCTGTTTCAGCTGTTCACGCAGCACCTCAATTTGTTCTTTGAGAGCAGACTGCTCTGCAAGCTGCTTCTCTTTTTCATCGAGTGCCTTTTTAAGCGCTTTGATTTCTGTTTGAAAGGGCGCAGGGTCGTTTCGCTTGAGTTCCTCCTTGAGTTTGTCCAGCTCATTTTTCAAGGTGCTGTTTTCCCGTACCTGTGCTTCCTTGGCGTCCAGAGCCGCCTGCAAACTTTTGATTTCTGTATAAAGAGGCTCTGCACAGACACGAGCAGAGCGCAGCTCTTCATTTTCCTGCCGCAGAGAATCCAGCTGCTTCCGGGCTTCCTGAGCCTGCTGCTGCGCCTGACTCTCGCAAGTCTTCAGCGAAACACGGAGCCGTGCGTTCTCCTGCTCCAGAATACTGGTCTGCTCCTTGACCGCGTTCTCTTTCTCAACCCGAGCCTGTCTGAGTGCCGCACGCAGAGTCTCATTCTCCTGCATCAGAACATTCAGTTTTCCGGTCATCACCTTATTCTGTGCCATATCGGCACGCGCCTTATCACATTCCTGTACCAGCACTTCCATCTGTTCGTTGAGACGCGCCATCTCTGCGTCGGACTCAGCGCACACATTTTGGTGCATCTGCTGTGTTTCTTCCAGCTCCTTTTCCAGCCGGTGAATTTCCGTGAGCAAAACTGCCGGGTCTTTATCCGGTCTGGTATGCCGCAGGGTTTCCAGCTCTTCCTGCATACGCCCAAGCTCCTCCTGCTGCTTGGCAATCTCTGTTTGCTGTGACTCGCTCATGATGCGATATTTTTCACATTCGTGACGCATTTTCACAGCCTCATCTGCCATATTCAGCGTAGCAAGGACGCCCGTGGAAAACGCTGTATTTCCAACTAGTCTTTTTGCCTCTGCAACTTTTTGATCCGCCAGCGCGGCAATTTCTTTCATATATGGTTCGGGTTCGTCTGCAACCAGAGAAAATTTCTGGCCAGCGATACTTACGGTGAGCCGGTTCTGCATCCCGATTTTCCTCCCTGTTCGTCGCATTGATTCCAGTGTTTTTTATTATAGCATGGGAATACAGGTTCCCGAAAGAGATTGTGTGCTTTTTCCGGCATACCTGTGTCGGCTGCTGATTGCTTTCTGTGTCAGATTCTCAAGCCTTGTGCAAGGGCAGTATCTGCATAAAACCATGCTATAATAGGCGTTTACGTCTATTATAGCATACATTTCATACCCTCGTACACAGTTTTTAGAATGTGTGGGAGAATTTGTAACATTGTCCCTTCTCCTATTTGCAGCACAATCACAATCCAACAATATTCACAAAATCCGCAGTCTCTCAACGACATTCTTCCGGCTTGTTTCTACCAGAATAGTATGTTAAAATAAAACCATCTGTACTTTATATCAGTAAAGGAGATTTTTCCATGTCTATCCATTCCGACATGCGCCGTCTGGTGCTCAAAATCGGTACCTCTTCGCTGACCTATCCCAATGGAAAGCTGAATATTCGCTGCATCGAACGTCTGGTGCGTGTTGTTTCCGATTTGCACAACCGCGGCTTTGAGCTTGTTCTGGTTTCCTCCGGCGCAGTCGGTGTCGGACTCAATAAGCTTGGCATCACCACGCCTCCCTCCGACATGCGCATGAAGCAGGCTGCCGCGGCAGTTGGACAGTGCGAGCTGATGCATATTTATGATAAAATGTTTTTGGAATACGGGGTTACGGTTGCGCAGGTATTGCTGACACGGCACAACATTTCGTCCTCAGAGCATTATTCCAATGTCGAAGGAACCTTTGACATGCTCCTGAAAACCGGTGTTGTCCCCATTGTCAATGAAAATGATGTGGTCTCCACAGAAGAACTCAACCGTGTAGAAGCATTTGGTGATAATGACACCCTCTCTGCCGTTGTTGCGCAGCTATGCCATGCAGACCTGCTCATTATTTTCACTGATATCGAAGGTCTTTTCAATGCCGACCCTCGTGCCAATCCAGACGCACAGCTGATTTCCCGCGTAGAAGCCATCAACGACGACCTGCGCGCCATCGCCGGCGGCCCCGGAACTGTTGGCGGTACCGGCGGAATGGCAACCAAGCTGTCCGCCGCTGAAATCTGTATGGAAAACGATGTCGCCATGCTCATTACCAAGGGCGATCATGCCGAGGTACTCTATGATATTGTGGAAGGCAAAAAAGTAGGTACATTATTCAAAAGAAAGAAGGCTCCCTATGCGTGATCTTATGACCATCGCCCAAGCCGCACAAACGGCAAAATCCACCGTTGCACATCTCAGCAGCTTGGAAAAAAATCAGGGCTTACACGCAATTGCAGATACATTGCTTGCCAATACCCAGAAAATCCTGACAGCAAATCAACTGGATATCTCCAAAGCACAGGAAAACGGCTTAAATGCTGGTCTGATTGACCGCCTGACCTTGACTGAAACACGCATTTCCGACATTGCCGAAGGCTGCCGACAGGTTGCCGCGCTGCCCGACCCCATCGGAGATGTCCTCTGGCAGCATACACGCCCCAACGGGCTTCGCATCGGGCTGCGCCGCGTACCCATGGGCGTCATCGGCATGATTTATGAGGCACGTCCCAATGTAACCGTCGATGCCGCTGCCCTATGCTTCAAGGCAGGCTCTGCCTGTATCCTGCGCGGCGGCAAGGAAGCGTTCCATTCCTCTCAATGTCTCGCCGATTTGATGCGGCAGGCACTGACCTCGTGCCATCTCCCTGCTGATGCCATCAATCTGGTAGAGGATACTTCCCACGAAAGCGCAGCGCAGATGATGCGCCTCAATGGATATTTAGATGTGCTCATTCCGCGCGGCGGTGCCGGATTGATTCGCACAGTTGTCGAAACTGCAACTGTACCTGTCATCGAAACCGGAACCGGAAACTGTCACATCTATGTAGATGCACAGGCGGACTTGGATATGGCGGCGCAAATCTTAGAAAATGCAAAATGTCAGCGTATTTCGGTATGCAATGCGGCAGAAAGCCTGCTCGTCCATAAAGAGGTGGCAGCAGCATTTCTCCCCCTTGCCGCCAATGCACTGGCACCGCACCACGTCCTTCTGCACGGTTGTCCGCGCACCATGGAGATTCTGGGCGATCGGGTCATTCCCGCAACCGACAAGGACTATGCCACAGAATATCTGGACTATGAAATTTCAGTCAAGGTCGTTGATTGCATCGAAGACGCCATCGCACATATCAACCGCTATAACACCGGACATTCTGAATGTATTGTCACGGAATCCTATTCTGCCGCGCAGCAGTTTACCGATGCGGTGGACGCTGCTGCCGTTTATGTCAATGCTTCCACCCGCTTTACAGATGGCTTTGAATTCGGCTTTGGGGCAGAAATTGGCATTTCTACACAAAAGCTGCATGCACGCGGTCCCATGGGTCTGGAAGCGCTCACCACACAAAAATATGTGATTTTCGGAAATGGACAGGTGCGCTGATGGAACGTGAATTCAAGTGGAACGCGAATGCAGAACAGTTTATTGCGATTTGTGAAGCGTTGTCTTTATATCCCGCACACGACAGCAAGCGTTCTATGGATGCAACATACTTTGATACCCCAAATCAAATGCTGCGCGAACGCAAAATCGGGCTTCGTCTGCGTCAGGAAAATGCACAAACCATCTGCTGTATGAAGCTGCGCAATGCGGCACAAAACGGCCTGCATGTGCATGAAGAATTTGAGTGCCCTGCCACAACACTTGCAGAGGGACTTTCCAAACTCCCATCTGTTGGCGCACCTGCTGAACTGTGTCAGTCTCTTTCCAAAGCAATCCTAATCCCGATTGCTCGGGTGCGCTTTTCACGGATTCCCATTGTATGGAACCATGACGAATTTTGTGCCGAGCTATGCTTTGACTGCGGCTATTTATCAAACGGCAGGCAGGAATCTCCTTTTTGTGAAATAGAATGTGAATACCAGTCCGGCAAGCTCTCTGCCTTTGAATCGGCATGCACACAGCTTGCTCAAACATTCAAACTCTGTGCCGAGCCGCAGTCCAAGCTTGCCCGTGCACTTTCTCTGTAAAAGCAATCCATGCAAATTTCTCTGTCAGAACGATACTTTTTTCAGAAACACCTTCATTGGTATTGCATAAAAAGTCTGATTGTTGTATAATTATGTCAATCAATCTGTGTGCTTAGGAGAGCAGGCTCCATGTCATCTCATCTACGTCAAAAAGTAAACCGCAAAACCATTATTTTCTTCGCGGTTTTCACCATATTCGTGATTGCCTATGAGCTGTTTTTATGGATTTCGAGCAGCACGGCGTCCTCCTCTCCCCATTCATCTGCCGTCCACTTTCTGGACGTTGGACAGGGCGACTGCGCGCTCATTGTTTCTGGAGAAGATGCCATTCTGATTGATGCCGGAATCACCGCAATGGGCGAGCGTGTGACCCAATATCTCAAAGAAGCTGGGATTTCCCGCCTGACAGCCGCCATCGGAACACATGCACACGAAGACCATATCGGCGGTATGGCAGCTGTCCTGCGAGCGTTTCCCACCGAAACGCTCTATCTGCCCGGACAGACTGCTGCGACACACTCCTACGAATCCATGCTGGAGGCTGCCGAGGATATGGGTACAACGGTACGGGTTCCCTCTCCCGGACAGATTTTACAGCTTGGCGAAAACGCTTCTATGACATTTCTCTCACCTCCCACCGATTCTGTCCACGAAAATATCAATGACAGCTCCATTATTTCCCTGTTTTCTCAAAACGGAACACGTATTTTGTTTACAGGAGATGCAGAGGAGCCGGCAGAACGCCAGCTGCTTGCCATGCGTCCGGACCTTACCTGTGATGTCCTCAAAATTGCACATCACGGAAGCGATACATCGTCTACCGATGCCTTTTTAGATGCCGCACAGCCATCTATCGCCGTAATCTCATGCGGCAAATTCAACGATTACGGACATCCCCACCCCGAAACTATTTCCAAGCTCAGTGACCGCGGTATTCAAATCCACTGTACCGCCGAGCAAGGTACTTATATCTATCCCATTATCAATCAAGAAGGAGAGCGTATTGCATGAAAGAACAGGCAATTGTTGACCGGTTTGAGGGCGATTTTATCATTCTCGAAACCGACCATGGTATGATTCAGATTCCCCGCAGCCATGCGCCTGTCATGGCTGGAGAGGGTATGGTTGTCTGGTATGAAGATGACCGCATTTTAGAAATCGACGAAGAGGAAACTGCACGCCGTGAGGAAACCAGCCGACGTCGGTTTGAGCGTATCCTCAAAAGCAAATAACGCACACTTACAGCAAAGGAAGGAAACACATTGAATCAGAAAAAACCGTTCGTCTCTCTGGAGCAGGTTCAGGAGATGGTCAAAACCTATCCCACCCCTTTTCATCTCTATGACGAAAAAGGGATTCGCGAAAATGCCCGCCGTGTCAAGCAGGCGTTCGCATGGAATCCCGGATTCCGTGAATATTTCGCAGTCAAGGCAACGCCCAATCCGCGTATTTTACAAATTTTGAAGGAAGAAGGCTTTGGCTGTGACTGCTCGAGCTACACGGAACTCCTCATGAGCGAAGCCGTTGGGCAAACAGGACACAATATTATGTTTTCCTCTAACGTAACACCTGCAGAGGATTTTGCGCTGGCTGCAAAGCTTGGTGCCATCATCAACTTTGATGATATCACACATATTGATTTCTTTGAAAAGATTGCACCGTTCCCCGAAACCATGTCCTGCCGCTACAATCCGGGCGGAGATTTCAAAATTGCAAACGAAATCATGGACACCCCGCAGGACGCGAAATATGGTATGACCCGACCGCAAATGACCGAGGCATTCCGAATGCTCAAGGAAAAAGGGGTCAAACATTTTGGTATTCACGCATTTTTGGCGTCCAATACCGTTGCAAATGAATATTATCCCGTTTTGGCGCGGATTTTATTTGAAACCGCTGTCGAGCTGCAACAGGAAACCGGCGTGCATATCGCTTTTGTCAACCTGTCCGGCGGTGTTGGGATTCCCTATCGTCCAGAGCAGCAAGCCAGCGATATTCTGGCAATCGGTGAGGGCGTGCGCAAAGCGTATGAAGAAATCCTTGTCCCTGCCGGCATGGGCGATGTCGCAATTTATGCTGAGATGGGACGCTTTATTCTAGGACCCTACGGCTGTTTGGTGACCCAGTGCCTGCACCACAAGCATACACACAAGGAATATGTTGGCGTGGACGCTTGTGCGGTAAACCTCATGCGTCCGGCTATGTATGGTGCCTACCACCATATCACGGTTTTGGGCAAGGAGGATGCTGTGTGCGACCACCTGTATGATGTCACAGGCGGTTTGTGCGAAAACAATGATAAGTTTGCCATTGACCGTATGCTCCCTGAAATCGAGGACGGAGATTATCTTGTGATTCATGATACCGGCGCACATGGCTTTTCGATGGGCTATAACTATAACGGTAAGCTGCGCTCTGCCGAGATTCTCTTGCGTGAAGATGGCTCGACCGAATGTATCCGCCGTGCAGAAACACCAGAAGATTATTTTGCAACCCTCGATATGACAGGGTTATTTGACAAAAAGCAGTAAACTGAAAACAAAGCTTCAAAATCCAAGGCGTTCTCCTTGGATTTTGTCATATATTCACACATCGGGGCGGAACACAAAAACACGCACAACCCAAATACAAAAATAAACGTTGCACAAAAAAGTGTGGTGTGGCAAAATAAGAATATACAGTGACCGTCACCGAACAGAGAAAGGAATCCCGAACCATGATTTTTGAAAATATTTCTGTTTTAACAGATACATTTACCGTACTTTCCGGACAGTATGTAGGGATTGAGAACGACCAAATCACCTACATCGGCTCAGAAAAACCCTCTGGTGATTGGGGGACGTGCTATTCCGGAGCCGGCAAATTACTCATGCCCGGACTCGTGAACGCACATTCCCACGCCCCCATGACCCTACTGCGCGGCTATGGGGAAAACTTATCGCTCCAACGATGGCTCAACGAGCGAATTTTCCCATTTGAAGACAAGCTGAGCGATGCAGCTGTGGCACCGGCAACACGTCTGGCAATTGCAGAAATGCTGCGGTTTGGTACCGTTTCTTTTTCTGATATGTATTTTTTCAGTCAAACGATGGCAGATGCCATTCTGGAAACCGGAATCAAGTGTAACCTCAGCCGCGGACTGACCGTTTTTGATGACAGCAGCTATGAGCAAACACCTGCATATCGGGATAACTGTGACCTGTTGGCACACTATCACGGGGCTGGAAACGGCAAACTGAAAATTGACCTGTGTATCCACGGCGAATACACAACCACACCGAAGGTCGTGGAGGCACTGGCACAGCATGCCAAACAGACAAACAGCCATGTCCATATCCATCTGTCTGAAACGCTGAAAGAACACGAAGAATGTAAACAGCGGCATGGTATGACACCCGCTGCCTATTTTGAAAAGCTTGGGCTTTTCGACCAGCCCACCACAGCGGCACACTGCGTCTGGCTGGAGGACAGCGATTTTGAGATTTTAGCACGCAAGGGCGTTACAGTGGCAGCTTGTCCGGTCAGCAACATGAAGCTTGCAAGCGGTTTTTCTCGCGTACCAAAAATGCTTCAACAGGGTATCCGCGTTGCACTCGGCACAGATAGCGCAGCCTCCAACAATAACCTCAATCTGTTTCAGGAAATTTTCCTGTTTGCAAATCTATATAAGGGGGCATCTCAGGATCCAACCGTCGTGACGCCTGCACAGGCGCTCGCTGCTGCCACCCTCCATGGTATGCAATCTCAGGGACGCACAGACAGCGGTCTCATTCGTGTCGGTATGAAGGCAGACCTGATTGTACTCGATACCCATACTCCATGGCTGGTTCCTGTGCATGACTGGACCACCAACCTTGTTTACTCTGCACAGGGCAGTGATGTTTGTCTCACCATGGTTGACGGACAGATACTCTATCAGGATGGCGAATACAAAACCATTGACATAGAAAAAGTCATGTACGAAACCCAACAGGAAACCAATAAAATCCTCGCACAATTATAAGTTTCTTTCCCCGAAAAACAAAAGGAGGCATTTGTTATGTATGAGCAGATTCAGCAAAGCGTAGAATTCCTAAAAAAAATATTCCGCAACCGCACTCCCGATATCGCGCTGGTACTCGGTTCCGGACTGGGTCCCCTTGCAGAGGAACTGGAAAACCGCGTTGCAATCCCGTTTGGCGATATTCCACATTTCTGCTGCTCCACAGCCCCCGACCACGCCGGACAACTGGTGCTCGGCACACTTGCCGGAAAAACCGTCCTTTGTATGCAGGGACGTCTTCACGGTTATGAGGGTTATACACCAGCAGGTGTTTCCTATCCCATTCCGGTGCTCAAAGCCTTGGGCGCAAAAGCTGTAATTCTGACCAATGCCGCCGGCGGCATCAATACCGATTTTTCCGCAGGGGATTTCATGGTTATTGATGACCATATCAACTTTACTGGAAAAAGTCCGCTTACAGGAACCAATGATGATAAAGTCGGCACACGTTTTCCGGATATGTGTCATGTTTACCCAAAAGAACTGCGTGACCTTGCCGACCAAGCGGCACAAGCCTGCGGAGTGACGCTGCACCACGGTGTCTATGTCGGTGTCAACGGTCCCCAGTATGAAACCGCAGCAGAAATTCGAATGTTCCGCGCAATGGGCGGCGATGCAGTCGGTATGTCTACCGTATTTGAGAGTATTGCAGCATCACATTGCGGACTGCCTGTGCTTGCGATTTCCATGATTACCAATATGGCAGCCGGAATTACAGGCAATGCCCTATCCGACGATGAAGTGAAGCAGATGGCAAATGTACGCGGACAGCTGTTCCGCACATTGATTCGCCAAATTATTTCCATCATGAAATGAAACAATCCTCTATATTGTTCAAAAACCCCGTCTTTCAACAAAGAAATAGATGCCGTCCCGCACGCGCTGGACAAAAAATGCCCGAAACCGCCAACGAAGCGGTTTCGGGCATTTTTCTGCAGTTTTCAGACCCAGCGAAGCATCTCTTTTTTCATGCGGGAAATAATTCGTTTTTCCAGCCTTGAAATATAGGACTGAGAAATACCAAGGAGATCTGCAACTTCCTTTTGGGTCATGCTCTGTCTGCCGCCCAGCCCAAAGCGCAGAGAAATAATTTGCTGCTCCCGCTGCGGCAAGCGGGACAGTGCCTGTCTGAGCAGCTGCCGGTCTACATCATCTTCGATTGGACGAATCACACTGTCCGGCTCCGTACCCAAAATATCCGACAGCAGCAGTTCATTTCCGTCCCAGTCAGACGAAAGCGGCTCATCAAATGAAATTTCTGTGCGTTGTCCAGATACCTTACGCAAGTGCATCAAAATCTCATTTTCAATGCAGCGTGAAGCATAGGTCGCAAGCTTTACATTTTTATCCGTTTTATAGGTGCCGACTGCCTTGATGAGCCCAATCGTACCAATGGAGATGAGATCCTCCATGCCCACACCTGTATTCTCAAATTTTTTGGCAATATAGACCACAAGACGCAGATTATGCTCCACCAATGTGTCTCTTGCCGTCTGGTCTCCCTCCATCAGCCGAGCAATGCACGCACTTTCCTCCTCTCCAACCAGAGGAGGCGGCAAAACCTCTGACCCTCCTATGTAATACACACCACCACTGCACAATGTACGCAAGCGCTGCATCATTTGTCGAATCCATTGTTTCCAATCCATTGCCGTTCTCCTTTCATATTCCAATCAGACCATCATACCGTCCGCCTGAAAGACGCTCTGCACTGATTGCCGCCAACTGACACATTGCCTTCCCATTTTGTACCTGCACCCGATCCGGACGAAACGCCAGCAGCAAACCGCCGGACTGTCCCACTGCTCGATACGGAAGCAAGCAAAAGCGTGTACGCCACGCCTCAGGCAAACACGCCATCTGAATTCCGGCATTATCCGCACGCAATCCATTGACCACACCAATCAGCTCGGGCGGCAACAGTTGTGCAGCCGCATACCGATCAATCAGCAATGCCGGTCTCCCGCTCACAGGTTCACAGAGCGTGTTTCCTGTATCACACAGCAAATGAAATACGCCATGCCTGCCTGCAAAGTCGATTTCTACCACCACACTGGGACGCTCCCCACCTTCCCTTCCCGCCGTACCGCGAAACAGCAAGCCACTGGCACACCAGCACAGAAGTGCTGCCGGAATCAAAACCCGAAGCGGCACATCGAGATAGTAGCTCCCATTGATACGCAATACAGCACCTGTTGCCTGTCCCAGTGCCATCACGGCACCTGCACAAGCACAGGAAACCATACCGAATACCACTTCCAACCGCAAAATCCTGCCACGACAATGCGCAAACACCAACGCAACCATTGCTGCTCCTGCTGTGAATTCACAAATCCAATTTTGTAAAAACGCAGTCCCGGGCAAAACAGAAAACACAGCATACAGGGCACCCAATCCAGCCCCCATCAGCAGTCTGCGCCGCGTGATAAACACACCTGCAATCCGTGCAGCTGCAAGCAGCAGCAGGTAATCCATCGCCAGATTGATAAGCAGCAGCACATCGAGATAAATGACCATGGCTTCCCTCCCTGCTTTCTATCATAGCAGGAACGAAAAGCATATTTTGTCCAAAGCACGTGTGTACAGAATATCCGAAAATTCACACAAAATAGACAATATCACCATATCCGCTGTCTTCAAAAATCATTTCGTGCTTGCATTGCTAAAGTCACAAAAAAGCCGTATGCAGCAAAATCTTCTGCTGCATACGGCTCTTTTTCAGTTTCATTTTGTCCGCACGGAAGCTGCCCCGTACTCAAAATACAGGCGCACTCATGCCCGATCCTCCGAGCAGTCCGTGGGTCAAATCAACGTGATTTTTGCAGAAATTGTTTGTCCATTGGAAAGCATCATCGCAAGCGATACACTCCCCTTTTTTCCCGCAGTCAGTGCAGCGAAAGCGTCCTTATTCAAAATCACACGATTTTCTGCAATCGTATACTGCGCCGGCATGGTCATCTGCTTTCCCTCCAGCAAGACCGCCTGCACAACCACACTATTGTCAATTCCCAGTGTCAGCACAATATCCTGATTGGCAGGGTTTCCTGATGTGCTGCTAAATTGGGCTGTGAGATTGGGCGAGGTGCCTGTATTTTGATTGGTATTTTGATTGGTATTCGGATTGATATTCGGTTCTTGTGACCCTGTACTTCCCGAGAACGTAATGACGGCTGTCGGATTCACACCGGTACTCATGATGACCTGTACCGTGTGTGTCCCATTGGGCAGCCCCTGAAATGCAGAAGCAAAGAGACGAATGGAACCGGTCACACTATCATAAAGATATTGTACCCCGCTTTGCAGCATACGGTCTCCCAGCATCACAGAACGCACCGCCGAGCGATCGTCCGATGTGATTGCAAACACAACCTCATTGGGACTGTTCATCTGCACCGATGCCGGTGTCAGGGTATGATTGGGCTGAGTACGGTTGGTTGATGTCAAGACCCCATTCAAAGTTGCCGAAGCTCCCTTATGGAAGGAATAGGTCGCAGGCTCTATGGTCGATGCTGCCCCCGGAACCGCAAACACTGCATTTTGTATCGTGCCGCTGCCCTCTATGGTTGCAGCCCCCTTGACCTGCAGGGACTGAATGTAGGTGCCCGGAGATACAATCAGACGGTCCTTTCCTGCCAAAACCACATCTGCAAAACGTCCATTCAGGGTCACAGGCTCATTTTTATTCCCTGTAACCTCAATTTTTTTGAATCCATCTGCGCCAGCCTGCAATCCGGTCTGAATAAGCTGAGCAGTTGTTACCGCTGTAACCTTGGCAGCACTGGTTGTCCCCGAAGAAGTGACCTTGACCTCTCTGCCGCTAAACGGAGAATGAATATAAACCTCCTGCGCCTTTACATGATTGAACTGAATATTTCCACCCGCGGCAACCAGACGCCCCTGAACCGTTACATTGTTTAAGGTTACAGTATCCTGCTGCTTTAATCCCTCACTCAGATACAGATTTCCAGAAATTGTCAATCCAGATAGACTGCACGGCGTACTAACTGTTACATTCTTGGTATCCTTGTTGAGTGAAGTGCTGTTATAGGTGGTTCCGGACTGATTCAAAATCGTACCTGTAAAGTAATACAAAATCTTTGCAGCCTCTCCACGCGTCACACTGCGCTTTGGCTGAAACGTATGATTTGTGTAGCCTGCAATATAGCCGTTGTCCACGCCCCATTTAATATATGGCGCACTCCATGTAGAAACCTTCGCACGATCAGAAAATTTCAGTTGATTTGGCTTGACCGTGCCCGCATCAATTTTACACAATCGTCCCAAAATGGTGATTGCCTGTTCTCGCGTGATTTCTTTTTCTGGTGCCATCTGTGTTGCAGAGAGACCGGAGATGTATCCATATCGCACTGCAGTCCGCACGGCTTCATAATACCACTGATCTGGTGAGATATCCTTATACTGACTGACGTCCGCCTGCTCTGTAAATCCAAAGGCACGGTTGATGTATCGCATAAATTCGGCACGTGAAATGGGCGTGGTTGGGGTAAAATGCCCTTTTCCATTTGGGTTGATTACACCGCGGGCGCTCAGCGACCGAAAATACGGCTCTGACCAGTGACCTGTGATATCATCTGATGCAGCGTATGCAGCAAAACTGATACCATTCATCGCAACCAGCATACATATCAGGATGCGGCAGAGTTTTTTCAGCATGTCTCTTTCCTCTCTTTCTGGTTGCTTGTTATTATACCAGCTTTTCTCCCATTTTTCCAGCCCTCCTTATTGACTGCGTGTATAGCGCACAAATTGCCGTCCTTTTCTGCTCATTCCGCCGAGCTCCAAAATCTGTGCGCGTCCAAGCCCTCGTACCGTCATCTTATCACCCAAAGCAACCTCTGCATCTGGCTTCAAGCACTGCATTTGATTGAGAAATACGGTTCCTTTTGCAATCCGCTCCTGTATTTGGGAACGGGAAAGGCGAAAAATCAGGGCACAGACACTATCCAGCCGGAGCGATGCCACCGAACCCTCTCCTTGCTCCTGCTGCATTTCCGGCAGTTCAAAATCACACAGGTTCGCCCGCTCCAGTGTTACGCGCTTGCGTCCTGCACGCAGAAAATTCATTTCAATAAAATCTGCCATATCCTCAAGCACAAAAATATCTGCTCCCGTTGCTGTCAGGACGATATCCCCTAATACATCTCTCTCGATTCCAAGCCCCATCAGTGCGCCCAGATAATCCCGATGATTCAGCGTATCGGTCTGATTTTTCACGGCGCGCAGCAAAACGAGCGGACTTTGCTCCCCAGCGGTCACGTCCTCAGGGGACAAATAGTCGGGCAGACACAGCGCCATGACCCGTTCCGCATCGGCATACCCGCCCCAGAAAACCGTCTGCCGTGAAAATCCAGCCTGCTGTACTGCCTGTGTGCAAAGTGTACGTTCCCGTAAATCCAAAAAACGGGTATGGGTCAGATATGCGCGTTCCTGACTGACTGAAATGCGCTCAAACAGCTGTCGAAGCAGCAATTTATCCTGTGCGGTCTTTGCAAGTGCCTGTATGACCTGTTCCTGCGTTTTTATAAAATCATCTCCTATTTTACTGTATTTTATCCCATTCCCTGCTATAATAGAATCAAAAAACAGGGAGCATACACGATGTATGATATTCTTTCCAAGGAACACTTGCTGTCCCTTCTGCAAACCAAACGGCTCGGACAGAGTCTGAAACTCCTATCCTGTACCGATTCCACCAATACACAAATCAAGCAAAGCTATCCAGATGCACCAGAGGGCTTTGTGCTCTTCGCCGAGCAGCAGACTGCAGGACGCGGACGGCTTGACCGGAAATTCGTTTCCCCCAAAGGAGAGGGCATCTATTTTTCTCTTGTCCTGCGCCCCAACCGCTCCATGCGTGAGCTATCCCTTCTGACTCCTCTTGCTGCTGTTGCTGTATGTGAAGCCATTCAAGCCGTATGTGAAATCGCGCCTTCCATTAAGTGGGTCAATGATATCTTGATACAGAACAAAAAAGTCTGTGGGATTCTAACCGAAACCTGCGGACTTTCCAGTGAGGGCTATCCTGCACTTTGCATTGTGGGAATCGGCTTAAATCTGCGGTTTGATGCAGCTGCGCACCCAGAGCTTGCAGAAATCGCAGGCTCGATTGCCGATGTTGCTGAAACTCTGCCCACCCGTGCACAGCTTACCGCCGCAATTCTCAATCACTTTGAGCCTTGGTATGACGCGCTTCTCTACGGGGAGACACAGCCGCTTTTGCAAGCCTATCGTGACCGGCTTGTGTGTCTTGGCAAGGAAATTACGGTTCATACAGGGACAGGCTCTTATCCCGCCCTCTGCATAGATTTGACCGCAGACGGAAATTTGGTCGTACAGAATCAGCAGGGACACACACACATTTTGCAAGCTGGAGAAATCTCTATCCGTTCAACCGCTGCAAATACTTGAGCACAGAAAAGGGATTCCTGACCATACGCTGGACGGGAATCCCTTTGCTATCCTTTATTTCCTTTTTATACTTCCATAATAATCGGCAAAATCATCGGGCTGCGCTTTGTCTTCTTAAAGAGATAGTTGCTCAGCGCACTCTTGAGTGCACTTTTGATTCCATTCCAATCCCGTACCCCTTCATCTTGACAGTGGTCCAACGTCATTTGTGACTGAATACGCAGTTCCTCCATGAGGTCCTCAGCCTCACGCACATAAATAAATCCACGGGAGACAATGTCCGGTCCGGCAATTACAACACCGCTTTCCTGATCAATTGTGACCACTACAATCAAAAGTCCGTCCTCTGCCAGATGTTTTCTGTCGCGCAAAACCGCCGCGCCAACATCGCCAACACCCAAGCCATCAATCAGTACCCGTCCTGCCGGTACCAGCGGGCAGAGATGTGCGGAACGCTCATCGAATTCAATGGGGCGCCCAATTTCTGTAACCAGAATATTTCTGGGGTCTACACCCATTTCCTCCGCCAGTGCCGCGTGCTTTTGCAGCATACGATGCTCACCATGAACGGGAATAAAATACTTGGGACGGCACAAGCCAATCATCAGCTTCTGTTCCTCCTGACAGGCATGTCCGGATACATGAATGGCAGCATTGCGGTCATAAATCACCTCAGCCCCCTTGCGGTACAATTCATTGACCATATTAGAGACCGACTTTTCATTTCCCGGAATTGCTGATGCTGCAATCAAAATGCGATCTCCTGTCACGACTTCGACCTGCTTATGGCTGGAATATGCCATACGATATAGAGCAGACATGGTCTCTCCCTGTGAGCCTGTGGATACAATACACAGCTTATTGCGCGGGTAGCGGTTGATGGTGTTGACATCAATCAGCACCTTGCCGTCATCATGCAGGTAGCCCAGTTCCATCGCGACCTGTGTGATTTTCTCCATACTCCGACCGCATACGGCTACCTTGCGTCCAAACCGTGCAGCAATATCTAAAATCTGCTGCAAGCGGCTGACATTCGATGCAAACGTGGCGATGATGATACGCTGATCACAGTTTTTGAAGAAATTCTCCATCGACTGTCCCACAACCTTTTCGCTTGGGGTATAGCCGCTGCGCTCCACATTGGTGGAATCGCTCATGAGTGCCAAAACGCCCTCCTTGCCGAGTTCCCCAAACCGCGCCAAATCAATCATTTCACCACTTACAGGGGTCAAATCAACCTTAAAGTCACCTGTATGGATAATCGTACCCAATGGTGTGCGAATCGCCAGCGCAACCGAATCTGCAATGGAGTGGTTCGTATGGATAAATTCCACTGTGAAGCAGCCAAGCTTAATCTGATCTCCTGCGCGTACCGTTTTCATGCGCACCTTTTCTGGCATACGGTGCTCTGCAAGCTTGGTCTCAATGATGCCGCAGGTCAAGCGTGTTGCATAGATTGGTGCATTGACCTCACGCAGGACATAAGGGATTGCACCAATATGGTCTTCATGCCCATGTGTAATCACATAGCCGCGTACCTTGCGATGGTTTCGCTTGAGATAGGTAACGTCCGGAATGACAAGGTCAACCCCCAGCATGTCATCATCAGGAAAGGCAAGACCACAGTCCACTACAATCATGTCATTGCCATATTCAATGAGTGTCATATTTTTACCAATCTCATTGAGACCGCCAAGCGGTATAATCTTCAATTTTTCTTTCATAATTTCGATATCACTTTCCTTTGCTCATTTTCAAACTATGATACATTGCCGGTTTTCCGGCATTTGTTTTTTACAAGGCCGCACACCTGCGCCTTGAATTTCTCATCGTCACACGAGTTGTCCCAGACGAGCTTCCGTTAAAATACCAGACAGCTCTTCCGCACCATGGGAGCAAACACTGTCTTTACTATATCACGTTTTGCACAATTTGTACAGAGATGCCCTGATGTCTCCCTGCACTGTCCATCGACTTTTCTCCTTATTTTCAGACATTCCTGCATGGCTGCGATTGCTGTTGTTTCTTGACAAGCATATTTTTTCAAAAAATCCAGTTACAAAATGGTTAAATTTTTTGATAATTTCTCCCGTTTTTTGTTATATCGTTCTTTTATATTACTATTTGTAATCAAAATTTAATTTTTTTCAAAAAATCGTTTGACAAAGCGCTTCTCAATGGGTATCATAGCACCTACGGATTGGTAACAAACCGGTTACAAACCAACTTTTTTGTCATTTTATGCGTGATATTACGCATAAACCAAGAAAAATGAGGAGATTTTTTGCATGAATACTCGATGTATCAAAAACATCAAGCTGATGCCCAGCGTACTTGCACTGACCTGTCTTTTGAGTCTTGGCAGCAACGCGCAGGCTTATACCACCCCCACCTTTGCAGAGAATGGGCACGCACTGGATACCGTGATGGCATCTCTTTCTTACGGATATTTGTCCGCCTCTGCACAGACCACCGTGGACTCTGCAAGCGCAACAGAAGATATGCAGGCCGCGCAAAATCATCTGGAGGCAGAAGCGCACAAAGCGCAGCTTGCAGCGCAGAAGGCAGCACAGGCCGCACAAGCCGCACGCGTTACCGCTGCCCGTTTGCAGCAGTTCAAAACTGGTGCAATCACCCCACGCACCGTTCGCCGCAGCAGCACCCTGTCTGCTGACAGCGTGGTGAGAAGCAATTTCAAAAAGCTCGGCAGCTATCGCCTGTCCTTCTACTGCCCGTGTGCAACCTGCAATGGGCGCTCCGATGGTAAAACCAAAATCGGCACCCGAATGGCAGAGGGACGTACCATCGCAGTGGACTCGCGCGTCATTCCATTGGGCAGCCGTGTGTATATTGATGGCTATGGTGTCTTTATTGCAGAAGATACCGGCGGTGCAATCAAGGGCAACCGCATTGATGTTTGTGTTTCCAGCCACAGCCGCGCGTATGATATCGGCATTGACTATGCTGATGTTTATCTCATTGGATAGGTCACAATTTCGTTACAAATCAGTTACAATTGCTCGATTGTTTTAAGCCTGAATAAGTTACAAATAAGTTACAAAAAAATGTAATTTGTATATATATTGAACTTTTAAGGCGCTAAAAGCGCCTTTTTTATTTGTTTTGCAAGAAAAACTTGATTTTATATTTTTTTGTGTTATACTAAGTGCAATATGAATCCCAATCCACGGCTGGATAGCCAGCGCCGTACATCGGCGTATTCTAAGATTCAGAGGAGTTTTTTGGAAATGAAGAAACTGAGCGTGAAAACAATTCTGCGTGGCTTTTCGGCCTTCGCGCTGTGTGCAGCCCTTGGCATGGGTTCCGCACTCGCCTACAATGGAGACCCTGAACTTGCTTACACCAACTCAGACCCATCTCATATCACCACTTCCGTTTCAAGCCCAAGCGCAGACCCAGAGACGGTCACCGTCTCTCAGCCAACCCCTCCCCCGTCTCCTGTCGGAGCTTTGGCAGCAGACCGTCTGACACAGCTCAAAACCGGAGATGTGATTCCGCGTACCGTTGCAAAGTCTGCTTCTCTGGCTGCGGATTCTACCATTCGTTCGAATGCCCGTAACCTAGGTTCGTTCCGTTTGTCTTTCTATTGCCCTTGTGAAAAGTGTAATGGTCGTACAGACAAAAAGACCAAGATGGGAACCGAAATGGTGGAAGGCCGTACCATCGCAGTGGATACTTCTGTAATCCCTCTCGGAAGCCGCGTATATATTGATGGCTACGGTTTGTTCATTGCGGAAGACATTGGCGGCGCAATCAAGGAAAGTAAAATTGATATTGTTGTTTCCGATCATGACCATGCATACGAGCTTGGTATTGACAATGCCACCGTTTATCTGATTGGATCATGATACTGCTTACATAAGCAAGCGGGTGCTTCGGCATCCGCTTTTTTTACACATTGCTTGCATGCACGCCTACTTTTTGGTATAGTAATAGACAAACGAGGTGAAATACGATGAACGCAGCCAGCCGACGAGAACATATTATAGAACAACTCACAAACACAGATAAGCCGCTCAGTGCCTCTGCCATTGCCAGCCAATGCGCTGTTAGCCGTCAGGTAATTGTCGGCGATATTGCATTGCTGCGTGCATCCGGTATACAAATCATCGCAACCCCACGCGGCTATCTTCTGGAACGTCCCACCGATGGCAGCAGCGGCATTGAAGTTGAAATTGCATGTATTCACGACGACGACCGCATTGCCGAGGAGTTATATACCGTTGTTGATTTGGGCGGGGCGATGATTGATGTC
Source organism: Butyricicoccus pullicaecorum (assembly GCA_018366195.1). Lineage (GTDB taxonomy): Bacteria > Bacillota > Clostridia > Oscillospirales > Butyricicoccaceae > Butyricicoccus > Butyricicoccus pullicaecorum_C. The sequence goes on along the minus strand of JAGZIN010000001.1, from coordinate 118,425 downwards.
ACCGTTTCGCACTCTGTCTATGGGCAGATTTGCGCTCCCCTGCATATCTTCTCCCGTTTTGATGCAGATGCCTTTGTTGAAAAATTGAAATCCGCAAATGCACAGCCTCTCTGCGCACTCACCGGCGGTGTACATCTGCACCGTCTGCGCTGTCCCAACCAAGCTGTACAGACTCGTGTATTGGAAGCACTTCACACAAAAGGGTTGCTCTTTCAAAAATAATCGCTTTGCGCCAATCCAGTTTGAGAGCAAGGCTGTCCATTAAAAAAATCCAAGGGAAAATCCCTTGGATTTTTTGATTTTCTATTTACTCTGCACGCAATAAAAGCAAAAAAGGTTTTCTCGTGCTCTCCATTCCTTCTGTACACTTCCCAAAGCATTTGATTCTACTACGAGAGCAGTCAATATGTCTTGACACCTATCTTGTTATTTGATATGATAGGATATAAATCAGGGTTTTATATGTCCGTCTCACACAAGAAAAGGAGTTTTTTATGTCCAGTCAAAAATTATATCGTCTGGTGGTTGCAGCCCTGCTCTGTGCAGTAGGTATCCTAATCCCCATGTTCTCCCCCATTAAGGTCACCATTGAGCCTGCCTCTTTCACATTGGCAAGCCACGTTGCAATTTTTCTTGCGATGTTTGTTTCTCCCGGCGTTGCCGTTTCGGTCTCTGTTGGTACAACACTCGGCTTTTTCCTCGCAGGCTTTCCAATCACCGTTGTCATGCGTGCCGCAAGCCATATTGTGTTTGCACTGGTTGGCTCTCTGTATATTCAAAAGCATGCCGAAACTGCACTGCACCCTTCCAAGCCTTCCAATCTTCTCTTCAGTCTGCTTATCGGAATCCTGCATGGTTTGTGTGAGGTTTTGATTATTCTGCCCTTTTATTTCGGCGGTTCCATGGCGGCGTATCAGGCAAAGGGGTTCTTTGTCAGCGTGATTGTGCTCGTCGGAGTCGGTTCTGTCCTGCACTCCATGATTGACTTTGCAATCGCTTCTGTGATTTGGGCACCCTTGCGTCAGGTGCTTCGCTCCAGCACAGCCACAGCAGCCGTCATTTCTTCTAAGTAAATGTTATATTACCTATAAAACCTGAAAAAAATGGCACAGAGCAATGCTCTGTGCCATTTTTTTAGAATATCCAGCTTGGACATGAGCAGGATACCAACCAGAGTGTGACAGCACCGCTTCGCTTATGCTGCCGGAATATCCAAAACCTGACCCACATAAATCAGGTTGGCATTTTTTATGATATCCTTGTTGACTTGATAAATCTCCGACCACCTTCTGCCATTCCCCAAGGTTTTATGTGCGATTTTCCACAGATTGTCACCTGCTGCAACGGTGTATGTCGTGACAGGCTTAGACGGTACTGGAGACATCATTTGCTGTGCAGCCGGCTGCTGAACAGTTTGCTTCTGTTCTGTCTGCTGCACTGCCGGCTGCTCAGCAGATACGCCCTGAATGGTGATTCTGCCCTGCGGAGCGGCATAGCCTGTGACCTTGCCACCCTCAAAGGACTGGACATAATTGGCAAGCACCATATAATCCTCCATCACATAATCCAGAACATTCACCGCACCTTCAAATGCAGCAAAGCCATCACCCATATCCCGCAGCGTATAATTATAGCCAGCCAGATTATACTTGGCATTTAAGTCCAGCGGTACATAAGTTTTACTCTCGCGATTGAGCACTTGAACCTCTCGCACACGGTAAGCGCCAGTCGGCGCACCAATCCAAACGCCCTTTTCATCTTCCTGTACGGTACACGGAATAGAAGCGTCTACGGTATATTTCAGTCCAGAGACTTGCAGAAATCCGCCACTTTCAGCCGTACCTACATCACGAGCGCCCCACTCCAAAGCATCAAGAATCTGCTGACCGGTTACCGTCTGGAGACATGCCATATTGCCAAACGTGTGGATACTCTTGCAGGTCAGGTAACTGATTTCTCCTGTAATACCTTTGTTTCGAATTCCTCCGCCATTCATCACCGCGACATCTACATCAAGCCCCATATTGTCAAAAAGATAATAGAGTGCATCGGCACAAAAGTCGCCGGTGTTTGTTTCCTGACTGCGAACCAGACGATTCCCCTGTGCATCGAAGTTATCCAAGGTATCGTCAATACTGCCAATGACCACACCCAGCTTATCCTCTACCTGACCGACCCATGTATCCTCAATGGACTTCACCGAAGCCTTAGGAGTCACACCGGACAAATCCTCTGCGGTGAGCAGCTGTGTGGTAATCGTGCCGTCTGCTGCAATGGTCATCTTGCCCAGCGCTTCCAGATAGGAACCGGTCTGTGTCAGCACAACAGTTTCATTCTTCTTGTCTTTGACCGCTTTGCTGGCAACCGCAGAATGTGAGTGACCATCAATAAAGGCATCAAATCCGCTGGTGTGTGCAATGACGTCCTCTGAGTTCCATGGGTCAGAAGCCGCATCATCACCCAAATGCCCCAGTCCAATCACATAATCAGCCTCTTGAGCGGCCGCATCAATTGCTTTCTGCACGGAATCATAGAGCGCCGTTCCGTCTGCTCCCCCGTCGATTCCATAGATATAGTTTCCAGAATCATCTTGGAAATAAGCAGGTGTAGACTTATAGAAGGATTCCGGAGTGGTAATCCCTACCATAGCAACCTTTACACCATTGCGTTCAAAGACCTGATAGCTGTCGAGCACATTGTCTCCCCGAACACCATTCTTTTCATGATAAAAATTACAGGAGAGATATGGATATTTCGCCCATGACTTGGCATTCATCATTCCCTCCATGCCATAGTCAAATTCATGATTCCCCAAGGTTGCGGCATCATAACCGGCAGCATTCATGAGCTTTACAACCGTTTCTCCCTTGTCCATAGAACCGTAAGCAGTCCCCTGTATGGCATCACCCGCGTCCACCAGCAGCGCGTTGCTGAGACTATCCTTATAGCCCGCAACCTTAGCATAAGTCAATCCATCTTTGTTGTTGATATAGGTATGGACATCATTGGTGTATAGGATTACAAGCTCCCCCTTGTCCCCAGCGGAAGCCGCAGGTGTCTCTGCAGCTGTCGCAGGTGCCACCATTCCCAACGATAACCCCACCAACAACAGCATAGACAGCAGCGTATTGCGTCTCATCATTTTTCTACCTCTCTTTCATTGTCTGAATGTCCTGCACAAAACTGCGACCTCATTCTAGCAAATTGCCAAATCCGCTGCAAGCATATTCCTGTAAAATTTTGGAGCAATTTTATAGAGACCCTACATGCCGAAAAGACCAGATTGCTTTATCCACCAAATTTTTATCTGCTCCAAATCAGGATACAACCGATGAATCCAAAATTTTTTCATATATTTGAAATCGGCACAGAGCAATGCTCTGTGCCGATTCTCTTTTACCCTTCTCTTACTTTGTTTGCCTTGTCAAAGCACTATTTTTTCAGTGCATTTACGTATGCCAAAATAACCTCAATGGATTCGTCGATGCCCAAGCGTCCTGCATTGACACAAAGGTCATAATGATCGCTCTTTCCCCACACCTTACCGGTATAGTAATTGTAGTAGGTTGCGCGCTGTTTATCCATTTTTTCCAATGCAGCACGCGGCGACTTTCCAGACAGCTCATAATCATCATGGGTCTGGATACGCTGTAAGCGGTCATCTAAAGAACCTGTGATGAAGAAATCAAAGCGGTTGTCGTATTCACGCAGAACATGATCGGCACATCTGCCGACCAAAACAGCCGGACCGTTATCTGCAACCTCACGAATAATGTTGGCTTGTGCCAAAAACAGCTGGTCTGTCAGAGACATTCCATTGAGCCCCGTGCTTCCAAACATAGTCAACGAATATAACAGGCTGTTGGTTGCACGCTTATCAAGCTGCTCAAATAGCTCCTCACTAAAACCACTTTTCTTTGCTGCACGAGAAATCAGTTCGCGGTCATAGAACGGGATTCCCAGGCGCAATGCCAGCTTTCGGCCAATTTCTCGACCGCCGGAGCCATACTGTCTGCCAATGGTGATAATCAAATTATTTGCCATAATGAACCCTCCACCCTATGTATAACTTGCATAATGGTTCTATGGATAGTATGTCACACATTATGCAAATTGTCAATATCTCTGTAAAAATATTTCACACGCATCTCCGAACGCACACGTGTGAAATCAAAAACAATTTGTTTTTATTGTCCCGTCAGCATCTGTCCAACCTGATAAATATCTCCCGCTCCCATTGTAATGACCAAATCACCGTTATGCGTTTCACGCTCTAAATAGGCACAAATTTCCTCAAAGCTTTCAAAGCTAACCGCATCAGGGATTTCTTTTGCCAAATCGGAAGCATAGATTCCAATGGTGTTCTGCTCCCGCGCCGCATAGATTGGCGCAAGCACTGCCTGATCGCACAATTCCAGCGCCTCGATAAACTCTGAAAACAGGGCTTTGGTTCGGGTATAGGTATGCGGCTGAAAGACGCAGAAAATCCGGTCAAACTCCATCTGACGCGCCGTCTGTAAAGTTGCACGCATTTCAGAGGGGTGATGTGCATAATCGTCTACCACAAGCGCCCCTGTTTTCATCACTCCAGTGCGTTCAAAGCGGCGGGAGGAACCCTGAAACTGCTTGAGACCGGCGGCAGCCTGTTCTCCCGCCACCTGCAAAAACCAAGCTGCCGCACAGCATGCCAACGCATTGAGCATATTATGATAGCCCGGCACAGACAGTTCTGCATGTGTATAGAACTGTCCGTCTACCATCACATCAAAATGATAATACCCATTTTTCACGGAAATATTTTCCGGTCTTACATTGGCATGCTCCGAAACACCAAAGGTCAAAATCCTGCGCGCAATCCCTTCGACGGCACGCATGGCATAGACATCATCTGCATTGGTAATGACCAATCCATTTTCAGGGGTACGCAGACAAAATTCATGAAACGAATGCACAATATCATCAATATCCTTGAAAAAGTCCAGATGGTCGGCTTCTACATTGAGCACAACCGCAATCGTTGGGGAAAAAGACAAAAAGGAATTGCAGTATTCGCAGGATTCTGCAACAAAACATTCCTGCCCGCCAATGCGCAGGGTTCCCCCAATCGCAGGCAGATTGCTTCCCACCATAACCGTAGGGTCGAGTGCCGCCTGCATTGTAATGAGCGTCATCATGGAAGTGCTTGTCGTCTTTCCGTGGGTGCCGGACAGACAAATCACGTTCTGATAATCGGTCATGAGACCGCCCCAAGCCTGTGCACGCTCCATAACCGGAATACCGAGCGCATGGGCGCGCACGATTTCAGGGTTATTATCATGCACAGCCGCGGTACGGACAACCAGCGCTGCACCCTCTACATTTTGCGCCTCATGGCAATACGAAATCTGTGCTCCCAGACGTTCCAACCGCTCAGTGACCGCAGAATGTGCGCGATCCGAGCCGCTTACAGGCACTCCCATACTCAAAAGCAGCTCTCCCAATGAGTTCATGGACACGCCGCCAATTCCAACCAAATGGATTCTCTGTTTATTTTCAATATATGGCTTGATGGACAATTCCATACCAGCAGCCTCCAACACTTAAATTTTCTATGTATTATTATATGGGAATCTTGGAAGAATATCAAGCAGGAACCAAAAAACCATGACGATATAAAAGGAGACCGCAAGCTTATGGAGATTACAGAAATCAAATTTCGTCGTTTTCCGACACACGGCAGATTACGCGCACTGGTATCTGTCACCTTTGACAACATCTTTGCCGTTCACGATATCAAGGTGATTGCAGGCGATGACCATTTATTTCTGGCGATGCCTGCACGCCGCAGCACAGACGGACGCTACCACGATATCGTCCACCCAATTGGTCCGCTTCTGCGCGAGCAAATGGAACACCGCATTTTGTCCGAGTACGAACGACTTGCCGCGCTTCATTCCATATAAATCCAGCTTTTTCTTGCAATCTACTCCTGAATGCGCTAAAATAAGGACGTCTTAAAAAAGGAGTAGAACGAAAATGCGCGTTATGATTTTATCGGTAACCGCCGGATTTGGTCACCATGCAACCGCAAAAGCTGTGGCGGATATGCTGCGCGAAAAAGGTGCTGTGGTTGATACCGTCGATGTATATGCCTATCTCAGCAAAATTGTCAAAGAAACCATTGACAAGGGTTATCTGTTCACCGCCAAGCATACGCAAGAGCTGTATCGGCTGGTCTATTTGCTGGCTGAAAATCATGGGTCTGGCTATTTTGCACACCCAATTTCCATCATCAATATTGTCAATGCGCTGGGTGCTTCCAAATTTGCCCGCATTGTCAACGATTTTTCCCCTGATGTCATTGTCTGTACGCATGTGTTTGCCGCGCAGCTGGTCAATGACCTCAAAAAAAGGCAGCTGCTCACAGCGCCCACGGTTGGAATCATTACAGATTATACGGTGCACCCTTATTGGGAGGACGTTCCAAATATTGAATATATTGTAACCGCAAGTGAGCTGCTGACACACCGTGCAGTCAAAAGAGGCATTGAACCCTCTCGCATTCTGCCGCTTGGTATTCCCATTCACCCCAAATTTTGTGAACCCATTGGTCAGAAGGAGGCGCGTGAGCGTCTCGGCATCGACCTAAAGCGCCCCACCATTTTAATGATGGGCGGCAGCATGGGATATTCCAAAAACAAAAATCTGATTCAGCAGCTCGATTTGTGCGGTATCCCTTTTCAGCTGCTCATCGTATGCGGCAACAACAAAAAACAATATGAAGAAATGCTGCAAATGCAGGCACAGCAAAACGGTCCTTGCAGTCTGCACCCTTACGGCTTTGTCAACAATGTAGAGGAAATGATGAGCGCTGCGGACTGTATCATCACAAAGCCCGGTGGGTTGACCGTTTCCGAGGCACTTGCAAAGCATCTTCCTATGATTCTAGTCAACCCCATTCCCGGACACGAGGAGCGCAATGTAGAATTCCTGATGAATAACGGTATGGCTTGTCTGGTTACCAAAACCTTTCCGGTCGATGAGGCCGTATATCATCTGTTCAAAAGCCCGCACCGTCTGCGCACAGTCAGAGAAACCATGAGCGCCATTGCACACCCTGATGCGACGGCACGTCTTTGTGATTTTATTTTGGGTGAGCTCGCTGTACAGCATACCACTTCATAACCATACCACATCATAACAGAAATGCACAGAGTATCCAAACAGACTCTGTGCATTTTTTTATTGAACGGCTTGCGCAATCACACGATATGCCTCTATCAGCCGTTCCTTCGACCACGCCGCATTGGCAGGGCTGGTAGAAGGCAGGCAAACGGCTGCAATTCCGGTTTGCGGCTGACACAGCTTGGTATAATACTTGTAAGATGCCGCTCCTGTGCAAAAAACCGCTTTCACCTGCGTCTGCGCAATCAGCCATTGTAAATCATTGGGCTCTGGATTGCGAATCGAGCTATCGCTTGCTCCCTTGATTTCACAGGCAGCAAGGGTATCCCACATTGCAATGTGGTGTCTAAATGCCATTTGCCGTTTTTCCTCTATTGTTTGCGGAGTCGGCTCATCAAACACCGCCGCCAGAACCGGCCAAAACCGATTTTGTGAATGCCCATAAAAAAATGCCTGTTCTCTGGATTTCGGACTTGGCATAGACCCCAAAACAAGCACCTTGGAATCTGGCGCAAAGAGCGGCGGAAAATTATGTGTTACACGGATATATTGCATGATTCCTCCAATACCTCCAAAAAGGTGCGAAATGCCGACGGCAACGCATATTCCCCGCGCAGCTCGTCCGGTGTGACCCACATCAGTTCCGGTACCGGTGCGCAAAGTTCTGCATAATATCCAGTCATACGCCATTCTATATGGGTAAAAACATGCTTTGCCGGAGACAATGCCAGTAATTTTGTTACCTTCCACCCCTCTTTATCCAACTGCTGCCTGATTTCTCGCGGCTTCAGGGCTCCTTCATAGGCAGGAAGCTCCCACATACGCGCAAGCAGTCCGCTGTCTGGTCTGCGCCGAATCCCAACAAGATTTCCGCAGCGCGCCAAAATCACAGTGCGTTCCGCAATCGTTCTCGCTTTCTTCGGTGTGCGCACCGGAATCTGCTCCCATGTTTTTTGTTGGAAGGTATGACACAGGTGAGAAACCGGACAGTCGGCACAGCGCGGAGCGCCATTCGGAATACAGACCGTTGCTCCCAACTCCATCAGCGCCTGATTAAAGTCTCCCGCCCTGTCTTTGGGTATGATTTCCACAAGCTGTGCACGAAAGTCCCGCTTGACCTTCAAATCATCAATGGGACGAAAATCCCCCTGTATCCGCGCACAGACACGCAGCACATTGCCATCGACCGCAGGCTCTGCAAGTCCAAACGCAATCGACGCAATCGCACTGGCCGTATAATCGCCGATTCCCGGAAGCGATAACAGTTCCTTGTAATCACTCGGCATTTGTCCGCCATACTGTTCACAGAGCAAGCACGCTGCCTTGTGCAGATTGCGTACTCGGCTATAATAGCCCAGTCCCTCCCATAATTTGAGGTAGACCTGTTCCGGCGCCTTTGCCAGCGCCCCAATATCCGGACAGGTCTGCAAAAACCGTTCATAATAGGGAATCACAGCCTCGACCCGGGTTTGCTGAAGCATAATTTCAGACAGCCAGATTCGGTAGGGCACTTTTGTACGGCGCCAAGGCAAATCCCGATGCCCCGCATCATACCATGCAAGCAGCTCTGCTGCCATCTCCTTCGTCATGAAAGCGATTCCGTGCGTTCTCCAATGTAGAACATGGTAAAGGTTGCCTGTGCAATCTCTGTGTCATCTTCATCTGTCACGGTAACGCCATAAACCGCTGTTGTTCTTCCCACCTTGATTTCCTGTGTCTTTGCAAACAAGGACTGCCCTTTTTTCCCCGGACGCAGATACTGAATCGAAGCATTGAGCGTGACCCCCACCCGTCCATACGAAGCCGCCGCAGTTCCTGCTGCCGTATCACAAAGCGCATAAATCGCACCGCCGTGCGCGTTCCCCAGCGCATTCAAAACGCGCTCATCTGCCGGAAGCTCTACTTCTGCATATCCCGGACGAATCGTGCGTATACGCATGCCTAAGAGTTCATTAAATCCGCCATTTTCTTGTTTCTGACGGAGAAAAGCCAAAGTATCGGACATAAATATCAAAAATTCCTTTCTACTAAATCGTTTGATGCTATCATATCATATTTACAGATTTTCGTAAACCGCCTAAGTAAATCCCCAAAAACATCAAATATCCTGTCCAAGTTTGGAAATGTTTTGTTCTATTTGGCATTGACAGACCGGTTAGCAATCGCTTACAATAAAACATGAGAAGTTAACTACAGGTAACAAATGGAGGCATCAATCAAATATTATGAATCATTCGCTTGCACAACTCAAGCCCGGGCAGTCCGGAATCGTAGAAAGTTTAAGCGCAGAAGGAGCCATCAAACGGCACTTTCTGGATATGGGAATTACAAAAGGCGTGCGCATCACGGTCGAGCGGGTTGCTCCCTTTGGCGATCCCATCGCGGTACAGCTTCGCGGATATCATCTTTCCCTGCGCCGGGAAGAAGCCGCCAATATACTTTTGGAGGACTGATAACCATGCAGACACTCGCAATTATCGGAAATCCAAACAGCGGAAAAACAACACTGTTCAACCGTCTGACCGGCTCCAATCAACATGTCGGCAACTGGCCCGGCGTGACCATCGACCGGAAAACCGGTCACATTGAGCACGCAGGCAAGCGGGTCGATGCCGTTGACTTGCCCGGCATCTATTCGCTTTCCCCCTATACACAGGAAGAAATCATCGCTCGTGAATTTGTGCTTTCTGATGAACTGGACGGCATACTGAATATTGTAGATGCCACCAATTTAGAGCGCAACCTTTATCTGACTATGCAGTTGATTGGACTTGGGCTTCCTATGGTCATTGCACTCAATTTTATTGACGATGTGGAAGCACAGGATATCCATATTGACTGTGAAAAAATGAGTGCGCATTTAGGCGTTCCAGTGCTCCCGATTTCGGCTCGGCGCGGCATCGGCGTTTCCGCTCTGTTAGATGCCGTGACCGGAGAGATGCAGCCGCCTGCTCATCAGCCCGCATATCTGCATGGTGTCGGCGCTGCCATTCGTCAAGGCGCTGAGATTTTAGAATCCAGTGACCTACGTGCTTGCAGCCGCCCCTTTTATGCTGCTAAATTATTGGAAGATGACCCCCAAATCGTTTCCCATATCCAGCTGACCACAGAACAGCGTACACAAATGGACGCACTGGCTGACGCACTCTGCGCACATGATATCGGACAAGACCATGAAATGCTATTTGCGGACGCATTTTATGACTATATTGAAGGAGTCGTTCGAGAAAGTGTGACCCGTCCCCCCGTTCCCAAGCAGACACCAACTACACGTATTGACCGCATCGTGATGCAAAAATGGCTCGCACTCCCTATCTTTATTGCAATTATGGCGCTGATGTTTTGGACAACTTTTGGTCCCGTCGGAGAAACGCTCAAGGGCGCCTTGGAATCTCTGCTGCAAGAGGGCATTGCGCCACAGCTCGAAACGCTGCTGCTCACACTTGGAACCTCAGACTGGATTATCAGTCTGATTTGCGACGGAATCATCGGCGGCGTGGGCGGTGTTGTCTCTTTCCTTCCGCAAATCATCATTCTATTCTTTTTTCTGTCCATGCTGGAGGACACCGGATATCTGGCACGCATTGCATTTATCATGGACACATTACTCCGACGGATTGGACTTTCCGGAAAATCCTTTGTGCCCATGCTGATGGGCTTCGGCTGTACAACTCCCGCTGTCATGGCAGCGCGCACCATGGAAAACGAAAAAGACCGCCGTATGACCATTATGCTGACACCATTCATGTCCTGCGGCGCCAAGCTTCCGGTCTACGCATTGATAGCCGGTGCTATTTTTGGCAAGCACGCCAGCCTTGTCATTATCAGCCTGTATCTACTGGGCATTTTGATGTCTATTTTCGCCGGCGCTCTGCTGCAAAAGACGGTTTTCAAGGGGGTATCCTCTGGTTTTGTCTTGGAGCTTCCTCCGTATCGTCTGCCTACATGGAAAGGTACCATGCGCAGCATGTATGACAAGGCAAAGGACTTTCTGACCAAAGCTGGTACCATTATTTTCCTCATGTCTATTCTTATCTGGTTGTTGCAGAACTTTACTCCCACCCTATCGGTGGCAGCCTCTCCGGAGTCCTCTATCTTGGGCATATTTGGTCAGATGATTGCCCCAATCTTTGCACCACTAGGATTTGGGACATGGCAGGCCTCGGTCGCTCTGCTCACCGGGCTGATTGCCAAGGAAACGGTGGTATCTACGATGAATGTGCTCTATGGGGTATCTACCAGCGTACAGCTCAGCGCAATCCTGTCGGGTGTTTTTTCTCCGGCAGCGGCGTATGCCTTTTTGGTATTCATTCTGCTCTATATGCCCTGCATCTCAGCGTTTGCAACCATCAAGCGTGAAATGGGCGGCTGGTCTTGGGCTCTGAGCGCCGCCGCCTTCCAAACCTTACTGGCTTGGATTACATCATTTGTCGTATACCATATTGGTATGCTCCTGTTTTAGTTTTGGAGGTGTCCTATGCGACAGATTCATGAATCTGGCGAAAACTATTTGGAAGTAATTTTGGATATTCAAAATGAACTCGGTACGGTTCGTTCTGTGGAAATTGCACGGCGTGTCGGGGTATCCCGTGCCTCTGTTTCCAAAGCGCTGAGTGTCCTGCGGGATATGGGATTGGTTGAACCTGCCTATTATAGCGATGTTGTGCTGACAGAGGCAGGGCTCGCACACGCGCGTGAAATTCGGCACCGTCATGATTTACTTTACCGTTATCTGCGTGATATTCTGGGTGTTTCTCAAGAAACCGCTGAGCACGACGCATGCCGCATTGAGCACGTCGTTTCTGATGAGCTCATTCGCCGTCTTGAGACCATTCTATCGGAGGAATCCTCATGATTGAGCTGATTGCAGCAGATTTAGACGGAACGCTGCTGGACAGCAAAAAGCAGCTATCTCCCGATTTATTCCCACTGATTCGTCAGCTGCGGCAACACAAGATTCATTTTGCCGCAGCAAGTGGACGGCAATATGAAAATCTGCGTATGCTATTTTCAGAGGTCTGCGATGAAATTTCCTTTATTTGCGAAAATGGAGCGGTTGTCTATCATCGCTCAAGCTGTCTCTTTGCGGACCAAGTGCCTGCCCCCTATTTTATTCCACCCATTCATTCGATTCGTGCGCTTTCCGGAGTCAACGCTGTCCTGTGCACCCATGCAGGCGCATTCATTGAATGCAGCACGGATACTGTCTTTGTCAAAAACGCACAGATGTATTACGAAAAACTTACCATTGTTCCCGACCTCATCGCAGTATTGGCACGGGAGCCCGCCTTTAAGCTCGCTGTTTTTGAGAAATCACACGCCGAAACGGGCTGTTTTCCCATGCTTCGTGCTTATGAGGAGCACTTTGCCGTCGTCCTTTCGGGGGCAGACTGGGTCGATCTCATGAATCCAAAAACCAACAAAGGCATCGGACTTCACCAGCTTGCAGCACATCTGCACATCCCGCTCAGTCATACCATGGCATTTGGTGATTATCTCAATGATACCGAATTGCTGCAAACGGCGGGACATGCATTTGTTATGGAAAATGGACACCCAACACTGAAACAAATCGCCGACCATATCGCCCCTTCCAATGATGATAACGGTGTGGTTCGGGCAATCCAGTCTTATTTGTCCTTCACAAACTCCTAAGGAAGCAGTTTTTCTGCTTCCTTTTTCTATATGCCCGCATCTCACAGCATCTCAAAAAAATCTCATTTTTCTTTGAAATATCCATATTTTATTCTTTTATTCTCTAAAAAATCTTGATTTTTCCTGATTAAGATTCCATTTTTTTCTTTTGTCCATTCGTGAAACATGCACAATTTTCATTTCATTTTTTCAGTAAAAAAACGGCTTGAAGTGTGATGTAAATTAAGATATAGTTAAGTCATTCAGTAAAGCATATCAGATGATATCTCGGGGGAATCCAAATTTGAGATGTTTTTCCAAATTGTGGTACAGAATAAACCGTGTTACTTGGAATAATTTTACCCTTATAAAAGGTTATAAAATTAAGTAAAACTCTCATGCAAAACAACTTTTATCACTGATTCTGCTTTCTATTTGAAACTCTTTTTTTAGCGTGTTCATCTCACAGGTAATTTTGGAGGTAATCATGAAAAAGAAACAACAACAGGCTGTCAGCTTTCTTCTGGCTGCTGCACTTGGTTCTTCTCTGCTTGCCAGCGGAGTGCAAACAGCTCAGGCACTCGATGCCAGCAATGATGGTTCCGGAAAAACGGTCACCGATATTCCAAAGCCCGCTGACCCCAACGGCAGCACATTCAAAGGAGAAGAATGGTACGACCAGCGCAGTGTCTTTGAGGTCAACCGCGAGGACGCGCATACAAGCTTCTATTCTTTTGCAAGCGTAGAAGATGCACGTATTCGAAACCGTGACAACTCCCCTGCTTACCAGTCTCTCAACGGCACATGGAAATTCTCTTATGCACAGAGTCCGCATGAACGCAATGAGGAATTTTTCAAAAAGGATTACGATGTCAGCAGCTGGGACGAGATTACCGTTCCCTCAAACTGGCAGACGCAGGGCTATGATTCTCCCAAGTACACAGACACCCGTCTCCCATGGGAGGGCGTGGAAACTCCACCGCTCGGCGTATCTCCAACCGTTTATAATCCCGTTGGCTCCTATCGCCGTGATTTTACGACACCCAAGGATTGGGACGGCAAAGAAGTCTTTGTTTCTTTTCAGGGCGTAGAATCTGCATTCTATGTATGGGTCAACGGTCAATATGTCGGTTACAGTGAGGACAGCTATACCGCTGCGGAATTTGATATCAGCAAGTTCTTAAACCCCGCTGGTGAGAAAAACTCCATCTCGGTTCAGGTCTATCGTTGGTCAGATGGCAGCTATCTGGAGGATCAGGATTTCATTCGTCTGAGCGGTATTTTCCGGGATACTTTCCTGTACTGCAAGGATAAAAATGCCTCTCTCTTTGATTTCCGTTATACCACCGATTTGGACGAAAAATATGTGAATGCCTCTCTCCACTGCGAGGCCGTTCTGCGCAATTATTCCGGAACCGCACCAGAGGGCTATACCGTAGATGCGATTTTGTTCGATGCCGCTGGCAAGGAAGTGGCAAAACACCAGCTTCCGGTTTCCTTCCAAGACGGGGAAGCGCAAATTCAGCATACCTTTGCCGTGCAGAATCCCGCAAAATGGTCTGCTGAAGCACCGAACCTGTATCAGCTTGTTTTTGTACTCCATGATGCAAATGGCACTATTGTAGAAACTGCTGGCTGCAACGTTGGCTTCCGTGAAATCTCCATTCGAAACAATGGCACCAATCAGTCTCAAATCATCATCAACGGACAGCCGATTATGATGAAGGGTGTCAACCGTCATGAAACCATGCCCAAAACCGGCCGACATATCACCGAGGAAAGCATGATTCAAGACATCAAGCTGATGAAACAGTATAATATCAACGCAGTGCGCAATTCACACTACCCGAATGAGCCGCGCTGGTATGAGCTGTGTGATGAATATGGTCTTTATATGATTGATGAGGCAAATATCGAATCGCACGGCGTCAATGATCAAATACCTCAAAGTGACCCTCAGTGGATTCAGGCTTGTAAGGACCGTATGCGTTCTACCATCGAGCGCAGCAAAAATCACCCGTCCATTATTATGTGGTCACTTGGCAACGAATCCTATAACGGCGATACCTGGGCAGAGCTTGGAAAACTGTGTAAAGAGCTTGATGACACTCGTTTGGTGCACTATGAAGGGCATCGTGATATTCCTGAGGTCGATGTCTGGTCCCGCATGTATCGCCGTGTCAATCAGCTGGACATTGATGACCCCATCAAAAACCCGCTCGGCTGGTGGGGCGAGCACGGCACAAAGCCTGCTATGCAGTGCGAATACGCACACGCAATGGGCAATGGCGTTGGTAATTTACAAGAATATTGGGACGTATATGAGAAATATCCCAATATTCAGGGCGGCTTCATCTGGGACTGGGTTGACCAAACCATTCAGATGCAGACTCCTACGGACAAGCTCCTGCAAAACGACGGTTTGCCGATTCCTGTCACGCTCAAGGGTGAGCTGGTCTCTGATGGACATGCCGGTAAATCCATGAAGGGCTATGCCGTCTGCTATAATGACCCCGCTCTGGTATTCAGCGGCAGCCAACCCTTTACACTGGAAGCATGGGTAAAACCGGACAAGGGTGATTCCACAAGTCCTATCATCACCAAGGGAAATGATGAGTGGATGTGTACCGAATCCTATGGAATCAAACGTCAAATTCGTTATAATGAGTCCACACAGAAGAAAGCATCTGATCAGCTGGAATTTTATATCTATAATTCCCAATGGGATTCTGACAATGGTGTTTATGAAAAGGTCGTTGCCTGTGTCGATACCCCTGCGAACTGGGCAGAACAATGGCATCATATTGCCGGAACCTTTGACGGCAAGAATATGAAGCTCTATCTCGACGGAAAGGAAGTTGCATCTGCTGTCAATGAAAAGGGAATTGCCTATGGCGGTAATGCAGTGGGTATCGGTGCTGATGTCACATACGATGCACAAAATCCCAATGTCCCTGCGGTATTTGAAGGTCTGATTGATGAAGTACGTATTTCTAAGAAGGCGTTGTCTGCGGAAGAACTGCAAAAAACCGACCGCAAGCCCGATGACAGCGCACTGGTCTGGCTTGACTTTGACCAGTTCACCGAAAAGAACTATGCACAAAAGGAATTTTTCAGCTTCGGCGGTGATTGGCAGAACATTCCGGAGGGCAATCCCAACAACAAGAACTTCTGTGCAAATGGTCTGGTTTCTGCCGACCGCACCGTGCAGCCTGAGCTGATGGAAGTAAAAAAGGTGTATCAGAATGTTGGTATCACTTCAGAAGAGCCACTCTCCGGCACCATCAAGCTTCAGAACAAATATCTCTTTACGAATCTCAATGAATTTGATGCAAAGTGGGCACTGCTTGAAGACGGCGTTCCGGTTCAGGAAGGGAAGTTCTCCGCTGATGACCTCAATGTTGCGCCACTAACCGAAAAGACGGTAAAGCTCGGCTTTACTGCACCCAAGCAGCCAAAGGCAGGTGCAGAATACTTCCTCAATATCAGCTTTGCGCTCAAAAAGGATACCTCATGGGCAAATGCCGGACATGAGATTGCCACCCAGCAAATTGCAATTCCGTTTGCAGTGCCAGAAGCTGCACAGGTATCTGCGGATTCCATGCCCAAACTTACGGTTTCTGAAAAAGACGGCAGCACCGTGGTTGCAGGCAAGGACTTTACACTGGATTTCAACACCAAGACCGGTACCATTGGTTCCTTGCAGTACAAAAACACAGAACTTATCAAGAGTGGTCCCATTCCGAACTTCTGGCGTGCGGCAACCGACAGTGACTGGGGTTATTTCTCGCCGCAGGCACTCGCAACATGGCGCTATGCAGGAGCCAACCGGCAAATCGTTGACGTGAAGATGGAGCAGAACAGTGACCAGCAGGTTACCTTCACCGTCACTTCGAATCTGCCTACCACCACGAAGTCAGATTACAAACAGGTATATACCGTATATGGCAGCGGTGATATTCAGATCACCAGCACACTCAAGCCAGGTGCCAATCTGCCTATGATTCCAGAAGTTGGCAATATGATGACCATTCCAAAGGAATTTGACCATGTGACATGGTATGGCAAGGGTCCTGATGAAAACTACATTGACCGTCAGACCGGCTATGATGTGGGCATTTATCAAAAGACCGTTGATGAATTCTTTGTTGATTACATCAAACCACAGGAAACCGGAAACCGTACCGGCGTACGTTGGGTCAGCCTGACCAACGAGCAAGGAGTTGGCTTGCTGGCAAAATCCGAGAAGCAAATGGAATTCAATGCGCTGTTCTATACCCCGGAGCAGCTAAGCAACTATCTGCATTCTTACATGCTTCCAGAAGGGCAGGATATCACTCTGCGTCTCAACTATCGTCAGATGGGTCTTGGCGGAGATAATTCTTGGGGAGCAAAGCCGCTGACACCGTATCAGATTCCGGCTGATCAAACCTATGAATATACCTACACACTCAAGCCTATCAGCACAGATAATCCTGAGCAGCTGATGAGTGATTATCGTACATTGATTCGCTAAACTCTTTCACTTTCATTTTTATACCCCTATCTGGTCAGCCTCTTATGCGATGTCGTAAGAGGCTGACCACATTTGTACCTGTTGGATACATCGCATAAAAAAAACAGACCCTAGGGTCTGTTCCGGTCATCGAAAACCACGTTTTCGGAATGGATTGCCGCAACAATGCCATTACAAAAGTCTTTGCATTTCTCACACAAACAAGCGAAACAATCCTGAAGATGCGATTGCCATAATCAGTCCAGCAGCGACAACCCCTGCTGCAATCGAAACGAAAGCACGAACAGGAGGCATTTTCAAAATAGACGCGAGCATCGCACCAGACCATGCCCCCGTTCCTGGTAATGGCACAGCCACGAAAAGGAACAATCCCCATTTTGCATACTTGGTGATTTGTGCCTTCTTACTGTTTAGCTTTGATGTATACCAATTTGCAGCTCCCTTTATCCCGGGCATTCGCGCCAGCCAATCCAAAAGACGTTCTGTAAATAATAGCAAAAACGGAATTGGCAGCAAATTTCCAAGATAACAAATGGGAAGGATTTCATACCATGGCATTCCCGCGGCCACTCCCAATGGTACAGCGCCGCGCAACTCGACCAGCGGCAGCATGGAAACCAGAAACAACGCGGTCTCCTTACCCGCAGCCTCCAGCCAGGTAAATAAACTCTCCAAACTCTGCTCCTCCCTCAGACAATATCTTTTTAATATAATAAAATCTTAACAGAATCCCCTTATAAATGCAACGCAGTTTTGTAAAATCTATTTGAATTCTCCCCATTACATTGACATATCCACCTATTTCGCGGTATCATGAAACAAAAGAAAAATTTTTCAGGAGATGAACCTTCCCATGTCCCAATTTGACCTCATCGTAACCGATTTGGACAGCACACTGTTCTATGACCGAGAACACGTGACCAACCGTGACCGCGCTGCACTTGAAAGATGCAAAGCACTTGGTATCCCTTGTGCAATTGCAACCGGACGCGAGTTGGAAGCCGTCACCCCTGCACTGGACCGTCTGAACCTGTGGGGTGTATTCTCTCACATCATTCATTCCGGCGGCGGCGGTATTTATGATATTGCTGCTCAAAAAAATGAGTTTTCCGGCATGCTTTCCACCGAGACCCTGTGCGAAGTCTTTGACCGTTATGTATCGCTTGGGCTGTCCTTCGTCCTGCCTATGGACAGTAAGCTTTATACCTCCCGCCGCACGCCGCGTCTGGAAACCGAATCACGTGTGCTTGCATGTGAGCTGATTGAAGCCCCAGACCTAAAAACCATTATCTACAAGCCGATGAGCAAAATTGTGATGAATGGTGCTCCAGAAGAAGTAGAACGTGCGCTCCCAATCCTGCTGGCAGATGAAGACCCGCGCTATCAGTGGCATCGCAGCCATGACAATTATGTGGACTGCTATGCCCGCGGAATTCACAAAGGGCAGGCACTCAAAACTTTATGTGAACAGTTGGGCATCGACCCAAAACGCACATTGGCCATCGGAGATAATGAAAATGATGTACAGCTGCTCGATACCGCTGGCAAGGCTGCCTGCCCCGGTGATGCCACAGAAACGGCAAAAGCACACGCAGATTATATATGCTGTGCAGCCCATGAGGGCGCTTTTGCTGATATGTGTGAACACTTTATTTCAGATTTCTGATTGCACAAAAAAAGTCAGGCATACGCCTGACTTTTTCTATCAATGGGCAATCAATGGGCAATTTTTTCGAGATTGCCCCCGTATGGCAGCCGATGCGCAATCACGAATGTCTGTACACATGCTGCCCAAAGGTGGTCTGTTCCAATGCCCGACGCAGGACTGGCGCCATTACAAGCGCCACAATCACACCCGCAGTTGCATTGATGAGTGACGCTGTAATATTGGTTGTGCAGGCAATGACTGCATTTTGCAGAGACGGTGCCCCCAAAACCATCTGACCAATGACCTTGCTGCTAATATACATCAAAGAATAGCTGTACGCACCTACAATGGCTGCTGTGACATTACGACCAAACCGCTTGCCCTGCGCACCATTCCCATGTGCAATCATGCCGCACAAGCCTGCCATAATAAAATAACGAATGAACGTAATCCATGCCTCTGGTGCAAATACTGGGTCGAGCAAATCAAACATGGTGCAGCCAATGGCGGCAGCCAGCGCACCGCGCCACCCGCCCAGCAAAATAGCGGCCAAGATGCAGATACCATTTCCCAGCTTGATGCTGACCTTGCCGCCCAACGCCGGCAAATCAATTTTGAAAAAATAAGTTGCTACAAACACAAATGCTGCCATAATTGCAATGGCTACCATATCATAGGTTGTAATTTTACTCCGTTTTTCCTTCATTGCGAAGTACCTCCCTCAAATGCTCTTTTTTGTAAATTCAGTTTATCAGCCTTCTGACCTCTTTGAAATAGTCAATTTTAGATATTTTTATAAGGTCAGAATATTTTTCTGTCTTTTCTCTCATACTATCCAAAAAACACAGAGAGGAAGTACTGGCATGAAGCTGACAAAAAGCGAATATGCAAAAATGCTCGAACAAAAAGCACCGCCCTCCCACCTTTTGATGGATATGATTTGGGCGTTTGTAATTGGCGGACTGATTTGTACCATCGGACAGGTCGTTTCCAATTTCTTCGTTTCTCAAGGTATGAATCAAACCGATACCGCTGCCTCAACCGCAATCACTATGGTTTTTTTAGGCGCCTTGCTGACGGGCTGCAAGCTTTATGACAAGATTGCAAAACATGCAGGCGCTGGTACACTCGTTCCCATCACAGGCTTTGCCAATGCCATTGTATCTCCTGCAATGGAATTCAAAAGTGAAGGATATGTCATGGGACTGGGCACCAAGCTTTTCGCCATCGCCGGACCGGTTCTTGTATATGGGATTTCTGCCAGTGTCCTTTATGGGCTGCTGCTGTTTTTACTAAAATAAGGAACGTCTTTCCCCTGCAAAATAAATTAGATTGAAATGGTGTAGTTTCCGTTGTATAATCAAAACAACGGCAAGTATTTTGACAGTCTTTGAAAAAATTCGTCGAACACCGCTTTGCCGTATTGATATAGATTTCATGAAAGGATACTTGATACCATGAAGGAACCATTTCAAACCATTTCCCCAGAACAAGCAAAGGAATTGATAGATACTGCATCTGTTACCATTTTAGATGTACGAGAGCCGATGGAATTTTATTCCGGACACATTCCCAACGCCCGCAATTTACCTGTTGGCTCTGTGCGCCGGCAAGCCGCAGATGTGCTTCCGGATTCTGCTGCAACGATTTTAGTCTACTGTCTGAGCGGAATGCGTTCGGCAACTGCCTGCCATATTCTCTCAGAGCTTGGCTATACGAATGTTTATGATTTTGGCGGAATCGCCTCTTGGCCTTACGAAATCGAACCATAATCCCGAAAAGGAGCCTATTTTGGCTCCTTTTTTTGACGATATATCACTTCCCCTCACTCCTGCATGGGTTTATGGAATCCGCTGTCTCTGTTTATATTTGTGCAAAATGCTGCAAATTCTTGCATTTTCCAAAAAACAACATTGATTTTAGTTTAAGAAAGTGCTAAAATTGTACTATCATACTGAAAAGAAACTATAAAATGATAGAGTTTCTCTTCATCTGAATTTATCATCATAATGCAAAGGAATGTACTATCATGACTTACAAAATTACTGGATTTGAGCCAGCTTCCTTATTCCGCTTTTTCGAGGATATCAGTGCCATTCCGCGCGGCTCCTATCATGAGAAAGCATTGAGTGATTTTCTCGTTGAATTCGCAAAAGCACGCGGTCTCTGGTACCATCAGGACGAACTGCACAATGTCATCATCAAAAAGCCTGCCAGCAAGGGAGCTGAAAGCAAGCCTGCTGTCATGCTGCAAGGACATATTGATATGGTCTGTGAAAAGCTTGCAGAGGTTGCGCATGATTTTGAAACGGACGGTCTTGACCTGATTGTTGAAAATGGTGTGCTGCGTGCAAACGGCACGACTCTAGGCGGCGACAACGGCATTGCTGTTGCGCTCATGATGGCAATTCTGGACGATGATGCCTTGACACACCCTGCTCTCGAATGTGTTTTTACCACACAGGAGGAGGTCGGCTTGGGCGGTGCAACTGCTCTTGACAAATCCCTGCTGGAAGCACGCACCATGATTAATCTCGACTCTGAGGACGAAGGGGTTGCAACGGTCAGCTGTGCAGGCGGTATGCGCTTTTCCATGAACCGTCCCATCACACGCCGGGAAGCATGCGGTCAACTCATCAAAATCAACATCTCCGGACTTTTGGGTGGTCACTCAGGAATTGATATTGATAAGGAACGTCAAAACGGCATCATTCTGCTTGGACGTATGGTCAATCGCTTGCTGCATGAAACCAATGCACAGCTCTCCTGTCTGAAGGGCGGCTCCAAGGATAATGCCATTCCGCGTGAGACCTCTGCCATTCTGGTAGTATCCGAGCAGGAGGCAGACAAGGCACTCTCTATCGCCAAGTCCCTGTCCGCAGACTTTTCCGCAGAGCTGTGTCCCTTTGAGCCTGATTTTTGCTGTTCCGTGACATCGGAAGCCGGCTCCGCCTCCGTCCTGTCTCCAGAAGATGCAAAGGCTCTGGTCAGCGCAATTTGTTTGGCGCCGAATGGGGTACGCCGCCGTAATCTCAAGCAAGATGGCTTTGTTGTCACCTCCCTGAATCTCGGCATCGTACAGACCGATGACACCAGTGCATCATTGGTATTCGCCCCCCGTTCCTCCGTTGCCTCCTTACAGGAGGACACCAAGGAACGTCTCTTCCTTCTTGCAGAAACCTTTGGCTTCACCTGCACCATTGCCGGTGAATATCCGGGCTGGAGCTTTGCAGAGCAGTCCCCCATTCGGGATATCTTTATGGAAAGCTACGAAACGCTGTTTGGCGCACCATTAAAAATCGAAGCAATCCATGCAGGGCTTGAATGTGGACTCTTCTCCGACGCACTTGCGGGACTTGATGCCATCGCGGTTGGTCCAACCATTCGCGGCTGCCATACCCCTGATGAATACCTGCCCTTGGACTCCTGCGAACGCTTCTACACCCTTCTGACAGATGTACTATCACGCCTTTCGCAGTAAGTTCTCCACAGATTTACACAAAATATCGCATCAATCCAATGTATTCTGCATAAATTTGCAAAACAATGCACAAAAGAACTTCCCTTTAGACACTTGAACTGCTATAATAGTCTTAATATATATTCACAGCGTTGTTATTTTATTAACATTTGCTGTGCTCTCAGAGGGACAAAAAAGAGGAATTTAGAAAGGAAAACCCCCCCATGCCAAACAACAAGAATGATTTTAAGCCATATATTCCGGCTGACCGTGTGGTTCCGGAATTTACGGTGACCTCGATCTTGATTGGTATCCTTCTTGCGATTATCTTTGGTGCTGCCAACGCATACCTCGGTCTGCGTGTTGGTATGACGGTTTCTGCGTCCATTCCAGCTGCAGTTATCTCCATGGGCATCATTCGCATCATTTTACGTAAGGATTCCATTCTGGAAAACAATCTCGTGCAGACCATCGGCTCTGCCGGTGAGTCTGTCGCTGCCGGTGCAATCTTCACCCTGCCTGCCCTGTTCCTGTGGGCAAAGGAAGGTCTGATTGATGCACCCAGTATGATTACCATCTTCCTCATTGCACTGGTCGGCGGCTTGCTCGGCGTTGCCTTCATGGTTCCGCTGCGTCAAGCCCTCATCGTTGAGGAGCACGGTGTTCTGCCTTTCCCAGAGGGTCAGGCATGTGCCGAGGTTCTGCTCGCCGGTGAACAGGGCGGTGCAAAGGCTGGCACCGTATTTGCTGGTCTTGGAATTTCAGCCGCTTACAAATTCATTGCCGACGGCATGATGGTATTCCCAAGTGAGGTTGGGTATGACATCAAGAGCTATGCTGGTTCTTCCATCGGTGTACAGGTTCTTCCGGCACTGGCTGGTGTTGGCTATATCTGTGGCCCGAAGATTTCCAGCTATATGCTTGCAGGCTCTACTCTGAGCTGGTTTGTTCTGATGCCAATGATTGCACTGTTCGGCGGCGATGCAATCATTTTCCCCGGCTCTGTGCCGATTTCCGAGCTTGCTCCCGGTGATTTGTGGGGTACGTACATCAAATACATTGGTGCCGGTGCGGTTGCTGCCGGCGGTATTATCAGCCTTATCAAAAATATTCCGCTGATTGGTCGTACCTTTAAGCAGGCGATGAAGAGCATGAACAAGAATCATTCCAGCAGCACACTGCGCACCGAACAGGATTTGCCGATGCCTATGCTGCTTGCAATGGTGGTTGTCATCGCAATTGCAATCTGGCTGATTCCGGCATTCCCAGTCACACCACTCGGCGCTATCATCGTTGTTGTATTTGGTTTCTTCTTTGCAACGGTTTCGTCCCGTATGGTGGGTCTGGTTGGTTCCTCCAACAACCCTGTTTCCGGTATGGCGATTGCAACATTGATTATTGCAACACTGGCTCTCAAGTCCACTGGTGTTGTTGGCACACAGGGCATGGTCGGTGCCATTGCGATTGGCGGCATCATCTGTATCATTGCTGCCATTGCTGGTGACTGCTCTCAGGACCTCAAAACAGGCTTTATTTTGGGCGCAACTCCAAAAAAACAACAGATTGGCGAGATGATTGGTGTTGTTGTCTCTGCTTGTGCAATCGGTGGTGTTCTGTATCTGCTTGACCGTGCATGGGGTTACGGCACAGATAAGATTCCTGCACCACAGGGCACGATGATGAAAATGCTTGTGGAAGGCATCATGAATGCACAGCTTCCATGGGCACTGATTCTGACTGGCGTTTGTGTCGCAATCGTCATTGAAATCATCAAAATCCCAGTGATGCCATTTGCAGTTGGTATGTATCTGCCATTCAGCCTGAATGCTGGCATTATGTGCGGCGGTATCGTTCGCTTTATCATGGATCACCGCAAGGGTTCGGAGTCTGAAAAGAAGGAATCGGTGGAACGTGGTATCCTGTATACCTCCGGTTTAATTGCAGGTGAAGGTCTCATGGGTGTTATTTTGGCAATCTTTGCCGTATTCCATTGGGACGAAATCATCAATGTCTCCAAAATCTTCTCCATTGGTCAGATTGGCTCTCTCATTGCTTTCCTTGCTCTGCTTGGCTCGCTTGTAAGGGTATGCCTCAAGTCTGAGAAGAAAAACGACAAATAATTTATGAGCCAACTCTGAGATACAGCATTCGTTTGATGCAGCCCGCCCAACAATGGGTTGGCTGCATCTTTTTCACTCGATTCCCATGAAAGGAGCCGCATCATGCGCAAAAAAAAGGAATCTGAAAATTACCTTGACTTTATTCCTGTACGCAATCCAAATTTTGAATTTCGCACCAATGATACAGGCATTGTCACGGTTCTGGTCGAATGGACTGGATTCTATCACCGCATTGCCCAGCGTTTCTTCCATCGTCCCCGCGTCAGTGAAATCAAGCTGGACGAGTACGGCAGCTTTATCTGGCAGCAAATCGACGGCGAAAAAAATGTTTTTGCCATTTCGCAGGCATTTCAGTCTCACTTTGACAATCCGCAAAACGGAATGACCCGCCTCATACAGTTTTTAGAGATTATGCGCGACCATCATCTGATTTTCTGGAAAGGAGAGTCCAAGCACACATGAATATTTTCCAGTATATTCCCTATGTTCTCCTGTTTGCGGTTGCCACCGCAATGATTTATGCTTGGGGGCTTTGGCGCTCTCAAAATCAAAGCAAGGATTTATCTGCCATGCTATGTGCAAAGGGTGTCGCACGGATTCGCAAGCAGCTCAAAAAGCATGGTCCGATGACGCGCAAGGAATTGGAATCGGCTGTAAAAGACCTGACTGCCTGTCAGCCATTTTCCTCAAAGCGCATTGGGGTCACTGACCCCAAACAGTTTCTGGACTCGCTCCTGCCCTATATGTGTACCCAAAAACTCATCGAAAAGCAGACGCAAGGCAAGCAGATTTTATATGTCTATCGAAAATAAACCAGCCTTTGCTGGTTTATTTTTTTTTGCAAAAAAGGTTGCCCTTTGTCACCGAATTGTCAGCTTAGTCTGTTATTCTAAGGATACCGAAGGAGGCTATCTGATATGGAAATTTTACGCTGTGAAAATTTAACAAAAACCTATGGCTCTGGTGAAAATACAGTCGTTGCACTCGACCATATCCATCTATCTGTGAGCAAAGGAGAGTTTGTCGCCATTGTTGGCAGCTCCGGCTCGGGTAAATCCACCCTTTTGCATCTTCTGGGTGGTGTAGACCGCCCCAGTGAAGGACAAATCTATGTCGAAGATACTGAGCTTTCCACGCTGAGCGAGGAGCAGCTTGCCATTTTTCGCCGCCGTAAGGTTGGTCTGATTTACCAATTTTACAATTTGATTCCCACGCTCAATGTCGAAAAAAATATTCTTCTGCCCATGCTTTTAGACGGACGCAAACCGGAACCCGAACGATTTCAGGAAATCGTATCGACTTTGGGATTGGAAAATCGCTTGAACCATCTGCCCAGCGAGCTATCCGGTGGTCAGCAGCAGCGTGCTGCCATTGGGCGTGCGCTCATCTACCGCCCTGCAATCCTGCTTGCAGATGAACCAACCGGAAATCTGGACCGAAAAAACTCTGAGGAAACCTTATCCCTTCTCAAATTGTCCAATCAGCGCTATGGACAAACCATTCTCCTCATCACGCACGATGAAAAAATTGCACTGCAAGCCAATCGCATCATTACGCTGGAAGATGGTCATATCATCAGAGACGAGGCGATGCATCTATGAATATCTTACGTATTTACACTTGGGATTATCTGCGCCGCAATCGTCACACCGCCTGTTCCATCATGATTGCTATTTTGCTTGTCACGACCATGCTCTCTGCTCTGTGTGGAATTTGTGTGACTACATGGTCTGACAATGTACGCTTGACCCTTGCGGAAAATGGAAACTGGCACGGTGAATTATTTGACACGACCTTTGGGCGTGACCTTGCCCTCATTGAAAACTATGCTTCCGTAGAAAGCACACTCATCAAGGGACCATGGGAAGCTGCCCTGCTTGACTCCGCAGATAAAAAACGTCCTTATCTGATTTCAAGAGATGCCAATGCCGAATACTGGGCATCTATGGCAGAAAAAAATTTAATTACCCGCGGGCGAATTCCTCAGAAATCCGGAGAACTTGCCCTGTCCAAGCAATACTTCGACCAGCACCCCGAAACGCAAATTGGGGACGTCTGGACACTCCCGCTCGGCAAGCGTATTGTAAATCACACGATTCTAGATGAAATCGCACCATTTACCGACGGCGAAACTTTCAAACAGACGGATACTGTCACCTATACGATTGTTGGAGAACTCGATGCTGCAACGCCCTCTACAACGCCGGCTTATACAGCTTTGGGCTATCTTGAGGAGGGCTCCCTCGCTCCGGACGACCAAATTACCGTCTATCTGCGTTTTCAGAATATGCGGGATACCTACCGTGAGCTTCCGAAAATCGCGGCAGCACTGGGCTGGCAAACCGATGAATATGGTCGGTACAGCCTCAAATATAACAGCAACTATCTGGGATTTTATCTGATTTTTCCGGAGGGACTCTTTCAAAACCTATCCCTGAGTCAATGGTCTCTGCCATTGTCTGCATTGACACTTGCCGTTCTTGTCGTCTCTGTATTTGTGCTGATTATCCACAACTCCTTTGCCGTCTCTGCCACGGCACGGCTGAGGCATCTCGGGATTCTATCCAGTATCGGTGCAACACCGCGCCAAATCAAGCAGTCTATTCTATTTGAAGGTATGTTGTTAAGCATGATTCCGCTTCCTCTTGGCTTGTTCCTTGGGTGGATTTTGGACGCTGGTATGTTTTCCCTCATCAACCGTGCGCAAAACAGCATGCGTGACGCAGGCCCTGTGATTTTCACCTATGGCTTACCTGCCTGTATTCCTGCGATTGTACTGACATTGATTACCGTCTATCTCTCTGCACGGATTCCTGCACGACAGATTTCTAAGCTTTCCCCAATTACAGCCATTCGGCAAGGAGATGGGGTACACCTCAAAAAGGCACACAAACACCCTCTGCTCTATCGAGTGTTCGGGCTGGAGGGAGAACTGTCTGCCTGCACACTCGATGCACGCCGGAAAGCCTATCGTACTGCAACGCTGTCTCTTATCCTGTCTTTTGCAGCCCTAACCTCCATGTTCTACATCTTGACCATTCAGGAGGCAGCCGAGACCGTCTATCCCACAAAAGAAAACCAAATCTCATTCACCACACAAAATGGTGTACCACTGACCACAGAGCAGATGGAACAGCTTCGAGCAGTCCCCAATATTGCTTCCATCTCCTATTACAATCAAATCCCGTTCTCGATTGCTGTACCCGAAGCCATGCAGACGGAAGCGCTCCGTACCGCCGATGGCTCTTTCAGCGCACTGGCATCTAGTGGAAAATTTTATATAACAAAACAGCCCGATGATACGTTCCGACTAAAGCTCAGCGTGCATGGTCTGGACCACCAAACCTTCATCAGCTTTTGTGAAAGCGAAGGAATCGACCCTGAACCATATTTTACCGACACAAACCGTATCATTTTATATAATCAGACGCTTTCTGACACGCAATCGACACGGCGTACCCCTGTATATTATCCCATTTTGAATTTGTCTGTCGGGGACACACTCACCCTGCATGAACGCATCTATAATAGTGATGAATTTGACCGCTTCCAACCCCAAGTGACCATTGGCGATTTTTCAGAAGCCTTACCTCCGCTCATTTTTTCTGAGCATTATAATCCTGTTGCAATCGTGCCCTTGGAAAGCGCACAAAAGCTCGCCATGCAAAACAATAACCGTAAGCTGCGCGGTATGGATTTGCATGGAATCGCAGACATCAAAACTGCACCGGACGCACCAGAATTCTTTTCGGATATCCATACAGCATCGGCACGGATTGACGCCGCACTCGACCGCTCTCATGGCTCGGGGGACTATTATATCATAGATATCGCAGAAAGAACCGAATCTCGACAAAGTGCAAACCGCCTTGTCAAAATATGTACGACCTTTATTTCCTTGCTGCTTGCTTTGATTGGACTGTCCAATATTGCAGCTACGGTATCCGGCAGTCTGCGCCAGCGGCGTTGTGAGTTTGCCATGCTGCGCTCAACCGGACTCTCTCCGCACGGCTTGCACAAAATGCTTCTTTTAGAAGCTCTATTCCTTGGACTGCGTCCGGTTCTATGGAGTATTCCGATTCAAGCCGGTGTAATTGCTGTATTTCTCTCCATTACAGAAGTCCACTTCATCGAATATCTTCCATTCTTCCCCATTGTCCCGCTCACCATCTTTTTACTCTTTATCCTGATTACCATTGTTTTATGCTATGTGATTGGCGGTAAACATGTACAATCCGAAAATATCTTAGATTCTCTGCGTGATGATATCCTTTAACACAAAATATTAGGTGGACAATAAAATTCTGAAAAATGTCTTTGCATACTTTTTACACAGAAAAGTGCCCGAAATTGCTCATTGATGCGCGATTTCGGGCATTCTTCATTGAGAGCACTTTACACGACGAACTCAAATGCTCAGCGTTTTGAGCATCTCTTGCTTTATAATTTATTACTTCCATAAAAATATAATTTATAATATCAATTTTTATTGACAAGCAAAGATACTGAGAATATAATATGGTTAAGTTCTTCGAAGAAACAAAATCAAATCATATTCGACCTGCATGAAGGATATTCTGGTGAAGCATTTTTTGTAATACAACTGTTTTGAGTATGTTGCGTGTATCGTGTTGCAAATATGATATGTTTCGTTCTACAAAGAGTTACCTGCTCTGGTTGAATAAGAGGTACGCATAAATTTGAACTCAAAATGGTATCTACTAACTTCCCTTATACAGAAAGATTTTCTTCCGCAACTTTTTCTTTCTGATTGAGCTGGCTTGAGCGTAAACAACCCCACTAGTGCAACTAGTGGGGTTCATAAAAAGGAGTATTGTATTATGATGATTGGACAACTAAGCGGTGGTAGTTTAGGCAGAATTTATTCCACAAGATACTCTTCCAACAGCAATGTGAATGGCACGGGCAAGACACATTCTGTGCAAGAAGCATTAAAATCTGGTGGTTGTTTGAACGGTAAACATATTCAATTATATCCAAACTGTTTGGTCAGCATGGGATTAGGCGATGGGATAGAAGTTCACATGAAATATGATGCCTCCTCAACAGATGCTGACCCTGTAATCTATGCATGGGGAAAAAATGCAGATGGAAGTGAGTATCAGCAAAAAATTCATGTGAACCAGATTAACCCTGAAAATGCTACTGCACTTGAGATGTTCGCTCTACACGCGCATCAAGGCAAACCTGCATTCGACGATGAAGGTAGAGCAATTATTGACGCAGCTGCGGCTTTTGGTGTCCATGAAAAAATGGATTATGCACGGTTTATAGAGGATTACATGGATATGTTGCTAAAAGCAATGCAGCAGTCCGGCTTGGAGCGTCTGGATACAGAGCGCTACTTATTTGAGCATCAGCATAGCACAAAATCCCGTACTTAATTGATTTTTTCTCCATGCTCAGCCTTTTTCGGAATTTAAGAGCCATGCTTTTTCGACAGTCTGAAAAAATCCAAGGCACAAGTGCCTTGGATTTTTTTCGTTCATCGCAAAACAGCGGATATCTTTCGGAAGTGTTGTGCTTGATGTTACGCCATTGGCACCATAGAAACCTCCACCGTGCCTCCCCCGGGAGCCGAAACGGTTACCGTCGTTCCGCCAGAAACTTCCCCACCTGTCGGCAATGCAGCAGGCGCAGCAGCTATGGAACTGCTCTCACAGGCAGCTGCCGCCTGCATCTGTGCCTCTCTCTGCTCCTCTCGGTCCCGCAGTCCGGGAAGCTCTGGTATCCTCTCAAATATCTGCGCATGTTCCTTCGACAATCTCTTGCGTTTCCGCTCTTTTAATTCCCGTATCAGCTCTCTTTTCAGCTTTTCTCCGCGCTCTTTCTTCGCCTTTTCTACACGCTGCTGCATCTGTCCTTCTTCCTTGAGCTGCCGGATTTTTGTCCGTGCACACCGAATGACATGGTCAATCTGTGCAAGCGTCATTTGAATTTCTTTCTTTGAATATGTCCTGCTTGTTGCAATCCGCTGTCTGTTTGCATACATACCGCTTATGAGAGAACGTACATCACGGTCGGTTGTTCCCCTTGCCAGACGCGCCATATCCTTCCCCATTTGATAATTCAGCTTTTTCTTTTGCAGCAGCTTCATCTTCTTCTGCTGCTCTGCATTTTGTTTCCGTATTTTATCCAAGCGCTCGAGCATATTTTTCATATATTCCAAATCCTGCTCTATCTCGCTTTTGGGATTCTCCCACTTGGAAGACCATAACGTTGTTTGTCCATCGGCAGCAATCACAGCACCGCTGTTATGCACCTCTGCATCTGTTTGCTTCATCAGCTCATAAATCGTTTTGCCAATCATTTCTGAGCCTTCCTGCCAAGCTGTACCGCCCTGTGCCATCCATTCCAGTATTTCCGGGGAAATCACGAGATGGATTCCCTTGCCTGCCGATACTGCAAACTGTGCCAGATTTTCCGGACGATTCCCCAAATCAGCAAAGGTAAAAGACACCCATGAATATTGCTTTCTCAATGCCTCTGCAACCTGCTGAACGGTTTGTGACTGCTCCAGCACCGGCTCACTCGTTCGGTCTGTCTGATACTGGTCATACTCTGTGTGATTTTGTATCGGATTTTCTTTCTGCTGCAAAACGCGATGATATCGCTTTTGCTCTGTATATGCACGAACACCACTCACATGCAGCCCACTCATTGGATATCCCCCCCATGATGTATGAAATGTCTATACTTATTCATCGCCTGCTGGAATATAAAAATAAGCATTTTCGGTCTTTTCCCAAAAATGCTTATTGACAGTGATTTGTTTTATAAAAGTGAATGGTAAATTGTGCCCCTCCCGTTCGGGCACAATCTGCATCAATCTCTGCATTCTGTATCTGCAAGATTGCCTTGGTCAAAGCCAAGCCAATTCCGATTCCTCCTGTTTGGCTCTTCTTTCCTTGATAAAAGCGTTCAAAAAGATGCGGCAAATCTTCTTGTGCAAAGCCCGCACCACTATCTGTGATGCGCAATGTTGTATAGATTGGATTCTGCGACGCACAAACTGTAATACTCCCACCAGACGGCGTATGCTCTGCGCAGTTCTTCAAAATATTCAGCAGCGCCTCCGCTGTCCACATCGCATCGAGGGACAATACAATATCCTGCGGCACATCTATTTTCAAATCAATTCCCATACGGCATAGCTGTGCATCAATTGGCTCTGCGGCGCGCAAAACAATATCATACAGCAATACATTTTCGCATCTGAGCAGAATCGCACCTGCGTCCAATCTGGACAATGTTAAAATTGCTGCAACCAATGTCTCCAGCCGCTCCATTTGTGTATGGAGCCTTTCCAAACAGAGTGCATCTTCGGGGGTCTGTCCGCAAAGCAGCTCTGTCAAAAGCCGCATGGAGGTCAATGGGGTTTTGATTTGATGCGCAATATCCGCTAAATTATCTGCTAGGGTCTGCCGCTCCTGCACAGCCTGCTCCCTTGTCAGATTCAGTTCCGATACCGTTTTATAAATTTCATCTTCCAGCTGTGAAAATTCATCTTCCTGACGCACCAGAATGTGCTCTCTTTTTTCCAGCACTGCTGTGAGATACTGTGTCATTGCAGCAAGACGTGTTCTGCGCGTTTTCTGCCGCACCGCACTCCAAAGCAGTATCACCGCTGACAGCAAAACAAACAAGCCCACTGTGAGCATACAGAGCCACACAACATTTTCCCAAAAATAAAATTCTGGTGTATAACCGCCACGCCGAAGCAGCGCCTCTCCTCCTGTGATATCCGTCAAACCAGCCGCCTTATGCAATGCCTCATACACACTGTCCGAAATCGGAAGTGCCGAAACCAACTGTGCCTGACTTTGAAACAGCTCCTGTGCAAGTATCCATGCAGCTATGACACCCCACAGGATTCCACCCGAAAGAGACAGCGTACAGGCAACAAGAAGCTTTTTCACAATTATCCCTCCATACGATAGCCAATACCACGCAATGTCTGGATACAATCTGGATATCCAAGTTTTTCTCGCAAGCGGCGCATGGTCACAGTCAGCGTATTATCTGATACGAACCGTCCGTCCGTATCCCACAATCTTTCCAAAAGCTGTGCACGGGTCAGTGTTTGATTCTTATGCTCCATAAGTACCAAAAGCAAGCGATATTCCTGTGCTGTAAGCATAATCGGACTGCCATTCTGCATCACACGAGTGGCAGTCCGGTTCAGGGTGATATCTCCACACTGCAAACAGTCTCCGCCAGACGGGAGCGCACGCCTCAGCACCGCAGCCACACGAGACAGCAAAATCGCTAGGGAAAACGGTTTTGTAATGTAGTCATCTGCCCCCAATTCCAATCCATGCACCACATCGTTTTCCTCATCTCGAACCGTGAGAAAAATGATTGGCGTATTGCTCTGTGATTTGAGCCACTGACACACAGACTCTCCCGAACCGTCCGGCAAATTATAATCCAGCAAAACCAACTCCGGTTTCACGCGGACATACGCTGCTTTTCCCTGTGCTTCGCTCTCTGCGGCAAACACCTGATGTCCTGCGCGCTGCAGCCCCATAGAAACTGCAAATGTAATATCCGCATTATCTTCTATCAGCAATATATTTGCCAATCTACTCCCCCCATCATCTGCCGCGCAATTTCCTGCACAATCACATCTGAAAAAATCCCCTGTTTCTCGTCTACCGTAATAACCTGCTGTCCCTCTCGCGCCATATATTGCAGAGCCTGTGGACAGAACGCAATATCTGCTGCTGCCAGCAGCGACAAATCAAATAAACTATCTCCCGCTGTAAAAATGCGCGTGTTCTCTGTAAATCTTTCTCGCAGCCGGTGCACCGCTTGTCCCTTATGAAGTGCACGTGGCAGGACATAAACCTTGACACCATTGCTGAGCAATTCTACGGCTGAAACATCTATACCGTCCCGCAGCCGCTGCATGGTCTCGGGTACATCATTGCTTTTGGTATATACAAATAATCCGTCGACGCGGCGTACATCGAGCGCTCGGTTTGGGTCTTTGTCCAAAATTACTTCTGCCTGCTGCATAGCGTCCTCTGCTTGTGCTGCCAGCTGCTTCGATTGCGCATACCAATCTGCATCTGCGATACCATCGACCAGCAAAACCCCTCCATTGGTTGTCAGCGCAATTTTAGGCTGCTTTGGAAAATAGATTCTTTGATACTGTTCGATTGAGCGGGTGGTAACGGGAACAAACAGCAGCTTCTGACAGAGCTGGTCCAGCAGTGCATACGTACAGGCTGTCATATAGGAAACCTCCCGCCCTTCATATCGCTCTGCCAAAATCTTGTTCTCCCCAATATCCCGTTTATAGGAGTAAATCAGCGTATTATCCAAATCCGATGCAAAAATATCCATATTTCTAGTCCTCTGTATCACTTACTAAAAATGCCCGCGTCCCGAATACGGACGCGGGCATAGATTGTTACTCCTTGACCTTTGGAGTCAGTGCCTTGCGAATCAAATCCACTGGATACATCGTCAGTGCCATTGCACAAACAACCAACCAACCCTGCAATCCAAAGCGCTGACAGCTGAATACTTCACCAATGATGCCGCCAATAGACACCAATACCACCTGTACTGCCATGATTGCAAGCCAAATATGCACAAATCGCTTGTTCTCACTCAGATGTTCAAAAATATTCATACCATCACTGCGCACATTGAACGCATTGACCATAAAGCTGAATACAAACATACAGAAGAAGCCGGTATACCACTGTGCCTCTGTTGCAAACTGTGCGCGGAAGAACGGAACCATGAACCATAGAATACTGATTACCGTCAGCCACAAGCTCATAATCACAATCTGAATTGCCATTGGCTTGCTGATAATGCTTTCATCTCTGCGGCGCGGCTTCATGCGCATATATTTTTTCAGAGCGGGTTCCCCTGCAAACATAATGGAAGCGAGGGAGTCCATACACAGGTTAATCCACAGAAGATGGGTGACCTTCAAAGGACTTTCAATTCCAAGGAATGGTGAAATTGCAGATACAAATACGGCTGCCAGATTGATGACCAGCTGCATTTTACAGAATTTCAGAATATTGATATACAGCGTGCGGCCATACCAGATTGCATTTTTAATAGAGTTGAAGTTATCATCTAAAATAACCAGCTTACCAGCTTCCTTTGCAACCTCTGTACCCGAGCCCATTGCAAAGCCAACATCTGCACGCTTGAGCGCCGGAGAGTCATTGACACCGTCACCTGTCATACCAACAACCAAATTCATTTCCTGACACAGACGTACCATACGGCTCTTATCTGTTGGCAGGGCACGGGAAATCACGCGAATTCGCGGAATGATTTTCTTGACCTCGTCGTCACTCATTTGAGAAAGCTCTGCGGAGGTCAGCACCAGCTCATCACCGCCATGATACAGATTTGCCTCGCGCGCAATTGCCATCGCCGTTTCTCTGCGGTCACCTGTAATCATGACAACCTGAATGCCTGCCTTTTGCACCTCCTCGATTGCCTCGCGGGCTTCCGGACGTACATCATCACGGATACCAACCAGACCAATCAGCACCAAATCCTCATGGATTTCATCTCGTACCAATTCTTTCTTGCTGTATCCAAATGCCAGCACACGCATGGCACGATTTGCCAGCTCATCAATTTTCGCATTGAGGGCTGCTTCATCAATCGGCACTTCATTGCCAGCAGTGTCCAAGCAAAGCTTTGCCTGTGCCAAGAGGCGCTCTGGCGCTCCCTTATAGAAGGTGCGATGCTGTGCCGGCAAATATGCCTGACTAAACTTATTGGCGCTGTTAAAGTCCTGCTGTACGCCCACCTCGCAGTCACTGCGCTCAGCCAGTGCACGGAAGGTATCCTCTCCGATGAACTTGAGCAGCGCTTGGTCGGTCATATTGCCGCCAACCACATGATGCTGGTCATCAAACAATGCACCAGTATTTTTACCAATGCTGAGATGCAGTGCATCTGCCATTTTAGGCGCGTCTGCAATATTGGTGGTTCTGCCGCAGCCATCAAAGAACTCAACGACCTCAAGCTGACCCTTGGTAATGGTACCGGTCTTATC
Source organism: Butyricicoccus pullicaecorum (assembly GCA_018366195.1). Taxonomy (GTDB): domain Bacteria; phylum Bacillota; class Clostridia; order Oscillospirales; family Butyricicoccaceae; genus Butyricicoccus; species Butyricicoccus pullicaecorum_C. The sequence goes on along the minus strand of JAGZIN010000001.1, from coordinate 82,818 downwards.
ACTAAACAGAATATTCAGTGAACCAGCCGTTTCAATACCAATCGACTTACGCACCAGTACATTCACCTTGAGAAGCTTTCCGGTATTCTGCATCAAGACCAAGGCAATGACAAGGGGCAAGCCCTCCGGCACTGCACAGACAATGATTGTGATTGCAATGGCAACCGCATTCATGACATCGCCAAGAATTTCCCAGCCGCCCGTCTGCATATAAGCACTAAACCCGCCTGCAAGCACAATAAAGTGAATAAAGTAAGCGAGTGCGATAACGATTGCACCAATATAGCCAAAGACCGAAATCTGACCTGCGAGCTTATTGAGCTTGACCTTGAGCGGAGAATCTGGTTCTTTGTCCTCCATGTCCTTTGCCATCTTGCCCATCATGGTGGCAAGACCGACTTTCTGGACAATCATATAGCCGTCCCCATCGAGCACGGTTGCTCCGCGGAACAGGCTATGGGCATCGACAAAGGTATCGCCTGTAATATTTTCCGGAATGGTAAAACCCTCCGGCGCAGCAGTTTTGGGACACTCCTCAGCTTCGCCGTTGAGTGCACTGTTATCAACAGACAAGCTGCCATCTGCCAGAATACCATCTGCCAAAATCTTATCACCGGACTGAAGCAGGATTACATCTCCAACGACCAGCTCATCTGCTTCGATTACCTTCACAACGCCGTCACGCACGACCTTGACGGTGTCTTTTTTCTGTGAGTCCTTCAGCTCGCGGTAAGCTTTGTCATTGGCAACGCCAGTTTTTGCCGAAACAAAATTGACCAGCAAAATCGCGATGATGGTACCAACCGGTTCATACCAGTCACTCTGCCCCAAAGCAAACATACCAAGCATAATAACCGCAATGACACACAGAATCCGAATCATCGGATCCTGAAAGCCCTCCATAAACTGCTGCCAAAAGGTTTCCGGCTCAGCCTCTGGAATACTGTTTGAGCCATATTTTTTTCGACTGTCCTCAACCTCTGTTGACGAGAGTCCCTTAAATTTTTTGTGCATCAGGATTGTTCCTCTTCTCTAAAATACTCTGCAAAATGGGGAGTGCCGATGCGCTCCCCATAAATGCTTAACGAAAACGTTCTACCAGCTCAGCAATACCGCCGTCCTGTGTGGGCTGCCCCATGGCATTGAATTTCCATTCGCCATTGTGGCGATATACCTCACCAAAAATGACTGCGGTTGCCTGATCATATTGCTCTGTCAGGTTATATCTGCAAATTTCCTGATTGTTCCGTGCATCTACCAAACGAATAAAGCTATTTTGAATCATGCCAAAATGCTGATTGCGCTCACGTGCCTGATAGATGGTGACTGCCATCACCACGCGGTCATACTCTTGCGGCATACGCTCCAAATCAATCACGATTTGCTCGTCATCACCTTCTCCCGCACCGGTCAGATTATCTCCCATATGCTGCACCGCACCCGACGGATGGGTCAGATTGTTATAGAACACCACATCCTTGGTGCTCTGAATCTTTCCATTCGCGCAGACCATTGCCGACGCATCACAGTCAATATTTTGGGATTTTCCGCCGAAGCCAAACAGCCCCTTCTTTGCCGGCTTTGCCTCGTCCCAGCCCAAACCTACAATAATACGGCTCAATCCGGGAGTTTCCTTAGTCAAGCTAACCTTTTGACCCTTTTGCAAGCTTACAGCCATATATTTTTCCTCCTTTGAAATGGATTATTCGGTTTCGATTCCATAATTTGCGCACAGCGCTGCAAGTCCGCCGTAGAATCCGGAGCCAATGGCATTGAATTTCCATTCGCCATTATTGCGGTACAGCTCACCGAACACAGCCGCAGTTTCAATGGAAAAATCCTCTCCGAGGTCATAGCGCATCATTTCTTCGCCGGTTTCCTCATTATAGATTCGAACAAAAGCATTATTGACCTGTCCAAAATTCTGATTGCGGGTTTCGGCATCATAGATGGTAACCGTAAATGCAATTTTCTCGATATTTGCAGGAACCTTAGAAAGGTCAATGCGCATCTGTTCATCGTCACCCTCACCTGCACCGGTCAGGTTATCTCCCATGTGCTCCACTGCGCCGGAGGGGTGCTTCAGATTTCCATAAAATACAAAATCCTCTGAACCGCTTACCTTTCCATCTGCCTTCAACAGAAATGCCGAGGAATCCAAATCGAAGCTTGCGCCGGTATCATATTGGTTGATATCCCAGCCAACACCCACAACAACCTTTGTCAGTCCCGGATTTCCTTTCGTCAGGCTGACCTTCTGTCCCTTTTGTAAACATACTGGCATAATCTTGTCTCTCCTTATCACGTTGACAAATATTTACTGAGTATTTGAAACTCAGCAGGTTTCGATTCCGTAATTGGCACAAAGCGCTGCAAGTCCGCCTTGGAATCCAGAGCCAACTGCATTAAACTTCCATTCGCCATTGTGTCTGTAAATTTCACCGACAACGATTGCGGTTTCAATCGAGAAATCCTCACCCAAATCATAGCGGATCAGCTCCTGATTGGTATCGCTGTCCACAATGCGGATATAGGCATTTGCAACCTGTCCAAAGTTCTGACGGCGCTTTTCCGCCTCGTAAATGGTCACGGTAAAGGCGATTTTTTCTATATTCTGCGGAATGGCAGACAAGTCCACTACAATCTGCTCATCATCGCCGTCCCCTTCACCGGTCAGGTTATCTCCCATGTGCTCCACAGAGCCTGACGAATGTTTGAGATTCCCATAAAATACAAAGGCATCTGTATCCGGAGTCTGTCCATTCGCACCGAGCAGAAAAGCACTGGCATCAAGGTCAAAGTCGAAGCCGCCATCATATTTATTGACGTCCCAGCCCAAACCGACAAGCACATGTCGAAGACTTGGATTTCCCTTGGTTAAGTCTACTTTCTGTCCTTTTTGCAAGCTGATTGGCATAATTATCTCTCCTTTTTTATGACAGATTGGACAGCGAACCGTTAAGCCTGTCCGCCGCGCATCATCTGTTCAAATTCACCCTGAATCGCACGCAGACGCTCGGTATCCTGTTCTCTCTGATGCCGTGCATCATCTTGAATCTTGCGTGTGTCTGCAATGCCCTGCACAATGGTTTTCCAAGTCTGCTCCAGCGTCTCGATTTTAACCGAGCTGCCCGATGCAAGCTGTGCGGTCACACGAGACTGCTCCGCTGTATTCTGTGCATTGCGCAGCAGCATTTCATTGGTCTTTTCATCTAATGCGCTCATCGCTTCTGCTTGAATACGCTGCCGCTTGAGCAAAATCGCCTGTGCCAATGCCTGCTTAAAGACAGGCAGCGTGATAATAAAGGCAGAATTGATTTTTCGAACCAGATTCATATTGGCAAACTGCATCGTTTTGAGCATCGGAATGGACTGCATCGCAACATTTTCTGCAATGCGCAGGTCGTGTGTGCGCTGCTCCAGCATCATCTGTGCCTGCTCCAGCGTTTGCAGCTCAAACTGAATGGACTGGTCACCGGTTTGCTGCAAATCGCCGCGCCGCTGTTCTATGTATGCAGCAATTTCCTGACAGCCCTGTTCGCCTGCCAAAATATATTTTACCAGTTCATGATAATAATTCACATTGGTCTCAAACATCTGCTCCAGCTTACGGTTGGATTCCTTGATTTCCGATTCATACTGCTTGAGCTGCACGAAAATCTTATCCACCTCATCGCCCATGGTGCGGTATTTATCCAGAATCTTGTCCAGCTGCTTGCGCATATTGGAAAACAATCGTCCAAAGAAACCGGGATCGTCCCGAATCTCATCAATGTCGAATTTATCCATAATTTTGCTCAGTGCATTGAGCATTGCACCCGAATCATCAATTTGGCTCATATTCATGCCGCTCAGCACCGCATCGGAGCATTTTGCAATTTCTCCGGCGACCTCTCCGCCAAAGCCGACAATCGTTTCCAAATTGTACACCTCAATGGTGCTTGCGATATCATCGACCTCCTTGGTGCCGGTGAGCTGCTTGGTCATCTGCTCGCGGTCATCTTGAATGTTGTATGGTACAATCTCTGTTGTCATCTCAGCCTGCACCGCAGGCTCTGGTGGACGAGAACCAAAATGAATACTCATGTGTGACCCCTCCTAAAGAATCGACTCAAAATCCCCTCACCGCTGGGTGAGGACGCAGACAGGTAAGGCGGCTGCAAATCATACAGATATTCGCCCGCCTGATGCTCGGTAAAAAATGGCTCTGTATAATACTTCTCGATGATTTGATATCCGGTTGGCACGAACAGCACGACATCAAAACAGGCATTGTGCAAAAGTGCCAGAAGGATACTGTCCTCCAAGCTGCAGGACTGTTCTCCTGTTGCCACAACAGCGACTTTGGGAACAGCCTGTGTAAAATCCGCCTTCTGCAATATGCGAACGATTTCCTTGGGCAGATTCATGGCAACCGATAAAATCTTATATTCCATTCCCTGGGAAAAGGTGCCTCGAATCAATCCAGAATCCAACAGCATTTGCACCTTGTCCAACAGGAAATCCTGTACCTCCGAGCGAAGCAGCCCATAAGGATAGGCAGGACTGTTTTTCAGTGCCTCTCTTTGCAGCTTTCTATTCTTAATAAAGGATACCGGATTGAGACGCGTATCCTCGACTGGCTGCATATAAGGCAGGCGTGTCATGCAAATGGTATCTGTATTTACCATGCGCTTGACCTGCGACCAATAAGCACTGGTGTCCCGATTTTTTACACCGCTGACCTTTGCAGTCAAAACGGGTACCAGTACCGTATCATCTACAACCTCAAAGCCCGGGCGATACAGCGCCTCTTTATCCCATAAAATAAAAATTTCCTCGCACATGGTTTGCAGCGAAACCGCCGCAGCCTTTTGATATTGATGCGCACGGTACAAACCTGAATCCTGATATAGGGTTTCCGTCAGCTCCTGCTCTGCATGGTAGGCTGCTGTCTGATAGGAAACGGCATCGGCAGACTCCGGAAAATGTGCTACGTGCATGGTATTTGGATAGATGCGCTCAAATAACAGCTTGTCCGAAAGGCAGCAAGGCTCTGGCTGCTCTGGATAAATTTCCAGCACATCAATGGGAAGCTTTGCCAGAAAACGAAGGAATAAGGCTTCAAAGGCGGTATGGCAAAGGCCAAAATAAAACAATATTGGCAGCTTTCCTGCACTGTATCCCTCAAAAAGCAATCGAAAATAACGATTAAACCAGCATACGAGATACACACCTTTGTTCTTGATGCGCATGGGAGGCTCATGTTCCCTGTCCAGCTCGGTCAAAATCTCCACAAATGCACGGCCGACCGCAGCATCTAGCCGATGGTTTGCCGTTGGCTGGAGCATCGGCAGCAGACTGGAGATGACCTGTGCACCACTTTGCGCATTGCTGCGTGCAACCCTCGCGGTTTCCTCTGGCGTTGGCAGGGAAAACTCCTCCAAAACGGTCACATGCCTTCCCGTATCCTCCAATTTTTTTCGCCACAAAAACAAATCCCGTTCATAAGAAGATTTGTCCTCCACACCCAATATACGAACAAACATGGTATAGATATAGTCGTCATTCTCTCCGCGGCTGGCAGGCTCCTTCAGGGAATCGGCTGGCAGGTTTCCGGAAAGCCATGTATTCGGCGCAATCACAGGTGCATCTGGAAACAGCTCTGCTGGTGTGCGCTGTCTTTGCGGCTGCGCTCTCTGCCGTGTATCTGCCGACTGTGGGTTCGCCGTCTGTTGTGTGCGAATCGGCGCCGCCGGACGTGGAGACGGCTGCACGGTTTGGGGACGGGCGGGTGTCTCAGCCGGACGCGAACTCTGTGCAGGCGGACGATAGGTCTTTACCATCTGCTCCAACGAAAAATCAGGTGGAAAGGGTGCATGTCCCGCCCATGCACACAGCGCAGACTGTTGATTCTGCGGGTCAAGCTTTTGATACTGCGCATCTCCTGCCGGTTCAATCAGCAGAATGTCACAGCCTGCCCGAGCCAGAATACAAAACAACTGAAACTCATGACTGCTTAAATCCCCATCATATAAGATACGCGGCAGCGGGTCTTTCCCCAACAGATGCAGGAGCTGTTCAAAGCGATAATACAGCCAGCACATAAACTTTATATACGCATTGCGCAGCATATTATCGTTTTTCCCCTGTGCGCGCTGTGTTTCAAGCACCTGACCGATTGCCTCTGCAATTTGGGTGCGCTGTGTCTGGTTCAAACGCGGCAGCCACTTTACAAGCTGTGCTTCAAAAAAAGCTGTGTCACATTGAAACGTGTCCCCCAACACACTCTGTAAATAACTCAGCTGGTTGCCATTCGGATTTTGCAGCTTTCCGGTGATGCGCATTGGCATTTGTGTGCGTTTCTGCATCGCCTGTTCCAAAAAGTGCACAAGGTCTGGACCATATCCGGCAATCCTGCAAAAATAAACTCCCGCTGGCTGCCGCGCACTCAAAGGTTTCCAAAAATCATCAAATTTTGTTAACTGCAATCGTGTTTGCATAATCTAAGCCCCTGACCTTACCCTATGATTTCACTTTCATTCAGTAACATGTCAAATGATACTATCACTTTATCATTTTTATCGTCGTTTTTCAATACATGGCATGGGGGCATTTCAAATGTTTACAGTTTGTAAATATTTGACAATATTCTTATACATCTCGCAGCTGCTGAATGATTCCGCATGCCTTGTAATTTTGCAGCGGATACGGTTCCACCGCAACCCCCTTTTCCCGTGCAAGCTGATAAAGATGTGCCAAAGCAGGATCCTGCTGCATATCCTCCCGCACAAGCATTTTCCATGGCAGGCGGCGCAGCAGCACACGTGTCGCCTCACCGATTCCCGGCTTTACCAAATTGATATCTTCGATTCCAAAGTGCCTTGCGATTTGCTCTGTTTCCTCCAGTCCGCTCTGTATCAGCGAAATCTCCGGCAGTTTGGGAGCGTTCTCAAAGCGTGCTGCAATCGCATCTAAAAATTCATAGGAACGATCCTGTGCTGCAAGCTCTCCATAATAGGCAGCGCCGTGAAAATCCGATACGCCAATGATATCCCTGCGCAGGAAGGTGCGGCTGATGAGACCAGATACCGTACAATTGAGGCAGGAGCTTGGAATCAGAAAATCTTCATGGGTTCCGCACAGGTCTGTCAGACCAGCCGGGTCGGATAAAACAGCAAGCTGTGCACTGACCCCCGAATATCCAGCAAGCTCGCGCTGTAACTCGGTTAAAATCGCACCTTTTCCAATCCAGCCGTCTACAAACTGCAAGCTCTCCGGTGCGTGTTGTTCCAATAGCACACGCATTGCATTGTGGTCGATGCCGCGTCCCCGAATGATGGAAATTCCATAATGCGGTACTTCTATGCCATATCGTCTGCGCAAATACCACTTGAGCAAAATACCAATCGGCACACCCGCTCGTGCCAACGATACCAAAACAACTTTGTTTCCCTTATCCTGATAAATACGCTCTGCACAGGTACGGACTGCCGCAGCTGTACGGTCGGTTTCATTGCGCAGTGCCTGCTGATAGGCCTCCAAATAATTCGGGCTGGGTACATATTCTCTTGGGAGCATTTCGCAATAGGATATCCCTGCTTGAATCTGTTTTTCCCGTTCTTGGGTGGACATCGGCTCCACCTGCCCTGTAATATCTTTCAAAAGTAAGATCACATCTTCGGTACGATAGCTACTGTTCATATTGACCTCCAATATTCTGACTTCCAATGAAACACTGTCATTCTGGTATTTCCAGCCTGTTCCAATGCAGACAGCAAACTGGAAAGCCCATTTTTCTGTGGTTCCGGTGCATCGGTCACAATGCAGATATAGTCATACGCTGTAAGGTCATAGATATAAGTCACACGATTGCTGTCATATAGGCTTTGCAGCGTGTAACGGCTGTGCAGCGGATAGTCCGGCTCTGTGCTCGGCTGGATTGGGCTGCGTGTGGTTGCATGAAATCTCACAGTATACCCCCGCTGTTCCAGTTGATATCCTGCCCACAAGCCAGGGTACATGCACTCCTCTGTTCCAAGTACCAAAATATTTTGGGCATCTGTCGGAACGGTATTACAAATCGTCTGTGCCAATGCTGCACACGCCTGCTGATACGCATCTGCCCGCCACGCACAGGAGCGGATATTCGGCATACCCCAAATCTCCACGATATCCGGCGCCTGCGCATAAGCAGTACACACCGGATATTTGTCTCCCTGACAGTTATATTGTTCCAGCATACGTTCCATCGCTGCATTATCTGTATGCAAAAGGTATCTTGTCCAAATCCCGCGTGCTGCATAACGCTCTCTGGATTCCTCTGTCATGCCGTTCAGGATTGAGGCAACACCAAACGTCACCTGTTGTGTTTCATACTGTTCATTCAGCACATTCATCAGGTGCAAAATGGTATTGCCCGTTGTGACCTCATCTTCTACAAAAACCACATGCTCTGCCCATCGAAGCGCTGGTCCCAGTCCGTCTCTTGTCATATATTGTTCCGCTGCATGGCTGTGCGTTTCCGAAAAACATAAATAAGGATTTGGGTCTGTGACTTCTCGCGTGGTCTGCATGAAAACGGTCGGATTGCGGAGCTTTGCGGCAACTGCCGCACCAATCGCGGTCGCTGTCTCTGCAAATGCAATGATGAGCACAGGCGCAGTGGTTCCCACCTGCTCCTGCACCTGTTCCGCAAGCGCCGAAAAAAGCTGCAAGGCAGTGTGTGGCGCGACGGGAACATGCTTTCCCTGAGAAGGATTGACCAGCAAATACGGTCTTTTGGTATTATTTTCACGCACGGCCGTGCGCACAAGCTGTTTTCTGTCAAGCTTCATGCCGTACTCCATAAATTTCTGCAAGGGTACAAATCTTATGTGCCCATTTGGTGTGTGTCTTATATTCGTTCATTCTTCCGCCGCGAGCACTTTTAGAAACTAAAAAATCCGAGTTTTCTGACATCTCTAAAATCACACGCGCATCTGCATAATCCTCCGCACTGACCTGAAGCACCTGATTGACCACTGCAATTTGATTGGGGTGAATCACGGTTTTTCCGATAAAGCCGTTGAGTGCCCCCATTTGTGCCTCTCGCAGCAGTCCTGCTTTCCATGCGCCCTCGGGGTCATCAAAATATTCCCAAACCGGACCGGACACCACATAATCGCGCGAAAAGTATGTAATGATATCACTCAAAATCCGGTCAACACAGCGAATATCATGAATCGTTTCCGAGGTATGACGGCGCAAGCCAAAAATATGGCAAAAATCATTGCCTCCGACCCGTACATTCAGGATACAGTCCCGATTGGCATCTAAGATTTCTTTGATTTTTCTCAGTTGTATCTGTCTTGTATCCGGCTCTGCCAAATCAACACTTTCCAGAATCGGCATCAGATATAGGTTGTCATGCACACGAAGCGTGTTCACCTGCGCCAAATATGCCGGAAGATTATCTGCCGTACATTTGGGCGCAATAAAGCCGGTCAGCACCTTGGTTCCTTGCCCCATCTGTGCATAGAGCCGTCCAATTTGCTCCGGTGTACGTACCCGAACAAAAATCATCGGCTTGTAAAAATCCTCCTTTGCCTGTGCAATCTGCTCAAGCGTCTGTATCACCTGACATTCCGCTGCCGGAACTGCCTCATCACAGATACTGTCCTCCAAGCACAGTGCAAGGGAATAAGGTGTATCAAAACGTCCTGCTATCACACTCTGCGCAATATTTTCACGATTTGCCGGTGTATACAGCAGCGCCCCGACCGCATAAGGGGAGACCGATTGTGACATATCTAACTTCTCCTTCTTTCTCGCATCTTGGTACCGGTACAGACTGAAAGTCCATGCAAAACGGCAAAAAGGATTGCATGGAGAAATCCAACAAAAATAGATGCTTTGTATTTATCATATCACAGATATCGTTTTCTTTGCAAATCTAAACTTCTAAATTTTACTGTTATTTTACCTTTCTTGATTTTTCGCCTTGATTTTCCGCTCCCCCTCTGTTCTCTTTTTTCAACCTGTGTTATAATAGTGACAAATCTCAACACCGAGGACCCACTTATGACAACTTTCTCCATTCGCTTAAATCCCATGCAAATTTCCCAGCTGCCTGCATTCTTAAATATCCGCGGACGCATACACGATACCTGCAAGGACGTATATTTCTTAGAATGGCTTGGTTTGCCGGAATCACCAGACACGCTTGCCGAAACACTTTCCAGTGCATGCGCCCGCACAGGCAATCACTGTATTGTCTGCATGGGTGCACACATACTTCCGCCACAGGAGCGCACGGCACACTTCACCTCTGCGGCACAGCGCCTGCTTGCAGGTGATACAAACCTCTCACTCCCCGAGGTATCTGCACTTCTTTCTCCTTCACAGCTTCATACAGCACTGCATCAAGCGCTGGATAAAATAGAATTGCCAAATCGCCAAGCGCAAACTGCACAGCTGCTCTGTATACTGGACACCATACTTCCCCTTCTGTTTCCCGCTTCGTCTTCTGTTTTTCCGAAATGTATCTGGATTGGGGAACCCGATGCAGCAATCCGTCTCGTATGCTCTGTTCTGCTTCATTTGGGCTGCGATATTGCAGTATTGCGTCCAGCCGGAACACAGGCGCTCTTTCCGCAAGCGGCTGCAATAAAAGGTCTGCCCAGCTCTCCAGACTGCGCACAAGCGCTGCTGCACCGGCTTGCCCCAACGATACCCGCACAGCCGTCCGCACCGCAGACGTCGATTGCTTCAAAGCGGCAAATCTTACATATTCCACAGCATCCCCGCCGCCCTGCGGCATCTGCGTCCAGACCGGAAACGATGACGTCAACGCGGTCTGCAAATCCTGTGGTATCCCGCGCCCCCGTAACCCCCTCTGCTGGTACAGCGCACGCCCCATTGGATTATGAAACATTGGCAGGCTTTGCCTCCTCTGTTGTTATGATTGAGGTCTTAGATGCAAACGGAAGTCCAAAGTCCTCCGGCTCCGGCGTGCTGCTCGCCCCGGGCGGTATCATTCTAACCAATTTCCATGTCGTAGCGGGCGGCGATGCCTATGCCGTCCATCTGGAAAACAGCGATGCAGTTTTCACGACCAACGAGCTGCTGAAATACCACCCTGACTTTGACCTTGCTTTGCTGCGGCTTCCGGACTGTCACGGAAAGCCAATCCCCCTCTATCAAGGCGCTGACCTTGCACGGGGGCAGTCTGTTTTTGCCATTGGCAGTCCGCTGGGACTGTTTAACTCCGTCTCTGACGGCATCATTTCCGGCTTCCGACAGTTTCAGCACACGAAAATGATTCAGTTTACCGCACCTGCTGCACCGGGCAGCTCCGGTGGTGCACTTTTAGACCGTTACGGTTTTTTAATTGGTATTGTCACATCAGGGTTTACCGAGGGACAAAACCTGAATCTTGCAGTATCCTATGAAATCATTCGGCAATTTGCACATGGTTTCTTACCCCAATAAGAAAAAAGGAGAATATATTTATGCGAAAAGCAATTGGTACCCGTGAAAACGTCCGTGTTCTGGAAGAATTTGAAAGCGGCGGACTGCGTGTTGAAGTGTTGGAATATGAAAAGCTATGTGGTCTGACCAATCCTTATATGGCGCAAGATGTCTATTTCATGGAGCAGCAACATATCCGTCCGCGTCAGGTTGCCTTATATCTGAACAATGAAAAGGTTACCATCGAGCGGGGAGCCATGAGTTATTTCCAAGGGAATCTACAAATGGTCAGCGGCGTTACGGCAGGCAATGCAATTGGACGCATGCTTCGCGGCGCGGTCACTGGTGAGCAGATGGCACAGCCCGAATATACGGGAACCGGTATGCTGGTCTTAGAGCCTTCTTTTCAGCACTTTCTTGTGTTGGAGCTTGCGCCCAATGAACGCATCATCGTAGATGACGGCATGTTCTACTGTGCACAAGGCAGCGTTGGCGTCCGTGCAGTTTCCCAGCGCACAATTTCTTCGGCTGCACTGGGCGGAGAAAGTCTGTTTCAAACGGAACTGACCGGCCCCGGTATTATTATTCTGGAATCCTCTGTTCCCATGAGCGAAATTGATATCATCGAACTGCAAAATGATACCCTGAAGGTAGATGGAAACTTTGCCATTCTGCGCTCTGCAAACCTTGACTTCACCGTTGAGCGAAGCGCCAAAACACTCATTGGCTCTGCTGTCAGCGGAGAAGGGCTTGTCAATGTATATCGCGGCACTGGCTCTGTATGGCTTGCACCAACCATTAAAATTTATGAATCCATGCGAACCCCCACCATCACCTCCGTGACCTCCAATTCCTAAATCTATTACAACAGACCGCATTCCAGCGGTCTGTTTTTCTGTGTTCCAAGTCCCCCGCGCATACTTGCATAAAATTACCGATTTCCTTGACATCTCTATAAAATCTGTTATACTATCCCCCATAGAACCCCAATATTTCAAGGAAAAGAGTGTATATTACCCTGATGGCTCTGCATCTCTGCTGTATTCTATTTTTCTTTCTAGCTTTTGAAAACTCTTTGACATTTCTCTGTAACCTCTGTATAATAGGAAATGATATGTAAGCTTAGCTTGCTGACAGCGAGACCACTTTTTGTATTTTTGTTTCACCGAAAGGAGCCATCAAAACCCATGTCCATAGTGCTGTCCTACCGTGCCTTCCGCGCCGAGCCATTGTCTGAGGACGAGGCGGCGGCTATTGATATCGTGATTGCACGGTACCAGTCCGATTTTGAATACCGCGATGCAGCTGACGCATTCACTGTGTATTCCTATGACCCCAGCACACCGGAAATCATTTTTTCCGGCACCATCAACTTGCCGGAGCATGATACCGAATCTTATATATACTGGACATGCTGCCTGACCGATATCTGCCGTATTTTGGAAGATGCAACCTGGTATGTTTCCCTTGGAGATGTGCTTCTTGGCTGGGACGAAGATGACGGCTGGCTCTTGCCCGAAACGTAAAACAGAAAAAACCGTCTTTTCAGAAAAAGACGGTTTTTTTATCCCCAGATACGGTTGGCTTTTTGATACCATTCCAGCCTTTGTGTCCAGTTTTTCGGCAGTGGTGCAGACGTTCCATCTACTGTAACCATTTTCCCGTCCTCACTGACGGTATAGTCTGCTCCCTGTACAATTTTTCCCAGTGCTTCATCTGAAATGGTCCAGCCATTGATTCCATACTGTGTTGCAAGGAATACCTCTGGTGTATTTCCGCGTGTTTTGGCATATTCATTGGGATTGGGAGCGGGAGACGTTTTTCCCTCACTCCATATCCAGCAGGCAGATTCCCATGGATAATTTTCTGCAATATAGGTCGCCGTATCTGCGCCGTGAAAGGAATCTTTTACTGCCTTCAGAAATTCCAGCTGCTTGGGACGGTGCGTGATTTGGAGATAACCGGCACCGCGCTCCTCTGCCCGATAACCATGCTCTGTATAATGTGCATCACCACCGGTTTCCAGAACCAGCCTGCCGCAATCGGTTTCGCTTGCTACGGTTGCAAAAAACATCGTCAGGCTTGCTTTTGAAGTAATCTGATATTGCTCCAGAAGCCGATTCAGCTCGTCCACCTGCTGATGGGAAATTGGTGCGTTCCAGCCAAAAGTATGCAGCTGATGGGCACTGACAATCTGCTCTTTTGTTTCCCTTGTGGTATAGATTCCAACCACACAAAGTGCGAAAACTGCGGCAATCCCAAGCGCAATCTTCAGCCTGCGGCGACGTAAAATCCGTCTTTTCTGCACCTTTGTCAGACGTTTTTTGTGCGCAGAATGGTTCTTTTTTCGCACATTCTCCTGATTTTCTTCCACGACGCTCCCCCCTGCTCTTCTCTCAGTATACGGACTGTGCAGTGGGCTTGTCAACTCTTTTCGCCAAAATCTTCTATATTTCGGAGGAATTCATCATGTCCGCAATCCGAAAAGTCGCTATCATCGGAGCAGGCGGAAAAACCACTCTGCTCCGTATGCTTTCCGAGCATCACCGCACAAAGCATGTGCTCGTTACCACAACCACACATATTCTGCCGTTTTTCCCGCCTGATGTGGAGCGCCTGTGTATCGACCCGCAGGCTGAGACGCTTCGTGCTGCATTATCCTGTTCCGGTATCACCTGTGCAGGAACACAAGATGGGAAAAAGCTGTCTGCGCTATCTCCAGACCTGCTTTCCCTTGCAGAGCAGTATGCAGACTACATCTTCTATGAAGCAGATGGGGCAAGGCGTATGCCGCTCAAGCTGCATACACAGAGCGAACCGGTCATTCTTCCGCATACCACACACGGTATCATTGTTGTAGGCTTATCTGCGCTCGGTCGCCCGATATCCGAATGTGTGCATCGCTACACACTGCACCCCGAATGGAGCCAGACACCAGACCGTCCCGTAGATGCGCAAATCATTCGTATCTGTATCGAGGACGCAATCCTTGCCAGCAAAATGCCTGCCGAACGGCTGACTATCTTGCTTAATCAATGCGATGCTTGTCCGCAGGCGTATGCTTCTTCCCTCGCTTCTTCCTTCCAGCATCTGCATTGCGTCTTTGCCAGTCTGCAAAAAGATGGTCTGCCCGCTCCATTATCTGCGCTATAATCAGCTCTTTTGCAACATTCGTACCGGAACAGATATCTGTACCCAGCACTTTCCTTCATAACCTCAAAAAAAGGACGCCAAAGCGTCCTTTTTTATTGTTGGTAGGGAAGATAATCTGACGGACAATCCAAATCCGCAAACAACTCTGCACTTTGTTGTGGGACAAAGCAGGTTTCGTCCAAATGCTTCCGATACACCTGCTTTCCTCCCTGTTCTCCAGTCAACGCTTCCAGCTCCTGACGGAATCGAATCGGGAAAATACAAGGACTGCTTGGCTTTTCTTTGACATAGGGAACCATGATTTGATTCTTTTCTAAGAACAGACTCCATAGATTTTCTATCATTTCCCGGGAGATAAAGGGCTGGTCTGCATTCAAAAACATGATTCCCTGCACATCTGCACGCACAGCCCGCGCACCCGCTGCCACCGAATATCCCATCCCCAACGCAGCATTCGGCGATGGAACCACCCGAAATCCATGCTGCACCGCATACTGCGCAATTTGCGCCTGATTGGTTACAACCAACCGTTCTGCAAAGGGGAGCGCACAGACACGGGACAGGATATGCACAAAGACGGGTTTTCCCTCCAAAGGCAAGGTCAGCTTGTCGGCACCCATACGAGTTGACAGCCCTGCCGCCATCACAATCGCTGTCATCAAGCGCCTCCCCCTCACTGCTTCAGAATCCTTAAATGACAAGCTCATAGATATCCTGTACGGCAATTCCCTTCTGCATAAGCAGCCTTTGCCAATCGGCTCTCTGCTCTGGCGGTGCACTCCACGCCAGTCCACAGCCCGCCGTGATTTCACGCGGTACAGGAATCAGCCGTCCGGACAGCTTCCTTTCCTGCGCTAAGGCTTCGGTTTGCATGGCTGCGGTCGTTGTACGAAACGTGATGACAACACGCGCTTCCTTCTTTCTCAGCATGACATTATGCTCCCGCCAGCTCCCGCACCGCACCAATGGCGGTATCCACTTCGTCTTCTGTGTTGAAATAAGAGAACGAAAAGCGTACTAAGCTATCGGTACCCAGCGCATCGTGCATCAGAGGGGCACAATGCGCACCCGCCCGCGTGCAGATTCCATACCGCTCGGCAAGCACATCTGACACCACGTCAGCGTCCTCTCCCTCTATATTCATGGCGACAATTGCGGTACGAAGTGGCGTATTCCAATCTCCATAAATCGTCACGCCAGACAATCCTGAAATCCCTGTATAAAACCGCTGCGCCAGCATATTCTCCCGCTCATGAATCGCATACAATCCAACACGATGAATAAACTCCAATCCCGCAGATAAACCTGCGATGCCATGCACGTTGAGTGTGCCTGCTTCCAAAGCTTCCGGATATTCAAACGGCTGATATCTGTCAAAGCTGTCGATTCCACTGCCTCCCACCTTGAGCGGACGGACAAACACCTCTGGTGCCACACAAAGCCCGCCTGTTCCTTGCGGTCCAAACAATCCCTTGTGTCCGCTGAAGCACAGAACCGAAATCCCCTGCCATACCATATCAATTTCCAGCGTACCTGCCGACTGGGCAGCATCTACCACAAATAACAGTCCGTGTCCGCGGCAAAAGGCACCAATCCGCTCCAAATCCAGCACATTTCCAGTCACATTGGACGCATGGGTACAGACAACCGCTTTGGTATTGGGACGCAATGCGGTTTCAAAATCGCGCAGGTCAATTCCTCCCTGTGCATCGGTCGGCAAAATTGTGAGCTGTGCTCCCATTTCCTCCAGATAGTAGAGCGGACGCAGCACCGAATTATGTTCCATTGCTGTTGTAATAATATGGTCTTCCGGATTGAGCAAACCAAAAATTGCTGTGTTGAGTGCTTCTGTGGCATTCTGTGTAAAGCAAACCCGTGCAGGGTCAGATAATCCAAATAAATTTGCAAGCTGCTCCCGACAGTGCAGAACGGTACGCGCCGCTGCAAGCGCCGGCGGATATGCCCCACGTCCAACTGAACTCATTGTCTCAAGCGCTTCTTTCATCGCTGACTGTACGGTATCCGGCTTCAAAAAAGAAGTCGCTGCTGCATCAAAATAAATCACGATAGCGTGAGCCCCCTTTGCTTTGCAAGCCATAGCATGGCTTCAACTACACCGCCCGCAATACTGCGTGCCTTATCTGATATTGTGTTACAGTTTTTCTTTTGCTCGATTCTTGGGTCAATGTCTGCGATTTTCAGCCCTTTTGTCACCGGATAACCGGTACGAATGAGTCCGCGCAGAACGCCGTCCAAGGTTGCAGCAATTGGGGTATCTCCCACATAGGCAATGATTTGTCCGCGCTGTACCGTGCTGCCAATCTCAATCGGCATACCATTTTCCTCTTGTGCGCATCGCAGTGCACCATCTGCCGGCGCATGTATCACACGCTCTGCACCATATCCGCCAATCAGCCCCGGTATCCCAGTATTGGGCAATGCCGTTCCGGTATATAGAACTCGTCCCAAATTGTGTCCGCGCATGGTTTCAATGACGGCATCTACATCTTGTCCCGCCGTAAATCCCGGACCCAGCCCAATGGTAATCGGTGCCATATCACGACAGGTTCCCAAATTACGCTTTGCCAAAATTGCATCTATCACAACCGCTGGTGCAAGGTCTGAAATACAGGCTGCCTTCGTATCTACGAGCAAGGGGACTTCCCCGTTATGCCAGACAGCATCTGCCTGTGACACCTGAGAAATTCGGCGGCAGGCAACTCCCTCCACCACAGCGGTTCCATCATATACTGCTTCGGACAAAGCGACCTGACGGCGGATTGCAGATGGCTGCTCACACTCCATTGCAAGGACACGAAAGCCGCAATTGACCAGACGCACAATCGTCCCTGTTGCCAAATCTCCTGCTCCGCGCACTGCAACCCATGGAATCATGGACGAATCACCTTCCCTGCCTCCATCAAAGTCTCAGCAATGGTATACATATTGGTGACCGAGCCCACTGCCAACGCATCTGTCAACCCATAGTGACTCAGACAGGTTCCACAGGTTAAAATCTCCGCACCATTTTCCTGCAAGACCTTGAGGTCTTCGACGGTGTCTGCCCCCTCCGCAGAAAGCTTTGCACCACCATTATACAGAAGAACTGTATCAGGTGCGGTATCAAGCTGTGTCAGCGCATAGACAAATCCTTTCATCAGAGCTGCACCCAACGCATCATCTCCAGTTCCCATGCAGTTGGAGGAAAGAACCACAACGGTCTTTCCCATGGCACTCTGCGGCGCAAACGCGACCGGCTCCAGCGCTGGTAAATGCTGCTCCAGTGCTTTTGCAGCGTCCCCCATGACAGCAGACAAGACATCGCTGCTGACCGATTGAATCAAAATACGAAATCCGCCTTCTATCTCACTGGATTCCGCATAGAACCCCATCTGCTGCGCCATTTTTTCCACATTCTGTCTTGCAATTTCATTATCCACCATGGTGATGACAGGGACACCCTGTTCCTGAATTGCTTTTTTCGTCTCGATGATAGGCTCCGGACACAGCTTTCCACGTGCATCTACAATTATTGCCATTGTATTCTCCTTATTTCCTTCTACCAGCAAATATACTCTATTTTTAGGCATCTACGATGATTTCCACAGCCATGCGCGGAATCAGTGCTCCAATCCTTGCACAAGGTAATCCCTCGGCTTCCAGCTCTTTTACAAATTCATCTGCATAGTCCGCATCTATGGCAAAGAGCAGTCCACCAGAGGTCTGCGGGTCAAACAAGAGTTCCTCTTCCGCAAAAGACAGTCCACGCATCTGAATCCGTCCCTGCGCAAAATTTCGGTTTCGTTGTGCCGCCGCGGTCAGATAAAATTCCTGCGCATAGAGGAGCGCTTCCGGAATTTTTGGCAGCCTGTGCATATAGATTCGTGCGGACAAGTCCGCGCGCAGCATTTCATGCAAATGCCCCACAAGTCCAAATCCGGTCACATCGGTACAGGCATGTACCGGATACCGGTCTGCGAGTTCCGCCGCTGCTTGATTGAGCGTCACCATAGAACGCACCGCAAGCTCCATTGCCTGTGCAGAAGCCGCCCCCATACGCGCCGCCGTACACACAAGCCCCACCCCCAAGGGTTTGGTCAAAACGAGAGCATCTCCAACCTTCCCCGTATGATTGGCACGTATGTGTGCTGGATTCACAATCCCCGTGACAGACAGCCCATATTTCACCTCACTATCTGCAATTGAGTGTCCGCCCACGAGCGACCCACCTGCTTCCATGACCTTTTCATTGCCGCCCTTCAAAATCTCCCCTAAAATATTCAAATCCATCTGCTCCGGAAAGCATACAATATTGAGCGCCGTTCTCACCTTGCCTCCCATTGCATAAACATCGCTCAGCGCATTGGCAGCCGCAATCTGTCCAAAAATATAAGGGTTCTCCACCATGGGTGGAAAAAAATCCAAGGTCTGTACAATTGCCAAATCCTCTGTCAGCTGATACACGGCAGCATCATCACTGGATTCTGTTCCAATCAACAGCTTTGAATCGGTTGGACGCGGCAAGTGCGACAGCACCCGTTCCAATGCCGCTGGACCAAGCTTTGCCGTACAGCCGCCGCCACGACAAAACGGAATGGATTCCATCACTCACACCTCCCCAAAATATTCCTGCACCAGCGTACAAAGTGCAATTTCTGCCTGCTGTTCAAACGCGCGATATTTTTTCAAAATCGATTGACCAAAGGCGGTTAAAACGGCACCGCCGCCGTGTACACCGCCAACTTTCCGTTCAATCAGCGTCTGTCCCCACTGTGCCTCGCTGTTTTTTATAATTTTCCAAGCCTTATTGTAACTCATATTCATCTCCGCCGCACTGCGGCGCAAAGAGCCATGCTCCAGAATTCCCTCCAACAGCTGGGCAAGCCCGGGACCAAATACCTTTTCCTCTCCATAGGTTAGGCGCAATGTTGTATGCACCGCAATCGACTTGTTCCCCCCTGTTGTCCTGTTTGACTTTGTCATATCAGATTTTGTATCCATCATTCTATCTTGCAGCATACCGTAATCTCCACTGTATCTTGATAAGAATTTCGGTTTTTATTCTCCTATACATTTTTTCATTGTATCATTCTCACCAAAGAAAAGCAACTACCGTTTACTCTTTGATAATTGATTGCACAAAAACTACATTTCCAAAAGAAAAAAATCCGCCTTTCGGCGGATTTTTTCTTATTCAGCTGGGTCTTCTGACTCTGCTTCTTCTCTTTGCTTCCGGTCTCTCTCTGCTTCCAGCTCTGCAATCTTAGAAAGCATCACCTTTGCAGGCTGTGAGCCACCCTCAGCTGCCTGCATTATCCAGCTTTTCGCCTCTACCAGATTGCGTGCAACGCCCTCTCCGTTCCAGTAAAGCGCACCAACATGATACTGCGCCGGCACATGTCCCGCCTCAGCTGATTTGAGTGCCCACTCAAATTCCTTTGTCAAATCCTTTTGTACACCCTGCCCCGTGTGATACATCTGTGCCAAATGGAAGCCGGCAGGCGCAAAACCAGCCTTTGCAGCCTGTTCATACAACTCAGCTGCCCGTTTCAAATCGGTCTGTCCTCCAATGCCATTTACATACATATAGGCAAGATTCATCATAGATTCCGGATTTTCATGTGCAACACCCTGCTCGAACCATTTGCGTGCCTGTTCGTCATCTTGCTGTACATGCTCGCCCTTTGCATAGCAAAGTCCCAGCACACCTGCTGCTGCACCGTTGCCGCTGTTTGCAGAAATTTCGAGCATGCGCAGGGCAGCCTTTTCGTCCTGCTCCACACCATCACCATCAAGCAAGCGCATACCGCTATACAAAAGCCCCTCGGGAGTTGCACCACGCACAGTATCTCTGCGTGTTTCCAAGGTCTTGAGGAGTGCTTCTGCTCGCTTATCTCCTGCTTCTTTTGCCTTATCTGCCCACTGACATGCCTTTTCCAGACAAGCAACTACCGGTTCCGGCTCCCGCATACCTTGCGTTTTTCTCCACTCCAAAAGCGCCATTTCGCGCATTGCATTGGCATTGCCGCCCTCTGCAAGAGGACGCAGCAGCTCATCTGCCTTCTCCAAATCTCCCAAGTCGCCCTCTGCGTCTCGGTAAGCCATGCCCAGATACATCGCGCCCTGATTTTCGCCCTGCTCATACGCCCTGCGATACCAGTCCATTGCGGTTTCCATATTCTTTTCTACGGTCTTGCCTTCCTCGTAGGCGACACCCAAAAGAATCATGGCGCGGGCGTTGCCTGCCTCTGCCGCCTTTCTATAATAAGAAATTGCCTTTGGCAAATCCTTTTCCATGCACATTCCGGTTTCATTTGCCATACCCAAAAACAGCATGGCACGGGTACTGCCCTGTTCAGCTGCCTTTGTATACCATTCAACCGCCTTCTGAGGGTCGACAGCTACATCTCCCTCACCTTTTTCATAGTACTGTCCCAGCGCCGCCGTTGCCTCTGCAATGCCCTCCTCTGCACACTGCTCATAAAGCTCTCGTGCCTTTTGGTGATTGCCTGCCTTTTCGGCTTCCACGGCTTCTACAAAGCGCTCTTTTCCACCGCCCTGCATACGAATGAGATCAGCCAGCATCTTTCTCGCTGTTTCTACGCCCTGCTCAGCAGACTTTTCCAGCCATGTCCGTGCACGGCTCAGCATCTCGGACTGCATTTCGGCATTGAGGTCGCGTGCACGTTCCAAATACCACAGTCCCAGCTCATACTGTGCCTGTGCATAGCCCTGCTCGGCTGCCGCCGTGTACCAATGTACCGCTGTCACCGGATTCTGCTCACAGCCGAACCCACGGCGATATGCAGAGGCAAGCAGAAGCTGTGCACGGGCATTGCCCTGCTGCGCGGACTTTTGGTACCAGTCAAACGCCTGCTCTGGACGTGGTTCAAATTCACCTTCTCCGCCATTTTCACACAGCACACCTGCGGAGCACTGTGCACGTGCATGTCCCAGCTCTGCCCCCTTGGTATACCAGCGCAGCGCCTTCTGGTAATCCTTTCGAACCCCTTCTCCGTTTTCATAGCATAAGCCCAAATTAAAGGCGGCAGCTGCCGAACCGGCACCTGCTGCCTGCCGAAACAGGAATGCGGCATTTTGAAAATCGCCCTTTTTATAGGCTTCCACACCCTGTGTCATCCACTCATCGCGTTCGCTCTCCTGCAAATTATCAATGAGCTGCTGCGCTTTTTCATGTCCCTGCTCTGCGGCTGCCCTTGCCAGCGGCAAAGCCTTATCAAAATCACGGGCAATCAAGTCACCCTTGCTGTAAAGAAGTGCCAGATTGAACTGTGCAGAAGCATCTCCCAAATCGGCTGCCTTTTGCAGCCATTCTGCTGCCTTTTCTCCATTGGGTTCAAATCCCAAACCCTTGATATACAGCGTGGCAATGAACAACATTGCGCGGGGATAGCCCAGCTTTGCTGCAGAAACGGCACAATCAAAGCTGCGTTGTAAGGAGCGCTCGACTCCCTTTCCCGCAAAGAACAGCTGTCCAAACTCAAAGATTGCTTCTGGCAGTCCACCCTTCGCCGCATCGCCCAACGCCTGCAAAGCGGTACTATAATCCCCGCGTTCACGTGCTGCAATCCCCTTTTCATAAAGCGCATTTGCCTCTTCTTCCGGAATCGTCAATGTATACTGTGAATATTCCGACTCTGCGGCTTTTTCTTCCACCGGCTCGAACATTGCCCGAATTTCTGCAATTTTGGCTTCTGCCTCCTCATGTCCCAATTCTTTTGCCTGCTCCAGCAGGTCAATCGCTTTCTCATACGCCTGCGCTTCTACTGCATCGAGCGCATCTTCAAAAAGCACCTTGGCTTGTTTCATGCGTTTTTTTTGTTTTCTTTCTTCCGAATTACCAAAGGGCCATATCATTTTTTTCGTCCTCCTCATAGCGGAAAGCAAAATCCGCTTCTGTTTATCATTTTACCACAAAGGCACCTTTTTCACAAGAAAAGCAGGTCGCTTTTTTCAAGATTACATCAGATAATTTTACAAATCCTCTATCATTTCACCGTAAAACATCATTTTGCGCCTTTCATCACTCCTTCGAATCGAATCGGACAGTCTTTGATGGATTCACAGTTTTTCTTGTAACCTTGTGCACTTTCTTGTATATTTAATGTATCTGACATTGATGTAAGCGTTTTTACATCGAAAACAATTTTTGTAAAGAGGTGGCTATTATGAGCAAAACCAAACCCATTGACCCCACGGTTCTCTTTCAATATGAAGGGATTCCCGCAGCAAAACAGATGATTCCATTGGGATTACAGCACGTCGTTGCTGCAATTGTCGGGATTGTAACTCCATCTATTCTGGTTGCCAATACCTGTAATATCCAAGGCAATGACCGTACCCTTTTCATTCAAGTCTCTCTCCTTGTCACAGCACTCGCCACGCTTTTGCAGCTATTTCCAATATTCGGACGCATTGGCTCCCGCTTGCCTGTCATCATGGGCATCAGCTTCGCCTATGTGCCGACCCTGTTAGCCATTGGCGGACAATTTGACCTCCCTACAATTTTGGGTGCAGAAGTTGTTGGAGGCATCATTGCCATTCTATTTGGTATCTTTGTCAAGCAGATTCGTGTGCTTTTTCCTCCGCTTATTACCGGAACCGTTATTTTCACCATTGGATTATCGCTTTATCCAACTGCAATCAAGTATATGGCGGGCGGTGCCGGCTCAGAGAGCTTTGGTTCCCCCAAAAATTGGCTGGTTGCCATCATCACACTCATTGTAGTGACCATTCTCAGCCATTTTTGCAAGGGTGTTTTCAAACTGGGTGCCATTCTCTTTGGTATGATTGTTGGTTACATCGTCGCATTTGCGCTTGGCATGGTTGATTTCTCTGCTGTTGGCTCCTCCGGCTGGTTCAATTTCCCTGCTCCCATGCACTTTGGCTTGAAATTTGAAATCAGCGCCTGCATCTCTCTCGCCATTGTCTATCTCGTAAACGCTGTACAAACCATCGGCGACCTCAGCTCCACAACCATGGGCGGTATGGACCGTATCCCCACAGACAGAGAACTTTCCGGCGGGATTATCGGACAAGGTGTCATAAGTGTTGTTGGTGCACTCTTTGGGGGGCTGCCGACTGCATCTTATAGCCAGAATGTTGGTATTGTAACCATCAATCGTGTCATCAATCGTTCGGTCTTTGCTTTTGCCGCAATCGTACTTGCCATTGCCGGATTTGTCCCCAAATTTTCTTCGATTCTGACTACCATTCCGCAAAGTGTCATTGGCGGTGCAACCATTTCTGTATTTGCAACGATTACAATGACTGGAATCCGTATGATTACCTCGGACGGTTTTTCCATGCGTTCCAGCGCAGTGGTTGGTTTGGCGGTTGCCATTGGCACCGGAATCACACAGGTACAAGGTGCCCTTGGCGGTTTTCCCGCATGGGTCACGACTGTGTTCGGCTCCTCTCCGGTTGTGCTTACAACGCTGGTTGCAATCGTGCTGAACATGACGCTTCCCAAAAACAAATGATTTTTCATCTGCTTTTCCATGATACACATTGTTCCGCGTCAAATATCCCTTACCAACCGTAAATTTTGACAGAATTTAATGCTTACACCCAACCTAAAATACCGAGCCAGTTTCCGCGGAAACCGGCTCGGTATTTTTTAAGCAAGCGTTGAAAACAGCTATCTGCTTCTTAGCCTTCATGCTTCTGTGCCGCAAATGCTGCAATCAGCTTTGCCGCCTGTGCAACATCTTGTGTGCTGCACATCTCACTTGGAGAATGAATATAGCGCGTTGGAATGGACACCGCACCTGCCAATGCTCCCATTGCAGTTTTTTGCAGCATGGAGGTATCTGTTCCGCCAAATTGCAGGACTTCATGCTGAACCTGCATGTCCAGCTTTGCTGCGGTTTCGTCCAGAGCATGCACAACTTCCGGACTGCAAATCACAGAGGAATCCATGATTTTGATTGCAGGACCCTCTCCCATGTGGCAATCCATCGGATACTTATGCTCTGGCAAATCTCCTGTGTCTGTCACATCAACTGCAACCACAATATCCGGTTCGATTGCAAAGGCTGCCGGTCCTGCACCACGCAGACCAACCTCCTCCTGTACGGTAAATACAAAGTATAAATCGTCCTCAACCGTTTCGGGCAGCTGCTCCATTGCCATAAGAAGTGCCACACAACCAATTCGGTTATCCAAATACGGACCGCACAAAACACCGTCCTGCTCAAAGGTTGGTGCAGAGAACACGCCAAAATCACCGACCCTTACCTTGGCACTTTCACGATTGCGCGCACCCACATCAATGAACAAATGGGAAAGATTCATATCCTTCCATGGTGTCTTTTCCTCAAACGAAATCACACCATGCGTGCCATTTGCAAATTTCACCTGAATGTTGATAAGGTCGGTCCAGGATAAGCCGCCAACCTGAGAAAAACGTACAAAGCCCTTTTCATCAATACAGGTTGCAACCACACCAAGGGTATCCATGTGCGCCGCAAACAGAAGCTTCTTGCGATTCTCACCAGCACCCTTTTTGTGGCAAATTAGATTGCCAAGTGTATCTGTCTGAATCTCATCACAGTAATCTGCTGCCAGTGCACCAATCACCTCGCGCACATCATCTTCCCGTCCGGACGGTCCGAATGCACCGCCTACCTTGCTGTAATATTCAAAAACCTTAGACATTTGCGTCTCCTCCGATTTCCTCTAAAAATGCCTGTGCGGTACGATAGACCGCAATGATATCGCTCTCTGCCGCCACAGAGGACGGGGAATGGATATAACGCAGCGGTGCCGCAACGCCCACCGACCGCACACCGTCAATCGACTTATGAATTTGACCAGCATCTGTACCGCCTGCAATCATCTGCTTGGTTTGCCACGGGATTCCCCGCGCTTCGCAGGCATCGCGCAGCATTTCAAACAGTGCTGCATCATATATGGTACGGTTATCCATAAACGGCAGCACCGCTCCCTTTCGGAGTGCACATACCTGCTTGTGCTCCGGTGCCTCTGCAAGGTCTGCCGCTGTTGTTCCTTCCACAACCAGACAAAATGCCGGACGAATCAAAAATGTCGTGCTTCCCGCACCACGCAGCCCCGGCTCCTCCTGCACATGGAAGCTAAACCAAGTATCCACTTCCGGTTGTCTGCGCATCAGCATCAGCATCACCGCACAGCCCAAACGGTCATCAAGTGCCTTTGCCTTGAGGAACCCATCTCCAAATGCCACAATCTCCGGTGCAAATGTTCCGTAATCGCCAAGTGACAATTTTTTCTCTGCCTGTTCCTTGCTGGTACAGCCAATATCAATATAGAGGTCTTTGATTTTTGGTGCCTGACTGCGCTCGGCAGGCGTGGTGAGATGAACCGCCTTAAATCCAATCACACCTTCCACAGTTTCCCCTGCTTCGGTTCGGAACTGAACCCGTTTTCCAATCACGACACGAGGGTCTACGCCGCCGATGAAGCCGAACTTGACCATTCCCTCCTCCGTAAAGCGCTTGGCAATGACACCGACCTCGTCCATATGCGCACAGACCATAACGGGACGTTCGGTTCGCTTCTTTCCTTTGCGCAATACCATAAGATTTCCCATCGCATCGGTTTCGATTTGGTCTGCATAGGGCATGGCTGCCTGCAAAATAAACTCCCTGACCTCATCTTCATAACCAGACGGACCAAACATTGCACAGAGCGTGCGCGTCAGTGAGAGCAGCTCCTGATATTCTTCCTGATACATTAGAGACGCACCTCCCCGTCAAACTGTCTTACAAAATGGTAAATCAAATCGCCGACCGATTGTGCGTCGGACAACTGAATGGTTTCAATGGGTGTGTGCATATAGCGCAGCGGAATCGACAAAAGTGCCTGTGCGGTACCGCCTGCCACAATTTGCATCTCCCACGCATTGGTTCCGCTGTTGCCCTCCATCACCTCAATCTGATAGGACATGTCCTCTGCCTTTGCAGTGCGAATCAGTGCGCGTGTCAGCGCGCGATTCATATTCGGACCCATACCGATAATGACACCGCCTCCATATTCAAACTCGTTCGGGGCATCTGGGGTCTTGGCGTGGCTGACATCAACTGCAATGGCATAGTCAGGACGAATCCGGAAGGTTCCAATGGTTGCACCCAACGAGGTAACCTCCTCCTGCACAGACAGCAGCACTGCAATATCAACGTCCAAATCTACCTTGCGCAATTTTTCCAGTGCGTAAGCAATGGCAGCTGCACCTGCGCGGTCGTCCAGACTGGGACCTGTAATGGCGTCTTTGGAAATTTGCGGCATGTGCGCTGCATCTGCCGGAAACCAGATTGGTGTGCCAATTGGGATAACAGACTTTGCATCAAGCAAACCCGTATCAATGCACATTTTGTGAATCGGCAGCGCCTTATCCGCTTCTCCTGCCCCCAGCAAATGCGGAGGCAGACAGCTGACGATACCATACAGCGATTCATTCGGTGCACCAATAGTCACCTCAGCTCCCAGCAGCATACGCGGGTCTACACCGCCTACGGACCGAAAGCGCAAAAATCCATTGTCCAGCACTTCTGTTACCACAAAACCAATCTGGTCAATGTGCGCATCGAGCAGCAGGGTCTTTGCCTGCGGCTTTCCGGAACGGAGCACGCCTATCACATTGCCAAAACGATCGACCTCAATTTCATCACAGAGCGGCGCAAACAAATCACGAACCTTCATAGACTGTGCTCGTTCAAAGCCGGTGACCATTGGAATCGCCATCAATTGTTCAATTTTACTGCGCATAGATGCACCCAGCATCTGATGTTCTAATTCATGCACGGCAAATTCTCCTTTGATGATAAATTTCTATTCATTATTATATCTTGTTTTTGCTTGCGATACAATCTAAAATCCTATAATATATTATCTATGGAACGAATTATAACTTATCACTGGGAAGCTTCTCAGGCAGGTACGACGGTGGAGCGTTTTTTACGGAGGCAGGGCGTTTCCCACCGGATACTGGTCGAACTCAAAAACACAAGCAGCGGTATCTGCATTGACGGGATTCCCGTCCGCACCATTGACCGTCTGCCCGCATGCGGAACGCTGCGCATCTGTCTGCCGGAAACCGATTGCAGCGATACCATTCCGCAGGCAGACATTCCTTTACAAATCCTGTATGAAGATGAAGATTTCTTTGTTGTCAACAAACCCGCCGGCATTGCCGTCCACCCCTCTCCGCAAAATCGAGAAAATACAATCGCCAATGGACTTGCCGCTCTTTACGCAAAACGGAATCAGCCTTTTGTTTTCCGTGCGATTGGACGGCTGGACAAGAATACTTCGGGTTTGATTGTGCTTGCCAAAAATGCACTCTCAGCCGGACTGCTCACCGCACAGGCATCTCACAAAATTCTGTATCACACCTATCTTGCAGTCTGTACTGGTCAACTTCCGGAACGCGGCACCATTCAGGCTCCAATTGGACGCGCAGAGGATTCTGTGATTCGGCGGATTGTGCGCACCGACGGAGCCAGCGCCATCACACACTATGTACGCCTTGATACAAAGAACGGATATTCTCTTGCACGGGTTTGGCTGGAAACCGGACGCACACACCAAATCCGCGTACACTTTTCACACATTGGGCACCCTCTGCCCGGTGATTTTCTCTATTACCCTGATTTTTCCAAAATCAGCCGCCATGCACTGCACGCACATACCTTGACCCTGCGGCAGCCTGTTACCGGACAGCCCCTGTTTTTCACTGCACCACTTCCCTCCGATATGCAGGTGTTTGGCTTTCCTGACACAGCAGAGCGCTTACGATAACTTTTCGTAAGCGCTCCTTTTCATTTCATCAAATCACATGCAGCCGGAAGTCCACACATCGTATGCGCAGTATATACTGCACGGTTCACTGCTTTGCCCATCACATAGGCTGCCAGTGTTCCCACCGCGTCCGGACTGCCTTCTGCATCGCCTACCGATAGCGCATAAATACTATCCCCGTCCATAGAGGTGTGCACCGGACGAATCGTTCTTGCAAAACCATTATGCGCCATTGCTGCTACCTTTCCCATCTGCGCCTTATCCAACTTCACATTGGTCACAATTGCGCCAATGGTGGTATTGGTCACCGTTTGTCCCTGTTCCATCTGTCGATAGAGTTCCGCTTCACTGGCACGCAGCCCCGTTCCATCGGCTGTGCGCAATCCGGCAATCTGCTCTCCGGTGTCTACATCAAATACATCACCCATGGCATTGACACCCACGATTGCACCGACCCGCATATCTCCGACCTCCACCGCATAGCTGCCAACGCCGCTCTTCATTGCAAACTCTGCACCGCAGCACTTTCCCACCGTACAGCCCGTACCAACACCAACACAGCCCTCCTGCATATACGTGCGAGATGCCGCCTCACATGCCGCATACGCCATCTGTGCATCTGGTCGAATCTCCTTCCGACCAATCGCCAAATCGAATACGCAGGACTGACACACAAGCGGCACCTTGGTCACACCAACATCAAATCCAATCTCCCGTTCCTCCAGATAACGCATCACACCACCTGCCGCATCTAAACCAAAGGCAGACCCCCCTGAAAGCACCAGCGCATGAATTCCCGTGGAGGCTGCCCGAGGGTCCAATAGCGGTGTCTCCCTTGAAGCCGGTCCGCCGCCCCGAATATCCACCCCGCAGGGCGAACATCTGTCACACAAAATCACAGTCAATCCGGTTGCAGCTTCCAAGTTCTGTGCTTGTCCGACCTGAAATCCACCAACCTCTAAAATTCCAATTTCTCGCATACTCATCTTCCTCCCAAAACAAGAAAGGGCTGTCCCAAAGGACAGCCCAATTGATTTAATTTATGGATTACGCCCGCGTCATGCTTCTGCGTGTCACCGCAAGCAAAGCTTTGCAAACTGCCGCTGTCAAAACAGCCGCAATGATAGCTTCCGGCACACCATTCATGCCAACTACGCCGATAATGACGCCTAAAAGCAGTTCTGGGCTTGTTCCACCTGCTGCCGCATACTGTTCTCCAAACAACAAATAGATGAGCCCCATCACACCGATGGTATTGACCAGAGAACCGACAAAGCCTGCAATCGCCAGCGAAACCGTTTCATTGCGCACAAGCCTGCACACTCCCTGAAATACCAATCCTGCCACAACACCAATCAGAATACGCGGCACAATTGCCACAATCAGACTCGTCCAGCTTCCATGAAAATCCGGACTAAAGCTGTAAAAAGGAGTAAACACAAATGATGTCAGATTTGGGGTTATGGTTGCCTTGAGCACACTGGTCATGCCAAACAAACCGCCTAAGATTCCACCCATTTTAGGACCCAACAGACATGCGCCAATAATGACCGGAATATGCATCGTGGTCGCATTCATAAAGGGGAGCGGGATATAGCCCAGCGGCGTGAACGCCATAACGAGCATGAGTGCCGTGAGCAGTGCCATCTGCGAGAGCAGGCGCACATCCATTTTCTTTTCCATATTTCATTTACCTCCTGCTGCCGTCCCTATGGGTACAGCGCAATTTTATTTGACAGTCCTGCCTTGATTTCGATGCCAGATGTCTGCCAGTCCGCGCAAAGCCAGTGTTGGCTCGTGAATGATATGGGTTCGTAAATACGGACGAATGGTATCTGCCATACCGCCGGTCAGAACCACTGTCGGCGCTGTGCCCAGTGCCTCCTCATATCGGCTGACCATACCATCAATCATCGCTGCCGTGCCATAAACCGCTCCGATGCAAAGTGCTTCTGCGGTGCTCTTTCCCAATACGCATGGCGGAACGTCAGAAAGTCCGACGGTGGGAAGCTGTGCGGTGTGCTCATTAAGCGCAGACAGCGACAAGCGTACCCCTGCCGCAATGGCAGAGCCAACCAGCGCACCTGTTTTGTCCAGCACGGTATACGTCGTCGCAGTTCCAAGGTCCACAATCACACAGGGCATGGGATAGGTATGGCTGGCATAGACCGCGGTCACGACGCGGTCGGTTCCCAGTGTACGCGGCTCTGCAATTTTGATATTGAGTCCTGTTTTTACACCAGCCCCAACCTCTAAAATCAAGCCATCGGTCAAAAAGTTTGCTGCTTGATGCAGGATATCTGCCATGCCCGGCACAACCGAACAGATTGCAGCACCTGTAATGGGTGTCTGGTCTGCGTGATAGAGTGCCAGGACATTTTGCATGAGGCACGCATATTCCGCCCCCGTCTGTTTTGGGTTGGTTGCAATCGCGGCAACAAAGCGGATATGCTCCTCCTCGAAGCCCCCAATTGTGATATGGTTATTTCCAATATCCAGCGCAATCAGCATACGATTTTCTCACCTCCGGCAGGATATGTCATATCTCATTATACCTGTATGGGTGCATTTTGACAAGAAAAATCTACCACTTATTGCTGTCTCATTTTGTCCGAAGATGGCTTGACCTCTTTTTTGCGTTCGCTCAAAAAAGGCTCCTGATTCCGCTTATTTTCCGACTCCTGTGGCTGCTCACCGTCCTTCAGACGTTCCAGCACCCAACCCTGCTCAGCAAGCGTGCTGTATGGCAGATACAAGAGCTGGAACAAGCCACCTAGGAGCAGCACAAATAGGTTGATTCCATATATCTGTATATACATCTGCATTACAAACATGACAAGAAGCATCGGAAGTATGAGAACCACCATCATGCTCAGCAAGTCCCACATTCTTCCGCGCATCTTCTGGTAGGAGATACAAAGCGCAGACAAGGCTGATTTTTCCCTTCCGCTTGCAAACAGCATCATCGCCATTTGCAGACGCAAACAAAACCAAAAAAGAAAAATCAACAGCAGCAAAATCCCCCATATCGGTATATTGCCCGACAAATAGAGTCGTCCTCCGGGTACGATGAGCAGGAGCAGGAACAGTGTTGGAAGCAGCTCCAGCAGCAGGCTGCTTCCCAAACGAGACAGCGGTGCATAAAAGTAAAGCAGACTGTCAAGCGTACAGTCGTCCTTCAGCCATAATGCCTCCATGCAGGCAACTGCTCCCACCGTGAGCGGTATGCAGACAAACGAAAACAACAGCAGCATCACAATTCCACCCCAGTCCTTCGGGAACCAATAATCGGCAAAATTGCAGATTAAATTCGAGATTCCACCGCTGCAAAATCCAAGCAGCAATACAAATCCAAAATGTTTTTGATACAACATTCTCGCCTTTGCACGGATTTCCTGATTGTCCATCATGACGCCTCCCCTCAAACACACGATGAAAAAAGCAGACAAGGGCGAAACATCGCCCTGTCTGCATGAACACAACGCTTAAAGTCTTGCTTCCAAGGCTTCCTTTTCTTTTTCAAATCCAGGTTTGCCTAGCAATGCGAACATATTCTTCTTGTATGCCTCTACGCCCGGCTGGTCAAACGGATTGATGCCCAGAAGGTATCCCGAAATACCACAAGCCTTTTCAAAGAAATACATCAGATAACCCAGATGGTATTCATCATTGCGGTCGATTTCGAGCACGATATTGGGCGTACCACCGTCGCAGTGTGCGAGCAATGTGCCGGCGTATGCCTTAGAATTTACAAATTGTACACTCTTGCCGGACAGGTAGTTCAGACCATCGAGGTCCTCTCCGTCTGCTTCAATGAACAAATCTTGCTTTTGCTCACGCACCCAGACAACGGTTTCAAACAGATTACGGGTGCCGTCCTGAATGAACTGACCAATCGAATGCAGGTCGGTTGAGAAATTCGCAGATACCGGAAAAATACCCTTATGATCCTTGCCCTCAGACTCTGCAAACAGCTGCTTGAACCATTCACCCAGCATGACGAGAGAAGGCTCATAATTGACCAGAATCTCGGTCTGCTTGCCCTTGCGGTATAAGATATTACGCAGCGCCGCATACTGTGCACAGATGTTGTCTTTTTCCTTAAAGTCACGCAGCGCGTCCTGTGCACCCTTCATAACCTGTCCAAGGTCCAACCCTGCAACCGCCATTGGCAGCAATCCCACCGCGGTCAGCACCGAGAAACGTCCGCCAACATCGTCCGGAACTACAAAGGTCTCATATCCTTCTGCATCTGCAAGCCCCTTGAGCGCACCCTGCGCCTTATCTGTCGTTGCAAAGATACGCTCCTTTGCACCAGCCTTGCCATACTTTTCTTCTACCATCTTCTTAAATACACGGAAAGCAATCGCAGGCTCGGTTGTCTTACCTGACTTGGAAATGACATTGACCGAAAAATCACGGTCACCAATGATGCGAATGATATCAGACAGATAGCCCGAAGAAATATTGTTGCCCACAAAGTAGATTTCAGGGATTCCATCTGGACGAACCCCATTATAGAACTGACCCTTTACAAACTCGATTGCTGCACGGGCACCCAGATAAGAACCGCCGATTCCAATGACAATCAGAACTTCGCTATTGCCCTGAATCTTCTGAGCGGCCTTTTCGATTCGCGCAAACTCCTCCTTGTCATAATCATTGGGCAAATCTACCCAACCCAAAAAATCGTTTCCAGCAGCTGTTTTATTCTCCAGCATCTGTGTGGAGGTCTCAACCAGCGGTGCCATACAGGATAGCTCCCACGGGCGAACAAAATCTTTGAGTCCTGTCAGCTTCAATTCCATAGACATATGAAATACACCTCATCTTGTTTTACTGATTTTACTTCTCTTTACCTAGCACAACCATTCTGGTTTGCTTATGGTTCTAGTTTACTACCTTCCTGTTTTTGGTGCAAGTCCCTTTGTCGAGTACATCAATAAATAACCATTTTTTGCTAGAAACATCACCATGTTTTTTCTGATTTCCAAAGCAATGCTTTTCTATCCTATGTTCCCGAACCAGCTCTGATTCTCTCGTATCTTGTCTATTCCAATTGTCCGCCAAAAAGCGGCACCCAACAGAAGTATTGTCCTGTCCGGTGCCGCTTTGCTTTTCGTTGCCAAGCCGATGCTGTTTCCTGCATGAACATCGACAAATTGCATCATGATTTGATGCAGTTATTTTTATACGCGATAAATCGGGAACTGTGCGACCATCTCGCGTACACTTTCACGGATTTCGTCTGCTTTCGCATCAAAATCGGTTGCAGTCTGCCAGATAAACTGTGCAATGCGCACCATTTCCGGTTCGCCAAAGCCACGGGTTGTCACCGCCGGTGTACCGACGCGCATACCCGATGTGATAAACGGACCCTGCGGGTCATTCGGAATCGCATTCTTATTGGCAGTGATATGCACTTCATCAAGACGGCGCTGCAGCTCCTTGCCAGTTACACCAGCCTTACGCAAATCAATGAGTGCCAGATGGTTGTCTGTACCGCCTGAAACCAAGTCAAAGCCTTCCTTTTGGAGCGCCTGTGCCAGCACACGTGCATTATTGCGCACCCGAATCTGATATGCCTTAAACTCCGGCTGCAATGCCTCACCAAAGCAAACTGCCTTTGCTGCAATAATGTGCATCAGAGGTCCGCCCTGTGTTCCGGGGAAGATAGCCTTATTGACCTTCTTGGCAATTTCTTCATTGTTTGTCAAAATCACACCGCCGCGTGGACCGCGCAGTGTTTTATGCGTCGTTGTTGTGACCACATCTGCAAAAGGAACCGGATTTTGATGCAGCCCCGCTGCTACGAGACCCGCAATATGTGCCATGTCCACGAAAAGATATGCACCAACGCTGTGCGCAATCTCTGCAAACTTTTCAAAATCAATTGCCCGCGGATAAGCCGAAGCACCTGCAATAATCATGCGCGGCTTTTCCTTTTCAGCCAAAACACGCAATGCCTCATAGTCGATTTGACCTTCATCATCTACGCCATACGGAATGATTCGATAAAGCAAACCAGACTGATTGACCGGAGAACCATGGGTCAGGTGACCGCCATTGTCCAGACTCATGCCCAGCACCGTATCCCCCGGCTGGCACAAGGCCTGATAGACTGCCATATTGGCCTGTGCACCCGAATGCGGCTGCACATTTGCATATTGTGCACCAAATAACTTACAAATACGCGAAATAGCAAGGTTTTCTACCTCGTCCACATATTCACAGCCACCATAATAGCGCTTGCCTGGATAACCCTCCGCATATTTGTTCGTCAGCACCGAGCCCATTGCTGCGAGCACTGCCTCGCTGACAATATTTTCTGATGCAATCAGCTCAATGTTGCATACCTGCCGATCATATTCCCGACGGATCATCGCTCCCACTTCAGGATCAAACTTGCTTACTAAATTCATCGCGTCATTCAGCAACATGCCTTCTTCCTCCTTGGCTTTTCACGTCCTGCACAACTGTACTGTGCAGAGCTGGTATCAGTTCTTCTACTATGATTATTGCATATTTAACCTGAAATGCAACTATGATTCATATACTTTTTACAATTTTGTCATTTTATACGTTTCTTAAACGTACAAACGCCTTTTTTTTGGAGATTTCCCCAGCATAGCTTGTCTCTTTTTCTACAGAATCCGGCGTTTTTCGCAAGCACTTTCCACTATATATTGCATGGATTCCGGCACCGCTCCCCACCTCTGTCCAAAGCTTACTTTGAGTTCCGTATATCTGAAATACCCCAACATTCAAAAAAAGAAAGCATAGTATAAAAACACCATGCTTTCCCTGCCTTATGCTTATCCTTCCTCGGTTGCTTCCACTACACCACAGCCTGCAAATCTGCGATCCTCAAAAAATTGCTTATTCTGTTCATAAATTTGGCGCAAGCCCTCCAGTGTCAAGTTCGGCTCCACCGCATCAATCAATGTGCAGTGCTCTGCCATCATGCGTCCCATACCGCCTGTTGCAATCACCTGCACCTCATCTGCAAGCTCCTGTTTCATATCCGAAATAATACCAGTCAGTGCGCCAACATACCCGCGCACTGCTCCAGATTGCATGGAATGTACGGTTGTGCGTCCAATCGCAGTTTCTGTACGCACAATATCGACACGCGGCAGCTTAGAGGCCTTCATAAATAAAGCTTCCATCGCAATCTTGATGCCGGGGAAAATGGCACCACCGACATAAGCGCCCTCTCTGTCGATGCAGTCGAAGGTAATTGCTGTGCCAATGTCGACAATAATGAGCGGTGCACCATATTTCTTCGTTGCAGCAACCGCATTGACCAAACGGTCTATGCCGACCTCACGGGGATTGATATAGCGATTTTCCATGCCTACATCAACATCTTCTCCGACAATCACCGGATTGATTCCACAGTATTTGCGAATCGCATTCGTCAGCGAATACATGACCGGCGGCACAACTGAGGCAATGATAACCGCCTCGGTATCCTTGGCATCATAGCCGCGAAAATGGTAGTACTGCATAATCATCATACCGATTTCGTCCGAAGTCGAAGACGCATTGGTTGAAATACGGAATGAACCACGCATTTCTGTTCCTTCATACAAGCCAAATACCGTATTGGTATTCCCCACATCAATGGTCAAAAGCATTTTGTTACAACCACCCTATTCTTTTTTGTTTCCTTCTCTTTTCTGAATCCCACAGGTTCCCCTCTGTATCGCGCAGCTCGGCTGCCGCAATTTGTCCAGCCTTTAAGGACAGCATCGCATAGGACGCGACTCCCTGCCGCGGCAGACTGATAGAGCCCGGATTGAGGAGCATCACCCCTGCCTGTCTCTCCTGATACACAATATGGGTATGTCCAAATAAACCAAGCTGACAGGCATTTTCCTGCGCGCGCCGCATTAGATGCCCGCAGGAAGAAAAGGATACGCCTTCCTGATGTCCATGTGTCAGATAAATGCGGACGCCCTCCAAGGTAATCACCTGACTCCACGAAGCATCACAGCCCCAATCATTATTCCCTGCCACTGCATAAACCGGCAAATCGGGATAGCTGTGCCGCAGCTCACACGCATCTCCATAATAATCACCTAAATGAATAACTGCATCTGGCATCTCCCGCTCCACTGCATCATACAAATCGAGCAGCCGCCCATGAGAGTCCGAGCACACCAGCACACGCATACGGCTCCCTCCTGTCTCCACAATCTACGCTACACTATACACGATTTTCAAGAAACTGTAAAGTCTTTCTGCACATTTTTGCGAGCGTCTGCATAGACTGATATTGAAAGATTTTGCGCAGGGAGGAACATACAATGACTGAGCTTGAACGAATTCTAAACCAGTTGAATCTGCAAAATGATTCCCGTTTCCATGGAGTGCTGCAATTTTTGCAGAGCAGTGAAGGAAAATCACTGTCACAGGGCATCAGTTCGCAAACGGAATCACGCATTGCACAGGCAGCACAGGCGGCAGGGCGTGGGGATCAGGCTGCTGCACGGCAGGCGATACAGGAAATTTTGCGCACGCCAGAGGGCGCAGCTCTTGCTGCACGTCTGCGTTCCATGTTGGGGCAATCATTCTCGGAAGGGAGATAAGGCACAATGGATACAAGCGGAATTTCTGCACTGCTCAACGACCCCAAGGCACTGGAACAGGCGTTGGGAGCAGTCAGCGCTTTGCTGGGCAGCGACAATGTGCAAGGTCAAGAAACCGCCTCGACCGCACAGAATACAGACTATGATCCCTCTGCCGATCTCATGCAGCGTGCAATGCCGCTCCTGAGCCGCATTGCACAGGGCGGACAAAACGCTGTCGATCCGCAAAAACGCGCCCTGCTCAACGCCATCAAACCCTTTATCAGCGAAACAGCGGCACAACAAATCGACCACGGAATGCGTCTGGTATCGCTTGCACGCATGGCAACCGCTCTCATGAATACACCTAAGGAGGACAGGGACTATGTACAATGAGTATGTGGAGGATATGAATCAAACTGCGATTTCTCCGAATATTTCCACACCTGAAGTGCAAAAAACAGCCGCCACCATACAAGGCGGCGGCTTTGCTCAGCTTCTGTCCAGCAAGCTCGGAAGCCTCAAACTGGATATGAACACTCTCATTGCCTTTGCTGTGATTTGGTTTTTGCTCTCTGATGGCAGTATCGTGGATACCGATTTGCTCATTATCATTGGCGTATTACTGCTGCTTGGTGTCTAGTCCGTCTTGATGCAGATGTCCATCGACTGCATCAGTCAGCTTTGCATAGTCGGAAAGTGTCAACCGCTCTCCCCGTATTCTCGCGTCCAATCCGCAGTCTGTCACCAGCTTTGTAAGCGTCTCCTTATCGAGCCTGCTTCCCAAAAAAGAACCCATCGCATTCACAAGGGTCTTTCTGCGCTGATTGAATGCAGCATGCACAATATCAAAAAACAATTTCTCATTGGAAACAACGACCGCCGGCTCCGGCAGTGGTGTGAGACGAATGACCGCAGAATCCACCTTTGGCTGTGGCATGAAGCAGTCGCGGGGAACCTCAAACAGGTATTCCGCTTTTGCATGGTACTGAACGTAGATGGAGAACGCAGAGGCATCTCCTGTTCCGGCGGGCGCACAGATACGCTCTGCCACCTCCTTCTGTACCATGACGGTAATACCTGCAAACGCCCCGCTGTCCAACAGGGCAGCAATTGCAGGCGTTGTAATATAGTAGGGCAAATTGGCACATGCATAAACAGTCCGTCCGGAGAACTTCTGTTCACACAAAGACTTGATATCTGTCTTGAGCACATCTCCCTCTACAACCTCAGTATTGGAGCAATCCGCAAGGGTTTCCGAAAGCACTGGAAACAGTGTGCGGTCGATTTCGACGGAAACCACCTTTTCCGCGCGCTTCGCAAGCTCAACGGTCAGGCAGCCCATACCTGGACCCACCTCCAATACACAGGAAGCTGCATCTGCCCCGCATGACTGGGCAATCTGGTCAGGAACCCATTGTTCAGTCAGAAAGTTCTGCCCCAAAGATTTGGAGAAATGAAATCCATGTCTGCCTAAAATCGCCTTGATATCTTGTATATCGCAAAGTCCCATAAATATCTCCTTCGAATCATTCAAATTGCAGCATTTTTATCAATATATCGTATTACCATTCCCAAAGTCGGGCATACTGCTCACAGAGGTGATCATTATGCAAATCGGATATGAAGCATTCGACAGCGACCTTGGACGATACTTCCGCACACTGCCCAAAAATGTACAGGAAAGCATCATGCAGTCTGGTGTTGTATTTCACACCGAGCAGGATATGCGGCGCTGTGCAGAGCACTTCATGCAGAGCCGAGATTAAATCGTATACAAAAGCGCGCTTATTTCAGCGCGCTTTTGCTATGAAATCTTTATGATTTACAGAAAATCAGTGTTTTCCATAGGTACTGCTTGTGGTATAATTGACCTCCCCGCCCACGGAACGGGTCAAGGTATAGACACCAGCCTTTTCTGTGACCTTGATTTTGGGCTTGGTCATTTTTGCATCTGCCGGACCCAAAATGGACATTGTGAGTTTTCCGCCCTTGTCATAGTATGTACCAATCATGACCGGAAATTTATGTGGATTCTTAAACTTAAATTCCGGACCACCCCAAGAAACAGCTGCGTCGCGTCCCCTTGGCAGATAGCTCACCGGCAAGCTATGTGCACGGCGTGCTGTAATCACCATATTGGATTCCAAGGCGGCGTTGAACAAGGTAGAGGATACCTGACAAATGCCTCCGCCTATTCCGGTGTCGGTCTGCCCATTGCTGTAAACACCCGCCTCTTTATAACCGCGTTCTTTGGTACGCTTTCCCACCACAGTATTGAAGGAAAAGGTTTCACCGGGCTTTACAATATAACCATTGCATGCCTTAGTGGCAAGCTCAATGTTATTGCTTCGGTTACGGTTGCTGCGTGCAAAAGAGGTGGTAGAGGAACCCAATGTCTGCCCATAGGGATTGACCCAAGGCTTCTGCGGGGGCGCCGCTGGCTTGCTCGGTGTTTCCGGCTTGGGCTGCGGCTCGGGTTTTGGCTCGGGCTTTGGCTCCGGTTTCGGCTCGGGCTTTGGCGGCTCTGCGTCCGGCACTGGTGCTTCATAGGGAGTTAAGCCCTCTGTCACTCCATTGACTGTATCAACAAAAGCTGTCGGGCTATCCATCGGTGCAGCCGGTGAGGCATTTGTCCCAACGCTCAAAGCCAGCAGCAATGCGGCAGTTTCCAGCATAAGCATCTCTCCTTTTGGGATTACAATAATCACTTCTGATTCATGATACAAAAACGGGCGGGCGGAAAATTTCTCCGCTCGCCCGCTTATTATATCACGTTTTGGAATGACACACAAGTGTCAAGCAGATGACAAAACCAATATCAATCGCCCTCAATCAGCCCATAACCACCGCTTGCACGTTTATAGAGTACCGCATAATTGTCGCCGGCGTCAGCATTCTTGAAAAAGAAGAAATGGTGATCGAGCAGATTCATTTGCAGAATCGCTTCCTCTACCGTCATGGCCTCAACTTCAAAACGCTTATGACGAACCACTTCGAAGGGTTCTTCCAGCTCTGCTGCATG
The DNA here is from genome assembly GCA_018366195.1 of Butyricicoccus pullicaecorum. Taxonomy (GTDB): domain Bacteria; phylum Bacillota; class Clostridia; order Oscillospirales; family Butyricicoccaceae; genus Butyricicoccus; species Butyricicoccus pullicaecorum_C. The sequence continues at coordinate 42,837 of JAGZIN010000001.1, read as the reverse complement.
TGCCGCAGATTTTTCAAAGGCACCCTGACGCAGGCGCTTTTCAAGGCGTGTTTTATTCTTGCGGATTTGACGCTCGATGCGATTGATCGCGCCGTCCACCGATGCAAACATATCGGTCGTCGTTTCCTCCGCACGAACCACCAAAGCCCCTTGTTTGACAGTGAGCTCAACTGTCTGGCGTCCTTTCAACTCAGAAAAAGTCAGGATTGATTCTGAATCTGTATTAAAGTAACGATCCAGCTTTTCGACCTTTTTCATCGCATAGTCACGGAGGTCATCGGAAATTTTCATTTTCCTTTCGACGATGGTGAACTTCATAACATCATCTCCTATCAGGGGTTTGGGGAACCCCAAAATCTTATGCAATTATAGTGGAATTGCTTGTACATATTATACTGCTTTCCCTCTGAAATTACAAGTGATTTATGAAATTTATATAAAATTCATCAACCCACCAGAAGCAATGGCAGTCCATTCATCGGGTTACAGAATCCCCTGTGCATGACGTGTGATATGGCAGCCAATAGAAATCGCACAGGGCAAGCTCGCAATATGCGTTGGGTATGGCAAAATCGCACAGGATAACGCAGTGACCGTACCGCCAAGTCCCTGCGGTCCCACGCCCGACCGGTTCACACGCGCTACGATTTCGGATTCCATCTCCGCATAAAATGAATCGGTATTCTGTTCGTCCACAGGGCGCAGCAGAGCCTGCTTTGCCAGCACACACGCCTTATCTGCTGTGCCGCCCAATCCGACTCCGATAATCACAGGCGGACAGGGGTTAGAACCAGCCTGCACGACTGTATCTGCAATATAAGCGATGAGCTGTTCTTTAGATGCCGCTGGAGTAAACATTTTCAGCGCACTCATGTTTTCACTGCCGCCGCCCTTTGGCGCAACAATGATTTGTATCTGCTCTCCCGGTACCAAGCTGACATGCAAGATTGCGGGTGTGTTGTCCTCCGTATTGACGCGGCGCAGCGGGTCTCGTACAATGGATTTTCTCAAATACCCTTCCTGATAGCCCTGCCGTACTCCTTCATTTACGGCGTCCTCAAAGGCGCCGCCTACCACATGCACGTCCTGACCAATCTCTGCAAAAATGACAGCCGTCCCGGTATCCTGACAAATTGGCACCTGCTCGGTGCATGCCAGCTGACAGTTGCGAATCATCTCGTCAAAAATCATCTGCCCAAGCGGGGACTGCTCTTGTTCCTTCCCCGTTTCAAACGCCTGCTGGATATCCTTTGGCAGGGTATGATTTGCCTCTATACATAATTGACGCACCAACGCCGTGATTTCTTCTGTACGGATTTCTCTCATGTACGCTCCTCCTTCCACATCTCCTGCTCAAACACAATCTGTCCGTCGCATACCGTCAGCAGCGGACGAGCACGGAATGCAAACGGGTGCGCTGAAAATAAAACAAAATCCGCGTCCATGCCGGTCTGAAGGCTTCCAATCCGGTCTCCAAGCCCCAGAATTTCCGCCGGATAGCAAGTGATTGCGCGCAAAGCTTCTCTCTCGTCCATTCCATGCTCTGCGGCGACCTGTGCACAGTGCATGAGATATTTTACGGGAATTTCCGGGTGGTCTGTTGTAATCGCAACCGTCACTCCTGCCCGAGATAAAATCCCCGGAGAACGTTCGGTCAAATCATGCAGTTCCGGTTTGGAGCGATCGGTCAAAAACGGACCGCTCAAAACTGGAACCGCAAGCTCGGAAAGCTCCTGTGCAATCTTGTGAGCACTGGTTCCGTGTACAATCACCGGACGCAGTCCGAACTCCTTACAGATACGCAGCCCCGTAAAAATATCATCTGTCCGGTGGGCGTGAATATGCGCAGGAATCTCCCGCTGCATCAAGGGACGCAGTGCATCATATTTCATTTCAAACTCTGGCATTTCCTCCTCAGAGCCTTCTTCTGCTTTTTGGCAGCGTGCTGCATATTCCCCTGCTTTTTTCAGAGCCTCTCGAAGAATCGCCGCTGTTGCCATACGTGTGACAGGAGTTTCATCTTTATCATGGTATACAGTCTTTGGGTTTTCTCCGAGTGCCCATTTCATTGCGGCAGGTGCCTTGACAAGCATACGGTCAATCCAATGTCCATAGGTTTTAATGACTGCAATCTGTCCTCCCATCGGATTCGCGGACCCTGGACTCACAGCACAGCAGGTAACGCCTGCGGCACGTGCCTCTGCAAAAGCATGTTCTGTTGGATTGATTGCATCAAGGACTCGCAGATGCGGTGTTGTCGGATCGGTATCCTCGTTTCCATCGGCGCCTTCAAAACCCAAGCTGTCCTCATAAAGCCCCAAATGGGTATGTGCATCAATCAGTCCGGGCAGTACAAACCCTCCCTGTGCGTCTACACAGAAGTCAAATTCCTCATGCGCAGGACAAGCTGTCATATCTCCCAGCCCTGTAATCTTGCCGTCCTCTGCGGAAAGAAAGCCGCAAGCGATATCTGCTGACTTCATCGGCATTAGATAGGCATTATAAATGAGTATTTTTTTCATGTAGTAACCTTCCAAAAATCGACATTTTTTGTTGTTGACAAAACTTTTATAAGATGATATTATTATGACGGTGGTCAGAGTGATCACCGTGCACCGTTCATATCTTTATCCCCACAATCCTAACTTATGCGTCCTTTCACAAGGACGCAATTTTTTTATACATACAAAAACGCCAGAGCAAACGCCCTGGCGAAATGCGCGGAAGAACAGAGGCGCAGCGGTTATTTACGGCGGCGCGAACCGCTCTTGCGGTCTGTATTATGACGGATATCGGCCATACGGCTTTCGCTGTCAGCCATAAACATTTTGAGCTTATCTTCAAAAGTCATGGTTGCCGGGTCGCGTGGCTGCTTACTCTGTGCGGTGCGCCCACCGCCTTGGAACTGTCCTGTACGCGGACGCGGTGCACGGCGCTGTTCTGTACCGCCCGTGCGTACAGCAGACTGCTGACTATTTTCCTGTGCGCGCTTAATCGACAGGTTGATTCGTCCTGCATCGTCTACATTGATTACCTTCACACGGACCGTATCGCCTTCTTTCAAAAACTCCTTAATGTCGCTGACAAAAGAATTCGCTACTTCCGAAATGTGAACCATACCAGACTTTCCCTCTGGCAAAGATACAAACGCACCGAACTTGGTAATGCCGGTGACTTTTCCTTCCAGAACTGCTCCTACGACCAAACCCATACCCTCTTGTTTTGTCCTCCGTATTGTGAGAAATTCGCATTATCCCGCGTTGGGATTACACCATTATTTGCTGGAAGAATCTGCAAAAACGCGCTCAGATGGCATGATATAGCCCTGTTCGCGGGCAATCGCCGCAATTTGTTCATCTGTGAGGCCTTTTTCCACCTGTTCTCTCAATGCGTCATTGTTTTCGGTCTGCTGCTGGATTCTTGTCTGCATCTGGCTGACCTCGGCTTCCTTCTGAGCAATTTGCTTTTGAAGCTGTACCACGGAAATGACACCATAAAATGCAAGGCAAATCAGTATAATTCGAAAAATAACACGATTGCGTTTTTTTACCTGCTTTTCGGAAGGCGGTTTCCGTTTGCTTTTTCTTTGCGGCACGGTATCCCCTCCTTGATGATTGCACACAAATAACGATATATGTAGTATATTATAGCGTCTTTTTTCCAGAAATGGAAGTCTTTTTGCAAATCTTTTTCAAGTTTTTTTGAAATAAACCGCTCCCCATCTGTATGAAATGCCATAGCATTTGTATGAAACGATGCAGCATACCAACAATCCATGCCAGTAATTGTAACAGCTTGCAGCTCGCTGCACAAATCAGCCCCCCAACAGCGAAGTGACAAAATACAGCTCCGCCTGCCATTCCTGCAATCAGAAATCCGCGCACCTGTCCTGCCGCCAAAGTCACTGTAAAGATAAAATATACAACCAGTGCCGTGACCCCAAAAACACTATCCAACCCCCATCGGGTCCAGCGATGCCCGGGATACGCCATACGGACTCCCGACAGCACGTCATAAAAAACCCCAAGGCACAGCCCCAACAGGACTGCCTGCAAGAAATAGTGCATTGTGACAGCCAGCGGCTGATACAGCGCAATCATCGGAACAGGCGGCTGAAAAATCCGCCCTGCGCCGCCATATCATCATATTCCAATGCCTGAATTTCTCCGGTCAGGGTCAACTCTCCTTGGTCAAGCGTGAGCTTTTCCACATGCAGATTTTCTCCCCGAACGGTAAGCGTACCCATATTGGTCTCCATTGCAATTGTGTTCTCGTCAAAAGCCGATACATCAGTGACACCAGAAACGGCCAGCGCATGCCGGCTCGTCAGCGTAAGCGTGTGCGACAAAGCGCGTTCATCATGGGACATTCGAAATTCCTCCTTTTGTTTTCACTTTATGTGCAGGCAGACCAACTTATGCAAACAAATTCCCGACAGAAAGGGCTGCTGCCTCCTCTGTCGGGAATCTGCTCATTTCTTTCGCACACCAAGCGGCTTCGACATGCGGATTTATAGAATTTCACGATACAGTCCGGCTGCATCGTCTTTTTTTACATGCTCTGCCACATTGAGCACCTCCACCTTCATGGTACGCTGACCAAATGCAATCTCAATCACATCGCCAACCTTTACCTGATAAGATGCCTTTGCCTGTCTGCCATTGACCGATATTCGCTCTCCATCACAGGCATCGTTGGCAACCGTTCTGCGCTTGATGAGGCGCGAAACCTTCAAAAATTTATCTAAACGCATTTTCTATTCGCTCCTTGAGTGATTTTGCCGGCTTGAATACAGGGGCTCTTGCTGCGCTGACCTCAATTGGCTCTCCGGTATGGATATTGCGGCATGTTCGCGGCGCACGCATTCTCGTCTCAAACGCTCCAAAGCCTGCAAGATTGACCTTATCTCCTTCTGTCAGCCGCTCGGACAGGATATCCAACATGACATTGATGGTCTTTTCCGTATCCTTTTTGGTCAGTCTCGTTCGCTCTGCCACACAGGTAATCAACTCTGCTTTATTCATGCGATTCTGCCTCATTTTCCTGTGCCTTGACCATGTCCCATAAAGCGTCCATTTCTGCAAGACTCATATCGCTCAGTGATTTTCCAGCCTGCTGCGCCGCCTGCTCTATTTTGGAAAAACGGCGCACAAACTTGTCCGTTGCGGCTTGGATTGCCTGTTCCGGATCGGTATGCGCAAAGCGTGCCACGTTTACAGCCGCAAACAGCAAATCCCCCAGTTCCTCGGACAAATTCCCATCTCCGTCTGCTGCACGTGCCACCTCCTCGGTTTCCTCACGCACCTTTTCCAACGCCGCGTGCAAATTGTCCCAATCAAATCCAACCTTTGCCGCCTTGTGCTGCACCTTCTCTGCTCGAATCAGTCCGGGCAAACTGCGTGCAACACTTTCCAGCGTGTCTGTCACGGTATTTTGATGTTTTTCCTTTTGCTTGAGCGCGTCCCAGTTTTGCAGCACATCATCAGCAGTCTGCACCTCTGCTGTTCCAAATACATGTGGGTGCCGATAAACCATTTTCTTGCAAATCCCGTCTGCAACATCAGCCATTGTAAAGCGTCCTGCCTCTGTCTCAATCTGTGCATGGAACACAACTTGCAGCAAAACGTCTCCCAGTTCCTCCTGCAGCAGAACCGAATCATCGTTATCAATTGCCTCCACCGCTTCATACGTCTCCTCAATGAAACTGCGGCGAATGGACTTATGGTCCTGTTCTCTATCCCATACACAGCCCTCCGGACTGCGCAGAATACGCATGATTTCAAGCAAATCTTCGTAAGTGTATCGTTCTTTGAATGTAAAATCAACCATGATTTTTCCTTTTCCGTATTTTTTCTCCTACATGAACTCCCCATTGTCTCAAGCCAGTGGGATTGCAGCCGCCACTATTTCAAATGCAAAAGGCGAACCAGCTTTTCTCCCTTTGGCATCATCAGGACATCATCTTTTTCCAGCGCGCCAAGCGCCAAAAGCAGCACCAAATAAATCGCGCCTGCTGCACAGATTGCAGCCGCCACTCCAATTGTATTGCCCAGCAATCCGGACAGCAGACGATAGGTGATATACGCACCTGCTCCCATGCCCAGACAAGCAGCCATCGGACGGAAAAACAGCTTATCCAGACCGGGCAGCTTCACATGCCTGCGCAGAATCACGAGGTTTACGACTGTAATAAACGCATAGCAAACCACTGTGCCAAATGGTGCTCCATAAATATGAATCTCCGGCATACCCACCAGCGTATAGTTGACAATCACCTTGATGACACCACCCACCAGCATGGAAATCACAGGTACCCGCACATGCCCTGCTGCCTGCAAAACTGCATTTGTCAGACTGACCAGTGCAACAAACGGAATCGCAAACGCCAAAACGCGCAGGCAAGCGGCTCCAACGTGCGGGTCTCCTGCAAAGAGCATATCAATAATCGGCTCTGACAAAATAAAGTATCCGGTTCCGGCAGGCAGAGCAATCAGCATGGCAATCCGCATCGCAGAGCCTAAATTTTTTGCAGTCAGCTCGCTGTTCTTTTGCGCCATTGCTCCTGCAATCGCAGGCACAATGGAAATCGCAAGCGCAGCGATAAGGGTCTGCGGCAGGTTGTACATGGTAAATGCCTTGCCATTATACATACCAAACAGTTCATTGGCTTCCTTCAGAGAATATCCAATCGACTGTAAGCGGGAAACGACCATGGTCGTATCCACAAGGGTTGTCAAACTGGTCACCGAATTGGTGAGCGTAATGGGAATGACCAGCCACAGCAAATTATGCACAAGCTGTCTGCTGCCGCGGTATTCACGGCTTGCGCCTCGTGCGTGACGCGCTGGGTCGCGCAGATAATAGACCCAAATACCCACTGCTGCAACGCCCTCGCCAATGGTAATGCCTAAAATCGCAAGTGCGGTGCAAACCTCAAGCGAAAAGCCCTTATACATGCCAAACGCCGCAAATCCGAGTCCTAAAAACAGCTTTCCCAGCGCCTCAACCAGCTGACTGAGTGCTGTTGGCATCATATTGGACCTGCCCTGATAATAGCCGCGCACAACCGAAATACAGGCGACAAAGAATACAGAAGGTGCAACTGCCTTCATTGCCAGAACCGCTGCGGGGTTTTGAATGATTTCTCCCAGCCAGCCTGCACCGAAATACAGAAATCCGGAGCACAGTGCCCCCAGCGTGATAAATACCAGTCCTGCAATGCGGATTATGGAACGAATTTCCCGATTGCGTCCCAGTGTATAGGACTCGGAAACCATCTTGGACAACGCAACCGGAACACCAGCAGTTGAAATCACAAACATGGCAGTATAGAACTGATACGCCACATTGAATACACCCATGCCCTCATCAAGCAGCAGATGCTGGAGCGGTATCTTAAACAGCGCACCGATTACCTTAACCAATAAATTGGCAACCAGCAGAATCATCGCACCCTGTAAAAATGTCTGTTTTTTATTGTATTGCTGTGGCAAATTTGCACGACCTTTCCAGTAAAATTTTGCCTATCACAGCGGCTTGCCGCAGCCTGCACAGTAAGCGTCCTCACGGCTGCACTGTCTTCCGCAATGCGGACAGATACATACCGTTTTGAGGGACGCAAGCTCCGTGCGCAGTGCATCAAGCTCTGTATGCAGCGCATCGAGCGCCAGCAGCTTCTCTTCAATGATATCTTCCGATGTCTCTGTGCCCTGATGGATATCATAAATAACCTTTCCGATTTCCTTGTACAGCACTTCACATTCGGTATTGCGGTCAAAGATTTGCAGATTCAGACGGGTTGCCTGTGCCATTTCATTCGCCTTGCGCCCTGCCTGATCGACCGCGCGAACAGTTGCTGTTCGCGTTTGCTCTGCAACAACCTTGATTTTTTCCAAAATCATCGAAACATTGTGATCCATTTTAGACCTCTCCTTATTTTTGCACATCTCTCATGATGTTCCCAGTGTCCCTCGCTCACCCGATAAACTCATGCAGCACCGAAGCGTCCGGCATATAATTCTCATACGCAATGGGCTCAAACAAATCTGCTGCTCTGCGGGCAGCCAGCAAATCTGCCTTTGCAAGCTCCTCCGCATGCGTGTCCAATGTCTCGCGCAAAGCCGGATACAGAATATTGCTCTCATAGGGCAGGTAGGTATCTATGGTAAATTCTGCATGATGACGATAGGGCGCGATATACAGACGCTCTCCGCGGCGAATGGACAGCCACTGGCGAATGGTATCCGCAACCGACGCACTGCGGAACTTGGAATCACGCATTGCACGGCGGGCAAAACGCAGCACTTCAGGGGTAAACCGTCCGCCCTCATAGGTAACCTGTGCCTCCAGAGACAGATAGACGCAGCTTGCAAGCTCCTCCAAGCCGCCTGTAATCACGTCATTGAGTGAATGGATTCCCTCAATGATAACGATTTCATCTTGATTCAAGCGCATGGGCGTGACATCTTGTGTCTGTTTCCCGCTCGCAAAATCAAAATGCGGCACTAAAATTTCTTCTCCCTTGGACAGCTTATGCAAATGTGTACTCAAAAGCTCTAAATCCATACACAGTGGCGACTCCAAGTCTACCACATCATTTTCCTCATCGTACGGCATAGAATAGGTATCACGGCTCAAATAGTAGTCGTCCATGGAAATACGGCGGCTGCGAATCCCCTGACGTTCAATCGCACGGCACAGGCGATCGGCTGTCGTTGTTTTTCCAGCCGAGGACGGTCCATTGAGCAAAAGAATCGGTCGGTCTGCAAGCCGTTCCGCAAGCAGCTCCGCCGTATCCTCAATCTGTCCGAGATATGCCGCCTCACATTCTGCAATATACCCTGCCGGGTCCAGCTTTGCACGCTGGTTCATGGTTGCCAAATCGTATGTTTTCAGCATAAAGCTTCCCCCTTTTCTTGGAGCAAATGACGTTTTCCGGTATCAATCCTTACAGCAGCACCCAGATATTCCTGTGGATATTTTGGTGCATTGAACCGTGTAATCCTGCCGCTTTGCAGTTCTACTCGTTTGGATACCCCGCCTGCACCACAGGACAGAATCGTCTGGATTTCCTCCATCATTGCAATGTTATAAAAACTCTCCGTTTCCGGCTTGCACCACCCAACATTTTCAAAGCCGCCCGCCGAAAACTTCTGCCGGTAGAGATAGTACGGTCCATAGCCCGCCTTTGGCAGCTGCTGCTGCACACAGTCCAGCATCTTTGCCACACAGTCATGCTGGGCAGCATTGGCAGCACGGTCTGACAAATCGGCACCGCGCTTAATTGCCAGCGTGTGCACCGTGATATTTTGCGGGGCAAGTTCTAAAATGCGTGCAATCGTTTCGGCAAAGGATTCTGGTGTATCGCCCGAAAGCCCTGCAATGATATCCATATTGATGACCGGAAATCCGGCTTCTCTCGCCTGCTCATACGCACGAATCACTTGCTCTGCGCTGTGTCTGCGTCCAATTTGCTTCAGCACTGCATCATTCATGGTCTGTGGATTGATGGAAACTCGGTCAGCGCCGCCGGCACGAATGGCATGCAGCTTTTCCGGCGTAATGGTGTCTGGACGTCCTGCCTCTACAGTATATTCACGCAGGGCTGAAAAATCCATCACTTTTGCTGCCTGTTCCATCAGGCGTGACAGTTGGTCAGCAGAGAGCGTTGTCGGCGTTCCTCCGCCTATATAAACAGAAGTGACCTTATTGCCCAGTTCGCGCAGTAACGCACCTGTATCTGCAAGTTCAGCATACAGCGCATCTAAATAGGGTGCAATCAAATCTGCTGACCGTTCAATCGAGCTTGATACAAAGGAACAATACGTACAGCGTGACGGGCAAAACGGGATACCGATATAAAGCGATACCTCTTTCTCCTGCAAACTGTTCACCGCTTCCTGTGCGTAGGCTGCACAGCGCACAGCAAGCGCTGTGCGCTCCGGAGAAACAAAGTACCGTGTCCGAAACTGCTCTGCAACCTGCCCGCGTGTCAGACCACGGTCCAGCAGAGAACGCACAAACTTCGCCGGGCGAACCCCCGTCAGCGCTCCCCATGCCGGCGGTACCTCCAGGGCAGGTGCAACCGTATCATAAATCCCCAGCTTCACAAGCTCCGAAACCGTGCGCTTACGCGCCATTTCAGCCTGTCCTGTGATTTTTCCGGTGCGTGTACTGGTTCTTGTTGTGCCGGAAAGTCTTGTACGGGTCAAAACGGTTACGGTATCTCTGTCCTCCTCCAGCACAGAATGGCAGAAATCCGTCTGTCCATCATCGTCCTGCCGGTGGAGCAGCGCACTTGGCAAAAGCTGCAGCAGCATTTCTTCTGCCGCATGCTTCAAATCATGCCCCGTCAATACATAATTCATTTTCCAACCGCCTGACGGATATAAGGATTCATACGGCGTTCCTCGTCCAGCGTAGATGCCCCCTCATGTCCCGGCAAAACATGCAGGTTTTCGCGAATCTCACTCAGGCGCTTGAGCGATTTGAGCATTTTTCCGAAGTCTCCGCCTTCCAAGTCGCACCGTCCACATTCATGACGGAACAGGGTATCCCCGGTAAATAATACATCTCCAACCCGAATACAGCTGGAGCCGGGGGTATGTCCCGGAGTATGCAGATAGGTCGCCGTCAAATTTCCAATTGCAATCTCTGTGCCTTCCTCTGCCAAAAGGTCGGGGGTAAGCTCCTCATAATCATCACGGCGCGACAGACCAAAAGTCTGAATGGAGCCTTCCAGTATTTCCTTCTTCAGCAGCCAAAGCTCGTCCTTGTGAATGGCAAGCTTTGCACCAGTTGCCTTTTGTATGTCCCGAACAGCAAGGATATGGTCAAAATGTCCATGGGTCAAGAGCACCCATGTAAGCTTTACCTGTGCCTGTTCAGCCGCCTGTAAAATTCCCTCTGCATTGGCACCCGGGTCAATCACAGCGCCCTCCTTTGTGTCCTCGTCGAATACAATATAGCAGTTTGTTGCAAACATTCCGACACACATCTGTAAAATTTTCATATTCATTCTCCTATTATTGGTTTATCCACGCATTTCCGCAGTATCCAGCCAAATTGTAACCGGTCCATCATTCACGAGCGAAACCTGCATATCTGCCCCAAACACACCGGTTTGCACCGACAGACCGCTTGTCCGGCACTGGGCAACGAATCGTTCATAGAGTGGAATTGCCGTCTCGGGACGTGCCGCCCGCATGAAATTCGGGCGTTTTCCCTTTTTGCAGTCCCCATATAACGTAAACTGCGAGACAATCAGCAGCTGACCGCCAATATCTGCACAGGATAAATTCATTTTATCATTTTCATCTGTAAAGATACGCAGTCCCGTGCATTTATCCGCCAAATAATCTGAATCCTGTACCGTATCTCCCTCACAGATACCAAGCAAAATCAAAATACCTTGTTCGATTTGCCCCTGCATCACACCATCAATGGTGACTGCCGCATGCTTTACGCGCTGAATCAAAGCTCGCACAATCTGTGCCTCCTCTTAATGATTGCTATCGTTTGCAAGACGTGTTACGTCCATAACACCCTTTGTATTTTTCAGGCGAGTCATAATGTGCTTGAGCTGACGCACACCAGTGACATCAATGACCGCATTGATAACTCCATAGCCGTCCTCCAAGTCTCGTGCCGTAAGGTCACGTATATTGACCTTAGACTGTGCCAGAAGCACCATAATTTCTGCCAAAACCCCTGTCCGGCTGTGTGTAGAAATTTGTAATGCTGTCGAGAATTTATTATTCCGCTCCAGCAGTTCCTCGTCCCACCAGCAGTTGACCCAGCGGCTGCGGTCCTGATCCTCCTCATTGACACGCACATTTACACAATCACGCCGATGAATGGAAACGCCATAGCCACGTGTAATAAATCCAATGATATCATCTCCGGGAATTGGTGTACAGCAGCGGGCAAACTTTACAAGGCAGTTATCAATGCCCTCTACGATGACCCCTGACTGGCTGCGCTTGCTCTTTTTCTCGGGCTGTGGCTGCTGCTGTGCCGCCAACTGCTCCGCCTTTTCGGCTCGCTCTGTGGCGCGGCGCAAGCGTCCGACCTCGTCCTTGACCTTGTTGATAACCTTGGTCAAGGTAATGCCGCCATATCCAATTGCCGCATACATCTCATCTATATTCTGATAGCTGAATTTATTGAGTGTATTTTGAATCACTTCTTCGCTGTCATAGAAGCCATTATACAGCAGATTTGCACGCAGCTCTCTATCGAGGTCCTCCTTGCCCTTGATGATATTCTCCTCACGACATTCCTTCTTAAACCACTGTTTGATTTTATTGCGCGCCTCTGTCGTGCGTACAATCTTAATCCAGTCACGGCTTGGACCATGCGCTTCCTTACTGGTCAAAATCTCAACAATATCGCCGTTTTTCAGATGGCTGTCAATTTGTACAATGCGTCCATTGACCTTTGCGCCCACCATACGGTTTCCAACAGCAGAATGGATTGCGTACGCCATGTCAATCGGGGTTGCACCTGCCGGCATATTGATAACGTCCCCCTTGGGCGTAAAGACGAATACCTCATCTGCAAAGAGGTCTACCTTGATTGCCTTAATAAAATCCTCTGCCTCAGTATCCTGCTGCGCTTCCAAAAACTGACGAATCCATGAGAACGCTTCCTCATTGCCCACACGGTCCAGCCCCTGCTTGTATTTCCAGTGTGCTGCAACGCCATATTCTGCCATTTTATGCATTTCTTCGGTACGAATCTGGATTTCAAACGGAATTCCCTCCCGTCCGATGACCGTTGTATGCAAAGACTGGTAGCCATTGGGCTTTGGCGTGGAAATATAGTCCTTAAAGCGACCGGGAATCGGCTTATACAAATCATGCACATAGCCTAGTACATTGTAGCAATCTGCCACATTCTCTACAATCACGCGCACGGCACAAATATCATAAATTTCATTCATCGTTTTATGCTGTGCGTACATTTTGCGATAAATCGAATAGATATGCTTGACCCGCGCAGAGATATCATGTGCAATTCGCGCTTCGTCCAGTTTCGACGCAATGCGTTCCTTGATATGGTCTAAAAATTCATCATATCGCTCAGATTCCTTTTCCAGCCCATCTACGATTTCCTGATACCCAATCGGGTCGAGAACCTGTAAGCACAAATCCTCCAGCTCGCATTTGATTCGGCTCATACCCAAGCGATGCGCAATCGGCGCATAAATTTCCATGGTCTCCAGCGCCTTATCGCGCTGCTTTCTCTCAGGCAGATACTGGAAGGTACGCGCATTATGCAGGCGGTCTGCCAACTTAATGAGAATGACACGGATATCCTTTGCCATTGCCATAAACATCTTGCGCAAATCTTCAAACTGTTCCTGCTCCTTGGAATAACGGAGCATGCCCAATCGGGTCACGCCATCTACCAGTTCCGCGACCGAAGTTCCGAATTTATTTTCGATTTCACGATATCCAAACGCTGTATCCTCAATACAGTCATGCAAAAGCCCCGCACAAATTGAATCAGTATCCAATCCCATTTCTGCAATGATTTTTGCAACTGCAACCGGATGAATGATATAGGGTTCTCCATTGCGTCGTTTCTGCCCCTCATGCGCCGCCGCAGCGCACTCATACGCTGCGCGAATCTTTTTCAGATTTGCTGACGCATTCTGCTTTTTTATGCGTTCGAGTAAAAACTCTATATTATTTTTCATCGGAGCGCTCATAACCTTGACACTTCCTTTGCCTCAAATCACACCTTACCGTCCGTTCTATTTGCTCATGGACTGTAAGGTTTTGAGAACAACTGATTTTGAAATATCAGCCTTGCCCTCAATATGTTTTAATCGAATATTAAGCTGTCCTTCCCGAAAATGATAGCTCAGCAGCTGACTTTCACTAAATACATCTAAACAGACAAACAGCTTTCCAATATTGATTTCTCGGCGGCTCTCCCACGAAACTCTGCGGGATAACGCGCCATCTGGTACAGTCAGCCGGCCATCTTCACTACGGCTGATGATATGCCTCCACACGGCAACCAAATCCTTTCGGTCAGGCAGCAAAACACTTGCCTCTCGGGCAGTCAGCGCACCATCTGACATAAAATGGTGATATAGATTCAGCAGCTTCTGGTCTGCCAGCACCTCGCAGGTGCTCAGCTTGATATCTCGAATGACAAGCTGCACATTTTTTCTTCCGCGATACTCGTTGACCTCCAGACAGAATGCAGCATCTACATAATTTCCCTGCGCAAATCCACAGCCGCCCTGTCCAATCCCAAACAGCATTGCAGTATATAACGTGCCGTTCTTTGAGAGCGTCAGGCGGACATGCCGGTCTGAAGAAATGGGGGTGATTTCCTCCACAAGCAAATCATTCATAGAGAAAACCGGTTGTGGATTGCCCATTCCAAACGGCTCCAAAACGTCCAGTCCCAAAATGGTCTCTGTTGTAATGAGTTCAGGTGTGATGGGACAGTCAATATGCAAAACCGGAACCAAATCGGCAGGATTAACATGTTCCTTTGCCCAAGCTGCCATTTCCTGCTTAAACGCCGGAATATTTTCTTCCCGAATGGTCAGACCAGCTGCAAGCTCATGTCCGCCAAAGCGTTCCAGAAGGGGCGCACTATTGCAGAGCGCATCATAAAGGTGAAAGCCTTTCACGGAGCGTCCCGACCCCTTCCCGACACCATCTTCCAGTGCAATGAGTACGGTCGGGCACGCATAGCGGTCACACAGGCGTGAACATACGATTCCAATGACACCATGATGCCAGTGCTCTCCCGCTAGTATAATCATTTGATCCTCCAGCGGGTCATATTCATGGCGGAGCTTTTGCAGCGCCTGATGCAGGATATCATTTTCCTCCTCCTGCCGCTGCTTGTTCTGTTCACACAGCGCAGCCGCAAGCATCTGTGCACGCCTTGGGTCATCGGTGAGGAAAAGCTCTGCTGCCATATCCACATGTCCGAGCCGTCCGGCAGCGTTAATACGTGGTGCAAGGATAAAGCTGATAACCGAAGCGGTCAGCTTTTTGCCGTATTGTCCGGACTCCCGCAGCAGCATAGAAAGTCCCACATTGCTGGTCTCTGCCATACGGCGCAATCCTGCCGCCACAATGATGCGGTTTTCTCCGCGCAATGGCATGACATCTGCCACGGTTCCGAGCGCAACCAAATCGGCATACTGCTCCAAAACAGCATGGTGCTGTCCTTCCCCTGCAAGCGCACAAGCGAGCTTAAACGCAACCCCTACACCGGCAAGTTCCGGAAATGGATATTTGCTGTCCATGCGCTTGGGATTGACCACCGCATTGGCATCTGGCAGCTCCTCCCGACATTCATGATGGTCGGTTACCACCACATCTATGCCAAGCATACGGGCATGTGCGATTTCTTCAAATGCCGACACGCCAGAATCCACTGTAATAATGAGCTGTGCCCCCTCTGCTGCAAGATGGTCCATTGCAGAAATGCTCAGTCCATAGCCTTCACGCAGGCGATCGGGAATATAGTGCCGCACATTTGCACCCAATGCGTGCAGCATACGGGTCAGGACACAGGTTGATGTCACACCATCTACATCATAGTCTCCAAAAACGATAATTTGTTTTCCTTGTTCCACTGCATTGCGAACAACCTGCACAGCTTTGTCCATATCCGGCAGCAAAAACGGGTCGTACAGGCAGGCAGGGTCGGTTTCCAGAAAGGCGCTTGCCTGCTCCGGCGTATCAAGTCCCCGTGCGCACAATGCAGCAGCAGCGAGCGGGGTCAGCCCGCAGGCATGTGCCAGCGACCGTACTTTATCCAAATCGGGCGCAGCGGTCACCCATCGTTTCATTTTCATGGTAACTCCCTCGAAGTATTCTTATTCAAATTTATCATAGCAGAAAACACACAAAATCTCAACATTTCTTTTGTCGCCATAAAAACAAGGACAGGTAGCGTGCAAACGGCTACCTGCCCTGAATTTATTTTCCGATCCTGATTTGTGCCTTTCAAATTTCGATGCTCTTGCCTGATATGGATTCATGCACCGAACACAGCGCACTGAAATCCCCTAACTATATTCGGGACATCAAACAATCATACGCTTTTTTGCGCACAATAGCGATACTCTTTTTTACTTTTCTGAATCACATAAGTCAGGTAACCCAAAAGCCAAGCTGTAACAGACTCAAACGAAATCACCTGATAAATGATAAATTGCTTCCATACCGGTGCATCATAAGCAGTATCTGGATAAATCCAAAAAGAAATATCCCAATTTATTTGTGGATTCAAGAGATAAATCCCCCACAATACCATAGCAACCACAAGCGGGAATCCATAACGAACCCAAATAAATTGACCCAGCGATATTCCTGACAATCCTTTATCCAAAACGTCTCCCGTGCACGGCTGCTTTTTTGCAATCCAGCTGCCAATCGCAATCGCACCCGCAAACAAAATCATTGCATTGAGCGGAATCGTGATACTCGT
Source organism: Butyricicoccus pullicaecorum (assembly GCA_018366195.1). Lineage (GTDB taxonomy): Bacteria > Bacillota > Clostridia > Oscillospirales > Butyricicoccaceae > Butyricicoccus > Butyricicoccus pullicaecorum_C. The sequence goes on along the minus strand of JAGZIN010000001.1, from coordinate 26,364 downwards.
GTATTTTACCATTTCAAAAGAAAGAAATGGTTTTGTCAGAACAGCAAAACCAATCATTGCGAGTAAAACATATCCCAGAATACCGGAACCAAACAGCTTCCAACGTGTCTCCAAAACAATCTTCCTTTCTGCTTCGCTTTTCCACGAATCCAATGCCCACTCCCTCCTCTGCACATGTATGATACATCAAATCTTTTAACGTCCTTCTGAAATGTCAAATGATGTTTGCTTTTGTTCTTTCGAAAGAATCTGTATGTATCATAGCATACAGATGTGCAGTGTACAATACCGCAGCAGAGAATAACCATATATAGCAGAGAATAGCAAAAATGATAGTATGAACATGATCTGTAAAAAGATATGTATCCATGTAATGGTTCCACTCCATAGCATCACCCCACTCAATCTCCCCTTGTTTTTTCGTATCGTCTCCTATGTATCTCGATTGCTTTTTCTCTATTCTAACACTATTTTGAATCTGTGAAAATATCTTCTTCGATGCTCAGCAAAAAGACCCCTTCTCCAAATAGAAAGGGTCTTTCCGGTGCTTATTCTTCTTGCAGCTTTTGCGTGCGCTCCAGTACCTTTTTGAGATACCTTCCGGTATAGGAAGCCTCACAGTCCGCGACCTCCTCCGGTGTGCCTGCGACGACAACTGTTCCGCCTCCATCTCCGCCTTCCGGTCCCAAATCAATGATATAATCCGCAGTTTTGATGACATCTAGATTGTGTTCAATAACAACAACCGTGTTTCCAGTATCCACCAGCTTTTGCAGTACATCAACCAGACGATGTACATCTGCAATGTGCAATCCTGTTGTTGGCTCGTCCAAAATATAAATTGTTTTACCAGTTCCGCGCTTGGAAAGCTCGGCTGCCAACTTGGCACGCTGCGCCTCACCTCCCGACAACGTGGTGGAGGACTGTCCCAGCTTGATATATCCCAGTCCAACCTCCTGCAAGGTTTGCAGGCGGCGTGCAATCTTGGGCACATTTTCAAAGAACAGAAGCGCTTCATCTACGGTCATATCCAGTACTTCATAGATGTTCTTCCCCTTATAGCGCACTTCCAGCGTTTCCTTGTTATATCGCTTGCCCTTGCACACATCACAGGGCACATAAATATCCGGCAAAAAGTGCATTTCGATTTTGAGCAGTCCATCTCCTGCACACGCCTCGCATCGTCCGCCCTTTACATTAAAGGAAAAGCGTCCCGGACCATAACCACGCATCTTTGCGTCCTGTGTGGCAGCAAACAGTTCTCGAATATCATGAAATACACCTGTATACGTTGCGGGATTGGAGCGCGGAGTGCGTCCAATGGGAGACTGGTCAATATCAATGACCTTATCGAGGTATTCCATTCCCTTGATGCTGTCAAATGCACCTGCACGTGTTTTGGCACCATTGAGCTCTGATGCCAGTTTTTTATACAAAATCTCATTGACAAACGAAGACTTTCCTGAGCCGGAAACGCCTGTCACACACGTCAGTGTTCCAAGCGGAATGGAAAAATCTGTATGCTTGAGGTTGTGCACTGCCGCACCGTACACAGAAAGCCATTTTCCGCTTCCCTTGCGCCGAATCTCTGGAATCGGAATAAAACGCCGTCCCGATAAGTAGGCGCCTGTAATCGACCTTTCCGCCTTGCACATATCTTCCACAGTGCCCTGAAAAATAATTTCCCCACCGTGCACACCTGCTCCGGGTCCAATATCTACAATATGGTCGGCAGCATACATCGTATCCTCATCATGTTCCACCACAATCAGGGTATTGCCAACATCGCGCAGCTGCTTGAGTGTATCAAGCAGTTTGTCATTATCACGCTGATGCAGACCAATGGACGGTTCGTCCAAAATATACAGTACCCCCATAAGAGAAGAACCAATTTGTGTGGCAAGACGAATTCGCTGGCTTTCTCCGCCCGACAGCGTACCAGAGGCACGTGACAGCGTGAGATATTCCAAACCAACTGACTGCAAAAAGCCCAATCGGTCCAGAATTTCCTTAATAACACGGTCACCAATTTTATGCTGCATTTCATTCAGCTCCAAATCCCGCATAAAATCCAGTGCCTTGGTGACCGAAAGCGCACAATATTCTGCAATATTCCTGCCGCCCACGGTGACAGCCAAAATTTCTTTCTTCAGGCGCTGTCCTCCGCAATCCTGACAGGGGATTGCACTCATACAATCCTCAATTTCAGCCCGCATATAATCACTGCTGGTTTCACGATACCGACGCTCGAGATTGTTGATGATTCCTTCAAAGGGCTGGCTCATCGAAGCGCCTGAAAAGCGTTTCACCTGAATGTCCAGCGGCTCTCCCTTGGTTCCATAAAGCAGCGCTTCTCGTGCTTCTTCGGAAAAATCGCAAATGGGGGTGTCGAGTGTAAAGCCGTACCGTGCTCCCAAGGCATCATAGTACATTCGCGAAATACTTCCCGACTCGGCATTGGACCACCCAGAAGCATGAATGGCACCTCCTGCAATCGACAGGTTTGGGTTTGGAATGATTCGGTCAGGGTCAATTTTCATCTGTACGCCAAGCCCTGTACAGGTCGGACACGCACCGTAAGGGTTATTAAACGAAAACATGCGCGGTGTCAACTCTTCAATTGAAATATTGCAATCCTCGCAGGCATAATTTTGAGAAAAGGTGAGAACCTCTCCCCCAATCACATCTGCCAGCACCAGACCGCCGGAAAGTGCAGACGCAGCTTCCACTGAATCCGTCAAGCGAGAACGTGCATCTGCGCGAACCACCACACGGTCAACCACAATCTCTATCGAATGTTTTTTATTTTTTTCAAGCTTGATTTCTTCGGAAAGGTCATACAGATTCCCGTCCACGCGCACACGCACATAGCCGGACTTTTGGGCATCTTTCAGCACCTTCACATGCTCCCCCTTGCGCTGCCGCACAACAGGAGCTAAGACCTGTAACTTGGTTCCCTCCGGTAAGCCCATCAGCTGGTCAATAATTTGGTCGATTGTCTGCTGATGGATTTCCTTTCCACATTTTGGACAGTGCGGTGTTCCGATACGCGCCCACAACAGACGCAAATAATCGTAAATCTCGGTCACTGTGCCCACCGTAGAGCGTGGATTTTTCGAGGTCGTTTTCTGGTCGATTGAAATTGCCGGCGAAAGCCCCTCAATATAATCGACATCTGGTTTTTCCATCTGTCCCAAAAACTGACGCGCATAGGAAGACAGCGACTCTACATAACGCCGTTGCCCCTCCGCATAAATGGTATCAAATGCCAAAGAAGATTTTCCGGAGCCGGACAAGCCTGTGAACACCACCAGCTTATCCCGCGGAATGGTCAAGTCAATGTTTTTGAGATTATGCTCTCTGGCTCCCTTAATATGAATTTGATCTTGCATTTAGAATCCTTTCGATAAATTCAAGGGCTTACACAAAGGTCGCGTTTGATGCGCGGCGCTCATACGCAAGCTCCAATTCCTCCTTATGATACAGATATCCTGCATCATCATAATATTTTGCCCCAGTTGGGCATTTCTTAACGCATGCACAGCATTTAATACAAATCCCCGGAACCAAAGATGGATTTTCGGCATCAATCGAACCCATCGGACAGACCCGCACACAGACTCCGCAGCCATCGCAAAGCGCCTCATGCGTTTTCGGCTTCACCTTGAGGATATTGATGGGATTGCCCGCTCGATCTCTTGGCGTATAGTAAGGACGAATCGGGTCATGGCCTGCCACCTGCACCGGTGTATGATACGCACCCTGCTGCATGGCGCTCCAGATTGCATGTGCAAACTCCTGTGCCTCCTGTAAATCTGCCGCGTCCGGTCTGCCCACACCCAGCGTTTTGGAAAATGCATGCTCTCCCACAAAAGCTCCGCCCGCTATTGTATGGAAGCCATCTGCTTCGAGCAGATTTCGCAGCTCAATCAGCCCATCATCAAAATTACGATTGCCGAACAAAACCACAGGCACTGCATACGCACCACTCCCCTGTATGGTCTGCAAATATTTGAGCAGCACATTTGGCACGCGCCCTGCATAGACTGGCGTGCCAAAAACCACAATATCCTGTTCTGCAAAACAAGGCGCCGACTCACGTGCAGCCGGTTGGGTAAAATCTATGATTTCACAGGGTCGCTCTGCAAGCTTTGCCAAGGTCTGCGCAATTGCAGACACCACTTTTTTCGTTGTTCCGGTGGCACTCCAATACATTGCATAAACTTTCTTCATTCTCTTGTCCTCCATGATGCTCCACATCGTCTCTCTTTATTCCATGCCGCTTTGGAGTGTCTGAATCTCATCACGCAATTGTGCTGCCAGCTCAAACTCAAGCAGCTTTGCAGCCTCCTTCATTTGTCGGGTCAGCCGTGCAATCTCGACATTCCGTTCACTCTTGCTCATGCGCTTTTTCTTCGGTGTCCGGCTCTCACTCGAGATTTCAATGATTTCATGCACATTTTTTTGTATTGTTCTGGGTATGATGCCATGCGCCGCATTGAATGCCATCTGCTTTTCACGGCGACGTGCTGTCTCATCAATCGCACATCGCATAGATTTGGTCATGGTATCTGCATACATCACCACGCGCCCGTCCGCATTGCGCGCTGCTCTGCCAATTGTCTGAATGAGTGAGGTTTCCGAGCGCAGGAACCCCTCCTTATCTGCATCTAAAATAGCGACTCGAGATACCTCGGGCAAATCCAATCCCTCCCGCAGCAGGTTGATGCCTACCAGAACGTCATACAATCCAAGGCGCAAATCCCGAATCAGCTCCATTCTCTCAATGGTCTTGACATCATGGTGCAGATAGCGCACCCGCACACCTACATTTTCCAGATAACTGGTCAAATCCTCTGCCATTTTCTTTGTCAGGGTTGTTACCAGCACACGTTCTCCACGCGCTGTCACCGTATGGATTTCGCTCAACAAATCATCAATTTGCCCCTCTACCGGACGCACCTCAATCAACGGGTCCAACAATCCGGTTGGGCGAATGACCTGTTCCACAATCTGACCGGAACGCTCCTTCTCATAATCTCCCGGTGTTGCAGAGACATAAATGACCTGATTGATGCGTGCATTGAACTCCTCAAAGTTCAACGGACGGTTGTCCAGCGCAGAGGGCAGACGGAAGCCATTCTCAATCAGGCTTGTTTTACGCGCAAAATCGCCGTGATACATGGCACGTACCTGCGGCAAGGTAACATGACTCTCATCTACAATCAGCAGGAAATCCTTCGGGAAGTAGTCGAGCAGCGTACAGGGTGCTGAACCCGGCGCACGTCCGGAAATCACACGAGAATAATTTTCAATGCCGCTGCAAAATCCAATTTCCTGCATCATTTCAATATCATATCGTGTACGCTGTGCAATGCGCTGTGCCTCCACCAGCTTGCCGTGCGCTTCAAACCATTTCACCCGCTCGTCAAGCTCCTCCTCCAGCACATGAATCGCACGCTCCAGCTTTTCTTTTGTCGTGACATAATGGCTTGCGGGATAAATCGCAACATGCTGCACATCACGGATTGGGACTCCGGTCAATGGATTGATTTCACACAATCTATCAATTTCATCTCCAAAAAATTCCACACGGAACGCCAGACTCTCTGCATAGGCAGGCCAAATTTCCACAACGTCACCACGCACGCGAAAGCGATTGCGCTCAAATGCAACATCATTACGCTCATATTGAATTTCAATGAGCTTACGCAGGAAATCATCACGATTTTTCTCCATACCCGGGCGCAGAGAAATCACCATATTCTTATAATCAATCGGGTCGCCGAGGGAGTAGATACAGGAAACAGATGCCACAATAATCACATCTTCCCGCTCAAAGAGTGCGCTCGTTGCCGAGTGGCGCAGCCGGTCAATTTCATCATTGATTGCTGAATCCTTTTCAATATAGGTATCCGTCGATGCAATATAGGCTTCCGGCTGATAATAGTCATAATAACTCACAAAAAATTCAACTGCATTATTGGGAAAAAATTCACGCAGTTCTGAACAAAGCTGTGCCGCCAAGGTTTTATTATGTGCCAGCACCAGTGTAGGGCGCTGGGTTTTTTCAATGATATTCGCCATGGTGAAGGTTTTTCCGGAACCCGTAACCCCAAGCAGAGTCTGCTCTGTCAGTCCGTTTTCCACGCCCGCGGACAATGCCTCTACCGCTGCGGGCTGATCTCCCGCCATCTGATACGCACTCACTATCTGAAATTTAGGCATCAGTCACACCTCCTGATCTCCGTCTGCTATCCAAAAAATCCGCTTTCTGCAAGGGATACAAAATCGTGCTCTCCAAAAATCAAATGCTCAATCAGCTCCACACCAACACCAGAAAGCAGGACACGCAATTGTAAGGTTGTCTCAATATCCTCCTGTGATGGGATTGCTGCACCACGCGGGTGGTTGTGCGCCAGCACCGTGACCGCTGCATGATGCCGCACAGCAAGCGCATTGATTTTCTGAATACTCACTTCGCTTGTATTGACCGAACCCACACCCAAAACATCACAGCTAATGGGACGTCTTGACGCGTCCAGACAAAGCAGAACCGATGCTTCCTCCCGAAGCCCCTTAAACTGCGGCCGCAAATAATCCGCCATACGGGCAATGGTATTGAGCTGTAAGGTTTTCCCATTTTGCACCACCCTGCTATGGTCGCACCGTCTCTCATGCGCACCCAATGTATATAAATAGAGTGCTACCTTATCTCCTACACCATCTACCTTTTTCAACTCTTCGATGGTCGCTTCAAAAACACGATGATATCCGCCAAAGGTACGCAGCAGCCGGTGTGCCAGCGGATTGACATCTCGCCGCGGCACGACATAATACAAGAGCACCTCCAGCGCTTCATGCGGCTCCAAGCTGTCAAAACCCTGCCGCACCATACGGGCACGCATACGAGAGCGATGGTCTTCATGCTCTGCTGCATCTAAGCGCGCCTGTTCAGCCTGTTTTCTTGTCATCTTCGCACCCCGCTCCCATGTCAAATGGTTTTACCGTCTGCGCTTGTGACAGCAGCACAGCCTCCGTCTGTGCCTCCTGTGCAATTTCAGGAAAGGGTACTGTTGGCACCGGCGCCACCTCATGCGGACGCAGACTCTTTGCCATCCAGATAACATCTCTCCATGCTCCAAATTTATACATACTATTTTGGTATGCGCCTGAAATCACGAATCCCATTGCAGTATGGAATTTAATGCTTTTCTCATTGGGAGAGGTAATCCCCACAAAAATATTATAATACCCCTGCCGTACCAAGAGCGAAAACAAGGAACGATACAAGGCTCCCGCAATCCCATGTCGCTGAAATTCCGGTGCAACATAAATTGAGGTTTCCACAGACCATTGATATCCTGCACGTGAGCGATGGGGAGAAGCATAGCCATACCCCACCGCTTTGCCATTCAGTCGGCAAATCAGCCATGGAAGCTTTGCAGTATAGGTTCGAATCCGTTCTTGAAACACCTCTAGGGAAGGCGGTTCATACTCGCTGGAAACCGTTGTATCTGTAACATAATAGCGATAAATTGCAAGCATTTCTTTTGCGTCTGATGAATCTGCCGGCTCTATCGTAATCATAACATTCTTCTCCCTATTCCGTCTATTTGATATCTATTATTCATCATAGCATACACAAACGTCTGTTTGCAACCGTTTTTTCTGCACCTATTTTTTGTAAGTCTGCCCGTTCCCCTGCTCCCAAAAACGTGCTATACTATAAGCGTATATCATTCCCAAAACGAGGAGGGAGTCCATGGCACGTTATGGATTTATCAAAACCAAAGAAGATATTAAATTCCTCATTCTATATGCATTGTGTTATCTGCCAGAGCCTGCAACCTTTGAAATTCTGCTTGATGTCTGTACATGGTGTGATGATGGATTTGGCTGGTTTGAATTCAAGGAGGCGTTTGATGAGCTGGTAGAAACCGGTCATCTCTCCATTGCAGACCCTTGTCTGGATACCACCTATACCATCAGCGACAAGGGGCATGAAGCACTTGCCGCCTTCCATCACCGTCTGCCCTACACCGTTCGAGAATCTGCACAGCGCTCCGCACTGCGCGTTGTGCGGCAGGCACATCGCGATGCTGTGATTCTCACCCATACCGAGCAACAGCATACGCATGATTTTTTAGTCCAGATGGGCATTGACGAAGTCTTTTCTCTTGAGCTGCACGCTGCAAGCGCTGAGCAGGCTTCTCTGCTGGAAAAAACATTCCGAGCGCATGCAGAAGAAATTTATCAAACGATTCTGCACGCCATGACCAACGATTATGACACGAAAGGAAACTGAATCCTCATGGGAGAGCAACAGGAACGCGCCTTATTTTTTTCTCGATTTTCGCCGGAATCCAAAGAAATCCTCGCGCTGACACAAGAATATGGTGGCTGTGGCAGAGCCGGCAGCAGCACATTATGGGAGATGACCTTTCCCACACTCGGCATCATCGACCTGAGCAGCGGACAGCTTTGCACAGATGCCTGTCAGCTTTGCTGGCAGCTCACCGAAACGGAACGGCAAACCAAAGAGCAAATCTTTGATTTGCAAAGCCTTTCCATTTATCGTCTGCGGGTGCGGGAATCTCTGCCCACATCACAGCTTCCACAAGGCAGATCTCTTTGTGTTGTCGAAGTTTTGGAACGTGATTGTCAAGACCCTCAGCTCACGCAGCTGCTTACCGCATATCAAACGCCTGTGCTGTTGGAAGTCTGCGGGTGCTCCCCACTGGTGCTGGATAAATCACTCCATCTATTCTGCGGTGAAGGCAAATGGGCAGGCAAGGACTGTCTCATATATCTTGAAGCAGACGCATCGCAAACAGCAGATGCTGCCCGAAACACCTTGCAAAGCTTGCTGACAGACGACACCGACTGGGATCAAAAGGCACGTCGATTTGCTGCATCTGTATTAACAGAATGTGCCAATGACTGGCAAGACGACGAGGCTGAGGATAGCTCCGACATTACAGAAGACGAATTTGCAGCACGTATCTCGATTCGTGAAATTTCTATTTGTTCACAAGATGGTGCATTTGAACTTTATTATGATGACGATGACCTCTTCTGGGGACACGTGATTCTTGTTTCTGGTCATCTAACGGACGGATTCTCAGATGCAGTCATTGCTGGATAATACCAAAGCGGCTGACCCCGAAATGGGTCAGCCGCTTTTCTCATATCTTCATTTACTTCACTGCAACACACTCTACCTCGAGCTTTGCGCCCATCGGCAGACCTGCAACCGCAAAGCAGGAACGTGCCGGTGCGGATTCTGGAAAATATTTTCCATATACTTCATTAAATGCAGCAAAATCCGCAAGGTCAGCCAGATAACAGGTTGTCTTAATCACGCGGTCCATACCAACGCCGCCTTCTGCCAGCACATGCTTGAGATTCTGCATCACCTGCTCCGCCTGCTCCTCAATGGTGGTGCCTTCAATTTTGCCTGTCTTATAGTCAATCGGAATCTGACCAGAGGTAAAAATAAAACCATCTGTTTCAATTGCCTGCGAATACGGGCCGATTGCAGCCGGTGCAAATGCAGAGTTCAAAACCTTTTTTTTCATTGTTCATACTTCCTTTCTCTGATGTATGATGTTACATCAAATCTGTTCTGTCAATCGGAATATCTGCAATTATCCGTGATTCTTCTTCATGCGAAGCTGATTGGACAGAATCTTCTTGCGGATACGCAGATTATTTGGAGTCACCTCAAGCAATTCATCATCTGCAAGGAATTCCAGTGCCGCCTCAATGGACATCTGACGGGGCGGAACGAGACGCAGCGCATCATCTGAGCCTGATGCACGGGTATTGGTGAGCTGCTTCTTCTTGCAAACATTGACCGAGATATCCTCACTTTTTGGGGTAGCGCCGACAACCATACCTTCATATACCGGTGTACCGGCGCCAATAAACAGTGTGCCGCGCTCCTGTGCATTGTACAAACCATAGGTAATCGCCTCACCCGTCTCAAAGGCAATCAGGCTGCCTTGGCTGCGCTTCTGGATTTCCCCCTTATATGGCTGATAGGAGTGGAATACGGAGGACAGGACGCCCTCACCCTTGGTATCGGTGAGGAACTCATTGCGATATCCAAACAGTCCACGTGCCGGTATCAGGAATTCGACGCGCATGCGATCTCCCTTGGGGTTCATCGTAACCAGCTCCCCCTTTCGGGAGCCCATTTTTTCCATGACAGAACCAAGCGCGTCCTGCGGAACGTCTGCAATCATGCGTTCGATTGGCTCACACTTGACACCATCAATTTCCTTCATGAGAGCCTTGGGTGCACCCACTTGGAATTCATAGCCTTCACGGCGCAGATTTTCAATTAAAATGGACAGATGCATTTCACCACGACCCGAAACACAGAACGCATCTGTGGTATCGGTCTCGCTCACGCGCAGAGAAACATCTTTCAGCAGTTCACGGAACAGGCGCTCACGCAGATGACGGGAGGTTACGAACTTACCGTCCTTCCCCGCAAACGGGCTGTCATTGACCATAAAGTACATTTCAACTGTCGGCTCAGAAATCTTAACGAACGGAAGCGGCTCTACATTGCTCTGAGCACACAGAGTCTCTCCAATGGTAATATTTTCAATACCAGAGAAACATACAATATCACCGGCACTGCAAGTATCCACTGGAGTGCGCGCCAGCCCCTCAATGGTGTATAGAGTCACAATCTTGCCGTTATATGGCTTGACACGGTCATGATAGTCTGCAACCGTTACCGGCTGCCCAACCTTCATACAGCCGCGTTCAATCCGTCCAATCCCAATGCGTCCAACATACTCATTGTAGTCAATCGAGGATACCAGCATCTGCATATCGCCGTCCATATCTACTTCCGGTGCCGGAATATGCTCCAAAATCTGGTCGAACAGCGGAATCAAGTCGGTGCCCGGTGTATTCGGTGACATAGATGCCGTACCATCACGTCCGGAGCAATAAATGATTGGACTATCCAGCTGCTCATCATTTGCATCTAGGTTCAAGAGCAGCTCCAGCACTTCATCGCCGACCTCATTCAGGCGTGCATCTGGTCGGTCTATCTTATTGATTACAATAATGATTTTATGACCGAACTCCAGTGCTTTCTGCAAAACAAAACGGGTCTGAGGCATGGGACCCTCTGCGGAATCGACCAGCAAAATGACGCCGTCCACCATCTTCAGGATACGCTCTACCTCACCCGAGAAATCAGCATGCCCGGGCGTATCTACAATATTAATTTTTGTATCTCGATAACGCACCGATGTATTTTTCGCAAGGATTGTGATACCACGCTCGCGCTCAATGGCATTTGAGTCCATCACACGTTCCTCAACAACCTGATTCTCACGGAATGTGCCTGCCTGTTTGAGCATCTGGTCAACCAGTGTTGTTTTACCGTGGTCAACGTGTGCAATAATTGCAATATTTCTTAAATCATTTCTAACCATAGTGCCTCCTCAATATGGGACAAATCAAACTTTCTGCCATTTCCTATTATATCGGCTTGTGCACGATATTTCCAGCCGTGAAATGGTCAAAATTTACATTACTTCACCAGAAATTTTGTTGAAAAGAGAAAGACCACCGAGCACAAACTCAGTGGTCCAAGTGGCAGCCGGACGAGGATTCGAACCCAGACAAACAGAGTCAGAGTCTGTCGTGCTACCATTACACAATCCGGCTATATCTTTTGTGTCCGCCTTAGCTGACGATATTTATTATACTGCAATCTTTTGTAGAAGTCAAGCATTTTTTTCAGAGATTTCTCAAATTATGATTTTCCCCTCAGCATTTTCTTTTTTGTAAAGCGCACTTGACATTCAGGTAAAGCGTGCTATACTATAAGTAAAGTATACTTTACCTCTAATTCAGAAAGGAGGACGGTATTTTGAAAAACCGCATCCAGCAATTGCGTAACGAACGAAATCTGACGCAGCAGGAGCTTGCCGATGCCGTGGCTGTCACGCGGCAAACGATTATTTCCCTCGAAAACGGCCGCTATAATGCATCTCTCCTGCTTGCACACAAGCTTGCAGTATTCTTCGAAACAACCATTGAACAAATTTTTCTCTTTGAGGAGGCGTAACCCATGAAAACCTTATCCTATATCCAGCGCAAACGCATTTCCATGTACATCGGGCTTGCAGAAGGGCTTCTTGCCATCTGTATTGTGCTGATTGTCCTAGCCTTTCGACAGACTCTTCTGCCAAACGAGCACGCTTTCACTACCTTTGCCGGCTTATCAGGCGGTATGATTGGCGCAGGCTTTGCAACTTTCCTGCACACACGCAAGCTGCTGCGCAATCCGCAACTCTTGCGCCAATCAGAAATTCAAAGCATGGACGAACGCAATCAGTACATTTCCGCACAAGCTGCCCGTCTCTCTTTCTGGGTCAGCATTGTTTTCCTTTACATCGCAGCTTTTTGCTCTCTCTTTTTCAACACAACACTATACTTCTTCCTTTGCGGACAAATCATTGTGATGACTGTACTTTATCTGCTCTTCAGTTATATCTTCCGCAAAATATTTTCTTAAAGTAGGTTGCTCGGTGTTCCGGATAAAAAATACCGCCCTTGCTTTACCGTGCCATTGTTTCAATGGCACGGTCGCAACGGGCGGTATTTTTTTAACCGATATCTATGCCGACCTCAGTTTCTCCTGTCCGCTGATGATGATATACCGCATGGTCTAACAACCCTTCTGTCTCTGCAACCAAAACAGCGGCAGTCGCTGCACCAACGACATTGGTTGCCGTTCTCGCCATATCTACAAGGCTGGAAATCGGGGACAACAATACAATGAGTTCAATGGGTAATCCTGCTGCGGAGAACAAGGCAGTTGCAGCAATGGTAGCTGTTCCCGGTACGCCGACGGTTCCAACAGATACCACCAACGCCAAAACAATCAGGAACATATACTGCGGTATGCTGTATTGCAAACCCAATACGTTGATACTGAATACAGCCAGCAAAACAGGCCAAACCCCTGCACAGCCCGGCATTCCCAAGTTCGCACCGATTCCTGCCGTAAATCCTGCCACATCGCCATCAACACCAAGCTCATGGGTGAGCTGTCTTACTGTAACTGGAATGGTTCCAACACTGCTTTGTGAGGTAAATGCAACAATGGCAGCCGGAGCAATCCCTTTCAGGAAACGCATTGGATTTAAGCGCCCAATCAAACGAATCAGCAGGCTCTCAACACCAAACAGCTGAATTGCACACAGAACATACGCTAAAATCAGAACTCCAAAAAGCGGCAGCAGCTCAGAAACCGGTGCTTTTCCAACCGCTCTGGCAATCAGCGAAAGGACTGCATAGGGCGTAAATTCCATCACCCAGCCAACGACCTGTCCCAGAACACGATTTCCTGCATCAATAAAAGCCTTAAATGGCTTGACATCTTGCTGCGTTTTTGCAAGCTGATTATATCCAACTGCAACGAGAATCGCAAATATTACAATAGGTACCACCTGTCCCTGTCCCCATTGTGTGATCAGATTTTGCGGGAACAGGGATACAATCGTATCCACAAATGTAGGAACCTCTGTCGCAGTATAATTTGTGACCGTTTCGTATGGAAATCCTCGCCCAACTCCAAGTAAAACAGCAGCAATCAGGGTAATCACACTTGCAGTCAGTGTATTCAGCAGCAGGAATCCGACCGATTTCATTCCAATTTTCCCCAAATGAATGGACTCTCCAAGATTTGTAATGCTGGAGATGATGCTGAACAACAGCAGCGGCACCACCAATGCAGAAATCACATGGGTATAAATTGTTCCAAATACAGCAACATACTGATAGTGTTCCTGAAAAACCAAGCCTACTGCAATTCCAAAGCCGGTTGCCAGCAAGGTCAAAATACCAAAATCCACATTCTTCTTTTTTCCCAAATAATAAATAACTCCAAAAAACAGGATTGTCAGTGCAAAAGCGCTGAATTCCAATACGTCTGTATGCATCTCTATACTCCTTATCTCAATCAAAACAGCAGAATTTTTCCATAAAAAAACGAGACTGTATTTCTACAATCCCGCGGCAATCTATCTGGGTATTCTTTTCATAAGAATGTGCTGTCATATTTTTGTACGACAACAATACCCACACAAAAGTGCCTGGGACACGTACAGTTACAACAACACATACTCTGTTTTGTATACATCTCGGCACCTCCTTTTATTTCCTACTGTTTTGATATGTTTTATGTGGTTTATTATACACATCTCCGATATGCTTGTCAACCCTTTTTTCTCCTTGCCTTATCTGCAAGCAATCCAGAAAACAGAAAAAGTCAGGGCAAAGCTCCTGACTTTTTCGTGAATCTCATTTTTAGAATACGCAGTACTGCTCCATATAGGCTTCCATACGCGGCAGAATTTCATCATAAGTGCCCTGTTCCTTGAGATACGCATAGATATCCTGTACAGTGATAAGCGCATGCACTTGAATCCCGAACTCCTCTCCAACTTCCATGACTGCCGTTTTCCCCGGTGTCTGCCCTACCTCACAGCGATTCACCGAGATGAACATATCTGTTACCTTTACATCTGCACAGCCTGTAAGCACCGGCATTGTTTCACGAATCGCCGTACCGGCTGTAATTACGTCCTCAATGATAATGATGCGGTCACCGTCCTTAGGCTTATAGCCCACGATGCTTCCGCCCTCTCCATGATCCTTTGCCTCCTTGCGGTTAAAGAAAAATGGCTTATCAATTCCGAAATTGCGCGCCAGCGCACCGGAAACCGAGGTTGCAAGCGGGATTCCCTTATAAGCGGGTCCAAACATTGCATCAAATTCCTCACCCACGGTTTCCTTCACCAGCGCCGCATAAAACTCTCCCAGCTTGGAATTTTGCAGACCGGTCTTATAATTCCCTGTGTTTACAAAATACGGCGTATTTCGACCGCTTTTCGTCACAAAATCACCAAATCGCAGCACATCTGCTGCCATCATAAATTCAATAAATTCTTTTTTTGCTGGCGTTAACATAAGTTTTCTTCCTCTCCAATCAATATGTTATTATTTTATCACATTGCCCCCTATTCGAGCAAGAGGGCAATCTATATATGAGATGCTGTATCCCCTCAAAATTTCCTCATATCATTCCCATATTTACAGACAACACCTGATTATCAATCCAAACATCAATCATATTCTATTCAACGAGGATTGATGATGCTTTCCCAGCACACAATTTGTGCAGATTGACCCATAGTGATATTCGAGGACATGAGTGAGGCTGAACCAATTTACACCACTTTCCAATTGTGATAGCCCCGGACAACCCTCACGCTGATGAAGGGTGATAAGGTGGTCGAGAGACTGCAAACATTCCACAATAAGCGTTTGCTCTTCCATCGTGGGAACCATAACAGGCATATCCAAGAAAGTATTTGCATGTATTCTTTTTGCCTTCCTGCTGCCGTCAGCAATAGAGCCGTACTTAAAATAAAAGCTCTTTTGTATTGCTGTAAAAAACATAAAATATGGATTCATTCCATTCAAATCAAAAGCTGGTAGATCGGCTGTAGATTCGTAATTATCAAGGTTTTTAGGGATTACACCAAATGCTGAATTCAAGAAATCCAACTTACTATAAATAAATTGTCCTTTTCTACGAACATAATACTGAGTATGTTCGCTTCCTCCAAAATCATTTTTTTCTACAACACCTTTCCCCCACAATTTAACTGTCAGTTTTCTTGCATCACGACCTGTATTTCCTTTGATTCGACTTTCAATTAAATAATCTCCAACCTTACGCTGTTCCCAAGCAATACATTAAGGCATCTCTATTTCAAATCCACCACCCAGAATAAAGTCTCGCAAGAACTTATCAATTCGCATATTTACCTTTGGAGGGGTTAGCTTTGTCTGTTCTTTTACCTCAAAGAATTGCTTTGCCTTCGTTTTATCGACAGATTTCTTCAAGTCATCTAATCGACCAAATTCGTTTATATTGGCTTCTGTGAGTTTCAATCCCATCATCGTGCGCAACTTTTCTTCATCAATACCTAAAATCTCTGCAAAACAATGGATTTGATCGTTTTTTGCTTTATACTGATACTCTGTGATGTAATCTCTTAAAGTTTTTCCCTGCTCTGGAAGAACATCTCCCCTTTGAACATCATGCAAAAAAATATTTGCATATTTTTGTTCTTCCTGAGATAATGTCGCAAAAGTTTTATGTAACTCTTCAAGCGCATCATCAATCAGTTCTTTTTTGCTTCCTTCGTGACGGATTAACTTCAAGTATCTTTCAAAACGGCTATTCATAAAGTCAGCATCAATGACACCGGTATCAATTTCTGTTAAATAGCCTTCCAAATCATATGGAACATCGTCTCCCCCCGTAGTTCCACCACTGCTTGACAGTTCCTTATAACGCTGAACAAGAATTAAGTAGGTTGTTTCATCTAAGTGAAGCTGAATTTCTATATTACTTCCCGTATCCTTATTATAAAATTCATACTTCACTTTATCCCATCTAAATCCCTGAATTTTAGCCGCTTCGAGATAATCGTTAAACTCATTGAAAAGTGATGCAAATTTTACCTTCTCAATCTTATCAGGCGGTAATTTTTCGAAGTTTGGAATTCCAGCATGAGAGAATAAGTGCGAAATATCATCGAATGTTCGATTCATATTTTCCAAATTATACGGAAGTTTCTGTACAAAAAGACCAATCGGTTTGTCTCCAGAGTATAATTTCACTGCTGCATTTACATTCTGCTCCATTGTATGTGGTTTACGATAATAACGAATGGTTCCAAACGGCTTCTCTGGTCCAAATAAACGATTCGTTCTGGAAAATGCCTGAATGATATTTTCATATTCCAGCATCTTGTCCATGTAAAGCGTGTTTATCCATTTAGAATCAAAGCCTGTTAACATTTGATCTACTACAATCAGCAAATCCAGCTGCTTCTCCGGAGTTGTCTCAATGCGTTTATAAACTTCTTTATGAGCCAGTCGGAGCGCAATGTCTTTTTTGAATGCTGCATGTGTCGAAAGTGTAAATTCTTGTCCATATAATGCGTTGTAGTCTCCAATCAGTTCTACCAATCCATCTTCTTTGAATACGAAACCTTCACAATTATCTATGTTCGGATCAAACAGGCAGGTTACTTTCAAATTGGGTATTTTATCCTTTATCAAGCGATAATATTCAATTGATTCTGGGATACTGCTTGTAGCAAAAATAGCATGGAATTTTCCATTATGACTGAGCATTCGCCAGTTATCCCGAATATCCTCAACAATCTTACTTTGATGTTCTAATGTATGATACTGAGATTTCGGAAGATAATCTTCAATACCTTTTACATATTGACCGGTATCGTCTAAATAACCAGCCATCGGTACTTTCTTCGTATCCATATACTCATAGAATACCTTTGATTTTTTTGAATCTTCAAGGGCTTCTTCTATGGTCGCCGCCTTTGCCTTATCCAATGCGACAGCAGTACGCACATCTTTATCCTTAAAAGTTAATACCTTATAGGGGTCAAAGCCAAGTACATTTTCATCTCGAATACCGTCTGCAATGCTATAACGATGCAGTTCATCTCCAAAAATATCCGCAGTTGTGTTCTTTTTCTTCTGATTTTCATCGTGAATTGGCGTACCTGTAAATCCAAAAAAGATAGCGTTTGGGAAAGTGTCCTTGATTGTTCGCAACATATCACCAAAAGTCGAACGATGGGCTTCATCAAGAATAAACACCAATCGCTTCGCACCAATTACTTCTAAGTCATGGGTATTCAATCCGCCATCTTCGTCTTTCAGGTTGCTCATTTTCTGTATAGAAGTAACAATCAAGGTATCTGCTGGGTCATTGCTTTTCAATTTATTGATTAAAACAACCGTATTTTCTGTAGCCTGCACGGACTCCTGAGCATCTGCAAATCCCCTATATTCCTTTAAGGATTGTATCCCCAATTCAATCCGATCCGTTAAAAAGACCACTTTGTCTGCATCATCAGAGTTTGCAATCAGCTGTGCTGACTTAAAGCTCGTCATAGTTTTGCCTGACCCAGTCGTGTGCCAGATATATCCGCCGAGCTGATGTCCTTTCTCGTCCCACTTGATTTTAGAAACCCTATCAGAAATGGCGCTGGCTGCATAATACTGATAGCTTCTCATGACCTTCAGAACACCATCAGAATCATCTGCGACAGTATAAAATCCAATCAACTGGTGTGCCATAGGGATTGACAAAAAGGAGGCGGCAATATCTTTCCAATCATTGACAGGCTCATTGTTAAAATCTGCCCAATGAAAATAGTAGTCTTGATTAAACCTTCCATCTGGCCCCGGATTGGCAAAATAAACTGTTTCTTCAGGGTTCATCGCTACAAAAATTTGCACCAGAGAAAACAATCCCGTAAAAACGCCCTCGTGAGCATATTTTTCTATTTGAGTATATGCCTGACTGACTGGAATACCACTTTTTTTCAACTCAATATGAATCACCGGCATACCATTGATAAGCAGCATCAAGTCTCCACGACGATTATTCAAAACCTTAGATTTTGCTGGAAATTCTGGCTGTTGGACAATCTGATACCGGCTTTGTCCTGCCGCTATTTCTCGTCGGTCATAAATTTTCAGACTGATTTCCTTCCCAAAGTGCATCTGATCTTCCGGATTATCCCGAATAATGGATACGGTTTTTCCATTGATAAAACCATTCAGCTTCAGAGGGGTTCGCAGCGTTACAATTTGTTCCATCACCTGCTGCATTTCACCTTCGGTGAGCGGATAGTTATTCAAACGATCGATTCCTCGATTGTTTTCATAAAGAATTTTTGCCCAGTTTTCAATCAAATCTTTTTCAGTTGGGTGCTTCAATACTTCTTTTTCCCAACCCTTATTTCCCAAAAGCTGAATCAGTGCTTCTTCAAAATCAGCTTCCTTTGTAAAAGTTATCATCAGTTTCTCCCTTCCGATAGGTTAGAAAAGTAAGTTTGTTTGTCAAATACCATCATTCAACAAACATTTTTTCGCGGCAAGCTTTCTTCATATTTTGGAGCTTATCATACTTGCTCTAAGGAAGAACAAGCTGACTACAAGCGTTCACGCACCATCATAAGGGCATATCCGAGCAGATTTTGACCACTCCATTTCGCTTTGTTGAGTCTATCGGGGTCTTTCATGGATAACCCAATACCCCAAATACGGTCTTTTACGGCACACTCTGCCAGAACAGCATTTCCGGTCGCTTTTATTTTTGCTTTTAAGTCCTCATTTTGTGAAAACTTAGCATAAAGTCCCTCATAAACCGTAATTTGACGAATACCATTCCACGTACTTTCATCGTAGTGAGACACCTGTCTTCCAAGTAATTTTATTTTGGCAACATCATTTGTTGATAGGATTTTCTCTGCCACTGCTTCATCATGAAAGCAGACTGCCTTACGGTACATCATAAACTGTTCCATAGAGGAAAATTTCACACCATTTACCACAAAATCGCTCAGATACCAATTGCTCAAATAGCCATTCTCTTCATCGGGGTTGTGAAAACAAATCACGTTCATCATACTTCACTCACTTTCTGTACTGCCAAGTCAAGCTCTAAATCATGCAGACCATAGTAGGCTTTTTTTATAAAATCAAGCGGCACTTTTTTCAGCACCTCAGCACTCGGAATATTGTAATACCATTGATAATAAGCATAGAACTCGCCAATCCAGTCCGGCATAAATCCGTCAAGCGCTTTGCCGGATTTTAAGGAATACAGTTCCGTTTCAGTAAAATATTCCCACAATTCTTTGGCGTCCATCGTGTTGACATAAGCTTGTGCTTCATCAATGCTTTTTCTGGTCTTGCTTGCCATATAGGTCTTGATAAAATCTTCGGTGTCCTTATCGGGATAATTGTGGGCAACAAAGTCAAATAGCTTACCCTGATTTTCAACCACATCATTCAAATAATCTTGTGAATAAGCTCTCATAAATATCACTCCTCAAAAAGCGTGCTAAATACCTTTGTTACACAATTTGCATCAGAATCAACAAGCTCACGCATTTTCTGTCTTGCTGTGATATCACGCTGATTGTATTTTTCATTGAATTCTATATACGGAATTATTTTCAATTCACTCTGAACTTCGTGCAGTCTAGAATAGGCAAGCTCCGACTTTATGCAATATTGAATCCCCAAACCGCCAAGAGAAAGCAGCTCTTCCAAAATATCCATATCAATATTATCTCTTACAAATTCCTTTGCAATGTAAAAATAGGAAGCATTTGCTCTCCAGCCCTTAATTACATCATATTCATTGGTATCAACGCCATATTTTGCAATAAATTTCTGGGCAAGCATACGATAACGTTTTGAGTCTGCCGCATCTCTATGTTTCATCAGTTCCGCAAGCCACGCAAGAACACTTTTTTCCTGAAAATCCAAAATTTTAAGACCATTGATATCTAGTTCATATTGATGAACAAATCCATTTGCTTCATTTGGTCGGCAAACTGCCCACTCTTTTGCAAGGTCAATACGTTCCGTGAGGTAAAATCCCCGTCCATAGTCATGTTTTTCCTGACCTTTTCCGTATGTAGGCACTACAATTTTGTCAGGCGTACCATGAAATAAGGTTATTTTTTTCATTTTTCTTTTTTCTCCGAAACAAACATCTTTTCAAGCATAGATTTCTTGATATTTTGGAGCTTTTCTAACTCACGCTGATGAAGGGTGATAAGATAATCTATCTTATCGAAAACCTTTGAAATCTTTGTTTGTTCCTCGTAATTTGGCACATAAAATTCATATTCCGAATATTCCTGCGCATTAACACCGGGCTGTCCCGAACGTTGAGAAGTGATACGAATAAATTTCTCATAATCTTTTGTAAGTGTATTATAAAATACAAAATCAGCACTGAATTCCGGCTTTATTTTTACTCTAATTAAGAAACCAGCATAATACACTAACCCGTCAAAATCCTTATAAATATAGGTTTTTCCAACACTCGCTCCCGTTCTCGCAAAAACAATATCCCCTTCTTCAAGTTTGTAGCTTTCTGCATTCTGTAAGTCTATATCAGGTGATGTCAGGTCTGTTTGCAAAAACTGTCTCGTTTCATCATCTATGTCTGTAATGCGAATGTACTTATTTTCTCCATCAAAATCTTTTGCTGCCGCATTTAATCCATATTCAAATGAACTACCTAGATCTCCTAACTTACGCTGTTCCCAAGCTTCCGTAAATCCCTTAAAACGGATTTCAGGTACATTGCTGCCATTTTGGGGGAACATTTTTTCAAGACAAGCTTTCTTCATGTTTTGGAGCTTCTCATACTTACGCTGATGAAGGGTGATAAGGTGGTCGAGTTCTTCGAAATATCGTCCCAAAATCTGCTGTTCAACTATTGATGGGATAGTAACAGTCGTGTTTCCCACAAGTTCTTTATTAAGATTATTAACAGTACTTCCTGCCGCAAATGAGCGATACTGATTAAGCATCTGTTCAGAGCCTAACATGTGACATAAAAACTTTAAATCAAACTTATTATTTATATCTCTAATTAAAAGCCAACCATCATGAATACAGCCATTTATGCCCATTATATAAGGCTTTCCAAAACTCATTGAGTTAGATAAAATCAAATCCCCTGGATGAACTTCTCTTGTTTTTGATAATCCTTCAGGGCGAATTTTTTCAGCCGTTTTTGTAATGTATCTACCCTGTTCCGGTGCATCTCCAATCTTCACCCAATTCAATCCATTTGTAGCATCTGTAATGAACGATTCTATTGGTCTTGGAGAGCCACCACGCTCAATCTGAACCAATTCTGAGAACTTACGCTGTTCCCAATCTTCTGTAAATCCCTTGAATCGAATGGCAGGTTTTTTCATGCTTTCCATATTATTTGCCTCCCAAAAGTGCTTTGAACTCTCTCAGTCCTTTCAAATCGAACTCATTTCCTTCCAAATCATCAATCAACTCGCACAGAGCAGCTTCTGTTTCTTTAATTTGCTGTTCAATCTCAAAATAGGTCGTTGCATATTTTGCTTTCAATGCTTCAATTCGAGAAACAAGCGTATCCACAACGGTATCCGGCAGCTGATACAAATTTTTAATCAAACCATCAATCCACTTTATTTGGAGAAGCTTGAAAACATCTTCATCAGTAAGATTTTCAATCGTTGTCTTGGTCAATGCCTCCAACTCGGCTTTCTCTTTTTTAATCTGAGATTTCAATGTTTTTTCTTCAGAAGCCAAGCTATCTACCTTTTGTAATTTGACTTTCAGATTCATTGCTTCTTCAGAACAATCATTTTTCAATTCCTTTATCTTCTTTGTGACTTCTTTGATTACAAAAGTGTCTTCGGCATAGTACTCACTATCTTTTTCCTCATCTGTCAATGTATCTGCGATTTCTTCCAACTCCGATGGAAGTTCGGCAAGACGGTTTTCCTTTTCTTTCAACACACTCATTTGCTTTTCCAACAAAGTCTGCTGAACCAGTTCAAAGGGAAGAATATGTCCAACCCATCCCTCTTGCACTTCCTGATCTTTTCCATCTTTCTTTTTGAGAACCATGTTTGGATCTACTTTTTTGGTCGCTTCAAATCCTTCTGTCTGTATGATTTCCAAATCAACCGCAATCTTGTTCCAAATATCATCTAACAGTTGGTAAGCTTCATAACGATCTACAAAAGGAACATCGGAAAGACGATTGAAAATATTGCAGCTAATTTCTTCTTCCCCCTGAGAAATCACAATTTCCTGCATACCGTCCACAAGCTTTTCCTTCAGGAAACTGTCAAATCCAGAGAACACAGATTGGAAATGGTCTCTAAAATGAACAATATCGCGATGTGTTTTTATTGCAGCCTTTACATCTTGTGCCGCCAATTCAACATAAGGTGTTCCATTATCCAGAAACAAATCCTGTCTGAGCGCAGGAAATGCTTTCCAATAGGATTTCATCAATTCCAGTTCGCTTACAGGAATACCGCCAAACATAGAAGCGTAAATATCCCAGCTCTCTGCCGCTTCAGAAGAATCCACATATCGAGGGATATTCAAATTATAATCATTGCTGCGGATTTCCTCACGAGAAACAACTCTGGAGAATTTTTCAACAGTTTCTCTTTTCGCCACGATATCCGCGATTTTTTTAATATCAGAAGCTCTCAGCTTATTGTTTTTTCCTTCCTTGACAAATCCCTTAGATGCATCAACAATTAAAATATCAGTGTTTTCTCGTTTTTGCTTTAATACCATAATAATGGTTGGGATACCTGTACCAAAGAAAATATTTGCAGGCAAACCGATAATTGCATCAATGTTATTATTTTCAACAAGGTTTTTACGAATTGCCCCTTCTTCCCCACCACGGAACAAAACACCATGCGGAAGTACGATAGTCATAATCCCATCCGGACGAACATGAAACAAATCATGGAGCAGGAAAGCATAGTCTGCTTTCCCTTTCGGAGCCACTCCATAGCGAGAATAACGTGGGTCGTGTTCTTTGTTTGACGGGTCCCAAACTTGAGAGTAGGGCGGATTCGATACAACAGCATCTACATATAACGGATCATACGTGTTGATTGGATCATTTTCATCAAAGAACGGCCAATCATCTTCCAATGTATCTCCGTTCCTTGTAACGATGTTGTCTGGCTTAATGCCGCGCATAACGAGGTTCATACGAGTCAGGTTGTATGTGTTTTCTTTCAGCTCCTGTGCGTAGTATTTAATATTGTTGGCATCAGGAATATATTTTGCAACACTATGACCGATGTTGATGAGTAAAGAGCCGGAACCACTGGTAGGGTCATAGATTTTAATTTCGCTCTTTCCTTTCAGATGATTGGCTACAATTTCAGACATCAGCATCGAAACTTCATGAGGCGTATAGAACTCTCCGGCCTTTTTTCCGGCATTTGCAGCAAACATACTAATGAGGTATTCGTAGATGAATCCAAGAAGATCGTAGTCCTGTTTCCCGTCCATCGGAATATCCTTAATCAACTGCAACAAACTGCTGATTGCTTTTGTTCTTGCACCTGAGCTTTCACCCAACTTAGAAAGACCGGTTTCAAGTGTTTGGAAAATATTCTCGAATACTTTTTTGTGAGTCGGGCTAATCAAACGACTAAAAGCAGATAGAGCATCTGTAACATTAGAAACATCAAAGTGTCTGCCTTTTTCAAGCCAAGTAGAGTAGAGATTATCATACGCAATAAAGTAACCGACATTCTTTTGAATATACTCTACCGTTTCAGCATCGTCTTCCGAAAGTTCTCGAATGTCTTCATCGCTAAAATCATTTTCTCGCAGCCATTTTACTTCGGTCTCGGAAAGATACTTATAAAAAATAAAGCCTAATATATAATCCTTGTATTCATTGGCTTCTATTTTAGAGCGCATCTTATTCGCAGACTCCCAAATCTTGTTTGCCAATTGCTGCTTGTTCATATTAAAATCTATCCTTTCCTATTTCTGTATCTCCGGTAACATCATACCCGATACGGGTCATACCAGTTTCATCTGGAAGAAATTCTATCATATCATCTGTGGAGTAATCGAATGCTTTGCAGATTTTTCCGAGTGTTTCTGTCATGACATCTTCATTTCTACCCCATTTTTTATCGCTAACATCTACTTTTTTCATTTTTTCGCTGTACCAAAGAGTTTGTAACTCTATTATTTAATATTATAACACAATTCCTTGTTTCCCTAATACAAATATCCAAATTTCGATATTTTTATTGAAGAAGAATCCAATCTGAGACAATCACTTGGGAACAGCGTAAGTTGTCAGAACTTGCATTGTTCAATCCTAAAGATGAATTACCTCAAACATTTGAATATGTCGATTTGGAGTCGGTTGTTGGTACGGAGATGCTGTCACATAGAACGGAAGCAAAGTCATCTGCTCCGTCAAGAGCACAGCGACTTGCTTGCGCTGGTGACCTATTTTATCAGACTGTTCGCCCATATCAAAAAAACAATTATCTCTTTGAAAAGCCCGATAATAACTATGTTTTTTCGACTGGATATGCACAGATGCGCCCGTATGTTAACGGGTATTTTCTGCTCAGTCTTGTCCAGAGTGATCGCTTCGTAAAGGTCGTTTTAGATAACTGCACCGGTACAAGCTATCCAACAATAAATGTGAATGATTTGGCTGAGATTGAAGTGGCTGCACCATTGGATAAGAACGAGGCACAAAAGATTGGCAGAATATTTCGCAGCATCGACCACCTTATCACCCTTCATCAGCGTAAGCCAAGTTTCATCTTGTGGAGGATTATTTATGTTAGATGATATCAAACGCACTGACTTGTTTTGTGACTATTATGCAAAATGGATTATAGTATATAAACAAGGTGCAATTCGTAAAGTTACGATGGACAAGTATCTAATGACGCAGCAATGGCTCGTAAAGTTGATTCCAAACCTAAAAATATGTGAATTAAATCGGCTTGCATACCAACAGCTATTGAATGATTACGCGATATACCATGAAAGACAGACTACGATGGATTTTCACCATCAATTGAAAGGTGCAATTTTAGATGCTGTTGATGAGGGCTTGATTGAACGAGACCCTACCAGAAAAGCAATCATCAAGGGAAAACAACCCGCTGTAAAGAAAATGAAGTATCTCAACCAATTTGAGTTGCACACACTTCTTGCCAGTCTGGATTTACGGTCAGAAGTGAACTGGGACTACTTCATACTGCTTGTCGCCAAAACTGGAATGCGCTTTTCAGAAGCACTTGCCCTAACTCCAAGAGATTTTGATTTTTCCAGACAAACAGTTTCCATAACAAAAACATGGGACTATAAGGGAAAAGGCGGATTTCAGCCAACCAAAAATAAGTCTTCTGAACGCAAAATACAAATAGATTGGCAAACGGTCGTACAGTTTTCTGAGTTGCTGAGAAATCTACCAGCTGATAAACCTATTTTTATCGAGAATGTTGTTTATAATTCTACGGTAAATGATATTTTGAAACGACATTGTCAAAAGAGTGGAATACCTGTAATTTCCATACATGGTTTAAGGCATACACATGCATCTATACTCCTGTTTGCCGGAGTTTCAATTGCCAGTGTTGCAAGAAGATTAGGTCATGCCAGTATGACAACAACGCAAAAAACATATCTGCATATCATACAAGAACTTGAGAATCAAGATGTGGATTTGGTTATGAGATCTCTCTCAGGATTGTAAAAATTGTGAATGAAATTGCTTACGCTGATAAAAGATGATAAATAAATATCCCCCGGCAAAGCCGGGGGTATTTCACATGCGGGCAAAGCCCTCTGATCCTCGCGGACACGTCAAACGTGTAATACGATCTGCCAGCC